>NZ_WJFC01000159.1 GCF_009725235.1 Scytonema sp. UIC 10036
TTGGATTTTTGATTTTGGATTTTGGATTTTTGATTTTAGATTTTGGATTTTAGATTTTGGATTTTAGATTTTAGATTTTGGATTTTGGATTTTAGATTTTGGATTTTGGATTAATTAATTTTAGATAAGGAGAAATGTGATGAGAGTGGATTGGCTGATTGTAGGGGCTGGATATTCTGCATGCGTTCTTGCTGAAAGAATTGCCAACGAGTTAGGACAACAAGTACTAATTGTAGAAAAACGAGACCATATCGGTGGAAATGCCTATGACTATTACAACGAACATGGCATTTTGGTACACAAATACGGTCCTCATATTTTCCACACTAAATCGAAGAAAGTCTGGGATTACTTATCCCAGTTTACTGAATGGCGACCTTATTACCACCACGTACTTGCTGTAGTGGAAGGTAAGAAAGTTCCTTTACCATTTAATTTAAATACAATCTACGCTCTCTTTCCTCCCCGCTACGCTGAAAAGTTAGAGGAACAGCTTTTAGAACACTTTGGTTTTGGAGTGAAAGTGCCAATTCTGAAGTTGCGGGAAACTGCTGTTGGAGATTTGGAGTTTCTCGCTAACTACATTTATGAAAATGTCTTTGTCCGTTATACAGCTAAGCAGTGGGAACTAAAACCAGAGGATCTCGATCGCGGAGTCACAGGGCGCGTTCCAGTTTACATCAGCCGCGACAATCGCTACTTCCAAGATCCATACCAAGCAATGCCAAAGCACGGCTACACGGAAATGTTCCGCCGGATGCTGGCTCACCCCAACATCAAAGTACTTTTAAATGCAGACTATCGAGAAGTTATCAACGACATCAAATTCAACCGGATGGTTTACACTGGTCCCATTGATACCTTCTTTGATTATATGTATGGTGAGCTACCTTACCGCAGCTTGCGCTTTCATTTTGAAACACTAGACCAAGAGCATTACCAAGAAGTCGGTACAGTTAACTACCCTAACGACTACGATATCACACGTATTACCGAGCAAAAGTATTTATCGGGGCAAACTTCACCCAAGACGACATTGGTTATGGAGTACCCTCAAGCTTACGTACCTGGTAAAAACGATCCTTACTACCCTATTCCGCGTGAGGAAAACCGCGAGCGTTACGATCTCTATCTCAAAGAAGTTCAGAAGCTCAAAGGTACAGTCATTTTTGCCGGACGACTTGCCGAATACAAGTACTATGACATGGATCAAGCCGCATTACGAGCCTTAAGCTTGTTTGAGAAAGAGGTGGCTAATCCTATGCAGGAATAGTCAATAACACGATGCAAAATTGAAGGATGAATTTAACGATTTGTTTGAAATTATGAAATATAGTATTTTTGACTATCAAATTGCTATCTCTCTTTAGAGGTGTTGAATGCCTTAATTCCAAAGAAGGAGGAAGTAGCGCTGGTGTCTGACAAGGTGATTCGAGTTGAAAACCTGGGCAAAAAGTATATTCTGAGTCACCAGCACGAGGGAACTCAGTACAAGACTTTCCGTGATTTGATTGCTAATGGAGCAAGAGCACTGAGTCAAAAATTTTTGAAACCCTCGAAAAAGGAGACGTTTGATTTAGCCCGCGAGGAGTTTTGGGCTTTGAAGGATGTGTCCTTTGAAATTAACCAGGGCGATCGCATTGGTATCATAGGTCGAAATGGTGCAGGAAAATCAACACTCCTAAAAATTTTGAGTCGGATTACAGAACCGACACAAGGAACTATCCGAGTTAAAGGTCGAGTTGCTAGTTTATTGGAGGTTGGAACGGGTTTTCATCCAGAACTAACAGGTAAAGAAAATATTTTTTTGAACGGAGCAATCCTGGGAATGAGCAAGGCAGAAATTCAACATAAGTTTGATGAAATTGTTGCCTTTGCAGAAGTTGAAAAGTTTTTAGATACGCCAGTTAAACGTTATTCATCGGGAATGTACGTGCGATTGGCGTTTGCAGTTGCAGCCCATCTAGAACCAGAAATACTTATTGTAGATGAAGTGCTAGCAGTCGGAGATACACAATTTCAAAAGAAGTGTTTGGGAAAAATGGAGGATGTATCAGCTAAGGAGGGAAGGACAGTTTTATTTGTTAGCCATAGTATGAATGCGGTGGAGTCGCTTTGCAATCGAGGGATCGTGCTTGAGTCAGGTAAACTATATGTAGACACCGGAGCACAGGAGGCAATTAGCGCTTATTTAGAAAAAACGCACAAACTCATGCATGAAACTTCTCTAGCTGAACGAACAGATCGCAGAGGTTCTGGTAAAGTGAAAGCAATTAGCTTCAAAGTTTTAGATGCAGAAGAGAATGAAGTTAATACCTTACAGTCCGGTAAAGATTATTATTTTGAAGTTGGCTACCTCAATAATACAGGACACCCTCTGAGTAATGTTGTTTTTAGCTTTGATTTTTTAGATGAGAAAGGGAACACGATTTTATTGTTTCGGACTAATTTTACCAATGATAATATAACTGTAGAACCTGATGCAGGTTATGTCAGATGTAAGGTCAATAATTTACCACTAGCTAATGGTTCTTACCACTTTTTGATATTTCTTTCTCATGGCGAGCAAGAAATATTAGATTGGGTTGACGATGCAGCATCTATTAAGGTAGAAGGAGGAGACTTTTTCGGAACTGGAAACCCAGGATTGCCAAATAGTTGCAAGATTTTAGCAAAAGCTGAATGGTCTGCCCTACACGCTCCCCGAATTCTCTAGAACCCCGACTTCTTAAAGAAGTCGGGGTTCTAGACTAATAGGGAATCTTATAAACTTATCTTAAACATCAGAAGATATGATATAAATCCAAAGAATTGTGAAAAGATAGTTATTCAGGAGCTTGTCGAGCGCAAATTGTCAGAAATTGCAGAGTTATAAAATATTTATATCTAAATCAAGAACAATGCAAATTTCAGTGATTATTCCAACTTATAATCGATCGCATCTCCTCTTACAAGCTCTTAAAAGTCTGCAAGAGCAAACACTAAAAAGCTTTGAACTCTTGGTTGTTGATAACGCTGCTGACCTAAAAATTGAAAGTATGGTAGCAGACTTTAATCAAACGGCAAAAGTACTTGTTAAGTACGTTTCTGAACCTCAACTTGGATTACACAATGCTCGCCACGCTGGTGCAAATGCAGCAAAAGGTGATGTTTTAGTTTTCACAGATGATGATGCTACCTTTGATGCAAACTGGCTCCTGAGTTATGCTCAAGCTTTCTCAGAACATCCAGAAATGGTAGCTGCAGGTGGTCCAGTGCGCCCTGTCTGGGAAGCACCTCCTCCGCAGTGGTTGCTAGAGTACATGGGAGATTCTAAGATGTTCACCATACTGAGTCTTATGGAACCTTATGCTGAATTTCGTCTCGATCCCCAAGGGTTTTTCTTTGGAGTCAATATGGCAATTCGGCGAGATGTGTTATTCAAGATGGGCGGCTTTAATCCAGAAAGCTTTGGTGATATTTGGTTGGGAGATGGAGAAAGCGGGCTTAATCGCAAGCTATGGAAAGATAATTTGCTAGTTGGTTATGTACCAGATGCGATCGTTCATCATCATATTCCACCATCACGCATGACAGTTGATTACTTCTGTCGTCGTGTAGCTAATGAAGGAGCTTGTGATATGTATTCCTACTATCACAAAGCAATTCCAAATCGGCTTCATCTTCTAACGCACGTTGTTCAAATTGCAGTCAAGAATAAGTTTTGGCTAAAATCCCTACTAACTCAGAAACGAAACGCTCCGTCTGCTTTAGATATTAAACTCAATGCTGCTAGAAGCCAATCTCAAATTAAATATATTTTTCGATTAATATTCGATCGCGACTTTCAAAAATTAGTTCTGCGACAAAACTGGTTGTGCAATTAACTAAACTATAGCAAATTATTAGAAAGGAGAAATAATTGGATGAATAACACTAAAATTACATTCTTTATGATTGTGACCGATCGCGATGTAGTTATTGCGGATTATGCAGTCAGAAGCTATGCCAAGGTAAAGGGGATTCCGTTTAAACTACGCGTATATTCTAATTGGGTGAGTTCGGCTCTTAAAAAAAAGTATTTTTCTTCTTGGCGGAAATTTGAATTTGTAGAAATTGTAGAAAATGAATGGCAAACTGATGATAAAAAACCAATCGATCCTAAATTGGAAGGACCGTTTGAAAAATGTGCAACTATTTGGGATAGAGAATTAAAGAAAATTGAAACGCCGTATCATGCAACTGTAGATGCCGATTTTGAAATTTTAAATACAAAATTCATTCCAGTGATGTTGGAGCAACTGGAGAGAAACCCTAATTTAGTTGCAATTTCAACTGACTATTATCCAACCAATCCTGAATGCTATGATTCTTATTCTGATGAAGTTATCTGTCTAAATGAACGTTGGAATACTTGGTTTTGTATTTACAAGCAAAAAGCGCTACAGTGTAATGTCTCTCATGCGTACTATGAAGAAATAGTTTCTGGAACAGTCCGACGTAATGCTTGGGATGAAACTGCTTACTTTCAAAAGACTCTTAAGGATATTTACGGGTTTGATTTAGAGGTTTTAGATTTTAAATATCAGCCCTGCTTTATTCACTATGGTGCATTCAGTAAAAATGTAGCCATTGATGAAACAAATGTTGCCATTTATCGTCAGTTACAGATTCTTCGGAAGAATGGGCTGTTTGGCAACCGCGACACTATTACAAAAAAAATGGCTGAAAAGTTAGACAAAATTATCTTTGGTCGAGTAGATAGAACAAAGTATGTAGATGGTTGGGGTAAGGATAGAGATGAAAATAACAAATTATTAGAAGCTAAATAGAAAATGAAGTCTGTTTTCCCACAATAAACAATTAGATTAATGAGGTTAGTTGGCCATGCTTGAAGAAATTCGTTACCATAATGAACTCCTAGCTCTGATTATTTCTCGTGATTTTAACAAGCCAGGAATTCACTTTTTCACGCCGAACGAACTATCTCAGCAGTTGGCGTATATGCGCCATCCGGTGGGTAAAGTCATCGAACCCCATGTCCACAACCCCGTAACCCGTGAAGTGCAATACACTCAGGAAGTCTTATTTATCAAAAAAGGTAAGCTGCGTGTAGACTTTTACAATACACAGCAGCAATATCTAGAAAGCCGCATCTTAGAATCTGGAGATGTTATTCTTTTAGTGGCTGGTGGTCATGGTTTTGAGGTGTTAGAAGAAATTGAAATGATAGAAGTCAAACAAGGTCCCTATGTCGGCGAGCAAGACAAAACCAGATTTAGCGGGATCGCTTCTACAGAGACTAAAATAGTTCAGCTAGCAAACCAATGACAAATGACTTTTGACAAATGACTTTTGACAAATGACTTTTGACAAATGACCAATGACAAACATAGAGCCAATTCCAGTTAACCAACCACTACTAGATGGTAACGAAAAGAAGTACTTATTGGAATGCATTGAAACCGGGTGGATTTCTTCTGAGGGACCATTTGTCAAAAAATTTGAAGAACAATTTGCCGCTCGTATGGGGCGCAAGTATGGTATAGCTGTCAGCAATGGTTCTGTTGCTCTTGACGCCGCAGTTGCAGCACTGGAAATTCAACCGGGCGATGAGGTCATTTTACCTACGTTTACAATTATTTCTTGTGCAGCTGCGATCGCCCGCAGTGGTGCTGTCCCTGTTGTGGTAGACTGTGACCCCGATACCTGGAATATGGATGTCAGCCAGATTGAGGACAAAATTACCGCAAAAACAAAAGCTTTAATGGTGGTTCACATCTACGGGCTTCCTGTAGATATGGAACCATTGTTAGCATTAGCTGACAAATACGGGCTGCAAGTCATTGAAGATGCAGCAGAAATGCACGGTCAAACCTATAAAGGACAACCCTGCGGCAGTTTCGGTGCTATCAGTACATTCAGTTTCTACCCGAACAAGCATATCACAACTGGTGAGGGAGGAATGCTACTGACCGATGACGATCGCCTAGCACAGCGCTGTCGTTCTTTACGCAATTTGTGTTTCCAACCCCAAAAACGTTTTGTCCATGAAGAATTAGGTTGGAATATGCGGATGACAAATTTACAAGCAGCGCTTGGAGTTGCTCAATTAGAGCGATTGGACGAATTTGTTGTTCGTAAAAGGTACATCGGACAACGCTACACGGAACTCTTATCAGATGTACCTGGTTTACAACTTCCCTTACCACAAACAGGCTATGCAGACAACATCTATTGGGTATATGGTGTTGTTTTAAAAAATGAAGTACCTTTTGATGCTGAGGAAGCAATGCGACGCTTAGCTCAGTTAAAAATTGGGACTCGTCCTTTTTTCTGGCCCATGCACGAGCAGCCCGTGTTCCGAAACATGGGATTATTTGATGGCGTGTCTTGCCCTGTTTCAGAAAAGATAGCCCGTCGTGGGATGTATATTCCTAGTGGAATGGCACTAACAGATGAACAGATTTCTCAGGTAGCAAAATCCCTTAAGGAGATTTTGACATGAATGTATTTGGTAACTACGCTCGTTACTACGATTTACTCTACCGTGATAAAGACTACGTTGGAGAAGCCCAATTTATTCGTCAGTTACTGCAAATTCATGCATCTGATGCGATCTCTATTTTGGAGTTAGGTTGTGGTACGGGGCTCCATGCTGTCCTCCTAGCAAAAGAGGGGTATCAGGTTCATGGCGTGGATATCAGTACACAAATGCTAGAGATATCGCAATCTCGTCTTGCACAACTACCTTTAGACATAGCTTCAAGATTAAAATTTTCCCAAGGAGATATACGTTTGTTTCGCACGAAGCAGCAGTTTGATGCGATCGTTTCGCTGTTTCATGTGGTAAGCTATCAAACAACCAATAAAGCACTCCAAGCAACTTTTGCTACAGTCAAATCTCATCTCAAGCCTGGAGGAGTGTTTATTTTTGATGCTTGGTACGGCCCTGCTGTGTTAAGCGATCGTCCCACTACTCGGATTAAACGACTAGAGGATGAAGAAGTCACAATTACCAGAATTGCTGAACCTGTAATGTATGCTAATGAGAATTTGGTGGATGTTAACTATCAAATTTTCATCAAGGATAAAAACAGCGGTGTGCTTGAAGAACTACAGGAAACTCACTGTATGCGTTATTTGTTTAAGCCAGAAATAGAGTTGCTACTGCAGCAATTTCAGATGGAGTTACTCGAATATCGGGAGTGGATGAGCGATCGAGAACCAGGATTTGATACTTGGGGAGTTTACTTTGTAGTGAGAATTTAGATGAAAGTTGGTATATTTGTTGGGACTCAAATTCCAGAACTAGGTGGGGGTTACACATTTGAAAGCCAAGTCCTTGAAGCTTTATTAAAGCTATCACCTAGCAGTTATCACCAATTTACATTATATACCTTTACTCAGACAATTCCCAAACACATATCATCCCCCTATATTCAAGTGATTTCTCTACCTAGTGCTTTTAAAAAGCGCACTTTAAAAGAGCGGTTACTTTCTAAAATGTCCGAAGTCTCATCTGCGATCGCAAGATTAGATCGGACGCAAAACCAATTTTATCTTGAAGTCGGTGAAAAGTTTATCTTAGATTCTTTAACAAAAAATGGCATTGATATAACCTTATCTCTGTCACCTTCATGCCCGACGATGGAATTACCCTATATTACTATAGTTTGGGATTTACAACATCAAATACAACCCTATTTTCCAGAAGTTAGTCTAGCAGGAGAGTGGGAAGAACGGGAAAAGAAATATACGACAATGTTAAAACGAGCTTCCTACATTCTTACAGGAACGCAGACAGGTAAAGCAGAAATCGAAAAATTTTACCAAGTACCAGCAGCAAGAATTAAAGTTTTGCCTCTTCCTACACCCCTCTTTACATTAAATTCTCTCCCAAGCAATGATGAAGAAATTTTAAAAAAGTATAACATTCCCGATAATTATTTGTTTTACCCAGCTCAATTTTGGCCGCATAAAAACCATGTTAACTTGCTGTTAGCAGTCAAATTGCTGCGTGATAAATATAACTTAAATTTCCCAGTAGTCTTTGTTGGTTCCGATAAAGGAAACCAGCCATATATTAAGCAGAAAGTGATTGAACTAGACCTGTCTCAACAAGTACATTTTCTAGGCTTCGTTCCGCAAGAACACTTAGTTGCTCTCTACCGCAAAGCATTTGCACTGACGTTCATGACATTTTTCGGTCCTGATAACTTACCTCCAATAGAAGCTTTTGCGCTCTCGTGCCCGGTAGTAGCCTCAAATGTATCTGGGGCAGAAGAACAGCTAGGAGATACGGCTTTGTTAGTCGCACCAACTAACACAGAACAAATTGCTTTAGCTATCAAATCTATTTGGGATGACAACAACCTGCGTCAAACCCTCATACAACGCGGATTGATACGAGCGACTCAGTGGACTACGGAAGATTATGTCAAAGGTATTTTTTCTATCTTAGACGAATTTGAGGCTATTCGACACTGCTGGAGTAGCACGCTACCGATGTTCTAATTTAAAACATCTAGATTATTTTTTGGTTTTTCTTTAAAAAAAGTTTAAAAGATGTTTATGTGCTGAAAAGCTTATTAGAAAAGGATTTGAGAAGTTGATAATTTCAAATTTAAACTTCAAATTTTTATTTACATCGGTAATTACGGTTGCGATCGCAGTCGTTCACCTTTAATCTATACCAGTTAGGCGAGTGGTGCTGTGTTCTCTGTAGCAAACAATTAGTATTGTTTGTCTGACTTAGGCTGATTTGTACAGCGCCTATATCCTGTCAAATTCATTGTTCAGGGTGTAGCCTCTACCACATTTGGATTATGAGAATTCACCAAGTGTGAGTTTCAACAAACCATGAGTTCAGTAAAAGAGGCAAATGATTATTTTCGACCCTATTACCGTTACCGCCATTAGCTATGCACTGAATAGCAACACCGCAATTAGCTTTAATACTCAAAATTCATCAAGCTTGAGCGTGAGAGAAGGTAACAAGAATTTCACCGCCCAAGCAACCCCAGCGACCCCAAACACTAACTGCGGTCCCGGTCAACCACGAGACAAGCACTCCTGGCCCTTCGCATGTGACAGTATTTGGAATGTACCAATTGGCTCGAATGCGAATTATGTTGATGCCAATATTGGTTCAAAGGGGGCTGGAGTTGACACTGACTGGTTTGTTGTGACCAAAGAGACTGACCAATTGCAAAATGTCTATATGGTAGGTGGTTGGGACAAAAATCGCTGCACTGGCACTGTACCCCAGGAACAGGCGCAGTGGCATCCCAAAGCTGGAGAGCAATTGAGGGTTCCTCACGATTTAATCATTCCAGATGCAAGACCGGGTTTCACTCCAAACCACTCCTCAGCATTTTTGAAACCAGATGGCAGAACTTTAGTGTCGTTTAACGTGACCACGCGATGTGAAAAGGGTGGTCCTCTTTACGGCTACTGGTTTGGAGAGCAAGATATCTATGGCGATGGCCTTGGTGGTGGACATGGTGGCTCGGCAATGTCCAGCGTTGGTGGTAGTATTCGTAAAGGCGAGTTACTAGGCGAAAATCCTATTCGTCACGCACTCAAGCTAGTGATTTGGGGCAAGTGGTTGCACTACAATGCCTCATCACCTACCCCAGGTTACCGCTGGCCAGCTCGTGTTGCTGATGCCTATGCATCCAATCAGTACAAAGGCTCTAACCCAGCGCTAGTGATGGGTTCTTTGTTAGCTGTTCCACCTCATGTCTCAGCAGAAAGCTTGGGACTGACCACCAAAGCAGGCAAAAAGATTTTCCAGGCAATGCAAGACTATGGAACTTACATCGTTGACGATTCAGGCTGGGATTTTAACTACATCTGCTTGGACAGAGAAGCCGAAGAAGAATATGAAAAAGTCACGGGACGTCACTTCAACGATGATAAAGACCTCCAAGCTGACATGACAAAAATTATTGGTGCTTTAAAAGTTGTGGACAACAACGCATCAAACAACATTGGTGGAGGTGGTATACCCCGCCAAGCGTTGGCACCACCTATTGGAAATTAACAGTGACCAGTGACCAGTAGAGTGGGCTGTCACCTCGTTCCCAGGCTCTGCCTGGGAATGCCATACAGGAGGCTCCGCCTCCACTATGGCGAGGGTCTGCGTACTCTGCGCCTGGAGTGGTTAAATAAATTACTTTGAAACCGCTCCAGGCGCTGAGAGCACAGAGAAAAGAGTGGACTATATAGGCATCCTGCCAGTTTTTTGATTGGCTATCTTCAGATACTGAATTCGTGAAAAGCAGTGTGTAAAGTAGAGGTAGAAGCTTCAAAAAAACAACCTGCTCTTCAAGAAAAAGTGATATGCACGATAGCATGGGAATTATTGAACCATTCAAAGACGGATTTGTAGAAATTATTCCTGAAGGCGAGAAAAGCGACTACTGGCAAATAGCAGCAATACACATTAACGGAGAGGTATTTTGTCCCAGCCCTCGCATATACCCATCCACGAATGTAGCACTAGCAAGAGCGCGAAAAATTTACAATTGGATATGCGATCGCGAAATCGAAACTCTCGGTTCGGGATGTTACTGCGAGGAATTAAACATTCTTCTATGGCGTGTTAACAAAAATCAGTAATCGGTGACCAGTAACTGCTTACTGGTTACTGGTCAGGTGTTAAACCAAGCCGTCCCTTTGTTTTCAAAACCAAGCCTATTGCCACTATTAACATAGGAATGACCAAATGAATTTCTGTTAATAGATAAACTGTATAGCTATCTGATAAGATTTCACCAGCCAATCTAACAGAATCATTTGAGATACCGTGCATGGCGATCGCAATAATTGTCATGCCTCCAACTTGATTAAAGAAAAACGTCATGATGATGGAAAGTAAGACAAACTTAATCATTAGAATGAAAAAAAGTTTTAGGGCATTTTCAAATCCATAGAAGAAGATGTCAAATTTTACAGGAATATGCCATCCAAACCACATGAGTCCCAGTACAATGGAAGCTTTTAGGGGATTGAAGCGGCTTTGCAGTAAAGGTAGGGTGAATCCTCGCCAACCATTTTCTTCAAAGACTGCACCAGCATCTAGAAACATAGCAATCAAAAAGCCAACCAAAAAGTCACTGGAAAATAAGTTAACATTCCACGTAAAGTCACCAGGAGCAAGAACAATCTGATTCAATGCACCAGTTGCTAAATTCATAGCACTAAAAGTGAACAGACAGGTTCCCCAAACTGAGATAGTATGTTGCCATTTCATTCCCTTTTTCCCAAAACGAAAGCGATTTTTGAGGTCTGCCAAACCTTTTTGTCCGTAGGCTATTTTGACAACAACCAAAACAGTAATATCAACTGATGCAACTGATACAAGAGAAAGCACAACTCCAAAAGAGGCTTCGGGTGCTGCTAATATAACCCGAACAGCAGTGACAAGATCGGTATTGAATTGCAATCCAGCTTTCTCAAAAGCCTTCATGAGTCCAGCGTCAGCCCCTATCAGTATAGAAATTAAAAGAGTAGCTACCACAATCAAAATGGAAATTATATAAAACCACGTCAGTGGATGGTGTTGAATATTCTTTTCAAGAGCGTAAAGTTTTTTCATATCTTTACAAAGTCAGTGTACTTAGTCAACACCGTAGCAAGATGAAGTTTTTAGATACCATGAGTGCTGTCATGAATTCACATGACAAATGTCATATAAGAACTTAAGCAAAATCGCTTACTGTGGTTTTAGTATCCTTCAATCTTTGTTACTCTTACTATGAAGCTGGGTATAACTACTACTCCATCCTTCCGCTTAATTTTGCGTTACATCGAGTGGATAATGATTTTGGGAGTGAGTTTAGGATTTATACTAGATGGAACGTTTCAAATCTCAGCGACTACGTCTCTACAGGTGATTTTGTGTCTTGTAGCATATACATTGTTAAGTTTAATCTTTCCAATTAACCGTCCGCTTTGGCAAAGGCAAATCTATGTAATTTCAGGGATTATATTAGCATTATTTATAAGATTTATAGGAATTGGAATTGAGTTATTTTTATATTTTTACATTGCTAAAAGCTGCTTTTTGCTCAATCGTAAATTTCTGATAATGACTGTTGCCTTAACCATAATTGTAGGAGTATTCGTATTTGTTTGGTCGCTACCTGAAGCTGCTCGGTTGAGTTTGGGCTTGTGTGCTAATTTAAGCGAGCGCCAACAACTCCAACATATCATCTTGCGGTATTTATCAGATAATCTCGTTGTCACGACCTTTATTATTGCTTTTAGCTTCATAGTCATTGCAGAACAAAAAAGCCGAAAACGTGCAGAAAACTTAGCCGAGCAAGTAGAAACGCTCTCTCGGACACTCGAACGTACTGAAATTGCGCGTGACATTCATGACTCTCTGGGGCATAGTCTAACAAACCTCAACAGTCGCTTAGCTGTAGCGCAACAGCAACTGCGGCAAAATGATATAGTTCAAGTTAGCCAAACCATAGATATGGCTAAATTTCTTGCCAATCAATGCATTGAAGAAGTCAATCAATCACTCAAAACGATGCGACAATCTGACTTTGACCTCAATCAAGCTCTAACAACCTTAGTCGAACAACTTCGGTACGATCGGGCTTTGAGCGTTCAATGGGAGATTAACTTACCAAAATTACCATTGCAAATTAGCTACCATATTTATTACATCGTCAAAGAAGCACTCATTAATACTCAAAAACATGGTCGTGCCTCTCAAGTTTGTTTCTGGGGTTTGTCTCAACCAGAAGGCATTCTTTTGAAATTAGAAGATGATGGTCAAGGGTTCAATCCCGAACAAACTCATTTTGGTTTTGGATTGCGAGGAATTGAAGAACGAGTCCAACTGCTAGGCGGGAAGTTAACTATT
The DNA here is from genome assembly GCF_009725235.1 of Scytonema sp. UIC 10036. The sequence continues at coordinate 12,866 of NZ_WJFC01000159.1, forward strand.
CATAGTGCGCCAAACTTAGGTACGCAAATTCACATAAGAATTCCAAATTAAAGCAGTTTTCACCTAAATGAACCACACCGTTTGTAGGGGCGCAAGGCAAGAGCGCCCCTACGACTAAGATTGTTTATGCTAGGGCTAGTCACTGTATAATACATATCCTGTTATGATTCGCCTATTAGTTGTAGATGACCAAGATATATATCGGCAAGACTTAGCCACATTGTTATCTGCTGAAGCAGATTTTCATGTAGTTGGACAAGCAAGTCACGGACAAGAGGCGATTGCCCTGACTCAACACCTGCGTCCTGATGTAACTTTGATGGATGTAAGAATGCCAATTTGTGATGGGGTTACAGCAACTCGCGAAATTATTCTGCGGTATCCTTGGATAAGGATTTTAGTCCTAACGACGTTTGATGATGATGAGTACGTTTCGCAGTCCTTACAAGCAGGGGCGTTAGGTTACTTATTGAAACATACACCCATAGAACAGATTGCGCTCGCAATTCGTTCAGTTTATTTGGGGTACTGTCACCTTGGACCAACTATTGCTCCCAAAATTGTTCAGCAGTTAAAACCTAGCCTCTCGCACTCAAAAAGTAAATATTGCCACTTGCTCAGTCAACGCGAACAGGAAGTCTTAAAATTAATGGGACAGGGAAAAAACAATCGAGAGATTGCTCGAGAACTTTATTTAACAGAAGGAACTGTTAGAAATTATGTCTCTCAAATTTTTAACCAGTTAGGAGTTCGCGATCGAGTTCAAGCAGTGCTTTGGGCACAACAACATCTGCTTGATTAGCTTGCTTTGCTTTTGTATTAAAACTGATAATATTTCCTTCTGTGGTCTACCTTTCTTCGGTATCCGCGATCGCATTTTAGCAATCCTAACAGAGGAATCCTTGCGAAGGATGAAACCAAGGAATCCAAGACGCATAATCAGCTGGAAGCAGGCGTGTGTGTGCGTCTGTTTTTACCATGAGGTGATTTTTATGAAGCTCGATGATTCCAAATCTGTGTGCGTGGATGAGGCAAAGAAAGTGGTATGGCAAGTACTTTTGGAACTTCCTGGAAGGCAACATGGTGCCTCAGCAGTCTCCAATTTATTCGCTACTCTCTCAACTTTCTTCTCGCATGACTGTAAATGGCACGTAGCACATCCCGTGAATGAAGTACTTGGCAGCGATATCCTTCCGAAGCTTTGGCAACCATTGCTCTCGGCAATGCCAGATCTTGACAGACGTAGCGACATCTTTATTGGTAATACCTCGCGTATTGAAGACTGTGAGACAGTTTGGGTTGCAGTTACAGGGCATTATGTTGGTACGTTCCAACGCTCTCTGTTCGGCATTTCCCCCACATTACAAGCTGCAACATTGCGTTTTGGCGAGTTCTACCGTATGGAAGGTTCCCGCATCGTAGAATGCTACGTGTTGCTCGACTTCATCGATTTAATGCGTCAAGCGAATTGCTTTGTGCTGCCGCCCAGTCGTGGCATTGAAGGACTGTCACCTGGACCGCAGTTCCACGATGGTTTGCTTCGTACTGTCTCTCCTTTACACGAAACAGAAGCCAGCCTCGAACTAGTAGAAGCGATGATTTTTGGAGGCTTGAGTCGGTTCGACGGTGCAGATATCAGGAGTATGGGCATGGAACTTTATTGGCACCCGCATATGATGTGGTACGGGCCTAGTGGTATCGGTACTGCACGGGGGATTGAGGGCTTTGAGGGCAACCATCAACGTCCATTCCTTCATGCTTTTCCAGATCGGCAGGGTGGCAATCATCGTGCTCGCATTGCCGATGGAAAATTTGTAGCTTCGACAGGATGGCCGAGTGTTTATGCTACGCATAGAGGGGAGTATTTAGGAGTGTCGGCGACAAACCGTCCTGTCACCATGCGCGTGATGGATTGGTGGCGGCGGGAAAAATCGTTACTGATTGAGAACTGGGTTTTTATTGATATACCGCATTTGATGCTGCAAATGGATGTGGATTTGTTTGAGCGTTGAATAAAACTCACGCAGAGACGCAAAGGAGCTAAGAATTTAAGAAACTTTTATGATGGTTCTGCTGCCGGACATAATACTACGTCCTTCGGTCAGCACTTAAAAAAGTTCATCTGCGTACATCCGCGTTCATCTGCGGTTTCTTAACTAAGTTGTCGGAGCTATTACGTATATATACTATATATAAAATAATATAATACTTTCTAAAAAGATGTCTTTGCGGAAATTTTAGTAGAATTTATTACTCAATATAGCAAGGTTTGGGAGAGCGGAATCTTAACTCTTCTATCCTTGAAAATATTGTTATAAAAGGATTTGAAACTAGATTGCTAGAGAAATCATACTTAGAGCAATACTGAAAATTTTCCCAAACAGTAGCTAAATTGCTCTCGATTTGCTATCACTAGGTAGCTAAATTTATACCTTTATGAAAAAACGAAAATATAACCTGCAACCTCTTCAAAGGTTGCCTCTCTCTTTCTACCGCAGTGATGCTCCTTTCAAAACACTCCTTCTCCTATATCGCCACGACTGGCGCAAGCTAGTGTTGGCAATGGTGTACTACATCATAAAATACAGCCCAGAGTGGATTCGACCAGTTGTTATCGCTAACATTATTGATATTATTTCTCGTCCCCAAGAACATACCCTCGGACAACTGTGGTTAAATGGGGCTATTTTAGCTATCTCTCTCGTACAGAATATTCCCATGCAATATCTGTACATCATGACCTTAAGTGCAGTGACCCGTAACATGGAAACGCGGTTGCGGGACGCTTTGACACGTCAGTTGCAACAACTCTCTATTGGCTTTTACAAGCAACGCACGACAGGAGCATTGCAAGCGAAACTTTTGAGGGATGTGGAAGAAATTCAAATTCTTGCCAATCATATTTTTCAATTTGTACCCTCAGCAATATTAACTATTCTTGTTGCTGTTTCAGTGACTGCGACTCGCGCTCCTTGGTTTTTACTCTTTTTTGTGGCGACAGTTCCAACATCTGTGGTTTTAGCAGAAGTGTTGAAAAAACCAATTCGGAATTGCAATCATGATTTCCGCCAGCAAAAGGAGGTGATGTCTTCTCATTTAATCGAGATGATTAAGCTTGTACCGGTGACGCGGGCGCATGGAGTTGAAGAAACAGAAATCCTTCGGACGCAACAGCGTTTGAATTCTGTGAAAAAAGCGGCGATGCGGTTAGATGGCATCAATGCCTTTACTGGTGCGTGTAGTTGGGTGACTATTCGCCTATTCAATACCTTGTGTCTGATAACTGCTGCCTATATGGCTTATACCGGAAAGATGGGTGTGACTACAGGTGATGTTATATTGTTAACTGGTTATTTTGACACGCTGGCCAATTCCATCCTACAGATACTTGCTGTTTTGCCACAAATCGGCACTGGTTTTGAGTCTTTGCGCTCGGTGGGTGAGATTTTAGAGTGTCCGGATTTAGAAAAAAATCAAGGAAAATCCATAGTGCAACAAGTGAGGGGAGATTTTGCTTTTGATAATGTGAGTTTTTCCTATCGCGATCGCGCTGCAATTGATAATATTTGTTTTAAAGTCAATGCTGGAGAAACAATTGCCATTGTTGGACCGTCAGGCGGAGGAAAGTCTACCCTGCTCAATCTTGTCATTGGTTTTCTTCGACCTACAAAAGGCAAGATTTTCTTGGACGGAGAAGACATGGATTCTTTAGACTTAAGAACCTATCGGCAATTTGTCTCAGTAGTTCCTCAAGAAACTATTCTTTTTGAAGGTACTGTACGGGAAAATATTCTTTATGGTTCGGTTGGAGTGAGCGAAGAGCAGTTGCGCCAAGCAATTGTTGATGCCAACGCTTATGAATTTATTGCCAAATTACCACAAGGGCTGGATACTCTTATTGGTGAAAACGGGACAAAACTATCAGGGGGACAGCGCCAACGCCTTGCGATCGCACGTGCCTTGGTTCGCAATCCGAAAGTCTTGATTTTAGATGAAGCAACAGCTTCTGTAGACACTGCATCAGAAGCCTTAATTCAAGAAGCACTCGAACACCTGATGAAAAATCGTACAACTTTTGTCGTTGCCCATCGCCTGTCCACAATCCGCAATGCTGACCGAATTGTTGTCATGGATGGAGGGCGGATTGTTGAAATTGGCAGACATGATGAGTTGATGGAACACAAAAACGGCTTATATGCCCGTCTAAATGCGTTGCAAACCTTATAAGCTCTCCACAAGTTCTTTATTTTTTCCATCTATCTTTATAGATGTGTTCGGTGAAAGCAAGAGACTTTCATTTCTAGTGCAAGGTGCAGTTTTCGCTCGTAAAGGTGCACCTTTTCCTCACTCCCTGACATATTAAACTTGACTTTTACATAAAAGGTTATCAATTATGCATTACATCTCATTTGATACCGCGCTTCAGTTCTTTGTAATAGTAGATTTAGCAACAATTATTTTTATCATGTTGGTTTCTACAGTTAGTCTAGCAATAGCAGAAACAATTGAAGCTAGAGATTGACTTTTGGTTAGTGGTTGGTAGGAGCGCGGCGGCCTTGCGCTCGTACAGTGGTTAGTGGTTGCTCAAGATGCTAGGACTACGCTAGGACTACGCGATCGCGACCTTCTTTCTTTGCGCGATACAGTGCTGCATCAGCTGCTGCGATAACCATTTCTGGTGTTTTACCGTGTTGTGGAAACGTTGCTATTCCCAAGGATACAGTAAGAGATCCAAACGCTTGAGAGTGATTTTCTACCAACAAATGCTTGACACCTTCGCGTATAAGTTCCGCACGGGATTTAGCAACTTCAGTAGGTGCTTCTGGCAATATGAGTATTATTTCTTCTCCTCCATAACGACAAGCTATATCACTGCTGCGAATTTGTTTGTGCAAGAACGTACCTAATTCCCGCAGTACCATATCTCCTGCATTATGACCAAATGTGTCATTAAATTGTTTAAAGTGGTCAACATCAAGCATGATAATAGATAAAGCTTGCTTTTGATGTTCTGCTCTTGCAAATTCTCTTTCTAAGGATTCTTCTAAGTAACGGCGATTGAACAATCCAGTAAGGGGATCGCGAACGCTTTGATATTGAATGGCTTCGTGCAATTTCATGTTCGCTAGTGCTAAAGCGATGTGTTCTGCAACGGTGATTGCCAAATTTTGTTTGGCGGTGTTCAGTTTTCCCTGAATTTGGGAGTTTAAATGCAGTACGCCCATTGCTTCTCCCTGCGCCATCATGGGTACACAAAGGGACTCTGTAATGCACGAGTTATGGTGTAGGTGCTTGCACGGAACGTTACAATTGCCATTATCAACCCAATGAACTTGTCCCCTTCGCAATGCCCAACATTCATTTGGTGTAAATAACTGACTCATGCTAGATATTGTATCGCCCCAAGTTGCAACCGCCTCAACCAACCGTTTTGAGGAATTGATAATAAACACTCCTCCCGATACATCTGGAAATAAAGGTTGAACGAGTTTTGCTATCACTTCATGTGCTTCTTCAATGCTCAAACAAGCTTGTAACATATCGCTTAATTTGCTCATTTGAGCAGTCTCTTGATTGCGAGTTTCTAATTCTTTGACCCAGTTACTAAGTTGTTTGTTAGCAGATTGCAGTTCTGACTCCACACTTTTACGAGCAGTTATATCATGGCGAATAGCTATGTATTGATATGATTTTCCATCCACATTTAAAAGGGGCACAATGGTTGTATCTACCCAATAATTAGTTCCGTCTTTCGCTTTATTCTTAATTTCACCTTTCCAAACTTTCCCCCTAGAAATGGTTGCCCACATTTGCTTGAAAAATTCTTTTGAATGGTAACCAGAATTGATAATGCGGTGGTCTTTTCCCAAAAGCTCTTCAATAGAATATTTTGAAATAGAGCAGAATTTCTCGTTGACATATGTTATAGTCCCATGGCGATCGGTAATAGCCACAATCGCAGATTCATCTAGAGCAAATTTAATGTTTGATAACTCTTTCAAAGATTTGGTTAACTCGTGAGTCCGTTCTGCTACTCTGATTTCAAGCTCATCAAGAAGCGCTCGCAGTTTCAATTCAACTCGCTGACGTTCTGTTATTTCATTCAACAGTTGGCTATTCGCTGCTTCTAATTGTGCGGGACTTGGAAGGGCTAATGCTAATGGAATTAATGGCAATAAAGATAAAGCTGTCCAACAAGATATGAAAGCTGCGATGGCTTTGACTAAACCGGATATCCAATACGTTGGAAACCAAAGCGTCCAAATATCCATGACATGAGTTACACCGCAAGCAACAATAAATGCTCCAAACAGCAGAAATATCCAATGAAAGGGAACATCATGACGTTTTTTGACAAAATAAACAAGCATGGCTGGAATCGAAAAATAAGCAATAGCCGTTAGGGCATCGCTCAAAATATGCAATCCCACCAATTCCGGTTTCCAAAGATAACAATGTCCGTGAGGAATAAACTGATTTATCAATAAAGAATGATTTATAATATCAACCATATAAACTCTAACTTCATTAATACATCTACCTTATCTAAACTTTAGTTAAGTTTATTCATTTAATTTACCAACAATTCTTTCAAATTTTATAAAAAAATTAACAATTTTTTGAATTGACTAAGTATTTTTATCATTCGTACAAAAACAATAACTTTTTAGAAAATTTCGTAGTTTTTGGGTTGCTTCGTAAATGCAATAATGTCTTGGATAAATTGAATAGCATATAGAGTTGATTGCGATCGCTCGAGCACGCAAGTTGTACCCAGCTTATCGCTCATTTATGAAGTAACCTTGTCTAAATCAAAAAAGCCACTTTTGTTACAATTATTGATACATCTACAAGAAATAAGAAAGTCTATCTTCAGTTAGATGTATTTTCTAAAAAAATTGACTCCTCAAGAGGAAATAACTACTCTCTTCGTGCCAGAAGATTACCTATGAGCGTAGTAGTAAGCCATATTATACCATCTCGTTCCCAGGCGGAGCCATAGAATGCCATACGGTGGGCTGCCGTCTCCTGTATGGCGAGGCAGACTCTCACTATATATAACAGTATAGCCATATTTTTAAGTCATATTTGTAACGTCTTTTAGTCGCAAGTTTTTTTGAATTACAAATAAAAAGCAAGAATAGTAAGCTTACTCAAGTGTGATAAGAAGCAAAAGTGACAAATGTAGGAGATATTAGAGGAAATAAAAGTTTATGTGAGTAATTGCTAGGATTTCATGCTAAATCTAAATTTAAGGAAGAACTAAGTAAAAACATTTAGTTCTATTTAATACTAAAAAATAAAAACCATAGGGAGTCCCCATGCGATTTTCTCAGCTTGCGGCTTTTGGGTGTGCAGCAGCAATTGTTGTATCAGTTGCACCTATGCAGGCAAAAGCTAGCATTTTTCAGGTGAAATCTGGAATTACCAGTGTCTATCACGATCTCAGTTTTCTCAGCAGTATTGGGCTAGATTTAACAGGAACAAACAACACAACTAAACCAATTAACGACAATTTTTTGGTTGCGTTTAACATTGCTCCAACCACCAACTTTACTTTCAGTGATACAAACGGTTTGACACCCTTATCAGGGACAATCGAACATACTGGTACTGTCACCTTTAACAATCAAATCACTATTGGAAACTTTTCAATTGGTTTCGATCCGAAACGTGCTACCAACAATGCCAGTGGGTTGTTTCTCAAAGATACAGTTTCTCTCAATACAATTTTGTTTGATTTAAGTGCTCCAGAAACTGTGGCACTTGATAACAAAGACTTAACTCTCACGTCAGTTGAATTACTATTTTCCTCGGAGTTTGCAAGCATACTAGGCAATCCAAATTTGATAGGTGTTGTGGGTGGTTTGGCACAAGTTAATGCCAGCGTTATCCCATCCATATCTGTTGGATCTAATGTGGTGTCACCTGTAGAAATACCCGAAGCTGCAAGTGTGTTAGCAATTTTGACAGCCAGTGCAGCTTTTCTAGCTAGCAAGCGCGGAATTACAGTTTAATATCATGTCCGCTTGAATAATTATCATTAAATTTTACGCAAAGACGCAGAGTCAAGACGTAGAATTTCTTGATAAGTAATTAAGCGGACTTAATATAAGTGAAAGACACGATCGCTTGGAGCGATGTCCATTAATAGTCTCTACCGAAAGAAACAGAAATTCTTGCATTGCTACAATCTGACTCTTCACGGGTATAGGAATGGCGGTAGGATTGTTATATCTAAATTAAATGAAACAATCTATTAATTTCTTGTTGTTGATTTTCAACTTGATGATGATATGTTGTTTCCAATGCTTTTAAAGCCGTTTCATAACCTTGCATCAAATCATTATGAACTTTAAACTTGTCTCCATTAGAAGAAACTTTTACCTGTACTGTAAGAATGCCATTTTCTTTCTTTTCAATATTTAAAATATCTAATTTTGCGTCTTGATTTTCAAATTGCGCGTTCTTAAAAGCATCAGAAAAAGCTTTCCAATCAATACTTTGATAAAAAACTAAATTAATCGTTTCCAAATTTCTGCGAAGAAAGTTGGTAAAATCTCCAGGCAAAAAATTTCCATACAGAGGACAACGTTCTTGATTTCCGTCTTGTAGATAAACATAATCGCAGATTATATTATCAAGGTTGGTGGACGTGTTAATATTCCAGTTTTCCAAACAAGCGTCTGTAAATATTGCCTCAGAAAAGTTTGTGTTGAGTGCTTGAACTCTAATCAGTTGCGCTGTCTTCAAGTTAGCCTGACTGAGATTAGCTCCACCTAGGTTAGCTTCAATCAATTCAGCACTCTCGAAGTTAGCTTTACAAAAACTCGCTTTATACAAATCAGCGCCACTGAAATTTGCTCTAGAGAGATTAGCCCCATCAAAATTCGCTCTCCTGATTTTAGACCCCCTCACGTCAGCACCACATAAGTTAGCACCGCTTAAATGAGCGCCACAAAGATTAGCACCTCCAAGGAAAGCGCCGCTCAGATTGACTTCGCTAAGATTGCGGTTACCTGTTCCTTTGTTAAGAATTTCCCAAACTAAATACCACTTTTGAGCGATCGCTGTTTCCCGGTTAATCTTAGCTCCTTTCAAATTTGCTCCACTAAGATTAGCTCCATCAAGGTAAGCCCCACTCAAATCTACTTCCCTAAGATCTGCCTGAGATAAGTCAGCACCACTGAGGTTAGCGCCACGAAGATTCGCTCCTTTAAAATCAGCCCCACAGAGATTAATGTTAGGCAGAGCGACATTAGCTAAGTCTGGTTGAATTTCAGGATTTTCCCTTCGCCACTTATTCCAAACCGTTTTTACGCCTCGCTTTAGCAAAGCCCAATGTTCGTCGTTTGCCATTGTGTTAGCTCACCTCTGATAAACTTTAACAGTAAACAGTGACCAGTACTTATTGTTTACTCTACAGCTTGAGCATTTTATATTCCAGATTTGGACGTAAGCGACTCAACACTGTAAGGGCGCGGCGTCCTTGCGCCCCTACAACTAACCACTAACAACTAACCACTAACCCTTATTAATTTCTATCTGCCCAAAAATCTGTTTTTAACTCATTAGTGATATCAATTATTTGCAGGGGATATTTTTGTTTTTTTCCATTGTGTACTACTTCCGTTTTAAACTTTTCTACATTAATTTTAATTTTGACTAATTTCCAGATAGCTTCTTCCCGTACATATTGAAAGTCAAAGTCCAGCATTGAGGGATAGCCTATAACGTCAGGCACTTGTCCGCGCAACTGCAGCCAATTATTTTCGTTAATGTCTGGAGGTTGTACAAAATGAATCCGACCTGCAACAATACCTGATAAGCTAAACCTTTTTCCTAGAAAATCTTTAAAAGCTGATTCAAGTTCGACAATGCTAGTTTGTTGTTGCCATAGGAATGAGATAGAATCGTAAAATCGTGTAAAGTTATTTGTTTCTATAGTGTCATAGAAAGACATTAACGTGTCGTAAGCAAGTTGCTTTGCTTGCATTTCTGTAGGTAGGACGGGCTTTATACGTGTACCATCTTCAATCAAGCCACTCAGTATCAACGTTTCTTTATTGTATTTAATAATACCATTTCGGAATTTTTCTATAGCGTAAATCTTCCAAAATCCATTTTCTCGAATGAAATGGACTTTTATTGGTATTTTTGCACCGGATTGATTTATTACATTGCCTCCTATCCAACTTTGGTATTTATTACAAGCACGGGATAACCAAAAAGCCCGCTTGTAATTCATTAAAAAGTTGGCTTGCAAAAAATCAACCAAATCTGCTTGAGAGGTGTTATCTTGAAATTCCAAAGCAGTACTTTGGTATGCTTCCTTAATTTTGCCAAGAGCAATCAAGTGGAAAAAGGTATTGGCTACTTTTGGCAGTTGTCTGGTAGCAAAACAAACAGCCCCGATAATCAGACCAGTCAGTAGTATAGGAAATCCGACAATCAGGGCAATAGTAATTCCTATATACAATAATATTTGAGACATATACAGTAAACTTTCCTACACCTACTGAAGCTAATCTAAAAAGACTTACGGTTACATCAGAACTTTTTCGGAAATTTTCTCTTGTCACTTCATATTTCTTAAATCTTTACTTGCGAGTAAACCGCAAACCATTAACTCCACACCCCCTACCTCCTACCTCCTAACCATTAACTACTAACCACTAACCACTAACCACTAACTACTAACCCCTAAAATCAATCACGGTTTGCCAATAGGCGTCTGGCATACCGATGTCAAAAGTTTTACCTTTCACAACATAACCTGTCATTCCCTCGTCCTGACGCAATTGCTCGAGACAAGATGTCAATTGAAATTCACCCCGTTCTCGAAAATTTCTCTGGATGTGTTCTTCGAGAAAGTCAAATATTTTCGCCGTCAGTACATATAGCCCAAATATACAAAGAAAGCGATCGCTTGCTATTCCTTCTACGCACAGGTTTTGGCGTGCGTATTCTACAGATGGCTTTTCGTAAACTTGGGTGAGTGTCAAAATCTCATTGAAGGAGTGCCAAACTCCTGTAACACAACCTGCTTTATGGATTATTGTCTCTGGCATTTCTATTAACCCGACAACATTTTGATTAACTTGTTCGTAAACGTCTAAAACTTGACGCACACAGGATTTTTCTATATTTGATGAGTAAATGTGGTCTCCCAGCATCAGCAGGAATGTTTCATCTTTTACCCATTCTTTGGCACAGTATACTGCATGACCGTAACCTTCTTGCTCTTGTTGAGTCAAAAGTGTAATTTTCTTGCCTAATTCTTGAAGATATCCGCAATACTCTTGACTCTCAGGAGAAAGTTTGTTATATAGCTCTTGTCGCGGTGGATTTTGGAAAAAATCTGTAAAAATGTCGCGATCTCTCGATTGCACCACAATCCCAATTTCTTCAATTCCACCTGCGATCGCTTCTTCAACAATGGCTAGAATTGCTGGTTTTACCTTGCCATCGCGATCGACAATCGGGAAAAGTTCTTTTTTGACAACTTTAGTGGCTGGAAACAGGCGAGTGCCAAAACCTGCGGCTGGAATCACAGCTTTTCTGACTTTACTTTGTTGCATAAAAAGTTAGGGTCCAATTCTCATGAAAATCAAAAATTAAAAATAAAAAAGTAATTTTGCATTTAAAATTATACAAGAAGCATATTAATGTCTATCTGCCAAGCCACAAAGCTTTAAAAATTATATCCGTATAGTTGGCTAAACTAATGACTCTAAAGTTGGGGTCAGTTGACAAAGTGTCACTCACTAGATTCCCCGTATCATTCTATAGGCGATATTCTTTATTAGTGCAAGGAGTGATACCACTTCACCACATGTTTGCCACAAGTTATAATCGCAACCCTCCTAAATATAGGATATGTTGTGAGTTTCAAATGTTGCATCAAACAAGTGGATTGGTATAAACTATACATGAAGAGGTGCTTGGTGGGCAAAACTCCAAGCGCTTTTTTGTGTATAAATTTAGCAAATTCTCATCTAAGTATAAGCATAAATTGCAACAACTCCCTCCCTACAGTATCTGGATTTAATTGCAAAAAAGAAAAATAAAGAATGTAACAAATATTACAAGTAGTTTATTTCTGAAAAATCCCTAAACACAATTATCGACCAAGCTGAGAATGGTCGCGAAGCACTCGCTGTCTTTCGTCAGCAGCAGCCAGATGTGACTTTGATGGACTACTTGTAGGGGATTTCCAAGAAATAAATTATCCCACCGAATGTGGGATGGAGAGCAGCACTGTGCGGAGAGCAGTACGTTGCGGGGGTTCCAAGCGTTGAAGCAAGTGGCGTGCGACTGCGGAGCGTCTTCGCCCGTCCCGTATAAAACCTGAGTTCAACGTAATTTTCAGTCGTTGCATGGCGGCTCATGTCACGCTCGCTACTTTCTCCCCAGGTAATGCAACCAGGCTACCATTTGCCGCTCAAGCAACCAGAACCTAGCTGAGTTACTTGCTATCTCTCAGCGATTGGACAAACGCATCACCGATTCAGGATAGCGCGATCCCTCTGCTACCCCCTGTGGTGCCACTTGATTGATTTGTGCCAATTCGTCTGCTGTCAGCTCGATTTCGACACTCTTGAGGTTTTCTTCCAGATAAATGCGGCGCTTCGTGCCAGGGATCGGTATAATATTTTCTCCCTGCGCTAGCAACCATGCTAAAGCTAGTTGCGAAGGCTGACAGTTTTTCTGTGCCGCTATCTCCTGAAGGCGTTCCACCAATTCGAGGTTGCGTTGAAAATTATCCCCCTGGAAGCGGGGAAACTGACGCCGCACATCATCTTCGGCAAAATCCTGGGGACTCTTGATTTGTCCTGTGAGAAAACCTCTGCCCAGTGGGCAGAAAGCCACAAATCCCACGCCTAACTCACGACAAGTCGGCAGAATCTCAGCTTCTATATCCCTCGTCCACAAGGAGTATTCGCTTTCTAGAGCGCTAATGGGATGAACGGTGTGGGCACGGCGCAGCGTTGCTGGAGATGCCTCTGATAGTCCGAGAAAGCGCACCTTGCCCTGCTGCACCAAGTTAGCCATTGCCCCTACTGTTTCTTCAATCGGCACTTGGGGATCTACGCGGTGCAAATAGTATAAATCAATCACTTCAATGCTTAAACGCCGCAAACTCGCTTCGCATGCTGAGCGTACATATTCTGGCTTGCCGTTAATCCCCACCTGGATTGGGTTATTGTCATTACCCATAATACAGCCGAATTTTGTGGAAATGAAGGCGTCATTACGGCGATCGCGAATGGCTTTGCTAATCAACTGTTCATTGTGACCATTGCCGTAAATATCAGCTGTATCGATGAAGTTGACTCCAAGGTCGAGCGCTCGATGAAGTGTGGCAAGTGACTCGTCATCATTACGAGCTCCATAATGACTAGACATTCCCACACAACCCAACCCAATTGTTGAAACAAGGGGACCATTCTGACCCAGATGTCTTAATTTCATAAACTTTGCACTCACTTTTTCACGGAATCTAGGAACAGCTTACAGTGTTGAGCAACAAGACGAACTCATGGATATGTGGAGAACTGCACGCCATGAAGGACTAAAGCTTTCATAGCAACTGCAAGAAGAGTTAGATAATCTTGTTGAGGCAGAACTCAAAGCAGCAACCGCCAGAACAGCTTCATTACCTTAAGTTACAAATTCTGATGTGGCCGATCGTAGACGCTAATTTTGAAACGAATTCTTATCAACAATTTGGCGAGAAACGTTTCCTGACCACATCTACGATGAAGTGGATGTACGACATGTACATTGCCGATCCAGAAAAACGCAAAGAAATTTATGCTTCTCCGCTACAAGCTACCGTTGAGCAATTGAGATGAAGGCGAAGCGTATGGACGCAAGCTCGATGAAGCCGGGGTAAAAGTGACAAGCGTGCGTTACAATGGCACGATTCATGACTTCGGACTGCTGAATGGTTTAGCCGAGGGCAACCCGTTCTCTTTTTCTCCAAGCCGCTGCTGAACTGAAAAAATATCTACAGTAGGAAAAGATTGTTTCTTGTAGGGCGGGTTTTTCAGCACGCCCCACAAGTCAATTACTCTCACTTCTTACCTCTGCCTACTCTGCGTCTCGGCGGTTAAATAAATTACTTTTAAACCGCAGAGGTACAGAGAGCACAGAGACAGAAGATGAGGAATTACCGTCTGAATCAAAATTTTATGAGCCACCTTATCAACCAACCACAAAGTTTACCAACTTTCCTGGTACCACAATCACCTTTTTAATTTCTTTGCCCTCAAGGTGACGCTGAACAATTTCTGATTCACGGGCATACTTTTCCAATTCCGCCTTATTAGCTTGGGCGGGAACTAGAAGATCGGCACGCTTTTTGCCATTAACTTGAATCACTAACGTGATTTCATCAGCAACCAAAGCAGATTCTTCATACTTGGGCCAAGCTTGCGTGTGGATTGATTCCATATTACCCAATTGATGCCACAATTCCTCAGAAATGTGAGGTGCAAAAGGTGCTAACAACACAATTAAAGTTTGAATACCCTCTGCATAAATTGGTGAATTTTTGCAACTTGCTTCAGTCAAAGCATTGCTTAATTTCATCAATTCAGATATAGCAGTGTTGAACTGATACTCACCTTCAACATCTTCTGTCACTTCTTTGATAGCCGTGTGGATCGCCCGTCGCAAATCTTTCTCTGGTTTACTCAGTTGAGTTTGATTATCTCCAACCGCCCTTGGTTGATTGACATACTCGCTAACCAATCGCCAAACCCGGTTCAAGAAACGGAACTGACCTTCAACGTCAGTTTCTTCCCACTCCAAATCTTTTTCTGGTGGTGCTTTAAACAAGATGAACATCCGGGCAGTATCTATACCGTATTTGTCAATCACATCTTCCGGTGCAACACCATTTCCCTTGGATTTTGACATCGTAGCGTAAAGACGCTGCAGTGGTTCACCAGTTTGCGGATCGCGAGGATCGTTTGGATCGACAAGATGAGAAGGAACCCACTTATCTTTTCCAGATTTGTTGGGATTCATATAAGTTAACCCCTGTACCATGCCCTGAGTCAACAAGCGTTGGAAGGGTTCATCAAAGTTTAACAAGCCCCTGTCGCGCAGAACTTTAGTAAAGAACCGCGAATACAACAAATGCAAAATCGCGTGTTCAATTCCACCAACGTATTGATCCACTGGCATCCAATCATTCACTTCCGAAGAATCAAAGACTTGCTTTTCATTCTTCGCATCCGAATAGCGCAAGAAATACCACGAAGAATCAATAAAGGTGTCCATGGTGTCCGTTTCCCGCAATGCTGGTGTTCCACAGGTTGGACAGGGTACATTCACCCAGCTTTCTAATTTAGCCAAAGGAGAAGGTCCGCGTCCGCTAAATTCCACATTATCTGGCAACAAGACAGGCAAATCTTCATCTGGGACAGGCACCACGCCACAACTGGAACAATGAATCACTGGAATGGGTGCGCCCCAATACCTTTGGCGTGAAATTAACCAATCTCGCAAGCGGTATTGAACTCTTGCTTTGCCAAAACCCTGCTTTTCGGCATATTCCACCATTGCTTGTTTTGCATCTGTGGACGCTGTACCATTAAATTGACCGGAATTGACAACAATTCCTGGTTCTGTGTATGCCGCCTGTAGCCCTTCTTGTGAAGTGGGTTTCTCCGCTTCTTGGGGTGGTACAATTACGACTTTGATAGGTAAATTCTTTTCTTTAGCAAACTTAAAATCCCGTGCATCATGTGCTGGAACACCCATCACCGCACCCGTACCGTATTCATACAGCACGTAGTCAGCAATCAAGATAGGAATTTCTTCTCCGGTAAATGGATTAATTGCTTTACCACCTGTGGGAATACCGCGCTTGGGTTTATCCTCAGCAGTTCGTTCCAATTCACTTTGATTGGAAACTTCTTTCACGAAGGCTTCCACGGCTGCTTGATTTTCTGGCGTCGTGACACGCTGTGTCAAAGGATGTTCTGGTGCTAACACCACATAACTGACACCATAAACTGTATCCGGGCGAGTGGTGTACACGCCAATTTTTTCTTCCAACTCAACAATGGGGAATTCCAAGTACGCCCCTGTTGATTTACCTATCCAGTTTGCCTGCATCAACTTAACACGTTCGGGCCAACCGGGTAATTTGTCGAGGTCGTTCAACAATTCTTCGGCGTAGTCGGTAATTTTAAAGAACCATTGCCGCAAAAGTTTGCGCTCAACTTTTGCCCCACTTCGCCAAGAACGTCCTTCGCTATCTACTTGTTCGTTAGCAACGACAGTTTGGTCAACGGGGTCCCAGTTGACGGCTGCTTCTTTTTGGTAAGCCAAACCTGCTTTAAAAAACTGCAAGAAAATCCACTGCGTCCATTTGTAATAGTCTGGCGAACAAGTGGCAACTTCACAATCCCAATCAATAGAGAAGCCCAAGCGCTTTAATTGCTGCCGCATTTGGGCAATATTTTCATAAGTCCATTTTGCAGGCGGTATCCCCCGGTCAATAGCAGCGTTTTCTGCAGGCAAACCAAAGGCATCCCAACCCATGGGATGTAGAACCCGATACCCTTGCATCCGTTTGAGGCGAGCGATCGCATCGGTAATGGTATAATTACGGACGTGACCCATATGCAGGCTGCCCGAAGGATAGGGGAACATGGACAGGGCATAGTATTTTGGCTTGTTCTTCTCTGTTGGCTTTTTATCCAAGCCTTGCTCTGTCCATGCTGTTTGCCATTTTTCCTCAATTTCTGCTGGGTTGTATCGGGACTCCACCGAAAATACTCCTACTACAATTTGTAATCCTTGTCTACTTCCATATTTTAGATGGTAGTTACAGGATTCGATTGATTATATGATTTATTTTGAATTTTAACCGCAGATGTACGCAGATGTAACGGATATTTATTTATACATTCTGCCTGTATCCGCGTTCATCTGCGGTTACATCTTAAGTATTTTTTATCCAATAGTTGAGAAATGTTCTTAGCAATATCTCTAGAGAAAATATGGCAAAATTAGAGACTACCTGTCCCGGTCTGTTGAAAGTTTTTGTTTACGGGACTCTCAAACCGGGTGAAGATAATTATGACAGATATTGTGCTGGTAAAGTTGTAGATGCCACTAGTGCGATCGCAAAGGGAAAATTGTTCGCCTTACCTATGGGGTATCCGGCGATGGTATCAGGTGATGGTTCTGTGCGTGGTTATTTGCTATCGTTTGCTGACTCTAAGGTTTTAACAGATTTAGACGAATTGGAAGATTATCACCCTGCAAGAGACGAGTCTGAAAACCTTTACCTACGTCAACAAATTGAAGTCCAAGATTTACAGGGAGATTCTCTTGGTTGGGCTTGGGTTTACATAATGACAGAAGAACTTGCCACCCAACTGGGAGGCATCTTTCTCCCTGATGGTTGGTGGTATAAATTATGAATTATGAATTATGAATTATGAATTATGAATTATGAATTATGAATTGAAGGTTTTAACGTTCAGCATTCATCATTCATCATTCATCATTCAATTAATCTCATCTAACTCCAGAAGTAAGTCTGGTGGTTGCACCTCGTCGTCAACAGATTTTTCTGGAGACACTTCTGCTGTTTTCGGTATGGGAATCACCGGGTTGTTTATAGCAACCATCAGCGGTGAAGCGACAACCTCAGGTGTTTCTGGAGTTTTTTCTATTCTCTGTTGGGCGAATTGCGGCATTCTCGATTCACCTAGTAATCCAGACATTGCTCCAATAGCACACGCAGCAACAGCAGCACCACTCAGCCAGAGTCGCCGAGAACGGCGTTGTACGCGTGCCAATACTTGTTCGGCTGTTTCATGTGATGACTGTTGCAGTGTCGGCACTGGAAGAGTCCGTACTCCTTGCCGCAGTTTCAACAGTCGTGCATACAAGTACTGAACTGTCTGGTCAGTATCCAGCCATTCTTCAACTTGCTTGCGTTCGGCAGCTGTCACCTCACCATCGAGGTAAGCACTTAATAACTCGAAGCGATCGCGCTTCACCATATCTATAGCACCCGTTAATTCATTGGTATACCTGCCATCCCTAGATTGCAAATCCTGTTGAGGATTTGCCGAGTGGGAGCGGTCATTAAATTGAGAATCAGTAGTCATTTTAACACTAATTACCAATTCCTACACGGGTAAACAAAGCAGACATTTTGGGAAAACTATTCAACTGTTCCCTGCTGAAAGACGCTCTCTGGAATTTTTTTACAATTCGTAATAAATTTTGAGATTTGTCACTTTCCAAAAGACAAACTGTGCAAAGGCTATGCATCTAGATAATTTTGCAACTGAGATTGCAATCTCGCTCTTGCTCTGGCAATTCTAGACTTTACTGTTCCCAAAGAAACTCCAGTAATTTCGGCAATTTCTTCGTATGCCAAGCCCTCGATTTCTCGAAGAACAATCGTTGTGCGAAACACCTCTGGCAAATCGGCGATCGCTTCACGCAGTTGTTCGTAAAATTCTCTAGTGGTCAGTTCTTCTTCCGGGCCGGGAGTATCTCCTGCAATTTCCCAATCCATCTCGCCATCGTCTACCGCTCGGGGAGCGTCCAGCGACAGGGGACTGACAACCCGCTTGCGTTTGCGCAACTCATCGTAAAATAAGTTGGTAGCAATGCGGCTCAACCAGCCCCGGAATTTGGATGGTTCTTGTAATCGGTTAATATTCCGATACACGCGAATCCAAACTTCTTGAGCCAAATCAGCCCGATCGGGCCAATCAGGAGCCAGATGGTATAACACCCGGTCAACTTGAGATTGATAACGATGTAGTAATTCCGCAAATGCAGCACGATCCGGACGTAGTCCAGCTTGACAGCGCAGAATTAGGTCGTGATTTGAGAGTTTGTCAACTTGCACTGACGCTTCAGGAAGCCTCGCATCAACCGTTGACCAGGATAATGTAATCGATTGACTCATAGATCGCACTGGCTTTAAATCTTCCCTTTCTATTAGACCCTCTAATTGGTAAGATGTTCCCCGAGCGAGTGACGGATTTATGACTGTAACATAGGGAGCAGGGATTAGGGGTTAGGGGTTAGGGGTTAGGGAATAGAAGCTAGGGGCTAGTTGAAAATCT
>NZ_WJFC01000160.1 GCF_009725235.1 Scytonema sp. UIC 10036
GAGAAGAGATAACTTAGGATAACGATAAGGGGTAGAGCTTGGACGGAGATGAGTAGCCACAAATCTCCCCAAAGTTGAGCGCGAGAGGAAGCATCTTTAAGATCGAGGCTTCGCCCCCACTCTTTCCAGGTTTCTAGTGCTCCCTCATACATCCGCACCTTTAAAACCTTGGCTCCATCCAAAAAACCTACCTTGTATCCGGAGGCGGCTATATTCCTTGCCAGCGTTACATCATCGCAAAATGAATGACCGGCACTGCTATAGCCTCCAACAGCAGCTAATACAGAGCGACGGCATAAAAAGCATTGCCCATTAGCCATCACGCGTTCTGGTTGTTCTGAGTTAACCCCAGCTGGGTTAAATCTGTAAAGCAGAGTCATCAACAGGGCTGGTTGCAGCCAACACTCTCCTGGGTACTTGAGAATAAACTGAGGTGATAGAGAAACCAAGTCATATCCTTGAGATTCTGCTGTCTTAACTAAAGAAGCCACTAAACCGGGAGAGGGTTGAGTATCAGCATCCATACCTAGAAACCACTCACTTGCCTCTGAACTTTGCAAAAATCCGTTGTGTAGCGCCCAGGGACGCCCTACCCAGCCGGGGGGTAGGGGATCGTCTGTCATGAGACGAAAACGGGGGTCTTTTTGCTGCGCTGCTTTTACTAAGTCAGGGGTGCCATCACTTGACCTGCTATCGACAACAATCGTTTCCCGCACTTCGTAACTTTGCCGACTTATGCCTGTTAGTAAAGGACTAATACGACGGGCTTCGTTTAATGTGGGAATCACGATGCTCACAGACCCCAAAATTTCCGGAGTGGGATTTTTGGGTGTTATGGGAGGTTGACGGCTGGGGCCTCTCAGCAGGCGCGACAGTAATATAGCTGTCGCTGGTAGTTGGATGACCAACAAAAGTAGTGAGATAGCATTTGCTATCGTCCAAGGATCGATCACAATTGGTAAACTTTACTTGACAGCAACCTTAACATTTGCTATCGAAACTTCAGCAGTGGCTGTGGGCGATGTAACCTTCAGATTGTCGATGGCAGTTGCAGACAACCAAAGTGCAACAGCAGGAACAACCCCAAGTCCAAATCCCAAAGAAACTGGTATAAAGTACCCAGCCCCCAAACTGAGTCCGGCAGCAAAGATAAAGTTGCTCAAGTATACAATAATTGGCACCGTGAGTTGCGATCGCTCTAATTTAACGGGCGTGTTTCTCCACAACAGTGCCGCTACACTCATAAATAAAGCACTTGTGCCGAACCAACCAGCGTAGTTTTGATAAGGTGTGCCAAAGAACGCTCCTGGTTTTTCCCAATACCAGAAAGGAAAGGCGGTTTGGCTCATAGCTGGTTCCAAGGCAAAATCCCAACTGGTAAACAGTAAAGCTCCTAGCAGTACTGCAGCAATTTGACGACCTAAGGAGGGTTTTTCCGCTACTTTCAGCCCCGCACGAGCCAGAAGGTAAGCAGACAAACCTACGTAGAACCAAGATAAGGGAATTGTAAACGGCACAAGCCCTGCTATTTTATATCCCAATCCACTTAGGTAACTATAGTATCCAAAAGGAAACCCCGTACTAGTTCCCAATAACTCACTCCCTACCGATATCAAGAGAGCCGGAATCATAAATGACAGCCAAGTACGCCATCCCAACACTCGCTCGGCAAAAATTGATACAGCTATTGTCCCAAAAATGATGTCTACCACACCACCATCAGCCATACTTAACTGCATAGCTGTCTGTCCAACTCCCCCGCCCAAGTTCAGAATAACTTCGGCATGAGGTATGACCAGTAGAATACCTATCAGCCCAAAAACCTTGGCTGAAATATGACCGATTAAGCATATACGCTCAGTGATAACCAGCTGTCTCATGATAAATCCCTTGCAAGACGTGATGTGCAGCTACGCATTCTGCTAATAGTTTACAAATGTTTAAGAAAAAATTTAATACTTTATATAGCACTTCTGGTGAACCTTGTTTTGCTTTCTTTGAGAGAGCATAATTTCCTATTGATTGAAAGAAGAATAAATTATGATGATAAACTTATAGTCTAAAGTATTGGAACTACATTCTATACAACTTTATCAGCCTTTGGGAAAGGCACGAGGTATATTGTAGAGTGTAGAAGGGTGGAACAAGTTTTAAGGAATGCCCTTATTTGCCGATGCGATCGGTTATTTTAGGGGAATTCCAGAGTTATTGCTCGCGCTGAAAATCTAACCCATGTCATTTTTGAAAAGACTTCCTTGGGTTTCCCTCTCTCTCCTGCTACTAACCTACGCCACCTATGGCTGGTTGATATCCAAAGCCAACCCCCCCTTGGTTGTATGGCTCCTTGCTGTTACGGCTGCTCTTCTTCTAGCGGGAGGTTTAACAAGTCCTTTCAGTAAAGTTGCCGACTTCACCTTTTTTCTATTCAAGTCAAATCTCAGGTCTTTTAGCGTAACTGTTTTGGCAGCTCTGTTGTTTTTTATCATGCTTGCCTGGTTTCGGGTATTTTTAGATACTTTAGTAATTTTTGCTGCTTCTATCTTAGCAAGAATAGACTTTCAAACATCTGCTTTTAGCCAGGGACAGACCTTTTGGATTTTATCGACCATATCTCTCATCGGCTTAGGATTGGGTGCGATCGCTCAACGATTGTTTGTGTTGTCCGTACACGTACATTAAAAACCCCCTCTCGTTCCCAGGCGGAGCCTGGGAATGCAGACAGCGAGGCTCTGACTCGCGTAGCCATTAATACTAGAGGCTCTAAGTAGTCAGGCAAAATTCTTTATATATCTGTTGAACCTAAACTCATGATTTTACTTTGCACAGGTACTTACCTCGCATGGCTCTTGAGTACTGGAGGCGGAGCCTCCCCGAAGGCATTCCCAGGCAGAGCCACCAGATCGAGGTGAGGCTCCGCCTGGGAACGAGGTGAAACTGTTACGCAAGCCCAACCAACTTTGCACTCAGTTCCCACAGGTGCTGCGATTTCTCTTCATCGCTTGCTTCCGGAGAAACTTCTTGAACAAAGGACTTGCCATCTTTCTTTTGTCGATTTCCCCAACTCCAGTAAGCACCAGATTGGTTGTATGCAGGTGAAGTCACGACTTCTGCAACCCTCTTACCTGCTTCCTCTTCAGATACAAAGCCCCCAGTGATATTCTTTTGGAAAACCGGGAAAAGTTTCTGAAATAAGGGATAGTGATCGCGGAATAGCGCCGATGTTGCGACGCACCCAGGATAGAGAGAACTGAAGGTGATGCCGTGTGACTTATGATATCGCCGATGCAATTCTCTCATCGTCAAGATATTGCAAACCTTGCTATCTTTGTATGCCTTGACAGAGTTAAACTTTTTACCGTCAATCATTGAGATTGGGGCTTTAAATCCCTCCGCAAAACCCTTGAGATCTCCTAAGTCCGGACGAGGGGGAATCTTTCCTCCCAATTCTTTGGGATTGTGTGTGACAGTTCCCAAAATTACCAACCTCGGTTCCGAAGATGAAGAATTTTTTAAATCTTCTAACAAGAGGTTACACATGAGGAAATGCCCCAAGTGATTTGTGGCAACGCTTAATTCGTATCCTTCTGGGCTTCGCTTCGGTTCCTTTAATAAAGGCATATAAATTGCCGCATTGCACACCAACGCATCTAAGGATTTCCCGGTGTCCCTGAAGTTCTTCACAAATTGCCTAACACTTTCTAAGGATGCTAAGTCCACTTGCAGGATTGTGTAGCTATCTTGAGACATACCTACAGATTGGGCAGCTTTTTGGGCCTTGGAGCAATCCCGGCAAGCCATCACCACATGCCATTGCCCGGATTGGGAAAGAACTTTTGCAGCTTGCAAACCGATTCCGGAGGAGGCACCCGTAATTATGACCGTTGACTTCCGATGTTGTTCCATTCTCTTCCGACTTCGTTAAATCGATCGCCATGATTTCATATAAATTATGGTTAAGCGAATTGAGTAGCACTTACAGACGAATGTAATTATTCTTTACTTATTTCATCTTTTATGAAATGAGTACGTAGTTGCAGCTTCAACCAGATGCAACTTTGATTGTGCTTGGAAAGAGAAGGGTATTGGGTAACTGAAGCCCAAAATGGAGAAGAAGCGATCGCACTGTGCCAAACTCTACGTCCTGATACTGTGCTTCTTGATGCCACGATCGCAGGAATGAGTGGTTTTGAGTGTTGTTCTCAGTTACGAACTATTCCTAATTGGTAGTACATTTCTATTTTAATGATTGCGGGACTTGAAACTGCTTTAGACATCACAATCAACAATTTGTACCAATCAAACCCCTCCATTGTTTTATTAATAACCCCGCTAAATGGAAAGAAGATAAGAACAATCTGGCAAATTCATGGATGTAGTGCATTATACCATGCTTTAATATTACTTTAATGAAATGCTAGAGCGGATAGAAGAAACAAGAGAGTTTTTGCCACAGAAAGACCCATTAGATTACCTTCAAAAAAAATTACGCAATGAAAACCCTCTAGATTATCTTTACAACAAAGTAACCTTACAGTTTAGTCAAAATGAAAACGCAAAAAATAAACAGCAAAAATTAGATCGTGACTTAGATTTATTAAGAATGTTATTGAATGAGGATCGTCAATTTACCTGGAAACAGCTATATATTCTCAGTCGATACACTGTCAACTTCAATCCAGCAGTGGAGTCTATTCTTAAAGCTGAAGTTCCAGTACAACTGACAAAAGACAATCTGTGGATTTAGGACTATGATTGGTTATAAAATGATGATGTATTAGAGTCAAAAAGAGCATTAACTACTTCCTTCTCGCCTTTGAATTTTTGTTTGACTTTATGGCTTAAGTACTCATACTGTTCCTGGCTTGTGTCAGCAAATGCTTCTTCAGCATTTGATGGAATGTCCTCATAGTTGAGAGCCGTTTGGAATTGCTCGGCTGTCAAATCATATCTTGTACCTTCTATTTCATTATAGAAGTGCCATCGATCTGCGATCGGAGTTTTCAGAATTTTTCCACCAAACATATCTTGGATAACAAGCGCGGTTACACTACATTGTCCGCAACTCGGATTTTCCAAAGACCAGAGAGAACTTGATTTTTTTGACCAGTACTTTTTAAGTATTTCTCGTAAAACTTGTTCATTCATAACTTTGTACCCACTTTTTGTGCGATCGCAATTGCGGTTTAAGTTCAAGCATTTGGTAAATTAGTATTTAGATAAGAAAATTTTTAGCCGATGTGGAAGTTCTTCTACACTTCGATATCCAAGACCCACTATTCTAACTGTAGATGGCAAGTGTCCTTCAGGAGCGCTTAAACTAAAAATATAATCCTCATATTTTGTCCACTCATTATTTACAAGATTGAATAGCCATCCTACGCGATCGCCAAAACGTTTATAGTCCTCGTTGGCATCTTGCCAAATACGCTTTTGAATGCTAAAGCCAAATTTTCCATTACTATATTTTAACCACAGGTTATTAATAATTCTCAGGTCATGACGTGGGAATTGTCTGATATTTCCGTCATCTAACCAGCATTCTCCTTCACGCTCAGATACCTTGAGTATTGCATTGTAAGTTTCTAAATCCGCTTCATTCCATTTGTTTCCTACTAATAACTCTTTTAATTTAGTATAATCCCAACCGGAAGCAAGAGAAATAAGAGTTAATTCTGCTTCTAGATTGGAATACTGTGATTGTAAATTTGATAAGGCTTGTAAAATTTTTGATTGCAAATGTTCTTCAAACTTTGGCTGTTGAATTTGAGCTTGTAAATAGATTAATTGTTCTTTTATTTGTGCCAACTCTTCAAATATTTTAGAATTCCTACTTAATTGGATAGCAGACATCAATTCTTTTAAATTTTGCAATTCGCTTTGAAAATTATCGGCTATATTTATAGCCTCTATTGCAGACTCTTCTGTAATTAAAAGTCTTTCTTGTGTAATTTTTAACTCGGATTTTAATTTATTTATTTCTGTTTGATAGCTTTGAATATTGGATTCTAAAGTTGGGCTATAGTTTGTTTTTAAATTATAAAGCTCTTCTTGTAACTCTTTATGTGTACGTCTCAGGTTTTCTATTGCTTTTTTATAATAACCTAATGGTGTCTTCCCATTACTATCAATTGTATTACTCATATATACTTAGTATAAATTGTGTTTGTTGATTTTTAAATAACCTGTTAAATGACTGACGCGCAAGCAAAAGTGCTTCTGTGCGAGCGAAACTTTCCATTGTGTTTCGCCAAAAATCGCAAAGTAAACCGTACTTTATCCAATCTCCCACAGCCTGCCTTTTCAGTATACTCACATCTTGGACTAAAGTATTAATACTGAATTTTCAAGTTTTTAATAAACATATATTTTTATCAATAAGACGAAAAATATGAATTTCTAGCCTGCGTAGGCGGACTTCGTTTGTAGAGCCACGATTTCCAATCGCTTGGCATTCCAAACAGCACAGCGGGCGAGGACGCCCGCCCCACTCCATGTGGTCTATTAATCTGAAAATGGCTGTAAATCAACACCCTAGGCGGAGCCTCTCAAAAGGCATTCCCAGGCGGAGCCTGGGAACGAGATCGGAGTCAGCTGCGCTGGTCCCTGGTCAATAGTCACTGCAACCTATACGTTAAAACGGAACAACAGAACATCGCCTTCTTGAACGATGTACTCTTTTCCTTCACTGCGAACTAAACCTTTTTCCTTCGCACCATTCATCGAGCCAGATGTTACCAAATCTTTATAAGCAACTGTTTCTGCACGAATAAATCCTCGTTCAAAATCGCTGTGAATGACACCTGCTGCTTGTGGTGCTGACATCCCTGCTGTAATAGTCCAAGCACGAGTTTCTTTTTCTCCGGTCGTAAAATATGTCCGCAGACCTAACAAAGTATAAGTAGCACGAATTAATGATTTTAAACCGCCTTCTTCTACTCCCAAAGATGCTAAAAATTCTGCTCTTTCTTCTTCTGGTAAATCAATCAATTCTGATTCTACCTGAGCGGAAACAACCACAACTTGTGCATTTTCTTGGGCTGCAACTTGCCGCACTCTTTCTACATATTCATTCCCTGTAGAAAGGTCATCTTCTGACACGTTGGCAGCATAGATTATGGGTTTTGCTGTCAGTAATTCCAGTGGTTTAACTATCTCAGCTTCTTCTTCTGTTAAACTCACCTGACGTGCTGATTTCCCTTCATTTAATGCAGCTGCTATTTTTTCCAGCAATGCTAATTCAATCTGTCCTTCTTTGCTAGACCGGGCTTGTTTGCGGGTGCGTTCTATCCGCCGTTCAACTTGAGCTAAGTCAGCTAAGCCTAGTTCCAGGCTGATAGTTTCAATGTCTCGCACTGGATCGACTGAACCAGCAACGTGGATAATGTCGTCATTTTCAAAACAACGTACCACATGAACGATCGCATCTACTTGTCGAATGTGAGACAAAAATTGGTTACCCAGTCCCTCGCCCTGGCTGGCTCCTTTAACCAAACCGGCAATGTCTACAAACTCTACACGCGCCGGAACGATTTGTTTTGAGGAGGAAATTTTTGCTAAAACATCTAACCGTTCATCTGGTACAGCAACAACGCCGACATTCGGTTCAATGGTACAAAAGGGAAAATTGGCTGCTTCTGCTTTAGCATTGGCAACCACGGCATTAAATAAAGTCGATTTTCCAACGTTAGGGAGTCCGACAATTCCGGCTCGTAGCATTTTGGATTTTGGGTTTTAGATTTTGGATTCTAAATTATAGTAGCTTAGCTACTATACAGGACCGGGAACTGTTTGGGGAATTGGTCCCGGTACTGGCTGAGGAATAGGCGCGGGTACTGGTTCGGGCGCTGGTGCGGGTACTGGTTCGGGTGCGGGACTGGGTACTGGTTCCGGTACTGGTCCTGGTATTGGCTGTGGTACTGGATCGGGAGTCAGGGGGATGTTTGGTAATGGTCCGGGATCGGGATAAATCATATTGTATCTGCTGAAATTATTATTTCTTATCCCCAACCTAGATAACATTAGATGCTAATGACATCTTCCTAAAAACATATCTGCTGATACCAAATTGAAACAAGAATGCTACAGATAGTTGGCTCAAACCAAATCTAGACAGGGCTTTCTCAATCCAAAATCTAAAATCTAAAATCCAAAATGGTATAACTATGCTCGCTCAAAATCAAACACCCCTGCTAGACACTTTAAAAGCTTGTGCAGAACGTCCTCATGCTCCCTTTTACACCCCAGGACACAAGCGGGGACAAGGAATTTCTCCATTATTGACTGATGTTTTTGGTCAATCTGTCTTTCGTGCGGATTTGCCAGAACTCGCAGAACTTGATAATCTTTTTTCACCCAGTGGCGTTATCCACCAAGCGCAACAACTGGCTGCAGAAGCATTTGGTGCTTCACAAACTTGGTTTCTGGTGAATGGCTCTACCTGCGGTATTGAAGCAGCAATTTTGGCTACTTGTAGAGCTGGCGATAAAATTATACTACCTCGCAACGTTCATTCTTCTGCGATCGCGGGCTTAATTCTATCTGGCGCAATCCCCATTTTTGTTTATCCAGAATACGACGCCGTTTTAGATATTGCCCACAGCATGACTCCCAACGCCGTAGAAGCAGCACTACAACAACATCCAGATGCCAAAGCAGTGTTGATGGTATACCCCACATACTACGGTGTTTGCGGAGATGTGAGAGCGATCGCATCCCTTGCCCATCAACATAACATTCCCCTACTTGTCGATGAAGCACATGGCGCACACTTTGCCTTTCATCCCCAACTTCCCACCCCAGCCCTAG
The DNA here is from genome assembly GCF_009725235.1 of Scytonema sp. UIC 10036. The sequence goes on from NZ_WJFC01000160.1 coordinate 8,806, forward strand.
CAGCAGGTGCCGATTTAACAGTGCAATCCATACATAAAGTCCTCGGTGCAATGACACAAGCATCCATGCTGCACATTCAAGGTAACAGAATAGATCCCGATCGAGTGAGCAAAGCGTTACAACTTGTGCAATCCACCAGCCCCAGTTATATACTGTTAGCCTCTCTTGATGCAGCACGTCAACAAATGGCACTGCACGGCAAAGAGCTAATGTCCCGTACATTGGAACTAGCAGAAAATGCCAGAAGCCGTATCAGTCAAATTCCCGGATTATCAGTGTTAGAAATTTCTCCCAAACCTGCTATTCAAGGAGCGATCGCCCTAGACAAAACACGCTTAACCGTCACCATTTCTGGTTTAGGTTTAACTGGCTTTGAAGCAGAAGAAATTCTCAATGACAAGCTAGGCGTGACGGCTGAATTTGCATCCCTACAGCATCTCACATTTATTATTAGTTTAGGAAATACCCAAGAAGATATAGAGAAATTAGTGCAAGCTTTCACAAAGCTTTCCATAAAGATGGGGAATAGGGAGTGGGGCGATCGAGGTCTCCACAAAGTGGGAATTAGGGGCATAGGGAGTAGTATTGGTAATTCCCCTATCTTATCAGAATTGAAATACTTTAATAATTCTTTGTATCTTTCACCTCGTGAAGCTTTCTTTGCAGCAACAGAAAATTTACCGTTAAAAGAAACTCAAGAAAGAATTTGTGCCGAAATTATTTGTCCTTACCCTCCAGGAATTCCTGTTTTGATGCCAGGAGAAGTTATTACCGAAACAGCTTTAGATTATCTTCAATCCATTCAAAGAACCGGCGGTTTTATTAGTGGATGTGTAGATAGCAGTTTACACAAATTGAAGGTAGTTAAAAGTAAATAAACTTTAGCATGGTACATTGCAATGTCAGCGTCACGGATAAGTTCGCCATCGGTAGCAGCCATCCTTCGTCCGGTAACGATTCTCGAAATTGAGCGTTGGTACCCCAGTATTCAACTTCTCCATTTCTCTAAGAGTAACCCAGTGGTCGTCTGGATGCACGAAGTTTAGAAAAGGACTGGCTAATAATTCTGCTTCTGAGTAAGCGAGGGTTTGCGTAAACACAGGGTTGATCTGCTTAAAATAGCCATCCAGACTAATAATCGACAGCAGATCGAGCGATTTCTCAAAGAAAAAGGGGCATTGCATAAATGCGGGATGAATTAGCTTTGGGTAGGTATTTCTCCATACTTTAAATAGTGTAGTCACAATAGTACTGAGGATATATGCTTATTTGCCTGCTCGTTTTACAGACTTGCTCAATTTAAGTCTTGCGGCACAACTTGCATTTCAAACCTTCTGACCACAATAAAAATGCCCCCACAAGCGAGGGCTAGAAGCTTAAATTATTAAAGTTTATGAATTTATTCTCACCGTTATACCTTCCAATCGCATTGTTACACCTTTGGAAAGAGGGCTAGAGATATCTTTTACAGCTTAAGACATAGATAAAATATTTGTATGATTATTTGTCATGATTTTCCAACTTATCAAAAAAAGTGTTACAATAAATACAGAAATAAATCGTTCATCTTTATAAGACGGTGAAAAATTGATTTTTCAGCGAAATGTCTTGTAGAGACGGAAGTAAGGAAATATCCCCAAGGAACGCGCCTCATTTTATCCAACGACTCCAACAATTCATTTCGATTCAGAGGCGAGACAAATGAAACTCACATATCGTGGTACTCATTATGAACAAAATCCCCTAAATCCCGAAGTCACCGCAGGCGAAACTGGAGGGAAGTATCGGGGGCAAACTTGGACACGCCATTACCCAAGACACATTCCTCAGACTCAACCCATAGCTGAGTTGAAGTATCGTGGTGTAGCTTATTCTATCGGCGACCCATTAGACGTAGAATTGATGGTGCTGTCCAAGCAGCGCAGCAAAGATGCCAGTGTGGTAGAGTCTGGCAGTGTTAAAAAGTGTGCGAATGAGATAACCAAAGCACATCTCACCAATATCCGTCGTAATTTAGAACATCGCCTGCAAGTTGCTCGAGAACAGGGAGATCAAAATCTCATTCGCTTGCTTGAGGATGAAGCAAAGCAGATTGCTTAAGAGGCTAATTGCTAATTGCTAATTGCTAATTGCGTTCTTACCATTAGCCATTAGCCATTAGCCATTAGCCATTCCTATTTATCCAAATTCCCCTGATGCCAGCTTTTTTAGCCCCGTGGTAGTCTTCTGCAACACTATCACCAATATGCCATGCAACTTCGGGCGGGCAGTGATGTTTTTCTAATGCAGTCTCAAAAATTTTAGGGTCTGGTTTAGCAGCACCGGCTTGGGTAGAAATAGTGATCGAGCCAAAAAACTCTCTGAGTTCCAAATCCTGCAATACTGAATAAATTCGGGAATCAAAATTAGACAGTATACCTAGTTCTATTCCCAGTCGTCGCCAGTTTACTAAAGCGGGCAGAACATCAGGATAAACAATCCACGGTTCTGCTGTGCCAAAGTGGATGTAAACTTCGCTAAAAAAAGTAGAAAAGTCTGTAAATTTTTCTAAAACACCTGCTTTTTCAAAGGTTTTTCGCGCTATTTTATACCACCACTCAAACTCATATTGAGGAATATCTTGTGGTTCTGCATCTGGAAAGATGGGCGGTGGGGAAGTTTTAAAGCTTTGGATAAATGCTTTGTTCAAAATATCAGACCGCACCTCCACGCCAAACTCTTGTGCTATTTGACTGTAAACTTCGCCCACGCTCCCTTTAACACCAAAGAGAGTGCCAACAGCATCTAAAAAGATAACTTTCGGTCTTTCCATCATAAAGGGATCGGCAATTAGCGATTAGCAATGAGCAATTAGCAATCAGCACTAACTGCTTTTTATTAGTGTTTCTATAATAGGACGGGCGAGCCAATTAAAACCAACTTTAAATTTTTGGTCTAAGGTTGGCAGTCGATAAAGATAGGCAAGACGTCGGGCTGCATAAGCTAGGGGACCGTTTAATTTGACTCCCAACCCAGTGAGTGTTGCATTGTCTATCCCTAATGTCATCATCTCACCCAAGTATTGGTAGCGGAAGGGCAGTAAAGGACGATTGGTTAAAGTTGCCCAAATATTCCACGCCGCATAATCCGCTTGTTGGAAAGCTGCTTGGGCTGTTGCAGGTACTTGCTGACTGTCTGCATCACGGCAATCGGCTAAATCTCCTACGGCAAAAATTTCGGCATGGTCTTCAACTTGAAGAGTTGATATGACGCTAATTTGGCCTCGTTGGTTTTGTTTGATGGGTAAATTTCTTACCACGGGTGATACTCTGGTTCCCACCGTCCAAATCACCAAGTCTACGGGAATGGTATCAATCTGATTTTTGTACTCCAAGGAAATGCTGTCTTGTCCGATGGATTCTACTTTGGTTTCTAAATCGATAAATACACCCCGTTCTTCTAAGGCTTTGGTTGCTGCTTGTCTGTTAAATTCTGGGGATGTTCTCAAAATTTGATCGCTGAGTTCAATCAGTCGAAATCTTCCTTTTTCCCCAAGCCTATCTGCTAGTTTGCATGCTAGCTCTACTCCACTATATCCACCACCAACAATTGCTACTCTGATTTTGTCTGTTTCTGATTCTTCTAGCACTCGCAGTCGTTCTTCTAAACGATAAACGTCTGTAATACTACGGAATGGGTAAGCGTAAGATGTTGCTCCTGGTACTATATCTAAGGGTGTTTCGCCACCTAATGCCAGTAACAATCGGTCATAAGATAATTCAGGTCCATCATGTAGGTGTATGCGTCGCTGGTCTATATCAATTCCCGACACAACACTTTGACAAAACCGCACACCTGTGCCTTGTAAAAGTTCTTCAAATGGTGGGGCAATTTCCCAAGTTTGCAATTCCCCAGTTAATAGTTCGTAAAGAAGGGGAGAAAAGAGGAAGCGATCGCTTTGATCTACCAGAACGATTTCCGGCTTCTGTGAATTTTCCCAAGGCAATTCACTCAGACGTAATGCAGTGTAGAGACCACCAAAGCCTCCTCCAAGGATACAGATTCTAGCAGGTTGTTGAGTCATCGATTTTCCGGACGTGAATCCCAGCAGGGCTACTTACTCCAGTGTACTGATTTCCTGCCTTCAGTTGCCATCAACCAAGAGTCCCAATTTTTGCCATAAGTTGTGCGCTACTCAAACAATGAAATTACGTAGGTTGGGTTGAGGAACGAAACCCAACATTTACAAGCATTTGTTGGGTTTTCCCACGGGTAAAGCCCAACCTACAAAAATTCGAGAGTCCTTGCAGTATTGAGAGTGATTCAATCTGGTTGTAAGCCTGCATAGGTGTCAGTTTTCCAGATATTTCTAAACAGGTGATAATGCTAACTTTGTGCGAAAATTCTTGCAGGTTAGCGTTAAATGCTAAGTTTTCGGGCTTTATTTGACCGTAATAGCGTGCGCGAGGGTAGATAAAGCTGCTTTTATCTAATGGCTTGGATGTTTCCATCTATTTAATCCTTATTATAAATCTTTTTTAACCTTAAGTTAATTTCAGCTTAACTTTTTTGCTAGCATAAAATCTTTACTACAAGTTCCCCATGAATTTACTGAGTCATTGAAAGACTCAAAATGTCATAAGTTCTTAACTTAATTACGAATTGCAACAATCCTTGAATTACAGCAGTTTTCATTGAATGAAATACAAGGATGCATCATTTTGTGGCTTGAATAAGTCAAAATTATACGAAATACGAAAAGTTTAATAAGAAGGTTTCTTAGTAAATATGGGTCAGAAAAACAAAAAAGAACTTGTACAATCTGGTGTGCTTCCATATCGGATACAAAACGGAAAAATTGAAGTCTTGTTAATTACAACTTCTAACCGTAAAAACTGGTTAATTCCCAAAGGTGGAATTTGCAAGGGGATGAGTCCGCCTATTTCTGCTGCAAAAGAAGCATGGGAAGAAGCCGGAGTTGTGGGACAAGTTAATACTGATGTACTTGGAAGTTATAAATATCGCAAACAAGGCAAGAGACATAAAGTAAAACTTTATACGCTTTTAGTTGAGACAGTGAGCGACAATTATCCTGAAGTTACTCAAAGACAACGACAATGGTTGGATGCTCGCGAAGCAGTTTGTGTGATTAAACGAAATTCACTCAAGCGAATGCTGAAGCAGTTTCTGAAAACTCAGCCATATTGTTGCGATTTTGGATAGCTACAGCATCAGTACAGCATTCAACATCGCGTGAAACACGGTTTTTTAGTAGAGACGCTTCAAAAGACATCCCCGCAAAAGAATGTAGAGACGCTTCAAACAGCGCGTCTCTACTCCCTCTATACATTCAGTCCAGTGCTACCAACTTCTTTAAGCGATCGCAAATTCAGCTATGGGGATCGCATGCACTCCCGCCCCGTTGGTGAGAGTAATATCGCGTTTTAAATACTGTTCTAAGTTAGTTGGTGTGAGGATGCGATCAACTCCTGCATTGGGTGCATGATGCCACCGGAGTTTTGGTGCTGCTTCTAGTACAGTATTTAAGATTGTCGGTTTTACCAAAAACCAACTGAAATAAACTTCAGCATCTGTAGCATCGCCATCAATATTGCCATCACTATCTAGACTTACAAAATTTACATCTGAAGGTAGTTGCGGTTGAAGATCTTCTACAATGTTTGTAGGTAATATAAGTTTCATTTTTAGTTATAAATAACAGTTTACTAGTAAATGTAGAGAAGCCTCTCCTGAGTAAGCTATGGTGTACACACAAGTCTGAAATAGTTCATAGACCGAGATTTTAGACTGATTTTTACCCCACCCTAACCCTCCCCTTGGAAAGGGGAGGGAACTAGATTTCTTGTTTCCCCCCTTTCACGCGTGGGGATTAAGGGGGGTAAAGCCAACTTGTGTGTACATGGTAGCTGAATAGGAGAGGTTGAGATAGGTGAAAACGTTGGAGATGAAAACTTAAGTATAATTTTTTATTAGCGTTGTTGATTGTAAATCCAGTCGGTTAATTGAAAATCTGACCGAGCAAGTTTTTGCGAAACTAAAAACTTCTTTGTACTTTCTAACAGTTGCAGTCCTCTTGCTGGTAGTGGTTCTTCTGGAAATTGTGATAAAGGAAAGGAAGCTTTCACGATATCAACTGGGTATCCAGAAGCTTGAGCGTGAAATTGGTAATACTCTTGCGGACGAGCTTTGATTTCTTTGAGTGATGTTTGTCTAATACGATGCCATGTTTTGGGAAAATCAGGATATTTAGTCAAAAAAGTTTCTGTTGCTACAGTCACACTTGTGCCCGGTAAATCTGGGTGTTTGACGGCTTCATCAAGAACTGGGTATCCTTTGGCACGTAAAAGAGGACCTGTTCCGGTTGCAGCTGCGATCGCAGCTACATTACCTCTCTCTAATGCTGCTTGTGCTTCAGGAGGCAGTAGGTGGACAACAGTGACTTGTTGGGCAATACCAGACTTTTGTAACAATCCTATCAAATAGCGGTGCATATACGACCCTTTTGATGTTGCTACTTTTTGCCCTTTCAGTTCTGCTAATGAACGAGGTCCATTCTTTTTAGCTACTAACCAAGCATTTGTACCCACTTGTTCTTGACCGATCAACTTTGTTGGCACTCCATTTGAGCGAGCCACAATAGCTGGTGTATCCCCATAAATACCTACGTCTACTTGACCTGCGACTAAGGCTTCATTGAGGTTTGGTCCGTTAGGAAAACCAAGCAATCGCAACTCTGTAATACCCAACTTCTGTAACTCTGGTTTGAGGCGACCTTTATAAAGCGCCCATCCCGCAGGTCCTGTTGGAGTTTTACCACCGCTGCTACTGATATAGCCAAGACGTAGGGTAGAAGTATTGTTTGATGTGGGTTGAGATAAAGTTGGACTCGAGCTATGAAATGCTCCTAACAACAATATCGCAAGTGTGACTGCGGTTAAGGATTTGACCGTTTTGCTTGCTTTTGGCAAAACATTTGAACTTGGTAGAATCTGCATGAGGTAGGAATCGCGAACAGAGTAACACTTCCTTTTCATAGTCAGATATTGATAAGTGTGATGTGCTGGAAAACTTGTTTTGTTACTTCATATGTCTCAACAACTCGTAGGTTGAGTCTTGTTTCGCCCCGCTTTCACGCCCGCGACCCCAGCCCACGTCTCGGCGATAACTTCCTAAAAACCCTTTTTCAGCTAAAATTTGTTCATTTACTGACTCAAGTGGTTCGACTTGAGGTGCGACATAAAGAGCATCTGTGGGACAATACAACTCACACATGAAACAAGTTTGACAGTCGCTTTGTCTGGCAATAGTTGGTGGTGCATTTGGTACCATATCAAATACGTTTGTTGGGCAAACGTTGACGCACACATTACACTCAATACACCTTGATTCGCTGATTAACTCTATCATGCTCTCACTCCTTAGGGGTTAGGGGTCGGGGTTAGGGGTTAGGGATTGGAGTTAGAAATGATTTTCTGTTCCTCGTCCCTAGCCCTAATCCTAGCCCCTACTTTGACCCAAACTTTATCTAAACCTCCACTCACTAAATAACGCTGTTGATTGGCGTCTTGTTGTGGATAGTCTAGATGTTTGTGCATTCCACGAGTTTCTTTCCTCGCTAGAGCACTGTTATACATCCACCTTGCTGTTGCTACCATCGATGCTGCTTCTCTTGCTCGCACGAGATTGCGATCGTCTACTGCAAGGTTAGTGCGGATTTCTTTCCAAAGGTGATCTAAGTTCTGTAGGGATTCTGTCAAGCCTTTTTCAGTACGGAAATAATTGCGATCGTATGGGAAGACTTCGGCTTGAGTTGCCCGAATTGCTTCTTCTACCTTCAAAGTACCTTTACTTGTGGGATTGAATGCAGTTTCGCCTATTGCTTCCGTATGGCGAACTTGTGCTTTGTCTCCGAGTTGTTTGGCGTAGGATGCAGCAGACTGTCCCGCCCAATAACCAGAAGATAATGCCCAGGCTGCATTATGGCTACCGCCTCCTGTGAATCCACCACAAACTAATTCTCTTGTGGCAGCGTCTCCAGCAGCGTATAATCCGGGAACGGATGTGGCACAGGTGTTATCTGTAATCCTAATTCCACCAGTACCTCGCACAGTTCCTTCTAAACGCAGTGTGACGGGAAAGTGTTGGGTAAATGGATCGATACCCGCACGATCAAAAGGTAAGAAGAAGTTGGGTTGTGCTTTCCGCATAGCTACCCTCATATCTTCTTCTGCTTTGTCCAATATAGCGTAAACTGGCTGGTTCAGTAGGGTTTGGGCAATAACAGACCGTCCTCGCTGCGATCCCGCACCCGGAATTGGTGTGCCGTCTTCGTAAGTAAATGTTGCCCAGTTGTAAAATAGAGTTTTGGTGACGGAAGAAAAGGCGGGTGCGATCGCGTAGGCATTAGAAAACTCCATACCTGACATATGAGCACCCGCTTCGGCTGCCATGAGGTAGCCGTCCCCTGTCAAGACATTACAACCGAGTGCTTTACTTAAAAAAGCACAGCCTCCAGTTCCAATGATGACTGCTGCAGCCCGAACCATCCATGTTTTCCCTGTCTGACGATGGACTCCGGTTGCTCCTGCAACTGTACCCTCAGAATCTACAAGCAGTTGCAAAGCTGGGCTGTGGTCTAAAATTGTCACTCCTGCCCGTTTGACTTGCTTTCGCATGAGTCGCATATACTCCGGACCCTGCAAAGAACGGCGGTAGGGTTTGCCTTCATCATCCGTAGGAAAGGGATAACCCCAGTCTGCAAGCAAGTTAACGTTGGCATAGGTTTGGTCAAGAACCCGCTTCATCCAATCGCGATTTGATAAATACCCACCCAAAGCTTCACGAGATGCCATTGCTGCTTCCCTGGCTTCTGGATCGGGCGGCACATACCACACCCCATTCCCAGATGCAGCCGCACATCCACTTGTACCGCAATATCCCTTATCTACCAGAACAACATTCGCACCGGAAGTGGCTGCACTCCAAGCAGCCCAAGTGCCAGCAGGACCGCCTCCTATAACGAGTACATCTGTTTGTATATTTGGGTCAAAATTGCCTGTAGATGAATGCTTCATAAGAAGAATTTTCCTGATGATTGTTTGCTAGTAGCCCGCCACATTTCACCTCGTTCCCAGGCGGAGCCTGGGAATGCCTTAAGCAGAGGCTCCGCCTGGGAATGCCTTAAGCAGAGGCTCCGCCTTCTGTTCTCTACCTAGAGTGCGAGGCTCTGCCTCGCAGTATGCGTTCCCAGCCAGAGACTGGGAACGAGGGACGAGAGAACGAAAGAGGAATCAAAGGATAAAAACCAGCAGCTTTCTAGCAAAAGCTGCCGATCGAGTTCGCATTGGCATCTATTTAAAATACGGTTATTCGGTAAAGTTACCGCTATAGCCTAATAGGAGAGTGTTGCATACTTTTATGAGAAAAGCAAGGAGCCTAAGAAAAAAGATCTGCCCCCTACCCCCTACCCCCTACCCTCTTGCATTATGGAGCTGGATTGGGATAACGAGTGTGAACGGCGTTCAATTCTGCCAGTATCTCTTTGTCAAGAGTCACATTGACGCTATCTATGTTTTCTTGAAGTTGTTCTAGAGTTGTTGCACCAACGATCGCACTGGTGACAAACCAACGGCTAATGACAAAGGCTATGGCTAATTGTGAGGGCTTGAGATTGTGACTGCGGGCAATTTCGACATAAGCTGCAACAGCTTCTCTTACATTAGGCTTGAGATAGCGCTGTCCAAAGTTTTCAAAAAGAGTCAGCCTTGTATTCTCTGGTCTATTGCCTTCTACGTATTTGCCTGATAGTAAACCAAATCCTAAAGGGCTGTACGCTAGCAAACCAATGTTTTCGTAACGGCAAGCTTCTGCTAAAGCGGAATCAAAGACCCGATTCAGCAAATTATAAGCGTTTTGAATGGCAACAACTTTGGGCAATTTCAATTGGTTGGCAATTTGACTAAACTGAGTCACACCCCAAGGAGTTTCATTACTCAAGCCCAGGTATCGAATTTTTCCCTCCTTGATGATATCAGCAAAAGCCGCAAGCTGTTCCGCGATGGGTACTGTTTCACGCTCAAAATTTGGGTTGTACTCTGTGTGCCCAAAGGTAGGAACATAGCGATCGGGCCAGTGGATTTGGTACAAATCGATGTAATCTGTTTTTAAGCGCTTTAGGCTGTCATCTACTGCTTGCTTGATATTATCGCGTTTTATGTTTGTCGATCCTCCCCTCACCCAGGTTATAGGACGACCTGGTCCAGCTATTTTTGTAGCAATAATCAGTTTATCCCGTTGTTGCTTTTTTAGCCATTCTCCTATAAAAGCTTCGGTTCGCCCTTGCGTTTCAGCACGAGGTGGTACCGGATACATTTCCGCAGTGTCAATAAAGTTGATTCCTTGGCTGACAGCATAATCTAGCTGTAGATGTGCGTCTTCAATGGTATTTTGTTGACCGTAGGTCATAGTTCCAAGACAAATTTCGGAAACCTTGAGGTCGCTCTCACCTAGTTGATTGTACTTCATATGCAAGAGAAAGTTTTTTCCCGATAGTTTTCTTATCTAAGACACAAAAATACTACACCTTTACAAAAGATACTGTAAATTTACCAAAATACGTGTGTTTTCCTGAAAACGATGGAATCTTATCAGATTTAACTTCAACAAGCAACTTAAGTTTTCAAAAAGTAACTTCTAGGAGATTGTAGCTAAAAATACCTAATAAATACAGTTTTTATGAAATACTCCTATCTAGTAGAATCAAACATCATAATTTTGACAGAATTGCCGTATTTTTATTGAAAATCAAGTTTTTTAGGCTAATAGCACATACTTTTTGCCTGCACTAGTTTTACGAATTTTGAATTATTGACTTGACAAAAAAAGGATTAAATATGAAGGATAAAGAATGAACGAGCAACTGATTTAGGACTCCTATTTGATTTTTGAAATATCAGTAGATAGGGCTAAAGCCCACCAATGACCTTGTGTGTACGGCATAGCCCTACCTACGTGTTTACAAATCAAATAAGATTTCTATAGATAAATATAATTACCAGCGAAGCGATTTATTGATGGATTTAGTTCCTGTTTTAGTGATGAACAAAATTGTTTGGAATCTACTGCTAGCTACTCCAGTTATTTTAAGTATCTTTTTAGCAACTGATACAAAAACTGTTGCCCAATCAACAGAAACAACGGCACAAACAACAAAAGTTGAAGAACGACTGAGTGAACCAGATGTATCGCCAGGTTCTTCTTTGCTCAAACCTAAAGAAAGAGGCTTGTCTAAAACACCTTCAGTTTCTGAGTTAGAAAGCGGATCTACATCAACTTTACAACCGCAAACTTCTTCAGCAAAACAGAAAGGAAATTTGCCTCAGACAACATCGGTTTCGCAGCTTTCAGATGTACAACCAACTGATTGGGCTTTTGTTGCCTTGCAATCTTTGGTTGAGCGTTATGGTTGTATTGTAGGCTATCCAGACAACACGTATCGTGGTAATCGCGCTCTTTCTCGTTATGAGTTTGCAGCAGGTCTAAATTCATGCTTGGATCAAATCAATCGACTCATCGCATCCTCTACAGCTGACTTGTTAACCAAAGAAGATTTAGCTGCTTTAGAAAGATTAACTAAAGAATTTGGTCCAGAAATTTCTGAGTTACGAGGGCGAGTAGACGGTTTGGAACCTCGTATTGCTGAGGTAGAAGCCAATCAATTTTCCACAACGACCAAATTGGTGGGTGATGCAGTATTTGTAGTGGCTGATGCCATTGGCCCACGAGCAAATAATACAGAGCCTGATGATACTGACGATGACTCTAACGCCTTTTTTGGTTACCGCGCCAGACTGGGTCTACAAACTAGTTTTAGTGGTAGAGACCAGTTAACAACAAGTTTAACGGCATATGGTATTCCTAACATGGGGGCGTCAACAGGAACTCAAATGACCCGTTTTACCTTAGACGGAGGAGCTAACTACCCAGATGGGGACTTGTATGTTGATGCGTTGTACTATCGTTTCCCTATAGGCAGTAAGGCAACTGCTTGGGTAGGTACTCGGACACTCAATCCACCTGCTTATATGCCGACAGTTACAAACTTAACTGGTAGCGCCCTTAACGGTGCATTCTCGCGGTTTGGACAGTTTAACCCCACCGTTTACCGACCTGGCTTTGATGGTGCGGGGGCGGCATTTGCTTACCGATTTAACGATCAACTTCAATTTCATGCGAGTTACATAATTGAAGGGTTCCAAGTTAATTTGCCAACTAGAGGACTCAGCGATAGTACATCCCTTGCCATTGGGCAACTCACCTTTTCTCCAAGTCGCAAGTTAGATGTTGCTTTGACTTATGCTCGCAAATACTATGTTGCTCAATCTGGGTTTAACTTGACTGGAGGTACGGGAAGTGCATTCGCCAGAAATCCTTTTCAGCAAAATGCCACAACATCTGATAATTTTGGGCTTCAATTCAACTGGAGAGCCACTCCTGGCTTTGCTTTGGGTGGTTGGTTTGGTTATACTCGCGCACACCAAGAGACAGGGGGTGATAGTGAAGCAACAATTCTTAATGGTGCTCTCACCCTTGGTTTTCCAGATTTATTTAAAGAAGGTAACTTAGGAGGATTTGTAATTGGTGTACCACCTAAAGTGACAGACAGTGACTATAGAGTGGCAGGACAGCGAAGAGAAGATCCAGATACTTCTTTACATATTGAGGCTTTCTATCGCTTCCGCTTGAATAGCAATATCAGTCTGACACCCGTTGTTTATGTAATTACCAAACCAGAACATAATGATGCTAACGATCCTATTTGGGTGGGTGTTCTTCGTACCAGTTTTGCTTTTTAGCAAAAGTTTATGGTGGAAATTGGTTTTTTTTCTTAAAATACTACGGTAAATCAACCAGTATTAAGTAATTAATGTTTTTTGTAGGAGTAAAGTTGGGTGCTTGACCAAATTCTTCAAATTTTACTCAGTCAATGGAAAGCATTGACAGAACACCGATTCCAAAAGCTTGACAAAAGCAAGAGACTGTTCTCTATCTTGCCCATGTCAATTTTTGGAGCTTTTATTGCTGGGTTATGTCTGAGCTTGTTATTTGCTGCATGCTCAGTTAATAATTCTGCTGATACTTCTAACCCTACAGCAACATCCGTTGCTAACAGTGGTTCAACCAAAGCATCAGTCCTCAGATTTGGCTATCAAAAATCAGCAATATTAATCAAAGCCAAGGGGGTTTTAGAAAAACGCCTGCAACCTGAAGGCGTCTCTGTTGAGTGGATTGAATTTCCCGCAGGTCCGCAACTTCTAGAAGCCTTAAATGTTGGTAGCATTGATTTTGGTCATACAGGCGAATCACCACCAATTTTTGCCCAAGCCGCAGGTGCAGCACTAACCTACATTGCGGGAATAGCCGCTAGCCCTCAAGGTTCGGCGATTCTTGTTCCGCAAAATTCTCCCATCAAAACATTAGCAGACCTAAAAGGCAAAAAAGTCGCTTTTCAAAAAGGTTCTAGCGCTCACTATATGTTGTTGCAACTTCTGGAAAAAGCGAAATTGCAATACAGTGATATTCAGCCCGTATATTTACCTCCAGCTGATGCTCGTGCTGCCTTTGTTAAAGGTAGTATAGATGCTTGGTCTATTTGGGACCCCTTTTATGCAGCTGCTGAAAAAAATGCCAATGCTCGTGTTTTAGTAGATGGTACGAATGTCAACAAACAAGGCGGATATTATTTAGCTAGCCGCAAGTTTGCTGATGAGAACCAAGAAACGATAAAGGCGGTATTAGAAGAAATTCAAAAATTAGAGGAATGGTCTGATAAAAATCGGAACGCTGTGGCAGAAACTCTTTCACCCGTCTTAGGCATTGATTTAGATACAATGAAAACCGCAACTAATCGAAAACGTTTTGGGGTTGTACCCATCACTGACGATCTAATTGCTACACAACAGCAAGTAGCAGATACATTCTACAACTTGAAGTTGATCCCAAAGAAAATTGATGTCAAAGAAGCTATGTTAAAACCAGAACAATACGCTTCATTGTCTCCCAAAATATAATTTGGTTAGTGGTTGGTGGTTAGTTGTTAGTGGTTAGTAGGGTGGGCAATGCCCACCACATAGCACTATAAGCGGGCAAGATGCCTCCACCACAAGAGATTTTTTATTTGGAAACAACCAACCATTAACAACTAACAACCAACCACTAACCACTAACAACTAACCACCAACCACTAACAACCAACAACTCATGACAAATCCAACTGAGTTATTACATCACCGCTATGGTGTTGATACCATTAATACAAATATTCTGTGGAACGACACTCTAGCGAATTTGCTTTCTCACCGTTCGATTCGTGCTTATCTTTCCGAGCCTTTACCGCCCGGTACTCTAGAAACCTTGGTAGCTGCGGCTCAATCTGCCTCTACTTCCTCTAATCTCCAGACGTGGAGTGTAGTGGCTGTAGAAGATGCACAACGCAAAGAAAAATTGTCACAACTGGCTAACAATCAAGCTCATATCCGGCAGTGTCCTCTATTTCTTGTGTGGCTGGCTGATTTAGCTCGTCTGGCTTACATTGCTGAGAGTCGCGGTTTGCCTCATGAAGGTTTGGATTATTTAGAAATGTTCCTTATGGCAGCTATAGATGCAGCACTAGCAGCGCAAAATGCAACTGTAGCTGCTGAATCTCTTGGTTTGGGAACAGTGTATATTGGTGCATTGCGTAATCATCCTGAGGCAGTCGCTGAAGTTCTTAATTTGCCCCCGCACGTCTTTGCTGTGTTTGGGTTGTGCGTGGGCTATGCCAATCCTGCTCAACCAGCTGCTATTAAACCACGTTTGTCTCAGTCGGCTGTCTTGCATCGGGAAACTTACAAGCTGGGACAACAAGATGAGGCGATCGCACAGTATAATGATGTCATGAAAGCTTTTTACACCTCGCAACAGATGAGCGTCCCAGGTGACTGGTCGGAGCACTCTGTGAAGCGAGTTATGTCATCTGCGTCTTTATCAGGACGCGATCGCTTGCGTGAAGCTTTAAAAACTTTAGGCTTTGAGCTGCGATAACAGTAGAGAATAGTTATTGGTCAGTGGTTAGTGGTTGGTGGTTGGTGGTTAGTAGTTGGTGTGAAAAATTACAACTAAAAACTAAAAACTAGCAACTAACAACTAACAACTAACAACTAACAACTAACTATACATACAAATGAATTTACAACTGAAAGGTCAAATTGTTTTAGTAACAGCGGCAAGCAAAGGTTTGGGTAAAGCAACAGCACGGCAATTTGCTTGCGAGGGAGCAAAAGTGGCTATCTGTGCCCGCAGCGAGTTAGTGGAAAAAGCAGCTGCTGAAATTGAAAATGAAACGGGTGCAGAAGTCTTGGCTATACGTGCAGATTTGACTAAACCAGAAGATGTTGAACGGGTTATTGAGACTACAGTCAAAAGATTTGGGGGTTTGGATATTCTTGTGACAAATACAGGGGGTCCACCGTCGGGTAGTTTTGATGATGTCGATCTGAGTGAATGGGAAACTTCTGTAAATTTGATTTTGTTAAGTGCAGTTCGACTGATTAAACTTGCATTACCTTATTTGCGTAAATCATTTACTCCGGCAATTCTTACCATCACTTCCTCTTCAAGTAAACAGCCGGTTCAAAATCTAATTTTGTCAAATTCTATTCGGTTGTCTGTCATTGGTTTAACAAAAAGTTTAAGTCGAGAACTTGGGCTTGACAGAATCCGCGTCAATAGTATCTTACCTGGTTGGACTTATACAGAACGGGTTGAAGAATTGATAGCAGCCCGTACTGTCAGAAATGGCAAATCTCCTGCAGAAGAAATTGCTAATATTAATTCTACAGTGCCTTTGGGTCGTATGGGTAAACCGGAGGAGTTTGCTAACGTTGCGGTTTTCTTGTGTTCGCCTGCGGCTTCGTTTGTCAATGGAGTTATGTTGCAAGTCGATGGGGGACTTTGTCAATCTGTACTTTAGGAAGTGTCTCATAGTATCTTGATATTTTTCTTCTGACCTCTTGACTCTCCAGTGTACTGGAGCATTCATGATGAAAGTTAGTTGTTCATGGGTGCCATTGAGAGTCAGGAGCCGTCTTATGGAGAATGCTATACTTAAGCTTCGGGGTATGAGTTGTGCCTCTTGTGCCAAAAGTGTTGAAAAAGCTATTAGTTCGGTTGTCGGTGTTAATGAATGCATTGTGAATTTTGGTGCAGAACAGGCAACGATAGAATACGATCCCGGAAAAACAGATTTACAAGTTATTCAAAATGTGGTATCAGAGGCGGGTTACTCTGCTTATCCTTTGCAGCAACAGAATACGTTGGTGGAAGATGATGTGGAAAAACGGGTGCGATCGCAAGAAATTCGAGTTTTAACCCGTAAAGTCGCGATCTCAGGTATCCTGAGCGCAGTGCTTGTCATTGGTTCAATACCAATGATGACAGGGCTGCACGTTCCGTTGATTCCCATGTGGCTGCATAACCCTTGGTTGCAGTTGGTTGTAACATCTCCAATACTGTTTTGGTGCGGTGCGTCATTTTATGTCAACGCGTGGAAAGCATTAAAACGTCGCGCTGCCACAATGGACACATTAGTAGTATTAGGCACAACCACTGCATACGTCTATTCCCTGTTTCCCACTTTTTTTCCCCATTGGTATACATCTCAAGGTCTCAGCCCAGATGTCTATTATGAAGCTGCCGCAGTCATTATCTCACTGATTTTACTAGGAAGGCTGCTAGAAACTCGTGCCAAAAGTCAAACGGGAGAAGCTATTCGTAAGTTAATCGGTCTGCAAGCCAAGACAGCACGTTTAATTCGCAGAGGACGCGAGATCGATATTCCAATTGAGGAAGTGCAAGTTGGAGATGTCATTTTAGTCAGACCTGGTGAGAAAATTCCCGTAGATGGCAAAGTGCTTGAAGGCACATCTACTGTTGATGAAGCCATGATTACTGGGGAAAGTGTTCCCATCAAAAAACAACCAGGTGATGAAGTCATTGGCAGCACCATCAATAAAACTGGCAGTTTCAAGTTTCAAGCCACACGAGTTGGAAAAGATACCGTACTGGCACAGATAGTCCAATTAGTACAGCAAGCGCAAGGTTCTAAAGCCCCAATTCAAAGATTGGCAGACCAAGTGACTGGATGGTTTGTACCTGTAGTCATCGCCATTGCACTGCTAACCTTTATCATTTGGTTTAACGTCACGGGTAATTTGAGCTTATCGCTGATAACAACAGTTGGGGTACTCATTATTGCCTGTCCGTGTGCATTAGGTTTGGCAACTCCTACATCCGTTATGGTGGGAACTGGGAAAGGTGCAGAAAATGGTATTCTGATTAAAAGTGCCGAAAGTTTGGAACTTGCACACAAAATTCAAACTATAGTACTTGACAAAACTGGAACTATTACCCAAGGCAAACCCACAGTTACGGACTTTGTAACGGTCAATGGAACAGCTAACAGTCATGAAATGAAACTGTTGCAACTTGCTGCATCTGTAGAACGTTATTCCGAACATCCGCTTGCAGAAGCTATTGTCAGATATGCTGAATCTCAAGAAGTACAGTTAGCGGCAGTCAAAGATTTTGAAGCAATTGCAGGTAGTGGCGTACAAGGGATTGTCTCGAACCGTTTCGTACAACTGGGTACACAACGCTGGATGGAAGAATTGAGCATTCCAACCCAAGCCTTGCAACAAGATAAAGAACGTTTGGAATACTTGGGTAAAACAGCAGTTTGGATTGCAGTTGACGGACAAATCCAAGGATTGATAGGTATTTCAGATGCCATCAAACCCACTTCTGCTCAAGCAGTAAAAGCATTGCAAAAACTAGGCTTAGAAGTTGTTATGCTGACAGGTGACAACCGCCGTACTGCTGAATCTATTGCCCGTGAGGTTGGTATTAACCGTGTTTTAGCGGAAGTGCGTCCTGAGCAAAAAGCTGCAGTCATTCAGTCTCTGCAAAAACAGGGATTGGGGAATAGGGACTGGGGACTGGGACAGAAGCGTTTTCCCAATCGCCAATCTATTGTAGCGATGGTAGGTGATGGCATCAACGATGCACCTGCATTAGCTCAAGCTGATGTGGGCATAGCGATCGGTACTGGGACAGATGTTGCAATTGCAGCTAGTGATATTACACTAATATCTGGAGACTTACTCTCAATTGTGACTGCAATTCAACTTAGCCGTGCCACAATTAATAACATTCGTCAAAATCTCTTCTTTGCTTTTATCTATAATGTAGCCGGAATTCCCATTGCTGCAGGAATTCTATTCCCCATCTTCGGCTGGCTGCTTAACCCAATTATTGCAGGTGCAGCAATGGCATTCAGTTCAGTGTCCGTTGTCACAAATGCTTTGCGTCTGCGGAACTTTCGAGCAAAACTTATTAGCGGTTAGTAGTTGCGCTGTCTTTGCATGTATAACTATAAACGTAGTGTCAGCGTTCATCCGAACATCATATCAACTAAGAGACGCGCCATGGCGCGTCTCTAAATGGTTGTTCCGATCGCGGTTTGGTCTTATCTCAACCGCCCATAATCCGCTGGATCGCCATATGGGTCTTCACTTGCTGGACGAATATTACCATACTGCCCGTAATCAGCTGGGTCACCATAGGGGTCTTCGCTAGCTGGGCGGATATCACCGTACTGTCCATAATTTGCCTGTCCGCCTCTTTCAAAGAGCTTTTTCATGGCAATAGCTGCTATACCTGCCATCACGCCCTTCGCTAGTGGATTGCTAAAAATGTTACCACCACGACCACCCATCAAACTCTCTGTAGCACCTCCAAAGATTTGACCGAGTATATCTGGTTGCTGTTGATGAATCCTACGTGTGGTTTTAGCAAGATAATTTGGGTCTTGAAGGCGATCGTCTATACCATCTTGGTTG
This sequence comes from Scytonema sp. UIC 10036, assembly GCF_009725235.1. The sequence continues at coordinate 27,741 of NZ_WJFC01000160.1, forward strand.
AGGTCAGGAAAATTCAAGTGATGCTGACGTGTTTGTTGTTGAAGATACCGTCCAAACTGCATTCGCTCTTGTGGTGACATCCTACTAAAAGCTTCTTGTGCAGATTCTTGATAAAGCTCTGCCGGTAGTTGTTTGGATACTTGGTTGTAACGGTTAAAAACTTCCTCATCCGAGTATCCCTCATAGGGTAAGCCTTGCTCATAACGGTTGATAAAATTGCGGGAGTCATTTTCCGCCTCCCGATTGCCACCAAAAATACTTTCTAATAAATTCATTCGTTTCTCCTATGGGTTGAATTTACGCAATCTCTCTATATCTAGTCATTTTGAATTGTTATTTAATTGACCGTTATAGGAGTTTTAATAATAGAATCTAAAATTTTGGTATCTAACATTAACGAATCAAATATGGGAAATTTTTTCTCAATAATCTTGATATCGGAAATTAATTACTCCCTTCCCGCTAGAAGAATATTTAATTAAATGAACCGCAGAGACGCAGAGGAAAGAGGAGAAGAAGAGCGGCGCTCTTATGCTGTAAAAGGATTAGGTAGACTTATTTTAAGGTTATCCTACTTCTTTCTATTTTTTACTAACCTTAAGATAGATCTATAGTAATTCTATTTAGTTAGTGAGAATTGAAAGCTCAGAAACCAGACTTCTTAAAGAAATCGGGTTTCTAGTTTTCTCACGAATGATTTAGGACTACTATAGAAAAAAGCGGATTTAGTTGTTGTCAATAACAAGCATTCTTTTTTCAAAGATGGGCGTAGTTGAACTTACGATATAAATTCTTCTTTTAAGCTCGTAGTTTAATGCTAGAGACAGGTTACAAATTTAAGGATGGTTTTTAATTATGGCAAGCCGAGAAGCTTGCTTCAGAAGAAGATTCAACGTTAAAATTTCAGATTGATTTGGGAGCTAGTTATGTCGTCTGAAGAGGTCTTTGTATTTCCTGCATCTTTCGCTCAACAACGTCTGTGGTTTCTCGACCAGTTGATACCGGGCAATACTATTTATAATGTGCCAACTGCTATTCGTTTGAAAGGTTTGCTGAATTGCACCGCCTTACAGCAGGCTTTACAAGAAATTGTTCGCCGTCACGAAACTTTACGCACCACCTTTGAGATACTAGAGAGGGAAGTTGTACAGGTGATTTTACCTTCTTTAAGTGTTCCTCTTTCTATATTAAACCTGGGGGAGTTGACAACAGAGGAACGAGAGATAGAAGCAAAGCGGATTGTCACCTCAGAAATAGAATGCCCTTTTGACCTATCCCTAGGACCCCTGCTGCGAGTGAAATTGCTAGTGCTTTCTGAAACGGAGCATATTTTATTGTTGAATATGCACCATATTATTTGTGATGACTGGTCTATTGGAGTGTTTATTCGAGAATTGGGAACACTCTATCAAGATATTGCATGCAAAGTCTCTACATCATCTTTACCGGAACTTCCTTTACAGTATGCGGACTTTGCCTGCTGGCAACGAGAGTGGTTGCAAGGAGAAGGAACAAATGGCTATTCACCTCTACAAACTCAGTTAGAGTACTGGCGACAGCAATTGAAGGGTGTTTCCATGTTGCACCTACCTACAGATAGAGCCAGAGGAACTGTACAATCCTATCAAGGAGGAACGCAATTTATAGAGATATCGCAGCAGTTGGCTGATGAACTCCAAATACTTTCACAGCACGCGGGTGTGACTTTATTTATGACCCTTCTGGCGGCATTTCAGACGTTGCTTTACCGTTACACGTATCAAGAAGATATTGTGGTGGGTTCACCAATTGCTAATCGCAACCGCAGTGAAATTGAAGGGCTTATTGGTTTTTTTGTCAACAGTTTGGTACTTAGAACTGACTTATCTGGAAACCCAACTTTTCGAGAATTGCTAGGAAGAGTGAGAGAAGTGACGCTCGGTGCTTACAGTCACCAAGATTTGCCATTTGAGAAACTTGTTGAGGAATTGCATCCGGAGCGCAACTTAAGTCATCACCCGCTTTTTCAAGTTGTTTTTGGTTTTGAAAATGCACCAATGTCAGCACTGGAATTACCTGGATTGGTGCCTAGTTTTATGAATCTTGATTTTACGACAACACGTTTTGATTTGGAGCTACATCTCTGGAAGTGTTCTCAAGATTTCAGAGGCTTATGGGGTGGAAATTGGGAACATTCTGATGGAATTCGAGGTGTCATGGTATACAACACCGATTTGTTTGATAAAAACACTATAACTCGTTTCTTAAACCATTTTAAAACTCTCTTAAAGAGTCTTGTTAATCATCCAGAACACTGCATGACAGAGATACCGCTTTTAAGTGAAGCTGAACGACATCAAATATTAGTAGAATGGAATCAGAGTTATATTGATTATCCTCAAGATAAGTGCATTCATCAACTGTTTGAGGATTGGGTTCAAAAAAGCCCTGATGCGATCGCCCTTAGCGCCCGTTCCGGTAACGCATTAACATTTGGAGATGTAGAGACGACATATAGGGAATTAAATCAACGTAGCAATCAACTAGCACATTACCTACAAAAACATGGTGTTACTACAGAAGTTATAGTAGGAATTTGTGTAGAATATGTAGATACAATTGTAGGTTTGCTGGCGATTTTGAAAGCTGGGGGAGTTTATTTACCCTTAGAGCCTAACTATCCACAAGAACGTCTCAATTTCATGTTAGAAGACGCAGGAGTTTCTGTATTGCTCATGCAAGAAAATACGAGCAAGTTTTTTACAAATTTTTCTCAGCAAACGATCAATCTAGATAAAGATTGGGATAGAATCTCGAAAGAAAGTACAGATAACCCCAAAACTATCATTGATAGCAAGCGCTTAGCTTATGTAATTTACACTTCCGGCTCTACAGGGAAACCCAAAGGAGTTGCAGTTACTCACAAAGCTGTGAATCGACTGGTTTGTAACACAAATTATATAACAATAGAGACAACAGATAAAGTTGCTCAAGCCTCAAATATATCTTTTGATGCAGCCACATTTGAAATTTGGGGTGCATTACTGAACGGAGCGCAACTTGTTTGTATAAACAAAGAAACTCTTTTGTCATCCCGTGAATTCAAAAAAAAACTTCAACAAAAAGAAATCAGTATTCTGTTTTTAACAACAGCTTTATTTCAACAAATTGCTAGGGAGACTCCACAAGCCTTTGCTTCATTGCGATGTTTATTATTTGGTGGTGAGACTGTCGATATCAGATGGATTGAGAAGGTTTTGAAACACGGTTCACCACAAAAATTGATTCATGTTTACGGTCCTACAGAAGGGACAACATTTTCTTCTTATTATCACGTAAAAGAATTACCAGAATCAGCTACATCTCTTCCCATTGGTCGTCCGCTCGCAAACACGCAAATTTATATTTTAGATGCTTATTTACAGCCCGTACCTATTGGTGTTACGGGTGAGTTATACATTGGCGGTGATGGGTTAGCCCGTGGTTACCTCAACCGCTCAGAAACGACTGCTGAACGCTTTATTCCTCATCCTGTTAGTAACTATCGGCACACACACGCAACCAAGCTTGAAAATCCCTCTTCCCTACCCCCTTTGCCC
>NZ_WJFC01000161.1 GCF_009725235.1 Scytonema sp. UIC 10036
GTACTAAATTTTAAGTATATTTATAAATCTGTCATACTTTACTATTTACTTCAAGTTCAGATAAATCAGTTAATCAGAAATTTTGAACTTGTTACAAAAGTTTAGAAATTTGAATATGACAATATTATTAAGGAAAAATATCAAAATTCCAGAACATTTTTTCATCAATAAACATAATAATAATAATCAAAATCAGATAGAGTAGGGAATGAGCATCACTCACCTCTTTCCCAATTCTACGATTATTATTCTTGTGCAACAATATTTATGCTTAAAGATATACTGACAAAATTTACTTATCTTTAAAATTTCCCCAATGTATACCTGCTAATATAGATTTAAGCAATTAAAACATCACATACGTCATTTAAGGTGAGAAATTTGTTTTTAATAAAAATTAATTATGAAAATAAGTAAAAAAATTCATTTAGAGATAAAAGAAGACAAAAATAAATCACTGCGAAAAAGAGGAGTAGTTCTAACTGGTGTTGGGTTGAAGAGATTGCAGAGTGCAATTTTGGAAGAAGAGAGGCAAAAAAGAGGAGGTAAACGTTTTACCCAAGTAGAATTAAGCGATCGCATTGGAATTTCTACCTCTAGCTTAAGCCGTTTATGGTCTTTGACTTCTCGGATAGATCCGCGCACTATGCGAATCTGCTTTAGTGCTTTTGATTTAGTGTTGCATGAAGATGACTACACTCTCTATGATGTAAATGATATTTATGATAAGCGTGAATATTTTCAAGAAGAACAACAGGCAATATTCGGAGGACATCCAGGATTGCTGAATATTACTCTCTATCATCTGCGCTATCAGCAATTAACCTTAGAAGAGATTTTGCAAACAGCAAGCACAGAATTAGGTATTTATCGTCAATATTTACAAAATTTATTAAATAAATTACAAAAAAATACTCAGAAGCGATCGCCAACGTCTCTGAAGCTCAGTTTGCTTCTGGAAATCGCTTAGATGCTCTGGTGACTGCCATCAAAGCCCAGACACGGTTGCGTAAATTATCAGCAGTGCCTACTCCACTGTACGTTCGCTCATTTTTAACCGCAAGATTTAATTAAGCCTTACAGGGGTTGTAATTCAGGCTGTGAAATGGATTCAGGCATTTTTAGTCCCATAGGAGCTTTTGGTCATTTTATGATTTATCCTATGCCTACGGCTTAAATAACCGCCTCTCTTAGCCTTTTTGAATGGTCACAAATTTTACACAAAAATAATGGTTCACGTAAAAATCCTCTTTTTCCTTTTACATTAAGGCTTTAATTCCCCTTTGGATCTCAAAATAAGCGAACGTACAGACTCCATTATTAATGTTTCAAAATATGTACCCAAGCTGCCATATCATCTTGTTCACCACAGACAATTGCTTGTCCTGGTCGCAAGCGATTGATAATAGCACTCTGTTCTGGTGTTAGTGCCATGCAAGCACTCATAGCATTTCGGTCATCGGCTGCAACTAAACGGTGAACAATTTTAAAGTTGGTGTTTTTTATAGCATCAGGTACTAAACGAGCTGGCACCTGGTCCACAATCATTAATCCCTGACCGTAGGCACGGATTTCTGAGAGAATGTTGGCAAACATTTCAGCGACCTTTGCTTGGAGATTTGTTTGTTCTACCGAACTTGATGCAACCTTCAGCAAAATACGGTGGGCTTCTTCAATAACTGTCAGGTGGCGTAAACTATTATCTTTGCTTTGCTTTGAAGTCAACAATTCATTTTGAGCTTGACGATATTCATAAAGGAACTGAAGCAGTATTGCCATTGCAAAGGCTTTGTCTGCATCGTCCCCCAGGTGAACTAAGTTAATAACGGCTGGACGGTCAAAGATTTGTTTCCAAGCTGTGGACTGGGGTTGGTCAAATAGCTGCTTTTTCCAGCCCCGGCTGAGGCTTTGAACGCGAGTGGTTAATGCTGCTGTCATGTTGGCTGTAATTCTGTCCTCGTATCCTTTGCCTTTAATGACCACGGAAATTTGGTCAAGTAGCTGGCTGAGTGTGGGTCGAGGAGTACCATAAGGCGGCAGTTCCTCGCCTAACCAATTTTGCGGACGAGTATAGGCATAAAAAAGCATATCTTCTAACAGGATGGGCAAAACTTCTTGCATGGGGAAAGCAGCAGTGAGGATGGATTTGAGGCGGTCAATATGAGATAAAATTTGCAATGTGTTTTTTGATGAAAGCCAGATAATATCAAAGGGATTTAAGGTAAGTTGGTCTTCCAGCCTGTGACCCCGCCAAGTTTGCACACCGGGCATATAGATGGCAATACGATCGGGGCTATCTTTTGGTAATGACTTGTTGCGGTGCATCGCCCATTCAACATACTCTTCTTTAACTGGTTCGACGACGAGGAAGGGTATGTGCCGTTTGTGTAATTCTCCCAAGAGGGTTTGACAGGTAGTAGATTTACCTGTGCCCGTGATACCAGTGACTAAAGTATGCTTGGCTAAGGTTTTTAAAGAAAGTCCGTAATTAAGGGAAGTGGGTTCACCTCCTGCTAATAGTTGCCCCAAAATTATGTCTTGTTCTGTCACTTGTGGTGGATTGAGGCTAAAGTCAGCTGTTGGCATTACCCGCACACCAGGAACTTCGCGTCTGGGTAAGTTAACTAACAAGGTCAATTCTTCAGTGTTGAGAGGGGTAGTCAGACCATTGAAAGCGGAACCAAGAGGATGTTCGAGCTGTTCTTGCTTTTCAGGATGAACTAACGCCAAACTTGGTTGGTCAAAATTCTTTAAAGCGTCCCGCGTTTTATGCATCCACACCCGCTTTAGCTCGTGAATCCGTAGTGGTTCAAAAATACTATTTTGTCCACTTAAGAGCGCTCGCAGTTGTGTGCTACAGTGTTGAGCAATATCAGGTTTTTCCGTCAGTAAATAAACCCCTACATTCCAGCATCCCAAAGCACGAGCCTGTTCAAATCGTTCTATATACTTTCTAATCTGGGCTTCTGCTGCTTGAGCGTGAACATTAACGTATTCCTGCCCAAAAGCTTCAGCGGCGCTAAGGCTAAATCCTTTTGTTTCAGAAATGCTAACACCAGTAGTCTCGCTTTCAGTTGTAGTGCTTCCCTCAGTTTCTTGCCAAGTACGACTTAACAAAGGTGCTATATCTAAAGCGACATCAGCAGCGATGAGAGACATTAGCGCCATTGGTGGAAAAAACATTCCAATTCCTAAAGAGCCAATTGCTGTCAGTACAGCCATATCTGAACCAGATGTATCGATTTCTTCATAGCTTTTACTGGTACTATGGGCAATTGATTTACTAATACTCTTGCTGTCAGTCCGTCCCTGTGTTTAGGAAATTCCCCTAGTGAAAGTTTCGTTAAAGGTTATTTTACTCAAAGAATGCACCCGTCCCATCAGTTCCCGTAGATTGTAGATGATTTGGTTAACATCTGCTTCTGCCATTGGTTCGGCAACTACCATGTACATGAAAGGTAAGCCCCGCATTCCTCCTAGCAAACGGTCTAAGCTTTGGGGGTAGCCTGGATTGTCTCCTGGCTTGAGTGAAGGAATCCCTGTTAGGGCATGTGCAGAGCGAAACTTATTGTTTAGAGGGTGTAAAATGCGATCTTTAATTTCCTGAGATTCAGATTCTAGGAGTCGAAACTTAGTACCTTGCCAATTTCCTTGGAGGAAATGACCAAGATTTTGCACAAAATCTTCCGAGGAGTAAGCCATATTATCGTGGCTGCGTACTCCTAAATAAACCCGATTTTGAACACCATCACTGGAAATAATAAATACTAAGCTGTAACGTCCCGGATTGTGGCAAGCAGAAAGGGCTGTTTGCAAAGCGGTAAAGGGTTGATGCAAAGAACCTACAACTGCACTACCTACTTGTTCTACTTGCAAGAAGTACGGTTTTTCTAAAAATACGCCTTTGGGAGCAATAGGTTGAATGTAGGTTGCATTGTCAAATGGCTTATCTAGGTACTGGCGACCCAAACTGAAGAGCAACGAACGAGACATGGCATTTACTACTTCTATTTTTGCCTCTAGTTGTTGCAGATTATGAGATTGAGCTAGAGCAGGGTTATTGTTTTCCATACATGTCTCCTGATTGTGCCGCTTTCACGATGCTTAAAGATTGCAGATTTTAAGGGCTATGCAATTAACAACCTCGCTTTATTCGCTTGCTTTTGGACACCAGCTTTGAACCACTGAATCATAGAATCAACCAATTGTGTTTTTAATTCAATATCTTCGCCTAATTTCTCTAGAAGTTTTTGTGTAAACTCTGGTTTCTTGTCTACACTCATTTTATCTATTTTTGCGTCAGTAACAAAATTGCGTATCCACAGAGGGAGATTAATTTCTTTTGTACTTTTGACAGCATCTGTAAATGTTTGTGGTCCCTTAATAGCAAAAAGTATAAGCGGCGTAATGGCTGAAAAAAAACCTGTGAACACAAAAATACTGGAAAACATGGCTATGATAACACCTCCTACTATTGTTATCACGAGTCCAATAATTGCAGAAAGAGAGGTAGGATCTCCAATATCAATAGCCTCTGAAAAATCAGTGACATCACTACTAAGATCTATATCTCTATCATCAAGATATTCAATGGGCAAGTTATATCGTTTACAGATTGAATTCGTCTCTTCTTTTACTTTCTCCTGAACCTTTTTCACCCAAGCAGTAAATGTCTTCGAGATAGCCGTTTTTGCTTGCGTTTCTTTAAGCCAAGCTTGAGCTTGGTTGGCTATATCTTTTTCTAAGTCATTCAGTGTAATAATTTGGCGGTTTCGCCAAGCTTGAATGCGAAGTTTTACAACATTCTCAATGAGACCATCTGCAAGCGACTCTGCCAAAGAATATAACAAGACAGGGGTTTCACTTTGAACAATATCCTTTAATTTAATATTCAAAAAATTATTAACATCCTTCATAAACCCTTCAGTTTGAATATAAACTCGTCCCCAACGTGCTAATCCATTGGCAATACACAGTTCAGGTTGAGTGTCTCGTTTACAATCGGAATCAGGAAAAACTTCCTCCACCATTTGAGGTATAAATTCCATCTTAGAAGCGCTACCTGTAAGGAGAATTGCACTTGGTTTAATACCTTGCTTTTCCAGGTTTTGTTTGAGTTTTTGTAACTCTTCGTGAAAATACTCAACCCAACTTTTATTATTTAAATTATGTAAGGGTAAGTTAAGAATTTTTCGCATAATAGGTCCATTTACTTTTGGCTCGAAATTATGATGCGATTGCAATTTTTCATAACCCACATTAACATAATCCTCCGATCCTTCGTAATTTCCCTGAATAGAGAAATACTCTTCTTTGTATTTTCGACAAAGAAATTCACATTTATTTTTTGCAGAGGGCAGTTGTTGAAAAATTTCTTCAATCTCTTTCTTATCTTCGTGCTGCTCAAGACTGTAAGCCAAAATTGTTTTGTCTATAAGAGAAGCTCCCAAGTCCTTACCGCTATCATCAGGATGGTCTTCCATATTTTTGACGAGAGTGAAATCCGTAGTTGATGAACCCACATCAATCACCAGTACTGAACTTGATAGTTCTCCTAGAGTAAAAATATTACTCTCTTTTGCCTGCATGAGAGCCGCACGGGATTCTTTAACCACAGTGACACAAGGCAGGTACTTGCTAAGAATTTTTTGGTATTTATCAACATCTTTAGCGTTCCACCCCGAAGGACAACCAATAAAAAAGTGATTCTTTTGGTTGGAATATAGCTGTTTGGTACTAATCAAATGTTCATATATTGCCTTCACAAGTTTCTCAATTGTTTGTTGATAAATAGGATCAGATGTGGGTTTTTTCTTGAAGGCAATTTCAAAAGTAGTAGTCCCTGTTCTTAGTGCGTGTTCTCCAAATAGAACACCTTGAGATTGATCCTCTGCAATTGCTGTAGGCTGACATTTCTTTTTATGTAGCAGTAAAGGTACAGGGGGAAGCATAGGATTATTGATATCTTGCACCTTAGCAAGTGCTACTTCTCCATGTCCTAAATCAAAACCGATGATTTGAAGATGTTCTGTTTCCATAGCTAGTTATTCTCCTTTTATAAAGGAATAGTCCATGAATTTTTCATCCGCTTCTAAACCTAATAGCTTTTATAATCAGTGAATATCTTTGCAACCAAAGTTACAAAAGCAAGTTGATCTTACACTATTCCTCTGCTTTTAATGTCAACTACTGATTCACTGTTACGAAGAGAATGCTGGTGCTATAATACGACCACGCAGCACTAATTCGTCCCCCTTGACAAAAGCAGGTTTAACAGTTATGTAATCTTGCTGACTTGGTTCTAGACTAGGCTCAATTTCAAAGAAATACTCAGCATTTCTTGATGCTTCAGAATCTGGTTTGTAGACTCGTACTTCAATGCCATAGTTTTTTAAGAGAGCCGTGAGCCGTTTAATTTGCTTATGCATCAACGGTGAAAGTTTATCTTCCTCTTCAAGAGCTTGTCCTATCAAGTCTTGTAAAGACTCTAATACATCTAAATACTCTTCTATTTCTGGCTTGGAGGTTGGTTTTGGATGTACTTCTAAACAGTTAGCCACTTCACGGTCAATCCTTTCCAAGGACTGCTGGAGATTCGACAAAAGAGTATCAACATCAATTTCCAATTCTCCTTTCTCTGGAGCCACCTGAGTAACAACCCTATCTTTATCTTCCACCTCTGGTATGAACGCTTTAGCAAATGTATTGGTTAAAGCTCCTACCCCAGATCCTAGAAGAATACCTGGAAGTCCTGCTGTGGTCAATCCAGCAGTACCTCCAATCAAAGCACCCTTTAGCAAATCTTTTGCAATATCCCTTTGAGATTTTGATGTTAATTTCTCTGGTTTATGTTTTGGAGGGTGAGGCTCTGACAACTTGATTATCATCAAGTTACTTAAGGATAAACTAAGCGCATTTAACTGTTCTATTGCTAACCTAGCTTGACTTGGTGTTAACCCATTAATGTACTCACCATTTAAATCTTCAATCTTCTGAATCTCGTTTTGCAATATCCTGGCTACTACCTGAGTAGTTCTTGCTGCTTTTAGTTGACTATGCAAGTGATTTTTTATTTCTTGGTAGTAATTTACGAGGTTTGTCATAATGAAAACTCCTTGAAAAATTTGTATCAGTATGGATTTTTTTCATACTTATGCGACAGTTAATTTATAAGCGTTTTGACCATATCTTTTAACCAGATTGTTACTATCTAATAGCAAGGCGCAGGGTGGTTGAGATCCGCAGATGTGAAAGTAGTAAGTGCTACGACAGAAGGCTCACTCACGAGTTGTAGTTTTGAACTCCTATTTTCTAAACTCTCCAGTAGTTAATACCAATTCGTAATTTGTAATTAAGAAAGCCAGTGATGGTAAGGGTTTTGGTGTTTAAATGTGTTGCTGAATTTTAGATAATTGGTATAAACTGACAAATTCGCTGGTTGCTAATACCGCAGTCAAAAGCATAAATATTAGAAGGAATAGTCATATTTCAAGGCTTCTTGACTAGTTTCATACTTCTATAATTGAAATGTTTCTATACTTAATATTAGAATTTAAATTTGAGGAAATTGTGAGGATAAACAGTAATATTACTTAATTATTTTTCCTCAAATATAATTTATAAAGTAAACTTTAAATGCTCACTTTTTTAGTAACTTCCGGACGTTGCGTCAATATTGAGGGAGGTAGTGTATCTACCCCTGTTAAGGTGTACTAACAAAGTACTAGCTCAAAGCCTGATTCTTACGTCGCACCCCCAATCCTAAAATCTAAAATTGAGCGCCAATATTAGTTTTTGGCTCCAAATTTTAATGGGTGCAAAGCTGAAACCCTAATAAATCTTAGTACAAATGCTCACCTTAACAGGGGTAGGTAGTGTATCTCCCCAAACTTCTGAAAAGTTAACACTGCCTTGTTCAAATACCCGCCCTTCCCGAATCACCCGAGTAAGTCCTTCACCGCCTTCTGCTCGCTGCCAACAATCTTCCCGACACCGGGCTTTTCCATCAAGTTGCTCCAACGCAGTACAAATTTCATCCTGTAAGTTCTGCATAAGTTGTTTGACGCGAGCGCGTGAATCGGCAGGAAGTGTATTACTAGGAGATGTGAGTAATTGTATTTGATTCTTTGAATGATAAGCCATGCTGTATACTCTTTAACCTTTGAGCCAAATCGCTGATTTTAATCACTCTATAGTTATTAAGCCATAAAAGTTCCTAGAATTTTCAAAACTTAATAAACGGCTTCTTTGGCTTTTACCCTGCAATACGAAGTTGTCGGGAACAACTAGAGACTTTGTAAAGAAATAATTTGAATGAGGTTTGAGTTAAAGGACTACAAGTATCATAACTTGATAGTTATTAAATAACATAGTTGAAGAATAGAGCAAACATGGTAAATACTCTGCCTCAGTCTACCCCCAAGCAACCAAAAGCCGGAATTAAACAGCCAAGCCAAGAAACTATATTGACTCCCCGGTTTTACACTACAGACTTTGAAACCGCCGCCAACCTGGATTTGTCTGCTCAAGAAACTGAGTTAAAAGCCATGCTCGCAGAAATGCGGGCAGACTACAATCGTCACCATTTCGTCCGGGATGAGACATTTGAGCAGTCGTGGGAACATATTGACCCTGAATCACGCCGCGCCTTTCTTGACTATTTAGAACGTTCGTGCATTTCAGAGTTTTCTGGGTTTTTGCTGTTTAAAGAACTCTCCCGCAGGCTGAAACAACGCAATCCACTTTTGTCTGAAATATTTCATTTGATGGCTCGTGATGAAGCCCGTCATGCAGGATTTCTCAACAAAGCAATGACTGATTTTAAACTCTCACTCGATCTTGCTGCTGTTACGAAAACCCGCACTTATACGTTTTTTCCCCTTGAATGGGTGATCTACACTGTTTACCTATCAGAAAAAATTGGTTACTGGCGCTATATTATTATCTATCACCATCTACAAAAGCATCCAGAAAACCAGTTTTACCCTATCTTTCGCTTCTTTGAGAGTTGGTGTCAGGATGAAAACCGTCATGGGGATATATTTAAAGCATTATTGCGATCGCAACCAAAACTTTGGAATAACTGGAAAGCTAGACTGTGGAGTCGTTTTTTCCTGTTATCAGTGTTTGCCACCCACACGCTAACGGTTCACGAACGGGCTGGCTTTTACCATTCACTGGGACTCGATCCAACAGAATTCGATCGCCAAGTTGTTCGCAAGACTAACGAAACTGCTGGTCGTGCTTTTCCTGTCATGTTGAATACCGAACATCCAAAGTTTTTCCCACGTCTGCACCGCTGTTCGGATTACAACTCAAAATTGGTGGAGATTGACCGCAGTTCTCAGCCCAAAGCTGTCAAACTTATCCGCAAACTTCCTTTAGCGATCGCAATTGCGTGGAATCTCTTGCTGCTTTATCTGATTAAACCAATTGATGCTGAAGCAATGCGCTTAACAGTTCGTTAAATTGATAAAGAAACTTGTTGGAGAAGCCCGAAAAGGATAAGTGACTCACAGGAGAACAAACCCCTTAGTAATTTGCTCTTCATCCAGAAATACCTGTTCGGATTAATCGACTTCACCTTCAAGCACTTTGCCGACACAACTAGAGGACTTCTAAATAAAAAAATAACCACTTTCTCTTGTGGGACGGGCGTCCTCGCCCGTCCCATAAGATGGGTAATTATTTCTTGGACATCCTTTATTGCTGCAAACTAGTATAATCTTGCAATTGCCGACGTGCAGTTTCAAATGCATCACGAATTGCTATATATATATCTGCATGACTTGTTTCATCTGATGGGTTATGGTTAACAATTATTTTTCCATTAGGTAGCGTAAGGTCGATTCGCACATGATAAAGATTACCTTTATGTTGGTTGCGGTGGGGAGCGTCAATAATAATCCGACAATTAATTATCCGATTACAAAAACGTTCTAATTTGTGAAGATTCTCTCTTATTTTCTCTTCAACAGATACTGATGATTGAACATTATGGAAAGTCAGTTGCAGTGGTACTGTCATATATTCTCCTCACTGTCAGAGACTAGCCGATTGTCTATATTCTGAGATTAAATAAAAAATGTGAGGAAGTTGTGAGGCTGTATTTAGACCCATAATATAACAAATAGTTAAGCTGTTACTTTATCGTCAGAAAATGAATTTACTGAAATTCTAAAATCCTAAGTACTTATGCTATAAAAAACGTCCAGTTAAACTGCATAAAAAAGCACTTGTATTGCTAGTTCCTGCAATTAGCATTTAATCGCTCAATGGTTGCCTGATGTAAGAATCAGGGTTTCGCGCTTAACAGTGGCGAAGAATTATCGCTAGTCTAATAATTTTAACTCCTGCTCCAACTTATCGCAAGACTCACGTACTAAACGCAAGCCATTATCCTGTGAAAGTTCAGCGATTGGTTGAGTAAATTTTTGCATAATTTCTGCTTCGATTGTTTGACAGTTATCTAATTTCATTCTCAGTTGTGTGAGATATTGTGTGTCTTTGCTATCCTCGGTAGTAGCAAACTTCAAAATCGAATCTACATAGTCTTTTACCTTCGAGTTTTTAATTCCTTCTGTGGCAGCAGCATAAAGCAAGCCACCATTTAAATACTCAAAATCTGGAACCCATAAATAACTCCCATCTAAATCAAATATATGTAATCCCTTCGCTGGTCTAACTTTTAAGCCTTCTCTTCGAACTCTACAAGCTGCATTGTACACAAGTGAAATTATTGCTAAAATTATTGATGGATAGTTGCTATCTATACATCTAATTTCCACTGTCCCAAGTTTGTTAAGCCTAATCGGGTTCCATGCAGATTTGAGCAAGCTTCCCCCAGCTTCAAGGAATAGATGCCGTTCAATACCTGCTTTATCCATTGCTTCTAACCAAGCATAGTAACGGGCAAATTGCTGCTCAACCAAACTTTCAACGCAATGAGCATAAGGCATCAACCCACCAACGGGTTGTAAATGAGTATAAACTCCCTCCCACCCAAATTTTTCACTGCCTCGATAACGAATTGTATGAGAAGCTAACCCAAGTGCATATCCTTCATAAAAAGGACATGCTCGTGCTAAAGATATCAGGGCGGAGTCTAAAGCAGTCGCTAGGTTATAAATATTTAATAATTCCTCACGTTCTGTCGCATTGGAGTTGTAAGATACTGCAACGCGATCGTCAATAATTCCAGGTGGTACTTCCAAATGCAGGTGAGTGCCAGTGCATTTACCCGCATGTAAAAATCGTTCGTAACCTATAGTTCGGGCTTGGATATGGTAATTGAGTCGATCGCGCATCACTGGCGTAATATGTAAGGGGTAGCTAGAGAGAGGATAAAGCCGCAATCCTACTTGTCGTGCTGCAATTACAGCAATTTTGAGATTTTTCAGATATTCATGCGCCAGTTCTATATCCGTGTAAGCCGGAGGAGTATTGATCTCTACCATGCTTTTGACAAACTCCGGTACAAAATATTCTGGACTACGATCTTCTTTAATCGCAACTTCTCGACAAGATTGCAAAAACTCATCCACATCTTCGCTAATCGCACCTGTCTCATCTACCAAGAAAAACTCTTGTTCTAAACCGATGCGACGCTTTTGTAAATCCATATTCATCTCCTCGCCATATAACAAAGTCATGCAGCCGTAATTGTCTCAAGTTGAGTTATAAGGAAATCATTTGAGGAAGTTGTGAGACAGAATATCTGGCAGTATTGTAAAGTCAACATTAGTGTTGGATTCAATCTCAAAAATTATCACAATTCCTCACAAGTTCCTCAAAAGTTTTACATAATTTGAAGTCAGAGCACTAATGGTGACGCCCAAGGAGGGGCTATCGATATAAAATCTAGAAAAGCCGCAAGATACAGTCAATTCTTGCTGCTATTGGCGAAGCGCTCTCTATCGTGTCAAGATTTCTATTCAAAAATTTTATGAAAAACCGCAAACGAATTGGCATTCTCACGAGTGGTGGAGATTGCCCAGGGCTTAATGCTGTGATTCGGGCTGTTGTAAGCCATGCAACACTCACCTACAATTGGGAAGTGCTGGGAATTTCTTATGCAACCCAGGGATTGCTTGAGGGCAAAGCAATGGCTTTGACGATGCATGGTCTAGATCTACGCGGCATAGATCCCTTGCTAAGTATGGGGGGAACTATCTTAGGAACTATCAACAAAGGGGATACGCTGGCACGTGCAAGTGAAATTATTGCTGGTTATGAGGCGTTAGAGTTAGATGCACTGATTGGTATTGGTGGTGATGGTAGTATCAATATTCTCCACAACCTCGCGTGCCAAGGCAACTGGAATTTTGTGGCTATTCCTAAAACAATTGATAATGATGTAGCACTCACGGAAAGGTCTGTTGGATTTGATACTGCTGTCAATACAATTACAGATGCTCTCAACCGCCTCACTTTTACCGCCGCTAGCCACGATCGGGTGATGATTGTGGAAGTTATGGGCAGAAAAGCAGGTCATTTAGCCTTACAAGCAGGTATAGCAGGTGGAGCAGATGTTATCTTGATTCCGGAAATTCCTTATTCCATTGAGAATGTGTGCAAGCATCTCGATCAACTGCGCGATCGCTGGGGGCGCAAATTTGCTATTATCGTAGTTGCAGAAGGCATTGAACCGATTAAACCATCTTTTGATTGTAGCGATCGCGAGTTGTGCAAACCAACTCCCGACTGCGGTATTGGTCAATACATCGCTGACCAAATTGCCCATTGTAGTACTAAGAAAATAGAAACACGAGTCTCAGTTCTCGGACATATTCAGCGAGGCGGAATTCCTTGTGCCTTAGATCGTCTAGTGGCGACAGCTTTTGGTAAAGCTGCAGTGGATTTAGTAGCACAAGGACAATTTGACCAAATGGTCGCTTGGCAAAATGGACAAGTTGTTGCTGTCCCCCTACAACAGGTCATACTTCAAAGCCCTGCGCCTGTAAATACTGAAAGTTACTTGGTGGAAACTGCTCGAGCTTTGGGCATCTATGTTGGAGAATTGGGCAAAGATGACACGATCGAGCAGTTTATTGATGACCATACTAATATTTTATAGATACGTAATAAAACTCATAAAGAGATTATGGAATCATACGATCTAACTCCCATAATTTTCCCTACTAGTGTTGAGCAACACGTTATTTTGTATGCACAGATAAGAGGTTTTTATTATGGTAATTTCCTAATTTTACGCAATATCGATCTCCCGATTTACAAAAACTGTATTACAGCTTTTATTGGTCCTTCCGGCTGTGGAAAAACTACTTTATTACGCTGTTTTAATCGTCTGAACGATCTCATTCCAGGGACTCGCATAGATGGTCAAATTCTTTTTCAAGGCCGCAATATTTGTAGCACTCAAGAAGATGCAGTAGCAGTTCGCCGCCGCATTGGTATAGTTTTTCAGAAGCCCAATCCCTTTCCCAAATCCATCTACAATAATATTGCCTATGGTCTTCGCGTTCACGGTTACAAAGGCAATCTGGATGAGTTAGTGGAGCAATCATTACGCCAAGCTGCTCTTTGGGATGAAGTGAAGGATATACTCCGTAAAAGTGCCTTAGAACTTTCAGGTGGTCAACAACAAAGATTGTGTATTGCTCGAGTACTTGCCGTGCGTCCAGAGGTAATTTTGATGGATGAACCCTGTTCTGCACTCGATCCCATGTCCACCTGGCAAATTGAGAATTTAATGGATGAATTAAAAGAGCAATGCACGATTGTGATTGTTACCCATAATATGCAACAAGCTTCACGAATTTCTCAAATGACAGCATTCTTGAATGTTGAAATGCAAGAAGGAAGCCGTATTGGTGAACTAGTGGAATATAATTCAACTTCAATTATTTTTAGCAATCCGACACGGGCGATTACCGAGCAATATGTAAAAGGGTGTTTTGGTTGAAGTTACTAAAGTTTTTTAAATTTTCAATTTTTCTATATTTTAAATTCTTGAAAAATGATATACTAAAAGTATATAAAAACAGAAAAAAATCCTATGGCACCTAAATTTGTACCTGAACTTGATGAAGTCGTTGAAGGTCTTGGTGTTCCTGGTATTGCAGCCATCCTACTTCTGCCTGTTCTTATTCCTGTAGCAGGAGGCATTGGTAAATCCATAGCCAAGGCAACTATTAAAGGTGGGATTGTTCTTTATGAAAAGGGCAAAGGTGTGATTGCCGAAGTTGGCGAAACCTTTGAGGATATTATTGCAGAAGCCAAAGCTGAAATTGCAGAGGAACATACAAAGGCTCTTGAACCAACTGTATTTGAAAGGGAGAATAGCTAGTTTGCAGAACGCTCGAAGTTAGGTGAAGGATGGGTAAAATACCCATCCTTTTTTGGAGGAAATGTTATGAAGTTATTGCCACTGGATTCTGTTCCAACACCAATACATCTACGAGTCGTTAGTCATACCCCAGGTCGAATTCGAGTTCGAGTTACTCACCAACATCGCAAACAGCAAACTACGGGAAAAATCGCCAGTGTGCTCAAAGAGTTTTTTCGACAAATCGAGCGAGTTTGTAACAATGACCAGACTGGCAGCATAACTATCTACTATTCTGGTGACAGTGATAGCTTTACACGAGCAATGACTGAATTGCAAGATGTAGGCATCATTGTTACGGATGCGCCAATGGGAAAATCTCAAGCAGCAGTCGCTGTCACAAATGCGATCGCTAGTCTCAATCAAAAATTCTATCAAGCAACAGCAGGTTTGGTTGACTTACGTTTCTTGTTTCCTCTTTTCTTAACTATACTAGCGCTACGGCAATTATTAAATAAAAGCCCTGGTTTGAAAACATCTCCCTGGTATGTATTAGCTTGGTATGCTTTTGATAGTTTTACGAAACTCAACAATACACAAGAATCACCACAATCAACAGACCACAAGCGATCGTAAGTAAAATGCCACCCTCCCAGATTCAACGCAAAATTACCACTTTATCTGTTGCCTCCCAGATCCTTCTTTAAAAGCCTGCATTATCAACAAATCTTTACTTTGCAAAACATTGAGGAGCCAATCCAGGTTTCGCTCGAATTGTTCGTTATTACTGTGATTCATCAGAGAAATTCTGATTTTATGAGAGTCAACAATTGTGGATAATTTATTGTATTTGCGGTTTCCAATTTAGAAAATTGGAAATATTTTCAACAAGTTCGTAAGCGTCAAAAGGTTTAGATATTGCTCCTGCTAAACCAAAATCGATAATTTTTTGTGGAGTAGTGTATTCACTTTTCGCTGTTAACAAAATAACTGGTATATATTGATTTTTAGGATTTTCTCTTAGTAATCGGAGAAATTCCAAGCCAGTCATTCCTGGCATCATCACATCTAAAAGAATGGCATCTGGTTTTTCTTCCATGACTTTGCTGAGAGCCTCTTGTCCCGATTGGGCTGTGATGACATTCCACCCAGCTAAATCTTCCAGACAACTTTGTACTACCAGTCTAATAATTTCTTCATCATCAACAATCAAAATTTTTTCACTACTCACTATTTTGACTCGCTGAATTGTTTCCAAAATAATCATTAGTCACGAGCTTAATATTTTCAATTATATTGAATACCAATTTGAACAAAGAATGCGACAGATGATTGACACAAATCCAGACCGGGCAGGACTTTCCCAATCCACGCATCTAAAATCCATGCATGGTATAAGAGGTTGTTTGAAAGGGATCGTCCCAAAGAGTGCCAATTGCCTTCAGAATGAATTCTGGGGCTATACAAACGAAGCAAAGCTACGCAGGCTTGAAATGTCGAATTCTGGAGCTACTTTAAATAGAAGAATTAAAGAAATTTTGAAGTTTACGAAACTTTACGTTATAAGACCCAACCCAAGATGTCAGCAATCTGCTCTGTCAAAGTTATGGGGTCAAAAGGTTTGGTAATTATTCCAGCAATAGCTAACTGAGAGAAACGAACTTTATCTTCTGGTTGTACTTTGGCTGTTAAAAGAATCACTGGAATAGCTTGGGTAGAGCAATTCTCTTGCAGCTTTAGAAACGTTTCCAATCCATCCATTCCTGGCATTGAGACATCCAGCAATATTGCATCGCAGGCTTGGGTTGCTGCTATCGCTAATCCTTGAGTACCCGAACCAGCCAGGAGTACCGTCCACCCACCAACTTCTTCCAAGCTTGCTTGGATAACTTCTTGTAGTAATTCTTCGTCATCAATAACTAGAATTTGTTTACTTACCATAGAGTGTGTCTCACTTAATATTTTGTGCTGGCCTTCTGTCGCCGGCATTTTCTTGTTAGGCTAGTGGCAATGTGAAGTAAAATGTACTGCCTTCTCCTAAAACACTTTCCACCCAAATATTGCCTCCGTGTTGGTGGACAATACTGCGACAAATAGCTAAACCCAAACCTGTTCCCCCTTTTTCACGAGAATCAGAGGCATCCACTTGTTGAAACTTCTCGAATATTGTTTCTAGTTTATCAGCTGGAATACCACGTCCTCTATCTTGGACTGCAAACAAAACACAGCGCTGAGAATTTGGGAATTTTGGGGACGAAATATTTTCTTCTTCCTTGTTTCCTTGGTGAATTTTTGCACTGAGCCAAACTGTAGAACCAGGTTCAGAAAATTTAATTGCATTGCTCAATAAGTTAGTTAGGGCTTGGATGATAGCGTCGGGAGATGCCCAAACTTGAAGATTAAGGGGAGTATATGAAAGGGTAATTTTGTTTTGTTGGGCATTAGTTTTCATTGCTTCTACTGATTGTTCCATCAAATAAGTAGCATCACATTTTTGTTGAATTAGGGGAACTTTGCCAGATTCTAGCCGCTCTAAATCGAGAATATCGTTCACTAAGCGCACCAGGCGTGCAGTACTTTCAGCTGCTACTGCTAACATTCGTTTACCCTTTTCTGGTTTGTTGTCATAAACTCCACTCGCTAGCAATCCCAAGGAACCACGCAGCGAAGTTAGGGGTGTACGGAGTTCGTGGCTGACTATCGAGATAAATTCATTCTTCAATTGAGCGATCGCCCGACTTTCGGTGATGTCTTCAATACTACCAACGTATCCGGTTAATTCCCCAGAACTAGCGCAAATCGGTGCAGTTTGGACTCGGCAATAGCGAATCATTCCGTCTTTGTGTAAATAACGCACCTCAGCCGCATATACTTGGTTTGCTGATACAGCATTGGTCCATTGCGCGATCGCTGTATCACGATCGTCTGGATGTAAAAATTGCATCCATCCTTCACCCAAAGCCTCTGCAAAAGTAAAGCCACAAATATCTTGACAGCGAGGATTGGTATAAGTACATTCTCCAGCAGTGTTTGTTCTAAAAATTCCTACAGGTGAATTTTCACTGAGAGAACGGAATTGGCTTTCACTCTGGCGTAAAGCTTCTTCTATCTGTTGGCGCTCTGTAAGTTCTGCTTGTAGTTGCTGGTAAAGTTCGGATTGTTGAATGGCGATCGCCATTTGGTTTGCTAGTTGTTGCAATAAATTGCATTCCCAAGGTAGCCACTCTCTGGGGTGCCTGCATTGATGAACAATCAGCAATCCCCAAAGCCTATTTTGCTGAATAATCGGAACAACTAGGTTGGCTTGGACTTGGATTTGTGATAAAAACTCCACCATACAAGGCACAATTTCCCCACTCTCTCGATTAGACACAGTAGAAATTTGTCCTTGCAGAAATTGCTGGCGGGTTTCCACCGGACAAGTTTCTGCAGAGTAAACAAGGTTGAGTAAAGAATCCCATCCTGGTGTCACAGCTTCAGCCACTACCCTGCCAGCCGAGTTAGACTCTATCCGGTAAACCAAAACTCTATCAGCCTGGAAAAATCCCAAGAGCTCGGTGACTGTAGTGCTGAGGACATCCTCTAAATTTAGAGTTTTACGGATATGCTGTATAATTCCTACCATCAGTCGCTCTCGCTCAACCTGTTGCTGCAAAGCAAATTCTGTTTGTTTGCGATCGCTGATATCTTTATGCAATCCTGTCATCCTGAGAGGATGACCTTGGGGATCTCGTGCTACAACTTTCCCATAGTTAGCAATCCACTTCCATGCTCCCGATTTTGTCAGCACTCGATAATCAAATGCATAAGGTACGGAGCTATCTTGTAAATGAGCGTTGAGAATGTCGTGTACCCAAGGTTTGTCATCTGGGTGAATGAGCATTTCCCAAGCGTTGATAATTTCTGGTAAATCTTCCATGGCGTATCCCAACATATTCAGCCAACGGGGACTCAAATAAAGTTCGCCAGTGGTAATATTCCAGTCCCAAAGACCATCACCTGCTCCTTCTAGGGCAAGCTGCAATCGTTCTTCACTTTGTCGCAAGATAGCTTCCGCAAGTTTGCGTTCGGTCACCTCAAAGACAACAGATCCAATTGCTGTCACGCTACCATCTTGTACCAGGGTAGGAAAATAATTAACCAGCCAGTTTCGTTGAACACCCGGTTGGCTAGCCGTTTCCCCTTGTAGTTCTACATTTAAAATTGGTTCGCCAGTGGCAATTACCCGATCGAAGAGAGTATTCACAGCTGATGACAGCACGGGTGGTAAAATCTCATCTATGGTTTTACCCATGTGGTCAGCAAGGGGTAGCCCATTAATATGAGCGAGACCTTGGTTTAGTTTTAAAAAACGCTTTTGGTCGTCATTAATACCCAGCCCAATACCTGCGATCGCAGAGGCATTAAAAAAGTCATTCAGCAGCTTTTCTTTAGCCTGTAGTTCTGCCGTCCGTGCTGCTACTCGTTGTTCTAAATCTGCTTTGGCTTGTTGTAACTGCTCAAATAGGTTAGATTGCTGAATTGCAATTCCTACTTGCATGGCCAACTGCCGTAAGAAATCAATTTCTGTAACTTTCCAATCTCGGGAGGATTGGCAGTGATGGGCTATTATTAAACCCCATAAATTATCTCCTTGAAGAATAGGAACAACAAGATTTGCTCTTACCTGAAAATTTGCCAGTAACTCCAGATGACAAGTACCAATTCCAGCCGTATAAATATCTGATTTTGCTGTCACTAAACCTTGCTTATAGGGCTCAACGTAATTTTCTTCAAAGCAAGGGTCGTAAATTTGTGTTGATAGTATTTCTCTCCAACCTTCGGCCACTGATTCTACAACTACAGTCCCGGTCCATGTCGGATCGAATTGAAAAATAATCACCCGATCGGTTTGCAAGAACTGCCGAACTTCTTCTACTGTTGTTTGCAAAATTTCTCGCAAATTCAGTGATTCACGAATGCGTTGGGCAATTTCCAGGACTAGGCGTTGTTGTTCTAGTTGTTGCTGGAGGGCCATCTCTGCCTGCACGCGAGGTGTGATATCATGCCAGCAAATAACGAAACCATCATTTAACTTATTGAGTTTAATATCAACAGCTTTAGTTAAATTATATTTTTGAATTGTATCGGAATATAGCAACAATTCTTTGCTTAACGATTCACTGGTTTCTACGACATGGCAGCAATTGTCAAATAATTCATTTTTCCAGAAATCAACGATATTATCTGACCATTTTTTCCCAATTATTTCTTCAGCCTTCACGCGATGTTCCTGACAAGCTGCTGTATTCATGTAATCAATATAAAAATCTATAATTTTCCCAGAGCCATTTCGGACACTTTTGCAAATACAAAAACAATCTAGCAAATTATCAATTGAGGTGTAGAAACGCTTTTGGCTGATTTCTAATTGTTGCTGAAGTTGGTTTTTCTCATATATATAATTAACAGCAACTCGCAAACTATCAGACGTTATTTTATTTTTAACCAGATAGTCAGCTGCACCACTTTTCATAACAGCCACAGCAACTTGTTCATCTCCTTGACCTGTTAACATGATGACTGGTAAGTAACTGCTGCTAAAAATGGAACGTAACTGACTGAGAACTTCTAGCCCATCTATACTTGGTAGTAAAATGTCCAGTAATACTACATCTGGTAATTTTTGAGCGCAAACTTGCACGGCTTCTTCACCGGTTTCTGCATGTAAAATATTATAAGTATAATTTTTATCGCGACGTAAGTAATACTCGTAAATTTCTCTGTCTTCTGAACAATCATCGACGATAAGAACTGTTCGTTGATTTTTTGACATAACTACCTCTTTGCTGTGTCTGGCATAATGTCCTCTGCATGAGAGTAATAACTCATTATAGATAAAAGGCATAGGGTAGCTGTAATTGCAAAGTATAAATAGAAACTAAAGTTTTGGCTCTAAAGCCCATTTTATACCAATAATTAAATTACGCTGGAACTGCTTGCAGCAAGGTATAAAACATCTTTGCTTGAATCCCATGGGAGCATGCTACCTTCTGAATGATATAGCCTTTCTCAGTCTAATGAGGTACACCCCCCTTTCATCCCCCCAAGGTATCGGGGGGACAGAGGGGGGTAATTTTTGTACCTCACTAGGTTGGAATTTGCTGTAAGATCTTCAAGGAGGATAATTCATATGTACTATATAGCCATCCTAAATCATTTGAAAAATTTTGCTCTCTTTTCTTCGTGCTCTTTGCGTCTATGCGCTAGCACGCACGCTTCGCTATGGCGGTTCATAATTTTTACAAATCAAATAGGACTGTTATTATATAATAAGGTCAGTATTTTCTACTAAAGATTATAACTTTTATGTCAAAGGTTGATTCAATCAGCATTTTTAACACTCGTTGCGATCGCAATAGAGTATCGTTACATATTATCAGCTTAAATATATAATTATAATAATTTTTGACTTCTGTTTATCTTATATTAAAAAAAATTGATAAATGAATACAAGCGAGATTATTACTGCCAGTAATGTCGATTTAACGAACTGCGATCGCGAACAGATTCATATTCCCGGTAGTATTCAACCTCATGGGTTACTACTGGTTCTGCAACTGCCTGAGTTTACAATTAGACAGGTGAGCAGTAACAGTCAGGAGATTTTAGGCATACCGCCACAACAATTGTTACAAAAAAAAATAATTCACTTATTGGGAAATCAGCAAATTCAAGCCATTCAGCAATGCCTATCAAGAGATTTTGAGAACATTAATCCCCTCAAATTATCAATAAAAAATCAAGATAAAAGCTTGTTATTTGATGGCGTTCTTCATGTTTGCGGCCAAGACATAATTTTAGAATTAGAACCTACAACTTCTGAAGCGACTGGTAATTTTTTTGATTTCTATCAATGGGTCAAAAAACCGATTACCAAAATGCAGAAAGCAAACACCTTAGACGAACTGTGTGAGGTCATTGTTCAAGAAGTACGGCAAATTACAGGCTTCGAGCGTGTAATGGTTTATCGCTTTGATGCAGATGGAGCGGGCACAGTGATAGCAGAATCCAAAGCCGAAAATTGCACTCCATATATAGGACTGCGCTATCCAGCTACTGATATTCCCAAACCCGCTAGGCGTCTTTATCATCTCAATTTACTGAGGCTCATTCCTAATGTAAATTATCAACCCGTTGAACTCGTTCCTATTGATAATCTCCAGACAAATCAACGACTCGATTTAAGTTTATCTGTATTGAGAAGTGTTTCTCCTCTCCATATTGAATATTTACGGAACATGAGCGTTGGCGCATCTATGTCTATCTCTCTAATTAAAGACAATAACTTGTGGGGTTTAATTGCATGCCATCACAAATTCCCTAAATACATTAATTATGAAATTCGGACTATTTGTGAATTTTTAGGTCAGGCCATGGCATTAGAACTAAGAGGCAAAGAAGAAAATGAAAATTTAGAATACAAATTAAAATTGAAGTCAATTCAAACAGAATTTGTCGATCGTCTTTCACAAGCAGAAAATTTAGTTGAGAGTTTAGTTGCGGATAGAAATAGCCTTTTGGAAATGGTAGGTGCTCAAGGAGTCGCTTTATATCTAGAAGCACAGTTATTTTGTATTGGTAAGACTCCTGAAGAAACAGAAATTCACGATCTAATCGATTGGGTAAGTACAAAAATTCAGCGCCATATTTTTTCTACTGATTGCTTACCGAAAATTTATCCACCAGCAGAAAACTTTAAAAATATTGCAAGTGGATTGTTGGTAATTTCTCTTTCTCAAATTCACCAAAGCTGTATTCTATGGTTTCGTCCAGAAGTGATACAAACTGTGAGTTGGGGGGGAAATCCCAATAAAACTGTCACAGTAGAAGAGGATGGTAATATGCGAATATCACCGCGTAAATCCTTTGCAATCTGGCAAGAAACGCGACGCTGTACTTCCCTAACTTGGCAGAAATGTGAAATTGATAGTGCATTGGAATTAAGAAGTGCGATCGTCGGAATATTACTGCATAAAATCGATGAATTAGTCAGAATGAACATCCAGTTAGAACGGAGCAATCAAGAACTAGATGCTTTTGCTTATATTGCATCTCATGATTTAAAAGAACCATTACGAGGCATTCATAATTACTCCAGCTTGCTGATAGAAGATTATGCAGACGTTTTGAATGAAGATGCTGTTGCCAAACTGCAAATCCTGACGCGATTAACTCAAAGAATGGAAGATTTAATCGAATCTCTCCTTCATTTTTCTCGTTTGGGACGAATGGAACTTAATCGCCAACCGACCGATCTCAATGAATTAATCAAAAATGTTTTAGAAATCCAAAAGACAAGCATCAAAATGAGTGATGTAGAAATTTACATTCCCCAGACTTTACCCACTATTATTTGTGATTCCAGCCAAGTTGATGAACTCTTCAGCAATTTAATCAGTAACGCAATCAAATATAATGATAAAACTCAAAAGTTAGTTGAAATTGGCTATTTAGAGGTAGCCTCACCATCCTCTGCTAGCAATCAACAAATTCCCATCCATCTGCCAAGTCGTGTCCCGGTATTCTACGTCCGAGATAACGGCATTGGAATACCCGAACAACACTTAGAGATGGTTTTTCGCATTTTTAAGCGTCTCCATCCTCCTAGAAAGTACGGCGGCGGTACAGGAGCAGGCTTGACCATCGCCAAGAAAATTGTAGAACGACATGGCGGTAAGATTTGGGTAGAATCAAGTGTTGATGTCGGTAGTACGTTTTATTTTACGCTTCAAAGTGAGGAGGAACTGAATGCCGGGTAATAGCTACCAACCGTTACTTATAGTGGAAGACAGTGATGAAGACTTTGACCTTTTGCAACGTTTCTTGCAAGAAGCATCGTTGGAAAACCCGATATATCGGTGTTTTGATGGAGATGAAGCATTAGCTTTTCTTTTTCGTAAAGGACATTATGCTGACCCTGATGTGGCTCCCTGTCCTTCCTTGATTTTGCTCGACCTCAACTTACCAGGAACCGATGGTCGCGAAGTTATACGGCAAATCAAAGCAGATACGGTTCTGAAAGTCATGCCAGTGGTGGTTTTATCTTCTTCTTCCAATCCTAAAGATATCGATTTTTGTTACAAAGTTGGAGCAAACGCTTATTATATCAAGCCTACGGGTTTGAAAAAATTACGTCATTTAATTCAAGTATTAGTAGAAGCTTGGTTTAACTTAGCAGTTTCACCAAGTATAACCAAAAGTAAATAATCAATAGATAAACGTGCTATTGTGTATAATATAACTTACCTTTTTGGAGACGACGGATAATTCGGGTGGTAATCTCTGCGCGATCGATTGATTTACTGATATAGTCATCTGCCCCCACAGCAAAAGCCAAATCTATTTCTTCTTCTGTTGTGTGTGTTGAAAGAAAAACGACGATAAGATTCTGCCAATAAGGGTCTGTTCGTACTACCAGGCACAAATCAGCCCCATTAAATTTAGGCATCTTCATATCTAAAACCAGGAGATTTGGCTTGAAACTATTTAAAACTTCCCAGAATTGTTGGGGATTATTCAAAGTTATCACTTCACATTCCAAAGAGCGAAGGTAATTTGACAATGTTTCTAATATGACTGAATCATCATCCACTAACATGACTCGATGATGAGAATTCGTCTGCTTCGGGTATAGTACATCATTTATAGTTTGAAAGATGTCATCAGCAGGCAACGGTTTGTGCAAAAAAGCAAATATACCCAATCGTGCTACTTCTATTCTGTCCGCTAAACTTTCCCGTCCTGTAAAAACAATCGTGGGGATTTTAGAAACACGGTTTTTTAACCTCCGCAACAGTGTCAATCCATTCTCAGTTGAACTAGGAAAATTTAAATCAACTAGAATCACATCGGGTGGGGATTGCACGATCGCCTGTTGAGCAACAGCCACATCCGTAGCAACTTCTACTCGCATTCCTTTTTTTTCCCCCTCAATTCTTAATTGTTCTGCTAACAATAAATCATCATCCACAATTAGGATGAGTGGGGAGTCATTTTTTGGTTTAGCTTTTGCAACTGTTATGGCTGTAAGACGATCCAATTGCAGTCGCAACAATTTTGTTAATTCGGCAAAACGTTGGATTTGAATTGCTTCCAGCATTAATTGTGGCTCCAGCAATGTCTCAAGTTCTCGCGCTAACTGTGAGCCTTCTGCTAAACCAAAAATTCCCAATGACCCCGCTAACTTATGTGCTTGGTGCTGGGCTTGTTGCCGTAGTTCAGCCGTTAATTCATCTACGCTTAACAAGCGTGAAGCTTGCTCTAGTAGAGTCACTTGCTGTATCACATGAGCTTTATGCTTATCCCAAATACTCATGGTTCTTTGCTTGAC
Organism: Scytonema sp. UIC 10036; assembly: GCF_009725235.1. The sequence goes on from NZ_WJFC01000161.1 coordinate 24,660, forward strand.
TTTGTGCCGCAGATTTTCCTGCTCACCGTTCGGCTCCGGTAACTGCGTCGCTACAGTGTGTTTTAGCTCATCAGGCTGTTTTAGTCTATAGCCCAAGCCATGTACTGTTTCTATAGGGTTTGATGCACCTGCTGCTTTTAACTTCTGGCGCAGACATTTAATATGCACGCTGACAGTTTCTTCTCCTGGTGACTTTGCAAAATCCCACAATCTGTCAAGTATAGTACTGCGGCTAAAAATACGCTTTGGATTTAATAGAAAAAGCTCTAGCAAACAATATTCTTTTGGTGTTAAGTACAAGCGTTGTCCATTACAAGTAATTTCATTATTAATTGAGTCCAAACGTAAGTTTTCCCAGGTAATTATGGGTGATGATACCAATTTGGAACGCCGCAATAAAGCACGAATTCGCGCTAATAGCTCTGGCAAGTCAAAAGGTTTTACTACATAATCATCTGCGCCTGCATTTAATCCTATGACACGCTGGTCACTGCTATCTTTTGCTGTTAACAGCAATATAGGATTTTGATACCCACAATTCCGCAATTGCTGACATACACTAATCCCATCTAGTCGAGGAATAATGATATCAAGTATAATTAAGTCAAAGTCAAAGGACTGCGCTAGTTCCAATGCGCTGATGCCATCAGTTGCTAGATTGACTTTATAGTTATGGTCACCGAGCATTTTCTCTATGACTGAACTCGTAGGTCGATCGTCTTCCACCAATAAGATTTTCATTATCAGCTTGTTTGCATCTTTACCACTCATTTAAGGTTACTCTAAATTAAGCAACCAAAAGTCATAAGAAAGGTCCCTTCTGCTATCTCGATCGGTATAGCCTTTCTCAGTCTAATGAGGTACACCCCCCTTTCATCCCCCCAAGGTATCGGGGGGACAGAGGGGGGTAATTTTTGTACCTCACTAGGTTGGAATTTGCTGTAAGTGTGCAAGGCTTTTACCTAATACAAATTTTTGTAGGTTGGGTAGAGCGGAAGCGTTACCCAACAAATGCTTTTAGATGTTGGGTTTCGTTCCTCAACCCAACCTACATGTGTTGGGATTTTGCTAATGGTTTGAAAACGTCTCCCTAGCATATATTAGCTTGGTATGCTTTTGATAGTTTTACGAAACTCAACAATACACAAGAATCACCACAATCAACTGACCACAAGCGATCGTAAGTAAAATTCCACCCTCCCAGATTCAACGCAAAATAGCCACTTTATCTGTTTCCTCCCAAGGTAAAACACCAATATCTAGCCTACCCACATGACCGTAGGCGGCAAGCTTTTTATAAAACCCACCTTTAACGATCGCAGGTAAAAATCTCAAATTAAACTCGCGAACGATCCCCGCAAGGCGAAAATCAAAATTCTTTTCCAAAATTATGGCAATTTCTTCATCAGAAATCTTGCCTGTACCAAAAGTTTCTACTTGAATGCTGACAGGTCGAGAAAGTCCAACAGAGTAAGTCAGCTGTACTTCACATTCATCAGCTAGATCTGCTGCAATTACATTCTTAGCAGCATAACGGGCGGCATAAGCTCCTACTCTATCTATACGTGTGGGGTCTTTGCCACTTAGTGCTGCACCACTGTGGCGGGAATACTCGCCGTAAGTGTCTATAGCATTCTTCCTGCCTGTTAACCCAGAATGCACAGAGGGACCGCCGATCGCAAAAGGATCGTCTGAGTCGATAAATATTCTGGTGTTAGCATCAGGTTTCAATTCTTCATCTGCGAAGACAACATCAATGACACTGTCTCGCAAATCTTCCTGAAGACGTTTGAGATTAGCTCCATTTGCTCCTACTAGTTTACTTTGACTGGCAATCAACGTAATGCTGTATATTCGGTGCGGTTTACAGTTTTTATATTCAATTGCTACCTGAGTTTTGCCATCAGGTGCCAAATACGGTAATATTTTTTCCTGCCTGACAGCAGTCAGTCTCTTAGCTAACTGGTGTGCCAACCAAATGGGAAGTGGCATCAAAGCTTTGGTTTGATTGCAAGCAAAACCGAATACTGTCACCTGGTCTTTGACAGAAATCTCTTCTATCTCTGCTTCCGAGAGTTTTTTTTCATCCCAACAGCGATTTTCACTCTTGGGTAGTTCTTTTAAGCTAGTCATAATGCTACAGGTTTTGGCATTAAAGTCAAGCTGGGTATAACCGACTTGCTTAATGACCTGTCTGGCTATTTTCGTAAAATCTACGATCGCTTCTGACTCAAATCTAGCAGAAATGAAGACAATGGCAGTCGATACCGCACATTCGGTAATGACTCTGGCAAAGGGATCTCGCTGGAGAAACCGATCGACAATTGCATCATGATTTGATCGCAAAGTTTATCAGGATTCCTCGTCACAGATTCAGATGTAAATAAAAGTCTTTTTCATACCACCTCTTATTGAGGTAGGGGTAGGGGTTAGGGGCGAGCTAAGAAGAATTTTTATGTATGTGGTAAAATTTTTTCATCGCGACTGCTAAAAATTATTTTTGAGAATGACAGCGCTTTGCATTTGAATGAGGTACAGCGGCGGTTCATGCGCGCGGACGGACAGACGGGGGTAATTTTTTACCTCACCAAGTTGAATTCTGTTGTAACTTGCTGTTTTTTGGCCTTCATTGACCACAAATGGTACTAAAGCACTAGTACCAATGACAGCACCATCCAAAACATGAATTGGCGTCAGGTTCAGCATTTGTCTCAGCCCCGGTATAACTGCTGCTAATATCTGAAGACCAAAGGAGCCTCCGAGTGCTACAGTTAAATAGCGGTTAGCTGGCAGTTTTTCGGAGCTAAAAATACTGTGTTGCGGCGAACGACAGCTAAGAGTATGTAGCAGTTGTGCCATTGTTAGACTCATAAAAGCAATAGTGCTGGCTTGAAGCCCAATACCATAGCGGCTAATCGCGTACCCATAGGCTGCTAAAGAACTAACGGAAATTGTCGCTGATTCAAAAATGATTCTCTGAAAATCCGATGTTTTAATAATCCGTTCTTCTGGATTGCGAGGTGGTTGACTCAACACATCTGGTTCTGGCGGTTCCAATGCCAAAGCCAACCCAGGAAAGATATCCGTAACTAAATTCAGCCACAACAGTTGCATGGCCGTTAAAGGCTGACCAATACCAACTGTTGTCGCAGTCAGCATCACCATGATTTCGCTCATGTTGGTGGACAGCAAGAAATGTACGGATTTTCTAATATTGTTATAAATTGTCCGTCCATGACTGACAGCAATAATCATAGTTTCCAAATTGTCATTTTCTAAGACAATATCCGCAACTTCCCGCGCTGCATCTGTACCTGTATGTCCCATAGCGATACCGACATCAGCAACTTTCAAAGCAGGAGCATCATTAATCCCATCTCCGGTCATAGAGACAACTTTACCCGCACTTTGGAGGGCTTGGACGATTTGTAATTTATTGGCAGGACTCACCCTAGCAAAAACATTAACGCGATCGCACAGTCCTCTCATTACTTCAGGAGCGAGATTGTTGAGGTTAGTGGAGTCGAGGATTTTTAATTGCTCACCTTGACTGAGATTCAACTCATTACCAATTGCGTAAGCTGTAGGGCTTTGATCCCCGGTGATCATGACCGTATTAATACCCGCCTGATGGAAGACATCCATCAAGTCTTTGACTCCATTTCTAATCGGATCTGCCATGCCAACCAAACCCAACCAGATCGCATTATGAGGAACATTTTCATTGATTTGTGCCTCATTGATGTAGGTGTATGCGACTCCAAGTACCCGCAGCCCTTTACCAGCCATAACTTCGTTTTCGTTTTCAATGGCTTGCCTGTCTGCTTCCATCAGAGCTACTAGTTCGCCATTTTGGATCTGCTGGGTAGACATTTCCAGTACTTCGGAAGGACTACCCTTAATTGCCACAAGTTGCTGTTTAGAACGAGGCGATGACGATAGATGACCTCGGTGTTTTTTCTTGTTTGTTAATGGTTGCAATTCGCCACTCTCAGTTATACTAGCCGCCATCAAAGGTAAAGTCTCTGGCTCGCGCTCTGCTGAATTTGGGGATGGGGTATCGTCATGTTTCATGGTATGAACCGTACTCATGACATTTTGATTTTCTGAGCGGTGGTTGGTTCGGCAACACGGATAATTTTCTTTAAGTTTGATGACATCCACTCCAGTACCAATCGCCAAATAAATTAGAGCATTCTCTGTAGCAGAGCCTTTGACTACGTACTTTCCATCTGAATTTTTGTGGACTTCACTCTCATTGCATAGCACTGACACATGAATCAGCTTTAAGAGTGGATCGCAGTTGTAAGGATTAATATCTTGTTCTCGGGCAATAAATTTACCGTCAGGCGACACTTGAATAGATTTGATATCTGTATATAGCTCAACGACAGACATTTTATTTTCTGTAAGCGTGCCCGTTTTATCCAAGCAGATTGTTTGTACGGAACCTAAGGTTTCCACCGCATCCAAACGGCGGATGAGGACATTGTGCTTCCTCATGTTGGCGATCCCCAAAGCTAAGGTGGTCGTTGCAATGGTTGGCAAGCCTTCCGGAACCGCAGCTACCGCCAAGGAAATGGATGATTTCAACATTTGAATCACACCATATCCCCGTAACAGGCCGATACCAAACACAATTGCACAAACGGCTCCCGATACCACAACTAGTTGACTTCCTGCTTGGTCGAGTTGTTTCTGCATGGGAGTTTCTGGCATTTGGTTCTCCGAAACCAAAGTTTGAATTCTGCCCATTTCGGTAAATTTTCCCGTCGCCACAACCACAGCCCGTCCTTGACCACCAGTAACTAAAGTTCCCATGTAGACCATATTCACGCGATCGCCAAGGGGTAAATCCTGTTTGGGAAGCGGTTCTGTATTTTTGGAAACAGGCAAACTCTCACCTGTTAAAGTGGATTCATCGACGCTCAAACGATTTGCCTCAATCAGTCTAGCATCGGCTGGCACATAACTGCCCGGTTTCAGTACTAAAATATCTCCTAAAACAATTTCGGCGGCGCTGATTTCTTGAGAAATTCCATCTCTAATGACCACAGCAGATGGTTTAACCAGGTTCTTTAGTGAGTTAATAATCTTTTCTGAGTTGCTTTCTGTGACGTAACCAATGACAGCATTAATAAATACAACCCCCATAATTATGAGGGCATCAGCGACTCCCCCAGTGGCAATTGACAAAAGAGCGGCAGCACTCAGTAGTCCTACAGGTAAAGATTTAAATTGGTCAATAAAAATACTCAATTTAGAACGGGTTTCAGATGCAGGTAGGACATTTGCCCCGTATTTCTGCAAGTTAGCACGAGCAAAATTAGCAGACAATCCTGATGTAGCTGATGTGTAGAAATCAGCGATCGCAGTATCTGTTTTAAAAATATGCCAAGGTAAAATTTGTTGCTCCTGACCGGATGCAGTCAACTTGTTCATTTTGCTGGTGCAATTTCCTCTTTTAGAGAGGGAGGAGGAAGATGGATGTTTGCTTAAATCGAGCGCTGGTGTGTTAGTTAGAGCTTTTTTACCCTTTCCTAAGAAATCCAAGACAATAGCTTTGATGAGCAGGGCGATGGCTTGCGGGCTGAAATCAGGTTGAAAAATGACAAGTACACTTCCAGTCAGTGGATTAGCTTGGGCATTCCTAATACCTGCTTCATCTTTGAGTCTTAACTCAATATATTGTTTAAGAGACTCTGAATGACGGAGCTTCTCAACCTTATATCTAGCTCTTCCTTTGACAGCAGTATGTATTGCCCGAACAATAAGATTCTTACTGGAGTGAGAGTGAGGGAAATAATTGTTCATTTTTCCAATTAGCTAAACTTTGCGGCGAGAGCGGAGTTATTGATAGAATCCGGTAGAGACAACTAAGGGACTTTTGTTTTGACCTCAATCTTCAGACCAGTCTTCACGACCGAGAAGGTCAATAATCTTATCTCTTAGCAAAAAGTTGTTTTTTTCTAACTCAAGCTCAACACAAACCCAATCACGACCAGGAATGTACTTACACAAAGCATAAATTGGCTGATTGCGGCTCACAGCCCCTTTATTGACAAGTTGACGAGCTTCGTGCTTGATAACTTCTATGTCATATTTGACAGCAGTATTCATAACTTTCACCCCTGGTATTTAGGTTCTTGCAAGTTACAACAATTTATTCGTGCTTCGGTTTTACCTTAAAGTTATGAAAAAACTTTGAGGAAATTGTGAAGATTACAGTTTGAAATATTGTTATAGCCTTTCTCAGTCTTATGAGGTACACCCCCCTTTCATCCCCCCTTGGTAAGGGGGGACAGAGGGGGGTAATTTTCGTACCTCACCAAGTTGAAATTT
>NZ_WJFC01000162.1 GCF_009725235.1 Scytonema sp. UIC 10036
ATATATGAGTTTCAAAAATGATTTATGTTTTTCTAGAAAGGTGCTATTTTTGAATTCCACGATTTTTAAGAGTCCTTTTTATTAATTAGGAGATGGGCATTGAGCAGTGAAAAACTTGAAGAGCATATTGAAGCTAATACAAGATAGTCCAACAATTTTTTTGACTAAAGAGTTGCCCAACAAGGAGCAGAGGCGGTGAACCAAAAGCAAGCAAAATCCCTTGAAGATACATTTGCCGATCGTAGCAAGATGGCAGAACTCATGCGAACTCATTCTAAATTATCTGAATTGCGTCAGAAAAAAGTAGCTCGCAAGCAGCAGTTATGTGTCAAGACAGAAACAATATGTGTAGATATTGGGAGTATTCTTGAGAGTATTACTGATGCCTTTGTTGCTGTGGATTGCGAGTGGCACTATATTTATGTCAACTCCGAAGCAGCAAAGCTGATGCAAAAATCTCCAGAAGATTTGCTAGGTTTACAAATGTGGGAGGTGTTTCCAGAGACGATAGGAACACAATTTGAAAGAGAATATAAGCGATCGCTCACCGAACAAGTGGCTGTCAATTTTGAAGAGTTTTTTCCTTCTTACAATATGTGGTTGGAAGTTCGGGCGAATCCTTTTGAACAAGGGCTGGCGATTTATTTTCGAGACATCTCCGGGCGCAAGCGTGCAGAAGAAGCACTGCGTCAAAGCGAAGAACGGTTGCGAGTTGCTCTCAAAAACTGCCCAATTACAGTCTTTCATCAAGACCGAGAACTGCGGTATACCTGGATATATAATCCAACTTTTGGATACAAAGTTGATGAGGTTTTGGGTAAACGCGATGTAGATTTAATCGCCAGTGCTGATGCAGAAGTATTGACACAAATCAAAAGTTGTGTATTGGAAACCGGGATGGCGAGTCGGCAAGAAATTAAGCTGACGATATGCGATCGAGATTGGTATTATGACTTGACTGTTGAACCTTTAAGGAATATTGATAATGACATTATTGGTGTGACGGGTGCGGCTATAGATATAACTGAAAGAAAGCAGGCGGAAATAACGTTTCGCAACAGCCAGGAAAGGTTCCGAATAGCTCAAGAATTATCTCTTGATGCTTTTACAGTACTGCACAGTGTTCGGAACAATGCTAACGAAATCATTGATTTTGAATTGGCTTATGTTAACCCAAAAGCAGCAGAGATTTTGGGTCAACCAGCAGAAAAACTTGTTGGGCAGAGATTATTACAGGTTTTACCTGGCGATAGAGACAACAGCGAGCTTTTCTACCGTTACGTACAAGTTGTAGAAACCGGACAGCCCCATGATATTGAAATTACTTATACCTCTGAAGGAATATCGCGTTGGTTTCGCAACATGGCAGTTAAACTAGATGATGGACTGGCAATTTCTTTTTCAGATATTACCCAGCGCAAAAAAGATGAGCAAGAGCGCCTGGAACTTTTACAAAGGGAAAGAGCCGCACGGGCTGAAGCTGAATCGGCTAACAGAATTAAAGATGAGTTTTTAGCTGTATTATCCCACGAATTGCGATCGCCTCTCAACCCAATACTGGGGTGGGCAAAAATGCTGAGAACTGGTCAGTACGATAGAGCAGCAACCGACCGTGCTTTGGAAACAATTGAGCGGAATGCTAAGTTACAAGCACAACTTATTGAAGACTTGTTAGATGTATCTCGCATTTTACGTGGCAAGTTAGTCTTAAATATCTGTCCGGTTAATTTAGTAACAACAATAGAGGCTGCGATCGAAACAGTACAGTTAGCAGCACAAGGCAAAGCTATCCAAATTCATACCGTTTTAGATTCTAATGTAGGGTCAATATCAGGAGATACAAATCGCCTGCAACAAATCTTATGGAATTTGCTTTCAAACGCTATTAAATTTACACCCAATGGGGTCGGGTAGAAGTCCGATTAGAACGAGTAGAAGTAGGAGACAAGGGGGATAAGGGGGACAAAGGGGACAAGGGGACAAGGGGACAAGGACAAGGGGACAGGGTAGACAAGGAGGAATGTTTAAGGTATCTTGTATGTCGGTAGCTACGCCCAAATCACTATTACAGATAATGGCAAGGGAATTAATCCGGAATTTTTACCCCATGTGTTTGAGTATTTCCGACAAGAGAACAGCAGTACCACTCGTAAATTTGGTGGGCTCGGCTTGGGGCTAGCCATTGTTAGATACCTAACAGAAATGCATGGTGGTTTGGTAACAGCCCACAGTCAAGGAGAGGGGCAAGGAGCAACTTTTACTGTTAAATTGCCCATTGTTAGCGAACCTCAATACCAACTTGTAGATTCTCAAGATTTTCATTCTCTAAACCCCATTGCCCAATCTTCACTGGAAGGATTGCGAATTTTGATAGTTGATGATGAAGCTGATATTCGAGAATTAGTTGCTTTTATTTTAGAAGAGTCAGGAGCTGAAGTCTGTATTACAAAATCAGCGGGTGAAGCACTCACAGTCATAGAGAAATCAGTGCCAGATATGTTAGTTTGTGATATTGGTATGCCAGATGTAGATGGTTATATGTTGATGCGTCAGATTCGGGCTTTGCCACCAGAAAAGGGAGGTCAAATGCTAGCAGTTGCGCTGACAGCTTATGCTGGAGAATACAATCAAAAACAGGCTCTAGTTGCTGGATTTCAAATGCATCTTTCCAAGCCTATAGATCCAGATACATTAGTGAAGGAAATTTCCGGCATATGCTCTCCCCTGAAAATGACTAAAAATTCTTATAAATAATTTATAATTTGTACACGTAATCCTATTTGATTTGTGAAATATATGTAGGTAGGCTATGCCCACCACTCCCATAACAATATATGTCTCCCGATCCGAAATCATCACAATCGAATCCTCTTGGCTTTGATGAATTCATTAGCATCTTAGTTGCCTTTGCCACTATTGGAGTCATTCTATTCTGGTCATTTTCCCGCCGAGAAGACTCTGGTTGGAATATGATTGGCCTACAATCACCATTACCTACAATCTCAACGTCTCCAAGCTCAAGCATTCCACCAGAACGACTCGTTCCGCGCAGTCATGAACCTGCCAAAACTCCATTGGTACCTTACAAAGCAATACCTGAAGATGAGTTACCGCCCGTTAGTCAAATAGGACCAAAGGCATCACCACAAGCATCTTTGTTAATTGCTCCTGAAATCTATACTATAGAAGAATATCGCGCAGTTACTCCCGCAGAAAAATTACCAACCATCCCCCCTCCAATTGCATTCACGGACATACCTAGTGACTTTTGGGGGCGTCGCTTTATTGATAAACTCTCTTCCCGTGGAATTATCAAAGGTTTTCCCGATTACTCTTTTAGACCAAATCAGCCTGTTAGCCGTGCTGAATTTGCTGCCATGTTGCAACAATCCTTTAATACAAAAGTCCGTAGCAAGGGACTTTCGTTTGAAGATGTATCAGAAAATTATTGGGCTGCTCCTGCCATCGATCAAGCTATTAGCGCGGGATTTTTAAAAGGTTACCCAGACAACACATTCAAACCACAGCAGAAAATTTCGCGGGTGCAGGTGCTAGTTGCTCTTGCAAGTGGATTAAATTTGAAAGAATCTTCCCCTTCAAACCAGGTTTTAAGTATCTATGAAGACGTAGGGGATATTCCTCAATATGCGATCGCTAAAGTGACGGCTGCTACTGAAAATAGTATTGTCGTCAATTATCCAGATGCAAAGTTTCTTGCTCCAAACAAAGAAGCTACCCGTGCTGAGGTAGCTGCTATGATTCATCAAGCTTTGGTAAGAACGGGAAGGTTACAACCTATTAAATCTCAAAATGTTGTGAGCTTGCCCTAGTGCTTCCACTCTCGATCGGTGCCTCTGGCACAGAATGCATTACTAGAGGTTCCGCCGAGCTAGTAGGAGAGCACAGGAGGCGGAGCCTCTGTTAAGGCATTCCCAGGCAGAGCCTGGGAACGAGGTGATACGAAGTTTAGACTGCACCTCAGAATTTATGTGGTGGTTAGCGATCGATAGTTATTGGTTAGTATAACAACTAACTACTAACCACTAACAACCAACAATTTTTTTACCCTTCCGAACCGTCTTTGCCTACAACTTGTGACTTCAGTGATGCAATTTCACCAGTTAATTCTTGCCTGGTGGAAGCTTTTAGTAAGTAGCGGTAGACGAACCAAGCAGAGTAACCAATACCAATCAACTCAAAGGTTGGCGCTACCAAGGGAAAATCATTGAGAGCATCTAAGACTGCCAGAACCACTTTGACAGTCACAATTGCTGCTACGATTAAACCTACAACGATGAGAGGTTGTTTGTATTTGTTAAAAAATCCTCCCAGGTATTCAGGCAGTGATGCCAAAAAGCTAGAAGCTTGTTCTCCATATTTTAGCCATTGCTCTTGAGACTGCACGGCGGGCTGGAGTTTGGTTATGGTTCCTGTTTGGTTGTTGATATTTGGCACTGTTGCTTCTGAAGACTTGGTTTCCACAAATTCTGGTTGTTGCATTTCCGCTTCCATAGTTTTCATGCGTTAATTTACTTTTATCCGGACAGTTACAACCAAAAGGCTGTTGTCTAGGCGATGCACCAGCGCATCGGCACAACTGATTTGGGTAACAAGGAGAGTTTTAGTTGCCTATAACCATAATTGTCCCTCAATCAGCAGTTCATCAACTCCAGGATAGAAAGATAGTAAGAGTGGCAGTAATAACCTCGTGGGTAATTTGAACTCAGTATTCAACAGCCCGTTATTCCACGAACCAGAATCCTAAGTATGGGGTTATTACGTGCAGAACGAACACTAAGATGAGCGATCGTTTCAGTACAAATCGTACTAAATTCGATTCTCCTCTTAGTTTATACAAACCTAAATGCCGATTTTACCTGATATTTAAGTTATCTTAAGCTCTCACGCTCTATTAAGGCATTTTTATTAGCTTTTATACTGAAAAAAGTTATTAAATATACAATTTGCTAAAAATTGACAAATTGTGGTATAATAGCGAGTCTGGATTTTAACTTTTTAGTTTGTAGTTGCGCTTTAGAGCGCCGTTTGCCTAGCATAGCGTCAGCCATAGCGCAACTACAAACGTAAGACAGCGTGTTTTAGTCCCAATCAGGAATTTCGCTACTATCTCCACCAACACCAATTCCTGTGTTGAAGATTTCAGCATTGGTAATGTTAAGGTCATTCATTGATGCGCCATGGACATTAGAGTCGTAAATTTTAGCTCCAGCAAAATTGACTCCATCAAGATTAGCTTTTTTGAAATTTACGTTTGTTGCAAAAGCTGACGATAGGTTAGCACCAGCCAAATTCGCACCAGTTAAGTCAGCACCTTCAAGATTTGCATCCGTTAAATTAGCTCCCGTGAGATTTGCATCTCTCAAATCAGCCCCAATCAAATGAGAACCACTTAAATTGGCGTTAGATAAATCACAACCAGTACACTCTCTGGTTTCTAATAACTGTTGTACGTGCTGCGGATTTGCAGCTCTAACTGAACTAGTTAAGAGCAGGGGTGTTGCGATCGCAAGAGTAGCGAGAAGTTTGAGTTTCATACATTTTCCCCCTTCTTATTACAAGTCACTTCCGTTTTTCTCCTCACAAATCTATTATCTTCTAAAAATTCCTTCGAGGGTAGATTGACACCACAAATAAAGTGTGATCTAGATCGGTCTTGCTTTCAACTGGTCACTGGTCGCCGATCGCTATACAATGCGTCCCAGTTCCCATCACTGATAAAAATCATAACAGCCACAATCGGCGGTGAAGTCTGCCTTGAGTGGTTAGTCATTTTCTGTTTCAAGACGTAAATTTTGCTTTCCCGCAGCAGTTTCTCCTGTAACTTAAGGAAGTGTAATTAGTAGATAATAGAATTATCAACCGTCCTAACAGCTTAACTGTGACCATCAACCAGCGACAGATGACAAGTGACACTTATAAGTTCGTCCGTCATAATTAACTACAAATCCACGCTGCCTTTTTCCAAAACAGATGTGGTCAAAAGTCATAGAAGTAGATAGCTATTGATTCACCTAGCGACTGATGAGATTTAAGCTTGCTCGGATTTACCTGAGTAGTAGGGTCTTCAGTTTAAGGAGTAAGAACAGTGCAACTCAAACCCCCCATTTATCAACCCAGCCTTGTTGCTAAAGCCATTGTTGAAGCTGCTGAACATCCAAAACGCGATGTTGTTGTCGGTGACGCTGGCAAACTCATTCTTTTAGCTCAAAGAATTTCACCACGCTTGGTAGATGCATATATGACAATGACAGCATTTAGGGGACCGAAGCGAGAAAGAAAAAATCGTTTGACCCATAGGTATAGGATGGCTTCTGCTGGTCTTACAATGTAGGAACACATCTGTTAGGTAATTTTCCAATTAAAAAATAAAAAACTTCCTCATTTTATGAGTAAATATAGCAATTCTAATAAATAATTTAGGATTACTAGATATTCATCTTTAGTGTTTTGCGATTGCCACAACAAATGTATAAGTTATTGTTCGAGATAAATTGGCAAGAAGTTTTTGTTCCCAGCGTCTCTGTCCTTGAACTTATTCTGCGCGGAACACTCGTGTACCTATCACTATTTGCAATTTTGCGTATTATGCCTAGCAGACAAGTAGGAACGCTGGGAATTGCCGATCTACTAGTAGTTGTGCTATTTGCCGAAGCTGCTCAAAATGCTATGGCAAGCAATTATTCATCAATTACTGAAGGAGGAATTTTAGTAGGAACCGTTATTTTCTGGAGTTACTTTTTGAACTGGTTGGGTTATAAATACCAACAAATTCAACGCTTTTTAAATCCTCCTCCGCTACTGTTAATTAAGTATGGCAAGTTAATCGATTGCAATTTACAAAAGGAACTTATTACCAAAGATGAATTGATGAGCCAACTACGTCACCAAGGAGTGGAATTACTTTCTGATGTCAAAAGAGCATATATGGAAGCTGATGGAAGTATAAGTGTCATTCCCTATGAGCCTTCAAACAATCGTTCTACTTCTGAAAAAAAAGACTTGAAGTATTGATGTTGGCTGGTACGACTTATCATTTCATTCAAATAAATGGATTTTAGAAAAAATCTTTTGCAGATCGTTGAACTTGTCTTGTGCTTATACTCGCTTTTATTTGAAAATAATCTGGTCAAGACAAATTTGTAGCACTAAAGTGGATGTAGCTTCCTTAGTCACCGTTTCAATTATTTTGCTCCTTTTAGCCACTGGGGTTGCCTTGTTAACACGATGGCTTCGTGTTCCATACGTTACAGGATTGGTGTTGGCAGGTTTGCCAATCACTGAGCTAATCTCTCGTCGTATTGGTTTAGATCCAAACCTTGTTTTGAATCTTTTTCTACCAATTTTAATATTTGATGCTGGTATCAATACAGATATCAGCCGCCTGCGAAGTACGTTTAAACCAATTGCCCTCCTAGCTGGTCCTGGAGCTGTGTTTTCCAGTGCTATTATTGCTGTTGTGTTGAAATTTGGGTTGGGACTCGCTTGGATACCCGCTCTATTTGTAGGAGTCATTCTGGCAAACACGGATACGGTTTCAATGATTGCCGTCTTTAAGGAGATTCCAGTACCCTCAAGACTTTCCACTATTGTTGAAGGAGAAACGCTATTCAATGATGCTGCGGCTCTAGTTTCCTTCAACCTGATTGTGCAAATCTATTCCACAGGTTCGCTCACGTTACTACAGGGAATCCAACAGCTGTTATTTATTGCTCTTGGAGGCTGCATAGTAGGGTTAGTGTTGGGCTACTTGAGTATACCTATATTTACCCGTTTAGACGATCCCCTAAGCAGTCTCTTACTGACTGTAGCAGTTGCATTAGGAACTTTTCAGATAGGTCAATTTCTCGGTGTATCGGGTGCCGTGGCTGTAGTTGTTGCCGGATTAATCTTTGGGAATTTTGGGCTTTCTCGGAATATTTCTGCTTCTAGTCGCATTACCTTATTAAGTTTCTGGGAATATGCTAGTTTTAGTGCCAATACCTTTATTTTTCTGCTGATTGGTATAGAAATCAATCCGATAACACTTTGGCAAGCTTTACCTGCTGTTTTACTCGCTGTTTTGGCGTATCAAGTCGGACGAGTTCTTACGGTTTACCCACTGCTAGCAGGGGTTCGTTGGTTTGACCGCCCAATTCCGCTACGCTGGCAACATCTACTATTTCTGGGCAACATCAAAGGTTCACTCTCAATGGCTCTAGCGTTAAGCTTACCTACTACATTGCCCGGTCGTGAAAGTCTCATCACTCTAGTCTTTGGCAGCGTGCTGGTGTCATTAGTGGGTCAGGGTTTAAGCTTGCCCTGGTTGGTCAAACGCTTAAAATTATCTCAATTTTCCAAGGCTCAGCAGCACATTGAAGAATTGCAAGCCCAATTAATTACATCTAAGGCAGCGCAGGATGAATTAGATAGCTTGTTGAAGTCAGGAGTGTTGCCAAAATCTGTCTATGAGGAGATGCGATCGGCTTACCAGGTGCGAATCGCTGGGGCAGAAAAGGCACTAAGAGAATTTTACAATCGCCGCCCTGACGAGTTTGAAACTAACAGTGGCGAGCTGAGTAAACTGGAGGCTATTCGCCGTCGTTTACTGCTAGCAGAAAAAGGGGCGCTCAATGATGCAATGCGTAAGCAAATTTTGTCGGAAGATATTGTGCGAGGACGGATACAAACGATTGATGAACAGTTGCTCCGACTTGATGATGATTGATAACTTTTCAAGATCCTTGTTTCGGTAGTGAACCTTTTGAGCTATTTTGACTTTTAATGACCTTACCAGGGCTGGTAAAAGAAATTCCTTGCTGAAAGTCAGTACCAATCATGACTGCTTCTACTATCGGTGAAGATATTTCTGTTTGGGCTACCCATTCTACAATAAAGTTTGCGCCTAAACCGCCACTGGTATCATTTCTATTAATAAAAAAATCTGTTGAAGCTAGGGCATCAAGTTGAATGGGGCGCTCCAAATACTGCTTAACTAATTTTCCCTGCGAGTCATAGTAGCGCACAGAAGTAACGACCATTGGATTTCCCAAATCTGTATTGCGAATACTGAGCGTAGCCGCTAAGTTGAAAACCTCCTGCTGATTGTGATGATAGATATGGGAATAGATAGGAACGTAGATTGTTTGACCCATTGCTATCTTAAAATTTTCATCTAGAGTTACCACCTTATACGATGGGGTTGCCAGAGTATTATTTGGTTGTGGCTTCGGTGTCATTTGATTTGATTGACAAGACACAAGAACAATGGATGTCATTGCCAAATAAAAATATTGATAAAGCTTCATTAAATTATTTACAGCCTTCAATAAAATCAATGACTTGATGTAAAGACCCTGGTTTGGTCACAATCAGTATAGTCGAACCCGGTTCTAGTACGGTACTACCATTAGGAATCATCAAATCTTCGTGAGGGTGGGGTTGATAGCCAATAATGAGAGAGCCAGTAGGAAATCGAGAATCTTGAGCAATTTCGGCAACGCTACGACCAACAACATAGCAATTGTTTGGAATAGCAAGTTTTAAAACCTCAATCTGTCCTTGCTCAAAATGCATCATTGATTCTACTTGCGGATACTCAATAGAATTCACCATTGTTGAAACAGATAGTTCAACAGTACTAATCACATGAGTAGCTCCTGCGAAACGCAGTGGTTCAGCAAAATCAGAATGGCGCATCCGAGACAGGATATGAGAAACACCGTAGTGCCGAGCAAGGGTTACCATCGCTAAGTTCAAAGCATCGTTTCGCAAAACAGCAGCCAGAGCATCAGCTTTACGAATTCCCGCTTCTAACAACACTTCTGTACTGACAGCACTTCCTTCAAAAGCCATCGCTCCGACTTGTTCGCGGGCATAACGGCAAGCAGTAGGGTCAATATCAATGACGGCAACAGTATGACCTAGTTCTACCAATTTTTGAGCCAAAGAAAGTCCTACTAAGCCTGCTCCACCAATTAGCACGTACATGGCTGCTCCTAATACTTCAGGTATGGAATATGACAGTAACCATGGGTAAAAATGCTAGAAGGAAGCTTTTCCAAAACTGCAAGTTTGATTGTGGAACGGGCTGCGGTTCTTCTAGCAAGGCTTCTATTCTCTGTTCCAAACGGTCAGAGCTACTCGAACCTAAAGCCGCACAGCAAATTTCTGAGGATACAGATGGGGTACTAGCCACTAATAATAGCGATTCTGCTAGTAGTAGTGGGTCTACTCTTGATGCAGCATATAAATCGGCTCGGAGTTCGCGCAATGTCACCAATTCTTGCCACAAGGCTTCTGTGTTAGGCAACCAAGCTGTGCAAAAACGCGCCCATCCCAACCAAAAAAACCAAAATGTGTCTCGGTAGTGGAAATGTCCTTGCTCGTGAGCAAAGACTGTTTCTAATTGTTCTGGGGTAAGAGTTTGCAGCAGCCCTTCACTAAGGACGAGTTGAGGTTGCCAAAATCCGATTTGACCGGCAAATAATGCTCTTGTATTGAGAACTCTGACTCGCTGTCCTGCAATGTTAGCTGGTAAACAATTGCGGGTAGATTGAATAGACTGCCATCCTTCTACTGCCAGTTTAATGCATGAAATGGCAATAAAAGCAAGAGCACCTAATGCTAAAACATACCCAAAACAACCCGTCTGCAAGCCGCCCATTTTGCCTTGGGGTCCCATGCACAGTAGAGCAATATCTGTCATAAAAATGAGCAATGGGGGAAAGAGAAATAAAAAGAGTGTTTTTTGCCATCGCTCATTCCAGTTACCTTGAATTTTTGTCGATTCAGACCTCATCCAATAAGCAACTGTTAAAGCAGATAGAATCATCAAAATATGCATTATTTCTCCTCCCTGGCTTGGCGTGCAGCTTGAATGCGTTTCGCGATCGCTTGTATTTGCTCGGTCGCCGCTTCATCAAGAGTATCAGCAAAAGCAGCAACTACATCGGGGTTACCTACCGCTAAAAAGCGTCGTAGCTGCTCGTGTGCTCGAATCATTTCTGCTTGCTGCTGTGTCACTAATGGTCGCCAATAAAACGCTCGCCCTTTTTTGTCACAAGCTAACCAACCTTTGTCTGTAAGGCGACGCAACACGGTGGTGACCGACGTATATGCTAACTCTCGGTTGGGATCGGCTAAGATGCGATCGTGTACATCTTTAACTGTAGCCGAACTGAGTTCCCAAATAATACTCAAAATCTCTGCTTCTAAGGGACCTAAGGATAGTTGTTTGGGGCGGTAGTTTGGTAAAGGTGCCATGTCGGTTTGAGTTTTTAATAGGACATCTAGCTTAGGGCGTGGGTTATGGTTCCCTATAGTTTAAGCCAAGCATAACTTGTTTGAACTGTCTGTTCTTTCTTTAAGATTACCCTTTATCTTTCAATTGATAAGTTTTTCCTGCCCTAGCAATAGGAATTTCCAATAGATACTTCCTTAGATTTACCCTCATTCTTGATAATTGTAGGGGCATACACTAGTTAGAATGTTTGTCATGAGTATAAATCATTAATTAAATTAGGTGTAACCAATCCGTGAAGCTATACATTTACCATACCCCGGAGTCAACTCCAGCACATGAAGTACCAGAATGCGCGATCGCAGTTGATGTGCTGCGAGCTACGACTACGATAGCGACAGTCTTGTCTGCTGGAGGCGAAGCCGTCGAAGCTTTCAGCGATTTGGATAAACTGATGACAGAGAGTGAAAAATGGTCTCCAGAAAAACGCTTGCGAGCAGGAGAACGGGGTGGTGGAAAGGTTCCTGGCTTTGATTTGGGTAACTCTCCTCTTGATTGTACGCCGGAATTAGTACGAGGACGGCGTTTGTTTATTAGCACCACTAACGGCACTCGGACGTTACAAAGAATACAAAACTCTAAAACTGTACTAACCGCTGCTTTTGTTAACCGTGCTACAGTGGTGCAATATCTTGTAGAAAAACAACCAGAAACAGTTTGGATTGTTGGCTCGGGTTGGGAAGGCAGTTTTTCTCTGGAAGACACAGCTTGTGCGGGTGCAATTGCTCATAGTGTTTTACAACATACAAAGTTGTCAGCTGATGAAGTTGCTGGTAATGATGAAGTGGTTAGTGCGATCGCTCTCTACTCCCAATGGCAAGACAACTTACTTGGGCTATTCCATCATGCCAGTCATGGCAAACGTTTGTTACGCCTGGAATGTCATGAAGACCTGAAATATTGCTCTCAAGAAGATATTTTAGATGTTTTACCCATGCAAGAAAAACCTGGAGTTTTAAAGAGTAGACAATTAACCAGAGCATTCTTAGCACGTTAGCGTTTGATTTTTAACGAATGAGAACAAGCATTAACCACTGTAGGGGCGCAAGGCATTGCGCCCCTACAAATCTGAAACGACTATTATCCGTTAATGCATAAAAGCGTCAATTTGTATAGTGCGTAAGTCCTAACTCCATCGGCTTCACACTTCTACTTTGTGAGAGTTGTGATTAAAGTTATCCTCAATTGAGGATTGGCTCTTGTTCCGACTCTGAAATTTTTCCCACAAGTCAAACAGCCGATCTAAAGCATCTCTCTCATCGACAGAATGAAATAAGATAAGACTTGCCCAAGATTGGGTTGTTTGAAGATTGTATCTTGAGCGCAACCAAGACAAAAACTCTTCAAATTCTCGATCTGGCTCAGTTTTGGATAAATTCAGTTGGTTTCTCGCTAGCTCATATCCATAATAAAATGACTGAAAATCAAAAATTGAATATCGACTTAAATAAAGAGTTGGTCTTTTTTTAATTTCTGGTAAGAGATCGGAAAAACTCACCATATGACATTTCCTCTGATAGTATGATATTACTCTATCTGCTCCACCATTGTGAGATTAAGTTGATTGCCAGGGATGGTGACTAAATCTTGGAGCCATAGTTCTATTGGTTTTCCTTCAGGATACAAGTTATCAAACACTTTTTCCACTCCTTCTATTTCAATAACTATTGCTTCATGGAATCCATTGGTAGCAATCTGTTGATTTGTCCCATCATCGTAGATAATTCCTTGCAATCCATAAGGTTAAGCAGTTTCGACTCGAATATGTCTACCTTTTAGCTTTTGGCTCTTCAAGTAAGCTTTAATAGCAACAGCACATTGGACGCAAGTGCCAATGTCGTATTGAGCGACGATCGCTTTAATGTCATCAATTTGATTGAAGCGAATTTTTCCTCCTTCACTTTTCAGTCATAAAAATAATCACAATAATTCTCCTGAATCTTCTTTATCCTTTGCTCTAATCTAATATTTTAGAATTATAAGTCTCATTTGCTACCGATTGTCTCGCCCGCTTTCGTTTGCCAGTAGACGAGATGTTCACACTACTAAAAATCGCTCATTGTACTGCACTCAAGTGCGAACTGCTATAGTACTCCCTTTCTACCCGAAGATTATCTATTTAAATGAACCGCAAAGACGCCTTTGAGAAGTTCCTACAGATCGAATCCTGGTTTTCCGACTCACCGTACCCGTTTCCGGTTTAACCACGTTAACTACATCAGCAAACAATGCTTCTCCTTCTTCTAAACAAGAGAGGACTACTGGAGAGTGACTACTCAGTAACATCTGAGATAACGGTTCAGTTTCATCTACTTCCTGACTGGTTAGATCGGTGACTCCTTCCCGTAACCGTTCCATCAGTGTCTTTAACCGAAACGGGTGAACTCCATTTTCTGGTTCCTCAAAACAGACTAAACCGCGATGTTTTGGGTCATACATGAGAACTAGAAGCGCTAGAACCCGCAAAGTTCCATCGGAGATTACGCGAGAGCTAAAGGAAATACCATCTCGATCGCCAATTTCAATCTGGTATTCTTTATTTTTCTTATCCAAAGAAACGTCCAAATCTACTATTCCCGGAATTAGGGAAGTCAGTGAAGCAGCAATATCCGCTATGACTCCTTTTGGTTGACTTTCAGTTGCTGTCTCTGTTTGAATGCGAGCTAACACTGTAGCAAGATTTGCCCCATCTGGTTCCAGTTCAAAGGCGGCGGTAGTGGGACTGGGACGACGCAACTTATATGGGTCAAGCTGGAGAAAGCGCCAAGAGCGCATTTCTTCACGAATGGCATAAAGATGGGGATATTCAGCACTGGTAATGCTGGAAAGTACGCTCTGCTCAGCATGAGTGGCTTTCTGGCTACGACCTACCCCAGATGCATCTGGCATGATTTGAAAACGGCGTTGACCGTTGGTTCCAACTGTGGTCAGCCAAGGAAAGGAGTGTCCGTATTTAAGAAATGCTTGCTGAAATTGAAGTGACAGTTTTCGTCCTTGAAACCACTTATCCTTATCTGATAATATAGGATACGCTGCTTCTTTAACTACTACCAACTGCTCTAATCCAAGGGCAACTTGGCGTAATTCAATTTCAATCTCATAACGTACACGAGAGTGAGAAATCTCCACAGTCTCACCCCAAGAATCACGCACAAAAGGAGCAAGGAGTAACTCAACGGCAAAAGCCATGCGGGTGCTTCTTGAACCATCAGCCTGAATGCGAAATAGCTCAACAGGTTCACCTCGCAAGTCCCGTACAGAGGAACGCACATCACTGCTTGCTAAATTTAACAGCAATCGAATGGCATCAAACAGGTTGGACTTTCCAGAAGCATTTAGTCCCAAAATCACTTGCATTGGTTCCAAATCTAAACTAAATCTCTCAAAAGTTTTAAAACCGTCAATCTCAATTCGAGTAAGCATCTTTAATTCTCTGGCAAGTCGTGCCTCAATTTTTATAAAATTGGTGCCTTTAAATTACTATTGTCATCAACCACGCAACAGTTTTGCAATATCTCATAGATAATTCCAGGACTGACGTAACTTCAACATTAGCGCGGGGATTTCACGCGTTGCAGATCCCCCCATCTTCCCCCAAGTCAACAATCAACTGTCAACAAATGGGTCAGGTTTACCGATGCCTAACTCAATTAATTTGACTTTCACATCAAGAGGATACTTGCCACAGTAGTAATATTTTTTGTCCAAAAGATTAGCTAAATAATATCCTTCTTTGCCGCCATTGATTTTGAAAAACTCTTTTGCTACTTTTGTCATAGAGGTTCCAAAACCGACAAATGTATCCTTGATTGAAAATCGTGGCAAATTAAAAGGATTGTAAAACGTCTCTCCATGTATAAAAGCCCACTGAGTTCCTTGACGTAAAGCCACCTGGTAGTAAACAGGCATCACAACAGAAGTTTTAGAATCTGCTAACATAAAATTATATTCTCTTACTCAAATCAAGAAACAGCCCCTAGCTGCAACCAGGGACTGTTTTTCAACTAGACTTAGTTATCTTGGTTGTTAGACTCGGATAGATCTAGCCTATCCTCTAAGTCCTCTTCAACGGTTTGGTCATCAACAATTGTTGTCTCACCGTTTACCAAATCTCGTCGTTCCCAAAAACTCTGGATTAAACGAATAAAAATTAGTACTGGGTCGAACATCCGTCTACGACCATTACCGTTGCCGTTTTGAGTCACTTACGTCACCTCCTTTATTTATCAGGTTTCAACACGGGGAATAAAATCCCCGTGTCTGTCAGTGTAAACTACTTTACATTTCATGTTTTTTAAGATTAGTATCAATACCAACGACAACTATATTAAGGAATAACCCCCTACTCCCCACTCCCTACTCCCTTTTTCAAGCTAGATGAGATGGTATTCAAGCTATCAGCTAGCTGACCGAGTAATAAGCTAATACCCCCACAACCCATAGCAACAATCATAATGGTTAATTCTCCACTTCCCCAAAAAATGGCATTGGGTTGGTAGAGGATAACGCCTAGAGTTATAAGGGCTGAGAGACTTCCTAGTGCTAAAGACAATCTGACACTAAAATCAGAAAAAGTATAAAACTTTATGTGATTTAGTAAATACGCACTCCAAGGAACCCACACAGCAGAAAGGTAAGCAGTGTAAAACAAGAGAATTAAACCAATAATTTCTCCTCCCTTAAGAGCGATCGCTAAAGCAAACAAAGCATTTATGGCTGCAATTAAGATTTTATTTCCTTGAAATTCAGGCAAGATCTGTAAGTCCAACATGGTTTTGGTTTGCACCCGCAACACGCTGCTACCTAAACCCAAAGATGGAACTGCTAAAACTCCTATTAAGAAGATTCCTAGAGGTTGATTTGTTCCATGCCCAACCCAAGATAATATGTAGGGAACAACTTCTTTGGCATCTAAATTAGTAGGTAAAATTCCAGCATTTTGAGCGGCAATAACTACAGTAGAAGGGAGAAAAGCTAGGGCAATTATTGCTATAGCAGCGAAGATACAACCGAGATAAACAGTACGTACATTTCTAGCTTGAACCATATATTGGTGACATTTCATGTCAATAATTACCAGCAATGTTGTAGACAGGGAAACACCAATAACTTCAGCGATACTAATTTGAGGCAAAGAGGAAATAAATTCTAAAGGTGCTTGTACGTACTTTGGTATACCATTTAATACCCATAATGCGTAAACTAGCCCTAAAATGTTGAGCAAGAGCAATCCACGAAACAACCAACTTGCTTTCTCAACTGCTAGTAATGAGAGAATCCAAAATAACAATGTCACCGTCACCATAGTGGTTAATTTGCCTATTCCCATCACAGCAAGAATGGACGCAGCTGCAATAATTTGAACAGCACTAATACCAATAAATGACATCCATGACATCAAGCCAACGCCAACTTTCACCAAATTTCCATAACGGTTTCCCAGTAACGTCCAAATTTGCTCGATTTGTGTCCAGTAGAATTTTGCAAGTGCTAAGCTAGCGATCGATCCCAATCCAACAGAAACTGCATACAAACTGCCCATAACCCCTGAAGACACAGCTTTTTCACCAGTTCCTAGAAGAAACCCCAATCCGTAATGGGCAGATACCAGTAATGTTGCTAAAGAGAAAATACTTAGTTTTCGATTTTCAGAGATGTTCATTATATTCTCATAGATTATTCAGCATCTACTAGTTCAAAATGTACTCGTTTACCAACGGCTCTTGCAGCACGTTCAATCGTTTCTAGAGTTACAGATGCATCCTCTGGATCTAAAAGTTGATCGACAGACGACGTACTAGTTTGCATCTGCGCCGCCATTTCTGTCTTGGTTAAATTCTTTTGTTCCATCGCCTGTTCAATCTGCCACGCAATAACTCGCTTCACAGCAATCAAATTAATCTCTTCAAGCAACCCTTCTTCTTGAAGAAAATTGTCCAACGATGAACCAACATACGGGTTATTCTTCATTGTCCACCTCCGATTCTAATTTCTGCTTACGCTCTAAAGCTAAATCCAAGTCTTTTTTAGGAGTTTTCTGGGACTTTTTAATAAATCCATGAAGTAAGATCATTTGATTTTGATAAATACAAAACAGCACACGAGCTATACCTTGAGGTAAATCAGTACGAACTTCAAACAGTCCATTGCCCATCGGGCGACAAATAGGCATCCCGATAGGCCAACCAAACTCGACTGTTTTCATATCAGTTCCAATCAAACGCCGCTCTTCTTGGCTCAAATCCTTTAACCAATTACGAACTGGTTCTTTACCATTTTCATTCCGATAAAACTTTGCTGGATTACGCTTATCTGTCATTTATATCAAAATCTACATAACAGACGATATAGCTTGACCTGCTAAATACCCGGTTGTCCAGGCACTTTGAAAATTAAATCCACCAGTGATACCATCTATATCTAAGATTTCTCCTGCAAAATAAAGTCCTGGCACTAACTTACTTTCCATTGTTTTAAAATTAATTTCCTTTAGGTTAACTCCACCACAAGTGACAAATTCTTCTTTAAAAACTCCTTTACCATCAATTAAAAATTGTCCTTTAGTCAGTTCTTGGACTAATAAATTTAGTGTTTTAGTGGGAAGTTCCGCCCAACGCATTTCTGGAGCAATCCCAATACGAGAAATTATATACCGCCAAAGCCGATGAGGCAAATCCACACCACGATGTAAGGACATCGCCCGCTTCCCCCATTCATTTTTTACCGCTAAAATTTGTTGTCGTACTTCTTCTGCCTTAAGATGGGGTAGCCAATTGATATGTAAAGTGGCTTTATAATTATTGGAGTGTAACAATCTTGCACCCCAAGCAGAAAGTTTTAGGACAGCAGGACCGCTTACACCCCAATGAGTGATTAATATCGGTCCTTGTTGTTCTATAGGAGGCAAGTCTTGTACAGTTAAGGACAAACGTACAGTTTCAACGCTGACACCAGCCAATTCTCTGAAGTTTTCGTCGCGGATATTGAAGGTGAATAAAGAGGGAACTGGTGGTTCAACTGTGTGTCCCAAATCTTTAGCCAATCTGTAACCTATTGGGCTGCTTCCTGTTGCAAGTAACAAGCGATCGCATTCCAAAATTTCTCCTGACTTGAGAGCAATTTTAAAGCGCCCGCCAGTTGCATTCACAGAAACAACTGCTTCTGAGGTACGCAATTCTACCCCAGCTGCTTTTGCAGTTTTCATCAAACAATTGGCGATGGTTTCCGAACTATCAGTGATGGGAAACATCCTCCCATCTGCTTCAGTTTTTAAAGGAACTCCTTGATTGGCAAACCAAGCCACTGTATCTTGAGCTTGAAAGCGGGTAAAAGCACCGAGTAGTGCTTTTCCGCCTCTTGGATAATTTTGCACTAACCCTGATGGTTCAAAACAGGCGTGGGTAACGTTGCAACGTCCACCACCAGAGATTAAAACTTTATTTAAAGGGTGACGACTGGCTTCAAGTAAAGTCACTTGAGCTTTTGGATTTGCTTGGGCGGCGGCGATCGCACCAAAGAAGCCTGCCGCACCACCACCTACAACGACTACCACTAGAGGTTTCACTGTCACTTCCTACTTTTAAAGACGCTAAATAAGCCGATGGGCAAGGAGAAACATCTCTTAATGTTAGCGCTGAAATACTTACGATGTGATGAAGCGTGTCCCCTACTCCCTACTCCCTACTCCCTACTCCCTTTTTCAAAGATTGGATTTATACATTTGCGATATAATACCAGTCATGCTGTCCAACCAACCAGCAAAATCTAGCACTGCTGCTATGGTAGTTGGAGGTTTGGAGATGAGAGAATCTTCCTGAATCAAGCGGGCAAAATCAATTTGAATTGGACTGGTTCGCCGTTCGCCACGACTGTTAAAAAACTCCACTCCTGCTAGTTCCATGATTTTGATCGCTTCTTGCGCCATGATACCATAGCCGATTGTTGTGGGATGAATTCCATCTAGGGAGAACAATCCCCCTTGGTGTCTTCCTTTGGTATCAGAGATTAAAAATCGGGTATCGGGTTTTGGATTCAGCTTATCCAAAGCAGGAGGTAAATTGTAAGGAGTCCACCAACTTGGGCGATTTGCACGATCTTCTTGTACCAAGTAACGCTTATACGCCAATCGATCTAACAATGAAACCATCTCAAACACGTACCAATCTTTTCCTTCAAGTCGTCCTTGCCGCACTGCATCCACAATAGAATCATTATATTTATCTATCGCACTGTCGATCGCTCTAGCTTGATTGGCAGTTAGATGAGGATGGCGCTTGGCATCAAATTTTTCTTCATCCAACCAAATCGGAACGTAGTAGGGGTAATAACGAGATCCGGGCGAAACTTTTTTCCCATCCTTGGCAGGATTGATACCTTTAACAAATGGTGGAATTGTAACATGAGGGACTGTTGCCCAAATGACATGGCGTGCTTTAATTTGCTTTACTTGCTCAACAATTAAATCTAACTCAGCTTTGAAATGACTGGGTTGCCAAACTGTATAGCGATCGTTAACGCTCATATCAGTATAAAAATCTGGTTCGGACCAAACTGCTTTAAATGTTAAAATACTACCCAAGGCATTGTTTGCTCCGATGGCAACGATGAGAGTTTCAATTCCATCTCCTTCTTGACTTAAAGCTTTTGCCGCACCAAGAGGTGTTAAAGCTTCTCCATTTTTATCCCTTGCTGTATTTAAAACCCTTAATGTAGCAATTTCGTTTGCGTGTTCGGGGACTTGCTTCAAAGAATTAAACCCATCATCATCCTTGAATGGATTCTTCAGAAGAATATCTCGAGCAGTTTTGGCTGTGCGAGAAAGTGTGTTCCGTAAATCCCAACCATACACGGCTAAATTATGATTGATTAATCCCTTTTCTGAAGACTGAAGAGAATTTTTAGCCCACCCCTCCCAATACTTTTCGTTGGCATCAAGATACGTTCGCAGCCACGGCAGTATTCTAGCGAAGTCGATAGCATTTATACCATCAGCTACCTGAAAGCGATCGCCCAAATCTCTAGCGAACTTTTCTAAATTCAATGGTAAGCCGTTCCCTGGACTTTCATATTTAGGATAGCGAAATTGCTCGCTACAACCAAGTTCGCGGGCAATCAGCATGGGATAAGACAAACTGGTATTAAAAATTGCTCCGCTTTGGTAGCCTTGGGTTAGTGAGTCGCCAATGCTTACAAGACGATGGGCTGGTTTACCCTGTCTGTTCACTGTAACAGGAATTCCCAAAGTTGGATCTGTTTCCGGTTCGCGTGGTTCTAAGCGAATTGCTGCTTTCACCTCATCAGGCGCATTTTCTAATCCTTCTAAATATTGAGGGGGTACATTAGGAGAAAAATTAGTCATCACTGGATCGCTTGCTTGGGATTACAATTACGAAACTGCCAGATCCCCGACTCCCTTAAAGAAGTCGGGGATCTAACCACAAAACTTATTGTCGAGTAACACGTCAAATTGTTGCAATTTATCAAATCATTTATGAAACTTGAACCGATAAGCATTGATTGGGCAGTTGAAGCAGGTTGTGTTCTCGAAAGACTACGGAACACGAAACCGTTAATTTATACTATTACAAATTTCGTTACCGTTAATGATGTCGCTAACGCCATCACTGCCATTGGTGCATCACCGATTATGTCTGCATCTGCTGATGAAGCTGCTGAATTAGTGGGTTATGCCGGATCTATCCTCATTAACCTTGGCACAATAAACAAACCACAAATCGATCTTGCTTTTACAGTTTGTAACATAGCTGCAGAAAAAGGAGTACCAGTGACGCTCGATCCAGTTGGCGCAGGCGCAAGCCATATTCGCACCAATACAAATTTGCAGTTGCTGGAACAGAGCGCAGTAGTGCTTGTGCGTGGTAACCTCGCTGAGATTACCAGTCTTGCTGATGTTACCAGTACCGTCAAGACTAAAGGTGTTGATAGCGTTGGGGATGAGACTACCCATGCAGATGAGGCAATTCTTGCCCTGCATGCAAAATTGGGTCGGGGTGCGGTCTGCGCGACTGGCAAGATAGACTCTGCAACTGACGGGCAACATTTAGTTTATATTACCAACGGTCACTCCCTCATGCCAGCAATCAGTGGTACGGGTTGTCAACTCGGTGGTATTTGTGGTGCTTTCTTAGCCGTAACCGATCCGCTCACTGCAACAGTGTCAGCACTACTGTCTTTTGCCATTGCTGCTGAAATTGCTGCCGAACGGTCTAATGGACCGGGTTCCCTTAAGGTTGGTATCTTTGATGCTCTCTACAATCTCACACCGGAAGATTTTATACGACGGGCGCAGGTTGAAAGCTTCCGGGTGAGTTAGTTTCACAATCGACACGCTTCTCTCAACCAATCTGTCTCACTTGGCTCTAAAATCGGAGTTAACTTCTCCACAACGGCTGCGTGGTAATTTTCCAACCATTGACGTTGTCTGAGTTCCAATCGATCTAGCGCAATCAAGCGTTTCTCAAAAGGAATGTATGTCAGAGGTTCAAAACCATACCAAGGGGTTTTGCTTGGATCTGCTTGGAGTTCTGCTTCAGGTATTAAATTTTTAACTACGTATAGATTTTCAATACGAATTCCTCCCCAATTAGCTAGGTAAAAACCCGGTTCAATACTCGTTACCATGCCCGGTTCTAAGGGTTCGGAGGCACGCTTGCTAATTCCGTTTGGTCCTTCATGGACGTTTAAAAAAGCACCAACGCCATGTCCAGTACCGTGCCCGTAGTCAAGTTCCTCCATCCACATATTAGCTCGAGTTATACCATCAAGTTGAACACCTGTTGTTCCTTTAGGAAAGCGTTGCATGGCACAGTTAATGTGTGCTTTTAAAACTTCGGTATAACGTAAAATTTGTTCGGGAGTTGGTTCACCTACAATGATAGTTCTAGTGGCATCTGTTGTCCCTCCCAAATACTGTGCCCCTGAGTCAAGTAGGAAGAATTGACCATGAGTGAGCAATACATTGGGACTGGGTGTACCGTAGTGAACAATGGAACTGTTTGTACCTGCACCTGCAATTGTATTAAAACTTAACCCTTGAAAGTCAGGTTGTTGTTGATAGAATTGAGCGATCGCATTTGCAACATCCAACTCACTCAATTGCTGTCCGCTTGCGAGTTGTTCCGATATCCACTTTAAAGTTCGGATTTTAGCGCGACTTGCTTTGAGATTCGCCCCCTTCATTTGCTCGACTTCAACCGCATTTTTTCGAGCTTTCATTCCCTCAATGGGATTGGCAGTTTCTACAATTCGATTCTTATCTATTAACTGATAAGTCCCCATTGTCGTTTGCTTGGGATCTAAAAGGACTTTACTCTGGTTTTCTTGAGAAATTAAAGCTTTCAGAGTTTCTGTATATTTCTCGTAGGGAAGTAAAGTTACACTACCTTGTAAAAATTGCCGAACTTCTGTATCAATACGGTCTAAATTAGTCAATAAAAACGCCTCAGTTGGAGTTACAATCGCATAAGCAATGAAGACAGGATTGTAAGGAATATCCCAACCTCTTAAGTTAAACAGCCATGCAAGTTGATCCAGCTTAGTAATTGGGAAGATATCTGTTTTGTGCGATCGCATAGCTTCCCTGATTCTACCCAACTTCTGCTCTATTGTTTCCCCAGTGACTTCATTAGGTACGTGAAATACCCTAGATTCACCCAACGCAGGTACAGGTTCTGATTCAACCCAAGGACTTTGAGAACGAACGATATCTACCAAATTCTTGTCCACTGGTACTAGTTCCACACCAGCAGATTTCAGTTTATTTTGAAACGTCCGATATTGTTCAACAGGGATAGTAAATGGATCGAAACCTAAGCGAAACCCAGCAACTTTTTGTCCCAAAGTTTCCAAAGTTTCCACCAAAGTTTTATGCCCTTCCATTCCCAATTTTGAGACATGAACCAAAGATAAATCAACCTCTAAATCCGCCTGCTCGTGGTAGCGAAAGTCAACAAACAACCAACTCGACTCCCGTTCCACCAAAAAATCCCCCGCAGAACCCGTAAAGCCACTGAGCCACATTCGTCGCTGTTTTGCTTCTGGGAGATACTCATTTAAGTGCTCATCAGCAGAGGGAATCAGGTAAGCATCCAACTGATACTCTTCCATCAATGCACGTAAATTCGTCAATTTTGCGTAGAGCGAGGTAGAGGCAGGAGCAGTTAACAATTCTGAGGGTGTCATGTAATGATATAATTCGATACATTTATCTGTATTCATTCTAATCTGTTGAAACCACCCATAACACCTCATTGCTTCGTCAAAGTGAAAGTAGTAGCCCACTATCTCTCGTTCCCAGGCTCCGCCTGGGAATGCCTTACGGGAGGCTCCGCCTGGGAATGCCTTACGGGAGGCTCCGCCTGGGAATGCCTTACGGGAGGTTCCGCCTCCTGTATTGCTCCGCAGAGCCTCGCAGCCTGCATTCCCAGGTAGAACCTGGGAACGAGGTGAAAGGAGCCTGGGAACGAGGTGAAAGGAGCCTGGGAACGAGCTAAAATTCAATTGTGAAACTATCCCGACGGTGAAAATCCGGTTCATCTCCTTGATGCGTCAACGCCCAGTACGTAACAAAGCCATCTTTATGTTTGATGACGGTAGAAATACCAACCTTCAGAGCTACATCTGTTGAGATAATTAAATTCAAATCGACGCTGAGGACAAGCGCCAAACCATCTGATAGATACTGGATGCTAAATGGCAAACTTGTAAAAGCAGTTTCTTCCTGCATTTGGTGTCGGTAACTATCAAAGCGATACACGTTCCAGTCTCCAGAAGGAGAGAGGTTAAATTCCCAATAGCGATCGCTATTTTCAATCCCAAGGAAAAACTCAAAGCAGGTGTTTTGCCAAAGTTCGTGCTTGCGTGCTAGTTCATCTGATGGGGCTGCAATCTCGATTTCTGTTAAATCGCCAAGAAGTGCATATTGAATAGTAAATTGATTTTCATACCGGGCAACATTGCCTTTGATTTTCAGTTCGCTAAGCGATTCATTGTACAAAAAAGGTTGTAATAAAAATATTTTCTCTTGCATCTAAAAACCTCATGGGAAAGTGGAAAAATCTGGCAACTCAATCCAAAATCGACTGCCTTTACCGGGAGCAGATTCTACACCAGCTCGTCCTCCGAGACGCTCTGCCCCTTTTCGCACAATAGCTAATCCAATTCCAGTTCCTGGGTAAGTTTCAGTACTGTGCAGCCGCTCAAAAACACCAAAAATTTGCTCCTGATAATTTGGTTCAATACCAATTCCGTTGTCTTCAATCCACAGACGCACTTGTTGCAGAAATGGAGGGCGATCTTCACATGTTTCTCTGTTTTCTTTAAGCTCTACCGTTTCTGCCCAAACTCGAATCTGTGGTTGAATACCTGGTTTAACAAATTTAATTGCATTTGACAAGAGATTAACAATAATTTGTACTAAAATTGGATAATGCCCCATAACATTGGGCAAGTTTTCAGCGATCGCAATTTGAGCCTGACGCTCGCTTATATCTGTTGCTAATTGCGCTCGAGCATCTGCTACAACTTGAGTCAATCGAACTGGCGTTAACTTAATTTGCTCGCGGCTGAGGCGGCTGTAGGCTAACAGATCGTGAACTAACTCGTTCATGATATGGGTGCCACGAAAAATGTGTTGAATATATTCTTGCGCCGTTTCATCTAAGCGATCGCCATAATCTTCCGCTAGAGCTTGAGCAAACCCTTGAATTCCTCGTAACGGTGCCCGCAGGTCATGCGCTACTGTATAGGAAAAAGCTTCCAAGTCCTTATTAGCTTCCTGCAGTTGGGCTGTGCGTTCTTCAACCCGTTGTTCTAGGGTAATGTTAAGTTGTTGAAGCTCAACTTGTGCCACTTTACGGGTTGTGATGTCGAAACGAACAGCGATGTACTGATACGGTTTACCATCAGCATCTAGAAACGGCACAAT
Organism: Scytonema sp. UIC 10036; assembly: GCF_009725235.1. The sequence goes on from NZ_WJFC01000162.1 coordinate 25,245, forward strand.
CGTAGTGGCAACCCAGTAAAAAGTACCATCCTTAGCGCGATTTTTAATTTCTCCTTGCCATACCTCCCCACGGCTGATGGTTGCCCACAGATGCTGAAAGAATTCTTTAGGGTGATAGCCAGAGTTAACAATACGATGGTTTTGTCCAATCAATTCTTCTGGTGAGTACTGTGAAAGCTCACAGAATTTGTCATTCACATAGGTAATGGTTCCTTTAGTATCAGTAATGGCAACGATGGAGGAGCGATCGAGAGCAAATTTAAAGTCCGCTAAGTCTTTGAGCGTTTGCTGTAATGCCATCTCTGCTCGCTTGCGCTCGGTGATATTCCAAAACACGCCGATACTTCCTCTAACTTGTCCGCGTTCATCAAAAAGCGGGGCAGCGTATTCTAACAGTGTTAGGGTTGTGCCATCATTCCAAACCACATCAACCTCTAAATCCCGAACTTCAATCCCAAGAGCGGCGGCACGCTGTAAGGGCAGATCTTCTGGAAGAAGTTCCTGGTTATTATAATAAACATTAAAGTTGTTTGGTCGCTCGTCTTCTGGCGCACTTAAAGAGGCATTTGCAGTTGAAGCAATGGCTAACATTTGAGCAAATGCTGAGTTGACCCGAATTTTTTGACACTGGGGGTCTTCAGCGATGCCAACGCCGATAGGAATGACTTCTAATAGCGTTTGAGACTCTGCCAACTGTCGCTGTAGTTCCTGATTCAAATTCAGAATTTCTTTCTCGGCTTGCTTGCGTTCCGTCACATCGATCGCTGTTACAATGACCAACTTTCTGCCATCAGGCAATATCTGAAGCGGGGCAGTCTGGAAATCCCAAATGCGAGTCGCACCCGTGCGGGTTGTAAGGGTATATTCTCCCATCGCCTTTCGCTGGGTGAGGGGATACTGACTCTGAATTGCAGATCGCACTTGTTCTTTACCATCGCCGTAAGCTCTTTCTGTCCACGCTTCGATGGTGGGAATGTCTTCAAGGTGATAGCCTGTAATCTCCGTCCACACATGATTAATCTGCAATACCTCACCATCTTCGGTGTGGAGCATGATTGGCAAGGGAGCATTCAGCAAAGCAAAGTGCAATCGTTCCTCACTCTCGCGCAAGGCTTGTGTAGCTCGTGTTTGCTCAACAATCGACCAAAGGCGAGAAACCGTGTTTTGGAGCAGTGACACTTCATGGGGACGCCACTCTCGAATTGTCCTGGCATTGATAGCAAGAACTGCCACCCAAAGTCCTTCATGGATGCAGGGAACTCCAACAAAAGCACGAATGTCTCGCTGGGCATAATTATCTGTGAAGGGGGCGGTATAGGGATAGGTTGCCACATCTGAGACAACAGCAGGTTGCCCTGCATAGTAATGCTTTACTAAATCTGGCAGAAGGAATTCTGACAAGCGATACATTCCAACAACGCTTGGAATGTCCTCATGCTGCCGCCAGTCTTGTTTGACGAACGATACATCTTCTTGCAAATTCACTTCGTGCCACACACAGCGATCGACGTTAAGGTACTTGCCCAGACTGCTAACTGCTTCCCATAGCATTGCGTCTGCATCAGAGAGTTGCCGCAACCGCAAATCGAGTTCGTTGAGGAATTGCTCGTTGAGTTCAGCTAATTTGCGCTCAGTTACATCTCGTGCAGTAGCATAGCTCACGTTACGATCGGGAGATATAACTCCTGCCCAGGATAGCCACTTGTACGATCCATCCTTACATCGGTAACGGTTTTCAAAGAAGGGCGCAGGATTTCCCGCCTCAAATCGTTCAGCTGCTACACGGGTTGATTCAACATCGTCAGGATGCACAAAGCTGAGAAAGGGTTGCGCCATCAGTTCTGCTTGAGTGTAGCCCAGCACTCGCTCCCACGCAGGGTTAAGCTGCTTAAAGTAACCATCCACTGTGGAAATTGCAATCATCTCGTTGGACAGCATAAAGAAGCGATCTCGTTCCTCTTCTGCCTGTTTGCTCTCTGTGATGTCAAAAACAATACCACTACAACGCACCGCTTGTCCGGCTTTATTGTAAAAAAAACGCCCAAAGGTCTTGAGCCATCTCAATTCCTCGTTGTCTACACGTATAATGCGATACTCAATGCTTAAAAGTTTATGCTCGCGTTTGGCTTGTTCCTCAATTTGCTGGACTCGCTCTAAATCATCTGGATAAATTCGGCTGCGCCACATCTCAAGGGTTGCTTCTCCATTGGCAACAAGCTCATAGCCCAGCAATTGAAAGTGTTGTGCTGACCACACCCCTCTTCCCGTTAGCAAATCTATATTCCAAGCAGCCATCCCTGCTCCTTCAATGGCAAGGCTCAAGTGTTCATTGACTGCTGTTTGTCGTCTGTTGAGTCCACCCAGCCACAAAACGTTGCCAATAAAAGCAAAACAGATTGCTGTCAGCAGCAGCAAACTCTTCAGAACGCTGATGTTCAAAATCCAGCCGATGGCGACAAAGCAAGCAACAGTAGCAACAAAGGCTACTATTACTTTCGCTCCCTTCTGTAAGAAGGGTACTGACCAGAGATGAGTTTGATACTTCACCATGAGGTGGCATTTATGCCATAGCTTGAATACCGCTTCTCTACTATATCAATGTCAGTTCACAGCATCCAGTTACAAATGTGGGTCAGTGACTGCTATAATATCCTGAATGATTTTGCGAATCGTTGTTTCCTGAGTTTCAATACTCTCAGTCAGTTTAAATTGGACAAGCGCTCTCGTTAAATTATGTTCTGGACGCTTGACTTTAAAATAGATATTTCCTGCTAAATAGTCAGCAAAAAATCTTAACCCTAACTCAAAGGAAATGAGACGAATTGCATCATATATATAGATGTAATCCTGATAAAGAAGAAATGCTTTGGCTACAGAGAGATATCCCTGGAGAATTCCCTGGCATAAATCTGTATCAAAATAAACGCTTTCCCATTCTTCAGTTTCTTCTCCAGCCGCATTGCACCCAGAGCGCAAGCAGTCTCCAATATCGTAATGCACTAAACCGGGTTTAACGGTGTCTAAGTCTATCACGCAAGCAGCTTGCTGAGTAACAGTATCAAACATGACATTGTTGATTTTGGGGTCGCCGTGCATGAGACGCAGTGGTAACTCACCTGTCGCTTTAGCCTTTTCTAGAACTTCTGCCCAAAGTTGGCGATCGCTAACAAACTGCAAGCAATATTGAACTTCAGGCGATTTCTGGGGATGGGTTGTTGCTAAAACTTGGTTGTAGTGTTGAAGATAGAGGGGGGTAATGTGAAACCCTTCTAGGGTATCAGCAAGTTTTTCAGGGGACAAGTCGCTGATGAGGTTGTGAAACATACCTAGGGCATAGCCGATTTCTTTGGCTTGTTCCACATTTTGCATGGTATCGAAAGATTGCGTGCCTTCAATATAGCTTATTGCCCGCCAGAACGAGTCGTCAGCATCCTTCCAGTAATCTCGTGCATCTTTTGTCACCAGTACACGTGGCACTTCCCAACGACGATTGAGAGGGGTACGTTGTAAGCGATCGCGAACGTGTTCTGTAAAAGTACGCATATTCTGCATAATCAGTTCTGGTTGACGGAACACCTGCGTGTTGATGCGTTGTAAGACAAAGTGCTTTTCCTCTAGAGAATCCAGAGTCACCAGAAATGTATCATTAATATTGCCACTGCCAAACGCTTGAATGTTCATAACCTTTCCTTTCAAGGCGAATTGGTTAGCAATGGTAGTTAAATTATCTGCATCTCGTTTTTCTGTCATGTTGGGCTTATCAAAAGATCACTCACTCCATTAAGATAAGCCGCAAGGGATCTAAACGAACATACCAAGGCATCGGTCGATCTTTTAAAACTGCCCATCTCTCCTTAAACACCTCTGCTTGCAAATGGTAATCAGATTTGCTCTTAGGTTCACCGTTCAGCTTGAGAAACAACGTCATTCGGTGAGGAGTTTCACTTGTTCTTGTCAGCCAACAGGGAAAGGTATTTTCTTGGGTAGGATCGTTATTAAGACTGAGATGATGGGCGCGAATTCCAACATTAGACAAAAATTCTGGAACGGGTTCAACAACGTTAAGGGTACAACCCCACTCTACTGCTTCTACTTGATGCGATGTTAAAGCAACAGCACGAGAAAAGTTTTTACATCCTGTCAACTGAGCAACGCTAGCCGTGGCGGGGTGCTCAAAAATATCGTATCTGGTTCCGGCATGAGCAACTTGTCCTTTATCTAAAACTAGCAAATTGGGGCAAACTCGATAAGCTTCCTCCATATTATGAGTGACAAATAAAGTTGTTCCTTCGTAAGATGCTAATGTCTCCACCATTTGCTGTTCTAGTTGACTTCGCAAGTGAGTATCTAGTGCAGAAAATGGCTCATCAAGTAATAGTGCTTCTGGGTGAGTTGCTAACGCTCTTGCTAGGGCTACTCTTTGCTGCTGTCCACCTGAGAGTTGATGCGGATAGCGATCGCCCAATCCTTCCAAATGCACGGTTATCAATTGGGTTTCTACTTGTTGTCGAATAGCTGTTGCAGACAATCCTTTTGGTAAGCCAAAAGCAATATTTTGCGCTACAGTCATGTGGGGGAAGAGAGCGTAATTTTGCACGACAAAACCAACTTTGCGATCGCGTGGTGGCAGATCGATTCCCTGTTGAGAGTCAAACAACACCCGCCCATTCAGAATAATGCGTCCCGAAGTTGGAGTTTCTATTCCAGCGATACAACGTAGAATCATGCTTTTGCCAGCCCCCGATCCTCCCAACAATCCCAATGGTTGTCCATCAGCACTGAAACAGACTTTCAAGTTAAAGCCAGGGAGATGCTTCTCAATGTCCACAAATAAGCCAGAGGTTGGAGAATCTGGAATAGAGATTGAGGAAGAGTTTTTCTCCTTGTTACCCTGTCCCCTGCTCCCTGCTCCCTGCCCCCTTCTCTTCCCCTGGTGTTCTTGCCAAAGGTTAGCTGCAATAATTCCAGATAGGGAAATCACTATGATAGCAATAGACCAAAACCAAGCTTCATTCATTGCTCCACCTTCAACGGCAAAATAAATTGCCATTGGGATAGTCTGAGTTTGTCCTGGAATATTCCCTGCTAACATCAAGGTTGCACCGAATTCACCCAAAGCACGAGCAAAAGCCAACGTTGTTGCAGCTAAAACTCCCGGTAGCGCTAGAGGTAAACTGATGCGCCAAAATATAGTGGAGTCCTTGACACCAAGAGTTCGAGCCACTCGCAAAAGATTGCTATCGATTTGCTCAAAAGCTCCCAATGCTGTTTTATACATCAATGGAAAAGAAACCACTGTTGCTGCGATCGCCGCACCATACCAAGTGAAAACTACGCTAAAGTTCAAAAGCTCCATGAGTTTTCCCAACGGACCATTTTTACCAAACAACAGGAGGAGCAAAAAGCCAACAACTGTAGGAGGTAAAATCAGAGGAGAAACAAAAATGCCCTCAATCAAAGACTTCCCTTTCCCCCGATATCCCAGCATCCAATAGGCAGCAGCAATCCCAAGAAAAAAGGTAATAAATGTTGCGAGTAAGGAAGTTTTGAGGGATATCCACAAAGGAGAGAGATCGTAGGGCATCATGGGGGATTTTGGATTTTGGATTTTGGATTTTGGATTTTGGATTTTGGATTTTGGATTTTGGATTTTGGATTTTTGATTTTAGATTTTGGATTGAATAAGTTTTAGTTATTATTATTAAAATATAATAAGTTAAGGATAAAAAGTTACAGATTAT
>NZ_WJFC01000163.1 GCF_009725235.1 Scytonema sp. UIC 10036
GGGTTAGGGTGGGGTAAAAAATATTTAATACATCAATCATGACTTTTCAAACATCCTCTAACTATGGTGTGCCACATTCTCGGTGAATCTGTCGCTCCCAGCATTTGTATAAGTTTTTCCTAAACATAAGGATCTTACCTTGTCAAAATTTTTTTGGTAGTGAACACTATATTCAAATCTAATTCAATATCGAAAAGCTTGAAAGTAAATTTTGACCTTTGCCCTCGGCTCAGTTAGGGAAGACGCAAGTCTCATCTAAACGCGCCTCTACAGAATCAGTGAGTTGCCAAAATTTAAGACACAAGAGAAACTTGTAATTACATTAACTCTCATGGTAGGAACCTTCAAGACGTATTTAAATCTAGTCAGTGGCATGAGCATCTTCAATCTAATTGCCCTAGGTGTTCCTGCTTTAGCTGAAACATCGGAATTAACTACTATCACCCTTGAACATGCGATCGCTACTGAGGTTATCTCTACAGTCAGAGCAACTGCTTTAGTAGGTGAAGTTAGCACGAGCCAGACACTGGAAATGAGTCCAAGGAGTGTCACCCAAATGAAGCAGTCAAACCCAATCACTCCTCTCCAAAATCAGTTTGCTCTGGTAGCTGCTTCTAACAACCAAATGACTTTTGTGTCTCCGATAACGACTACAGTTACTGATGAAGGTGAAAACTTAGAGCTTTCTCTTATTCTTGTTCAAAAGATGCTAGAAAACAAGGATAGTCATGGCTTAATAGCACAAGTCACCTCTGTGTCTCAACTTGAAGATGTACAACCTACTGATTGGGCTTTTCAATCGCTACAATCCTTGGTTGAGCGATATGGTTGTATAGCAGGGTATCCAGAAAATGTTTACCGGGGTAATCGAGCTTTGACAAGATATGAGTTTGCCGCCGGGTTAAATGCTTGTTTGAAGCGAGTCAATGAACTGATTGCAACAGCAACTTCTGACTTAGCGCGAACAGAAGATTTAGTGACTATTAAGCGTTTACAAGAGGAATTTGCGGCAGAACTAACTGTGCTGCGGGGTCGTGTAGATACTTTAGAAGCTCGCTCCGCAGAACTAGAGGCAAATCAGTTCTCCACGACCACCAAGCTAACTGGTCAAGTCATCATGGCAGTAAATGCTGGAGCATTTGATGGAGAACGCATCATCAGCCCCACAGGTCAAGAAATTGCTCGCTCTGACCCGAATGCCACAGTGCTTTACCGAGCGGCTCTAGACTTGAATACGAGCTTCTCTGGCTCAGACCAGTTGAAAATCCGCATTGATACAGGCAGCGATAATGGTAACGACAATACTGCAGGATTCCTCGAGCCGACCTTTGGCAGTGTTTTAGACTACTCTGTTAAACCACCCAGAGATAACGACTTTGGCTTGGGAAGACTATACTACACTTTTAAGCCATTTCAGAACTTTACAGTATCCGTAGGTCCTGATATTCGTACTACAGATTATGTTGACCGTAACAGCTACGCTTACCTAAGTTTTCGAGACTTTAGCACTTTGGCATTTGTCAACAATTATATTCTCTTCCCTGTCAACGGTCCAAGTGCAGGTGCAGCAATTGATTGGAAACCAGGAGGAGGAGCATTCACGGTACGGGCTTTGTATGCAGCAGCAGAAGCAGCCAACCCAACCGATCGAGGACCGATCCGAGGTACAGCACCGTTTGCTCGGTTGTTATATCCTACGGGCAGTGGCGAGCAAGGTTTATTTGGCGACACGTATCAGAGTACCGTTGAACTCGAGTATGCACCATCAAAATCCTTTGCCATACGCCTCCAGTACAGTGGTGGAGAGTTATTCGATAACCGCTATGACGTGTTCGGCGCAAATTTTGAGTTAGCTTTTTCACCAAAATTTGCCATATTTGGTCGCTATGGCTTCAGCAGTTATAATGAGACTATCTATGGAGACATTAACCCTAACTACTGGATGGCAGGGGTGGCGTTCCGCGACTTGTTTACCCAAGGTGCTTTGGCTGGTATTGCAGCCGGTCAACCCTTTATTGCCAGTGAATTGGGTAATTCTACTCAAACTAACTTTGAAGGTTTTTACAACTTCCCTGTAAGTAACAACATTCAAGTCACACCTTTGATTCAAGTGATTGTCAATCCTAGTAACCAGGATGCAAACGGCACAATCATTACAGGCACTTTGCGGACAGTCTTTTCTTTCTAGATGTTGTGATAAGTTTCCATGCCTTGCTTGCTTATCAGCTCTTTTATCAATGCCATTAGTGTTAAAAAGCCATGTCAAAGGCTTATTCCTTAGTTGCAAAAAACGTCATTTGAGAGGACTAGAGTTATGGCTGTAGAACAAGTAGTTCGTTCTTTTGAACAAAAAGCTTCTTCTGTTATTAGTAAGCAATTGAGAGGAGTTCACCATGTTGGTCTCACAGTTGAGGATATGGGAAAAGCTTTGGAATTTTATACGGAGGTATTGGGTGGAAAAGTCATAATTCCAGAAATCGGTCTTGCTGGCGAAATTATACACAATACTTTGTTGCAAAAAGAAGAGATTGAAGCGATCGCCCTAGAAAGCGATCCAAAAACTCTTGGTATACCCAACCTTAGAGATGGGGAACAAAATCTAGACATTTACTTTATTCAGTTTGATAATGTTGTCCTGGAACTTTTGCAATATAGAGATGCTTCAGAGCAACCCAATGGTTCCGTTGTTTTCCCAGTAAAAAATCCTTACTCCAGTCCAGCTTGCGTCAACTCAATGCATATATCCTTTTACTTAAAAGACGATGTGAATGTCGATGAGTTTGTGAACAACTTGGAAACAGAATGTCACAAGCGCGGAATGGATCGAGTCAAATGTAACCGAATTGTTCGCGTCAAAACAGAACAGGAAAGGGCAAATACCGATCTACAGTACAACTCATGCAAACTAATTGACCCTTCCTTTGGAGATTTTGAAGGATGGACCCTCGTTTACTGTAAAGGACCCAACGGGGAGCAATTGGAGTTTAATCAAGTGCTGCGTAAAGCCAAAATTTTGTTTGATACAGCAAAAAAGGAGTATCAAAAAGAGAAAGCTGACGAACAGTAAATATTAAGGATAGGTCAAAAAATGAGCGACGAGAAAATACTTACAACTGATGCAGGTATTCCTATTAGTGACAATCAAAACTCTCTAACTGCAGGAGCACGAGGTCCACTGCTCATGCAGGACTTTTACTTAATTGAGAAGATGGCTCACTTCAACCGGGAACGCATTGCAGAACGGGTGGTTCACGCCAAAGGTTCTGGAGCCTATGGTACCTTGAGTGTCACCAACGATGTGACTCGCTATACAACAGCAAAACTATTTTCGCAAATAGGCAAGCAAACTGAGGTACTTGCAAGGTTTTCGTCGGTTGCAGGCGAACGCGGTGCAGCTGATGCAGAGCGGGATGTGCGTGGCTTCTCTCTCAAGTTCTATACGGAAGAAGGCAACTGGGATATGGTCGGAAATAATACTCCAGTCTTCTTCGTTCGCGACCCACTTAAATTCAGTGATTTCATCCGCACGCAAAAGCGCGACCCTAAAACCAACTTGCGTCATCCAACAGCAATGTGGGATTTCTGGTCGCTTTCACCGGAGAGCTTGCATCAAGTCACGATTCTGTTTAGCGATCGCGGATTACCTAAAAGCTATCGCTATATGAACGGTTATGGTAGCCATACCTTCAGTTTCATTAACAAAGATCGAGAGAGGTTCTGGGTCAAGTTCCACTTCAAAACAATGCAAAGCATCCAGAAGCTGACTAATGAAGAGGCAGCAAAAATAGTGGGTCAAGACCGCGAGAGCTTCCAACGGGATCTGTTTTACGCAATTGAGAGGGGCGAATACCCGAAGTGGCGTTTTTACATACAGATTATGCCTGAGGCGGATGCTGACAAAACGCTTTACAATCCTTTCGATTTAACTAAAGTCTGGCCACATAAAGATTATCCATTAATTGAAGTAGGCATTCTTGAACTCAACCGCAATCCGGAAAACTATTTTGCAGAAATTGAACAAGCAGCTTTCTCACCCTCTAACGTTGTGCCTGGAATTTCATTTAGCCCGGACAAAATGCTCCAAGCGCGTATCTTCTCTTACCCAGATGCACATCGTTATCGCTTAGGAGTAAACTATGAAAGTCTGCCGATCAATTGCCCCCATGCAACTAAAGCGCACACTTATCACCGCGATGGCTTGATGCGCTTTGACAACAACGGCGGTGGAGCGGTCAACTATGAGCCGAACAGCTTTGGTGGACCAATTGAAGATCCGAGTATCAAGGAACCAGCGCTCAAAATTTTTGGTGATGGCGATCGCTACGATCGTCGTGTAGGCAACGACGATTATACCCAAGCTGGCAATCTTTTCCGGTTACTGCCAAAAGACGAAAAGCAACGGCTTTTCCATAATATTGCAGCAGCTATGCAAGGTGTACCGCAGTTTATCATCGATCGGCAGCTTGCACATTTTGTGAAGGCAGATCCAGCCTATGGAGAAGGGGTTGCCAAAGCACTTGCATCACACAAATAATGTTACTACACAGTTAATTACATTTTCTATGAATATTGAACAAATTAACGCAGAAATTGAGAAGCTTTCTCCTGCGGCACGAGTTGTCTTACTCTACCAAATCTTACCTAACTGCATTGCACAACCCCATTGTTTGCTACTTGAAAAAGCTGCCTTAGAGGAAGAATTAATTAACCAATTAAAGTTAATAATTTGCCATCTGGAAATTAATCAGCGCTTTGGAATTACAAAAATTGTGCTGAAAGAATTAAAGAGCAAATTACCTCAGTTGACTCCACTTGTGCTTTGTTGAAATCGAGGCTTTATCTCCATACAGAGCATTCGATTCTCGCATTCATACCATTTGATATAATACAGCCTTGCCCCATTCTAAATGGGGCTTTTTTTTTAAGCACAAAAATTCACAAATTTATCCAAAGACAAAAAATGTTTGTAATCCATCCATATTGAAGTGACATTGATAGCGAAAAGACTTAAGTTGCTCCTTAACTTAACGATTTTCTCTGGTTAAAACTTTAAGAGTTTGGAAAACTTAAAGATGAAAAGTGTTTCATTCTTTATAAGAGTGCAGTAAAAAGAGCAATGATAAGGAGATCTGCATTACTTATAATGGAAACCTAGGTCAAGTTTGTCATTAAAGTTTTGAGAAAGTTTTTAACCCGATCGCACAAGTAGAACACACTGAGTAGCTCTTTGTGTTTTGTAACAACATTTGCAACAGAATGCCAAAACTTATGTAAAAGGTGGACATAAACCATGAAGCAGGGTGATTCTGGGACACTCGTTCAAGATGAAAAGGCAACTGCATACAAAAATGCGGTTTTAGATGATAAAAAACTTCAAGATGCTTTAAAAAGTATCAATCCGAAGTTTGGAGATTTTTGTACCCGCATAGCAGGTGAAGCATGGGGACTTCCATTAATTGACCAAAAAACCAAGGCTTTAATAACAGTCGCTGTTGATGTTGTGAATCAGGATCACGTAGGAACCGGTAGCCCTTTTGCAGCACACGTAAATACAGCTATGCAACAGGGAGCTACGCGTGCAGAAATCGAGGAACTTCTTTTGTTCATGTGCGTTTACGCAGGCTTCAATAAGGCTGCAGGGTGCTTTGGTACCCTTAATGATATTCTCGGTCCCTCAGCGTGATGTTTTGCACCAACAAAGTTGTTATAGCCGATCGAACGCTAACAAGATATGCAACAAAACACCAGTCAGCACACTGAAAACATAACATCTCCAATCATCAGGAAGAAAAGGCAATATGGTAACTACAACTTCTAAGGCTAAGGGAAAAATAGGTGTACTCATTGAGGAGCACTTTGACGAAATTGAGTTTCGAGCATTCAACAAGTTTTTCCCTGCAAATGGATATGAAGTAGAGTACATATCCCATCTTTGGAATCAAAAACAATTAACCTTCAAGGGGATTGATTTAATAGAAGAAGTCACAGTTACGGTAGAAGTGAACGATATTGAGCCTACCGATTATGAAGGCATTCTTCTAATTGGTGCATATGCTATGGATCGTCTTCGCTATGAAGAGCATCATAAAGAGGGTCAACCCAATCAAGCTCCTGCTGTCAGATTTCTCCGAAAAGCTGTCAAAGCTATGGATGCTGGCAGATTAAAGATTGGAACTATCTGCCATAGTCTTTGGCTATTTACTGCCGATCCAGAACTGCTTAAAAATCGTGAGATTACTTGTGCCCATAACATCTTGTGTGATGTCGAAAATGCAGGAGGCATCGTTGTCTACGATGGTGACGGGACTAAAGACTTACATATTGATGGTAATCTGATCACAGCCAAACATCCTAATGTAGTTACCGAGTTCATGGATATATTTTTAAAGGCAATTAACGAGCAGCAATTGCAAGCCGTAGCTAAGTAGGAGGGAAATTAAGACTAAAGAACCGAGTGTTTCAAGTGGGAAAGAAAAAAACCACTCCCTGAGTTTCACTTTAAAACCTGGGTTAACGATCAAATTCTAGGGTAGTTAAAGCAGAACATTCAGGATGAAACCTGTAGTTATGACTCAAATACTTGATTCTTTACCTCCCAATCCGTCCGGTAAAATTCTCTGCTGCTACGTTAATACCACTAGTCAAATTCAAATTGCTCGGAGCGCGAATGTTTCTAATTGGTACTTTGAGCGAGCTATTTTCCCAGGACAACATCTTTTGTTTGAAGCGCCGTTAGATGCTCAAATGGAAATTCATACAGGCACAAAGATTTGTGCAATTTTATCAGATAAGATATTGTGCAACCGCTTACGCATAAACTAAAGGCGCAGTTAACTAAACGGCAATATCTTTACAAAGCTTAAAACGCCTCATTGAATTCGCATAGATAACTCATTAACACTCTGAAGTGAGGAAAAGAGCAAAATGACTGCAACAACACCTAAATTCCAGATAGAACTGACTACAAAAAAGTACCAAGTAGAAGTGGGACGCACACATCCCTTAGGTGCTACACCGTGCAAAGATGGAGTAAACTTTTCAGTTTTTGCAGAACATGCGACATCTGTCGAACTCTTATTATTTGAAAATCCTAATGACCTGGAACCTATCCAGACTATTAAACTCAACCCAAAAAGCAATAAAACCTTTCACTTTTGGCATATTTTTGTAAAAGGGTTGAAACCCGGAATTGGCTACGCCTATCGAGTAGACGGTCCTCAAGATTTACACCAAACAGGAAACCGTTTTAATAAAAATAAGGTACTGCTCGATCCTTACTCTAAGGGAAACGCCAATGCCCTTTGGAACCGCATAGATGCTTTGGGCTCAAAAGACAATCTAACCACCTCAATGCGTAGTGTGGTCGTCGATATATCGGATTATGACTGGGAAGGCGATCGTCCTCTTAATCGACCAATGAGTGACACCATTATTTATGAGTTACATATTGGCGGATTTACTAAATCACTTTCCTCTAACTGCAAATATCGAGGTACTTTCTCTGGAGTTATTGAGAAAATTCCTTACTTAAAAAAACTAGGCATAACCGCTGTCGAATTGCTACCAATATTTGACTTTGACGAAACAGAAATTGTCCGAGAAGTTAACGGTATTCCACTGAAAGACTACTGGGGATACAACCCCCACAGCTTCTTCGCGCCTGAAGCGTCCTATTGTTATTCTCCTAAGGAGAAAAGCCCCATTAACGAGTTTCGGGATATGGTCAAGGCGTTGCATAAGGAAGGGATTGAGGTCATTCTGGATGTCGTTTTTAACCATACTAGCGAAGGCAACCATGAGGGTCCAACCATCAACTTCAAGGGTTTTGATAACAGTACTTACTATCATCTTGTACCTTGGGATAAGCAATACTACATGGACTACTCTGGGTGTGGAAATACATTCAACTGCAATCACCCAATTGCAGAAAAGTTAATTGTAGAATGCTTGGAATTTTGGGTGAAAGAAATGCACGTTGATGGCTTCCGGTTTGATGAAGGGTCTATTTTATCCCGTGGATCGGACGGAGTACCTATGATCCATCCGCCGGTTGTTTGGCACATTGAAACATCTGCAGCTTTAGCTGAAACCAAAATTATTGCTGAAGCTTGGGATGCCGGTGGACTCTATATGATTGGTTACTTCCCTGGGTATCGTTGGGCAGAATGGAACGGGCGCTTCCGAGATGACATTCGGCGCTTTGTTAAAGGAGAGCCAGGGCTAGTTGGGGCGGTTGCTGTACGCATTGCCGGAAGTGCCGATCTCTATCAAAACACCGGACATTTACCGATTAACAGCATTAATTTTATTACTTGCCATGATGGATTTACTCTCAATGATTTAGTTTCGTACAATCACAAGCACAATGAAGCGAATGGTGAGAACAACCAAGATGGAATCAATGACAATTTGAGCTGGAATTGTGGTATTGAAGGAGAGACTGACGATCCAATAGTTGATGCATTACGCCAGCGACAAATTAAAAACTTTGCAGCTATTCTTTTTCTTTCTCAAGGCGTTCCAATGATAGTGGCTGGTGATGAAGTCAGACGCACTCAAAAGGGTAATAACAACGCTTACTGCCAAGATAGCGAGATCAGTTGGTTTGACTGGAATCTTGTGGAAAAGAACGCAGATATGTTCAGGTTCTTCAAGTTGATGATTGATTTTCGTAGTTGCTACTGCCATCCTGGCTTACGCCGCAACTATTTCTTCAACGGCGAAGTTAATGAACGCGGTCTAGCGGATATCTCTTGGCATAGTTGCAAGTTATTCAGCCCAGGTTGGCACGATCCTTATGCAAGAACTTTAGCATATACTTTGGGAGGCTTCGACGGAAACGCAGATATTCACGTCATGTTTAATATGTACTGGGAGGATTTAGAGTTTGAAATTCCTTCTGTTCAAGACAGAAGATGGTACAAAGTCATAGATACTGCTGAGCCTTCCCCTATGGATATTGTGGAAAAAGGGAAAGAAACTATGGTTTCAGGTGATGTATATGTTGTCAAAAACCGCAGTATTGTCGTTTTAATTTCTCAATAATTTCAACTAATGAACTTTATTTTAGGAGGAGATTTAATGGCTAACGTAGATTTTTCGTTTTCAGATATGCTTGCTGGGTATGTCACTGATTTCGATCCACATCAGGGATCTCATGGCACTTTCGGTCTCACAACATCACACGGAAAGAACTTTAAGATAGCATTGACCTCAACCACCTATGCTGAACTGGTACGCAATTTAGGAGAACCTTACTACGATTGCACCAGTCAGATGGCAGCAATGCTTGCTCCAAATCGGTATCTTTTTGTGTATGGCATTTTCTATTTTGACGCGGGTCAGCACAACTTTGAAGCCAAGCACATAGTTTTTCTGGGCAGAACAGAAAAGGAATATCTTTTTGAAAAGCAAGATTGGTGGGTCAAGCAAATACAAAGCCTTGCCAATTTTTACCTAAAAGCCCAGTTTGAAGATGGTGAAATTGATTATCGGAAATATCGCACTGGTATCGGTTTGGTTGGTTCCAAAGAAAATAGTAATCGTCAAGAAACGGACACTATTTCCCGCCTGGTTTATGGTTTTGCGACAGCTTACATGATGACTGGGGATGACCGTTACCTAGAGGCTGCGGAAAAAGGCACTGAATACCTGCGCCAACATATGCGTTTTCTGGATGAAAGCGAAGAGATTTGTTATTGGTATCACGCTGTTGACGTGAAACCTGATGGTAGCGAGCAAAAAATCTTTTCCTCAGAATTTGGGGATGATTATGATGCTATTCCAGCTTACGAGCAGATTTATGCTTTAGCTGGTCCTACTCAAACATATCGGGTGACGGGCGATCCACGTATCATGAACGATATCGAGTTGACCATCAATCTTTTTAACAAGTATTTCGAGGACAAAACGGAGAAAAAAGGATTTTTCTCACATATTGACCCGATTACTCTCAGCGCTCACTCTCCGTCTTTGGGTCATAACCGCGCTAAAAAGAACTGGAATTCCGTAGGTGACCACGCTCCAGCTTATTTGATTAATCTCTGGCTAGCGACTGGCGAGGACAAATACGCTGATTTCCTTGAGTACACTTTTGACACCATTGAAAAGCATTTCCCGGATTACGAGCACAGCCCATTCGTTCAAGAGCGTTTTCATGAGGATTGGAGTCATGACACGACTTGGGGGTGGCAGCAGAACCGAGCTGTCGTAGGTCACAACCTTAAAATTGCTTGGAACTTAATGCGGATGAATCACCTGAAACCGAAAGAAAAGTATGTCGCTCTAGCCGAAAAGATTGCAGAAATCATGCCTGCAGTTGGCAGCGACCAACTGCGTGGAGGATGGTATGACGTTGTAGAGCGTACACTAGAACCAGGACAAGAGGTCAACCGCTTTGTCTGGCATGACCGTAAGGCTTGGTGGCAGCAGGAACAAGCCATCTTAGCTTACCTCATCTTGGCTGGTTCATTAAATAAACTTGAGTATCAGCAGTGGGCGAGAGAATCAACGGCTTTCTATAACGTTTGGTTTCTTGATAATGAAGCTGGTGGGGTCTACTTTAATGTTTTGGCAAATGGGCTTCCTTACTTGTTAGGAACGGAGCGATCTAAAGGTAGCCACTCAATGAGCGGTTATCACTCCTTCGAGTTAGCTTACTTGGCTACAGTTTATACGAACTTGCTAATTGCTAAGCAACCAATGGATTTGTACTTCAAGCCAAAGCCAGGTGGGTTTAAGGACAACATTCTCCGAGTTGCGCCAGATATTTTACCACCAGGTAGTGTGCGTATTGGTGAAGTATGGATCAACGGGCACAAGCATTCCGATTTTGATGCTGAAAATCTGACAGTTAAACTACCATCCACTCAAGACGAGTTGAAAGTTCGAGTGAGGCTCCTTCCCGCTAAGGTATTTTTTGACGCAACACTGTTAGAAATTACTGAAGGTACTGCCAAGATATCTTTAACCGGATTACTGGATGCAGATGCTGTGGGACGTTTTCAGGAAGAGTTGACCAAAGCAACACAAAAGCCACTGCGTCGTCTCGTCTTACTGCTACAAGATCTAGAATGTATAACCACTGCTGGTATGCGATCGCTCATTTTCACCAAGCAAAAGTTGGGTTCTGATGTGGAATTGTATGTAGTCGGCGCGCAAGTACAGGTGGAGCATTTCCTCAGAATGAGTTCATTCTGCGAGGGCATCACAATGGTAGATAAATATGAAGCTGCTGAGCTAGCTAGCGTGTAGTTACAACAGTTTTTAGATCGGTAGACTACAGGCGTAGGGGCGAATGGTCGTATGGCTGCGAACGTCGGCACGCTGCACGAACGCCCTTACAAACACTGTAGTTCATCTACCCGAAAATTGCTGTAAGGTCAATAGTCTACACGAAAAGATCGTAATTTCCGTCTGCTAGCAACAAACTGCACCTTTTAGCACGGAAAGAGTATTGATTCGATCGCCACGTTAACAAATGAGGGAATATTATGGCTAAGCCTGTTCTAATTACAATAGATGACGATCCAGAAGTTCTAAAGGCAATCGATCGCGATTTACGCCACGAATATGGCGAAAACTTCCGGGTACTGCGCGCAGACTCCGGTCAAGCAGCCCTAGAGGCGCTAAAAAGATTGAAACTGCGTAACCAGCCAGTGGCTTTGTTGTTAGTAGACCAGCGGATGCCAAACATGACTGGTGTGGAGTTCCTGGAACAAGCAATAAAAATTGTTCCAGATGCTAAACGTGCCTTACTGACAGCATATGCCGACACAGATGAGGCTATCCGTGCTATCAATAAAGCTAAAATTGATTATTACTTGATGAAGCCGTGGACTCCCCCGGAACAAGGTTTATTCCCAGTGCTTAATGATTTGCTTGAGGTGTGGAAAAAAACGTTCCTCCCTTTGTTTGAAGGGGTTCGCGTGATTGGCGATCGATGGACACTCAAAACACATCAAGCCAAAGATTTCTTGGCTCGCCATCACATTCCTTATCAGTGGCTGGATATTGAGTCAGAAGAAGGGCGCAAGTTATCTGTAGACGCTAACCCCGAAGAATTGAAACTACCACTGCTGCTCTTTCCTGATGGCACACATCTTTTACAACCGACAAACACCCAAATTGCCAACAAAATCGGACTGAAAACGCGCCCCAAAATGCCGTTTTACGATGCGATTATTGTGGGTGCTGGTCCGGCTGGTTTAGCTGCTGCTGTATATGCTGCATCCGAAGGACTACGTACCGTTATGGTTGAAAAAGAGGCTCCAGGCGGGCAAGCAGGAACTAGTTCGCGGATTGAGAATTATCTCGGTTTCCCAGCTGGACTCACTGGGGGAGATTTAGCCAGACGTGCTGTTGCACAGGCTCAGAAATTCGGAGCAGAAATTCTTGCACCACAAGAAGTAATTAGTCTTCGTGTAGATGGTCAATATCGATATGTAACCCTAGCAGATGGCTCAGAGCTTAGCTCTCACATAGTGATCATTGCAACTGGTGTATCCTATCGCAAGCTTAACGTACCTGGCAGTAACAAACTAACAGGTGCTGGCATATACTACGGAGCAGCAATGACCGAAGCAATTAATTACAAAGGCGAAGACGTGTTTATTCTTGGGGCAGGCAATTCAGCTGGGCAAGCTGCTATGCACCTTTCTAAATATGCTCGCTCAGTGACCCTTCTTATACGCGGAGACACACTGAAGAAAAGCATGTCTAAGTATTTGATCGATCGGATCGAAGAGATGAACAATATTGCAGTCAAGGTGTTAACGGAAGTTACTGAAGTGTTCGGCAAAGACAAGCTTGAGGCAATAACCATTGTTAATTCAGCAACTGGCGAAGTCGAAACTGTCCCCGCCTGCGCCCTTTTCACTTTTATCGGTGCAATGCCGCGCACTAACTGGTTGGAAAACGTTGTAGAAAGAGATTCAAAAGGGTATATCCTGACCGGACTTGACATTTTGCATAGTGAGATGTATATCCGAGGATGGACATTACCTCGGTCTCCCTATCTTCTTGAAACTAATGTACCAGGAATTTTTGCGGTAGGTGACGTGCGCTATCAGTCAGTAAAACGAGTTGCCTCAGCGGTAGGTGAGGGTTCAATCGCTATTCAATTCATACATCAATATCTCTCATCCTTGTAAAAATACTCTAAGTTCTGGTCATACATCAATATCATAAAAACACTCTAGGTTTTAGTCATGCTTGAGTTGTTGCATAAAATACCTTTGTTCCAAAACTTGACCGAGAATCAGCTGTTATGTTTGATGAACGGTACAGAAAAATGGTTAAATCCAGGAGATTTTCTCTTTAAACAAGGAGAGCCTGCAAAATGCTTTTACGTGGTATTTGAAGGAGCAATCCGGCTAACGAGAGAAATTAGTAACCAAGAAGTCGTTTTAGCTACTTATGAAGCTGGTACGTTTTTTGGTGAAGTCCCTCTCCTAGCGGGTACACTTCATCTTGCAAGCGGGCAAGCAGTGGGTCAATGCCATGTATATTGTTTACACGAGGACGAGTTTTGGCAAATGCTCATGTTCTGCCCGTCAGTAAGACAAGCCGTCCTCGGTTTCATGGCAAGCCGAATGCAAGAGTTACAAATGTTGTCTCAGCAACACGATAAGCTCATTTCTTTAGGTACGCTAGCAGCCGGTCTTGCCCATGAACTTGGCAATCCAGTAGCAGCGGCACGTCGGGCTACAGGACAGTTGCATGATACGGTGAATGTCTTACACAACCTCTCGCTTGAGTCTATTAAGCAACACCTCACACCAGATCAACTAGAGTACCTCTTGGAAATTAAACGTAAGGGTATTGAACAGACCGTTCAACTCAGCGATTTCGACCCTTCGGTTCAGATGGATTTAGAAGATGAACTAGGGAATTGGTTGGAGTCATACGACGTTGCCAATGGGTGGAAAGTTATTCCAACTTTGGTTGCGGCTGGAGTTAACGCTCAGCAGTTAGGAGTGATTGGCGACCAGGTAAGTGCTAATGTACTTAATGATATACTAACTTGGTTAGAAGCAACTCTAGCTGTAGCAAGTGTCGTGAACGTCCTCGATCAAGGCGTTACTCGCATTTCCGAGCTTGTCAATGCTGTCAAGTCTTACTCGTACATGGATCAATCTCCACTAAAAGAGGTAGTTGTTCATAAAGGGATCGAGAACACGCTCACCATTTTGAGCTATAAGCTCAAAAAGCACCGTGTCCAGGTGATACGTGAATACGAGCAGAACCTTCCAATCATAGAGGCTTACGGAAGTGCATTGAATCAAGTATGGACGAATTTGATTGACAACGCTATCGACGCCTTGGGCGAGGGGGGGACGATTTGGGTACGGACGTCCAGTCAGAAAAATGACATTATGGTGGAGATTGCGGATAATGGACCAGGCATTCCCCCTGAAATTCAGTCCCGGATCTTCGATCCGTTTTTCACAACTAAGGGTATCGGTGTAGGAACGGGGTTAGGTCTAGAAATTGCTTATCGGATTATAGTGGGTCAGCACAGTGGTGAGATTCGCTGCTTTTCAAAGCCAGGTGACACTCGCTTTCAGGTACGTCTACCGATTCGCCCGTTCCAAGAAATAAACAAACCTAAAACTGAAGCAGCGTTTGCTTAACTAGTAGTCCCCACTTTTTTCCACGTTAAGTAAGTCGGCGAGAAAAAACCAAACTCAGTAGATCGCAAACTTTCGGTAACGAACGGAAAAACAAGGGTTTCAGCTTTCACCAGCAAGGAGTGAACAGCATTCGTTAATGCGCGATCGCCTAAGAACAGTCATTTTCAATTATTAGCAATAAGACGGGAACAGATGTTCTATCATAATTGATAGATGAATTTTTATAGTTTGTGGGGATTTAAACCCCAAGACGAGTCCGCCAGTCGCTTCTTGGTGGGGTAAACGACGATGGCAGATCTCAGATCTTGCACCTGAAAATTTTGATGTCAATTCCTTGACTAAGTGCCAGTTCTCTAAGTCGCTCAATATCTTGTAAAAGAAGTAACACTAACAAATGGAAATATAGTTCGGAAGGCAATTTCTGCGGCTTCACCTCAGTCTGGTAGTGTGGGTTCGCACATTGCAATTCACTCTGATTTGATACTTCGCATACGTAACTTTCATGGATGAAGATTTAATACCGGATTTGGCGGCATTATAAAATCCAGGAACGGTCATCCTAGTTGCGATCGCCCTCTCAAAAGCAAGTACCACATTGCAATAATCTACTACTCTCCGCTTTTATTCCAAGAGGGGGATTTACTGAAGTGATGCAGGTAGCAAAATGCGTGTGCGTTTAATCACACGCTTACGAGTCAGACGATGATAGTCTTTCCAAGTGTCGCAAATTTAAAAACATGACCGATTTGGGCAGACGTCACACGCATCTACCGCCCATTTTCTCATAGATAAAAGCGATCGAACCCCAGCTTTACGCTCTTTTGATGAAACTCTAGATATTTTTATGCATTCTTCACCCCGTCATCTGATTTCACCTATTAAACTGTCTTTATATACAGCCAATAACTAAATGAATTTTTATAACTCAACTAAAACGCCTCTAGAATTTATATGCTCTAGAGGCGTTTTAGTTTTTGAGGATGCCCGGTTTTGTGTGCGATCGCTTAAATCTCTGTGTCCACCAGTCGAGCAATTGCGATCGCTGAATGAATTAATGAGATGATCGCCTACTGCTGACGCAACAAAGAGTGGAATCTCCACAAATCCTTAACCGAGTAGTATTGGAACAGAGGTGACAAGATATCGAGTTACAGTTTCTCACTCTTTATGGGTTTAACGCTTAAAGCGGTTACTTGCGCTCGCATTATGATGAACATCGCACTCAGAAGTAAAAGCAATCCACCTGCGAGACCGTATGTTAAAGCTAAACCCACTTTTTGACTAACAGGTTGCGCGATGATGGGGGAGAGAAATTGTCCGAGGAAGAACGCGGTTGAAAGTCCTCCCAATGAACGTCCGCGCACTGCGTCAGGTACGATAGTGGATATCCACACGCTCATGTTTGGCATCAGTAGTCCCAATCCTAACCCTGCAATAGCTAAGCCAACGAGTGCTGTGGGGTAATTGTTTGCATGACCAATAATGACGTAGCCAATACCAAAAATTCCGAAAGTAAAGGGCACGATACTGACAAAATCCAGTTTGGCTTTGATTCTACCATAAAATATTGATGTAAATGCGCTGAATAATGTACAAAAAGCAATTGCCATTCCACTCTCTGACGGTGTTGCATTCACAAGACTGCGAAGATAAAAAGGTAATTGAACAGGAATGAGATAAAAAATAATTTGACTGAGAGTGGTCATTCCAAAAATCAGCAGTAACAAGGTAATGGGAATCGATTCATTCTGGCTTCCTTGATTGGATGCCAATATTTTTTTAGATAAGTTACGCTGTGGTTCGTAAATTGCGAAAACGATCAACGGTAACAACAGCAAAGAAAACAAGTAGATTAAGAATGGATAGCGCCAGTTGTGCAAAGCAAGTGTGCCACCAAGAGATAGGAACAAAACGCCACCCAAACTCATAAATGCAGCTTGCAGCCCCATAAACGTTGTACGAGCAGTACCAATGTAGTAGTCTGCAATTAACGTCGTTGCACTGACCATTACCCCAGAAACCGACAAACCCAAAAACGCACGTCCAACAAGAATCGCAGGTAACGAATCAAGAATCAGCCCTGAAGCACCTGTTAAACCGTAAAAAAGTGTGGTGCTTAAAAGCAATGGTTTGCGTCCAAATCGGTCTACAATCATTCCCGCGATAGGCGAACCAATAACGATAAATAACGCGGGCATAGTAATCACCAGTTTTACCAGCAGCTCTACATTCGCGACATTGACAAAATGGTCTTGCATTGCTGGAAGCGAAGGTGCGATAGTTGCACCGGACATTACAGTTAGCGTACTTGCAAGTAACAAAGCTGCTTTGGTAAAGGTTGAATTGGAATTAGAATTAGGTTTATTCATACAACTATTGACGTGATTAAAATTACTTCCTCACAACTTTTCAGACATCCTCTCAACTTCATTTTCGCCGCTCTCCTTTTGCTTACCTAAATAGACTTGAGGCACAGCTATCCAGTCTATTTTGCCGTTCTAGTTTTTTTGCCTTTTAGCAATAAACTGACACTTAAGTAAGCACTAAACCCAAAAATACCCAAAGAAGAAACAGGTTCTGAGGCTTTTACACTATTGTTTGTAGTAAAGAGCAAGCCGATTGGTTCGTCTAATCCACCACTACTAGCAGGCACAAAGGCATCAATGAAAGCACCAGTACTACTGTTAAAGCGTAGGACACTGTCGCTGCCAAAGCTAGTGACGTAAAGATTGCTATCCGGTCCATAAGCCAAACGTGATGCCTGACTCAGTCCACCACTACCAGGAGAAACAAAGACATCAATCAAGGAACCTGTCTGGCTATTATAGCGCCGGATACTACCGACAGGACTAAAATCCCCAATGTAAAGGTTGTTGTCCGATCCTATGGTCAAACCTCCGGGAATTGCTGGTGCGTTTTCCTGGGGAATGAAGATATTAGTTTCATTTGTTGCCGTATCATAGCGTAAGACACCATTGGAAGGAAGAACGCTGCTTATGTAAAGGTCGTTATCTTCAGCAAAGGCGAAATCTGGGGAGTTTAACTCATCTCCACCTAAAGGATCGAAGCCAACGACGGTATCAATGAAAGCACCAGTTTGACCGTTATAGCGTCGAATACCGTTGCCATCAAGGCCACTGATATAGATATTGTTGTCTGGCCCAAAAGCTATGCTTTCAGGACTGCTTAGACCACCACTACCTGAAGGAATAAAGGTATCAATGAAAGTACCTGTCTGCCCATCATACCGTAAAACGCTACTATTATAGTAACTGGTAACATAAAGGTTGCTATCTAGTCCCAAAGCTAAGCTGGTAGGACCATTTAGCCCACCACTACCAGCAGGAATAAAAGCATCAATGAAAGCACCTGTTTGTTCATCGTAACGCAGGACGGTGTTACTAGCACGGCTAGCTACAAGCAAAGCTGCTTCGACTTTTAGGGGAGCCAGACTTAATATAGCGGAGGCGATCGCCAAACAGCTGTTTTTTAAGAAGTTACGCATGACCAAATCTCATATGAAAGTGGAGAGTAGAAAAGTTGTTCTGCTTCACAAGCAAACATTGAGCGCCCTCTATTACTTATTTAGAGGCTATTTACACTATTTTTCATTTTTCTTAAGAAGCTACAGAAATTTTCCCCTTTCATGCAGCTTTTCATCAACAAAGATCGATAAATTTAGAAGAAACTTAAGAGAATGTCTCGATTAGTTTGATTATGTTACTATTTTGTATAGTAGGAGACAGCAAACGCGCAAGTTACGGATTAAAGAATACAAATTTACTATTTCAGGTGAGCATGCACACCAACTGCGACTCAATTAAAAGTACAAGTACTGAATTATTTTAAAGTATTATTTCTAACTGATTCTAAAAAATCTTTTAGAAGAGGAAATGCAAAAATAAATACTTCAATTTTCAGTAAAAACTTTTTAGGTGTGACAGCATGAATTGATTTCGGGAAAACACAATAGGTAAAAGGGGAGAGGAGAAACAGAAGGTAAAACCCTTGTTCCTTGCTCCTTCCCCTATAATTGGACATTGCTTACTTTTGCAAGAGTTTTATTGACCAGCCACAGAAGGTGAGTGTAAGTTGCCTTAAGGGGCTTACCAAAGAACCGCTTTGCTGCACGGGCATTTCATTGCTGTGCTGTTAACGCTTAATTAACTCTAGCAATTCAATTGGAGCATAAACATCTCGATAAAAGGTCAATTGCTCGCATTTCAAGTAACACGCCCCTCTGTGACCACGACGAATCCAGGTCACATTTCCCTTAGCAATTGTTTCATTTGTCTCGTCATCAATACAATTCCATTCAAAATAGACAACTTCACCAGAGAACATCACAATGGGCCAATTCATTGTCACATTTGGTTGAGCCAGAAGCGCCCACCAATTTGGCTCTCTTTCAACTCCATTTGTTTTCCCATAAAAAGGACCATCAGCACATAAGTAGACAAGGTTATCGCTGTATTCTTCTATGAGAATATCTGCCCGCCCTTGTCGCACGGCTTCACAATGGGTTGGCCACCAAATCCTGTTTTCCTGTTCTATTTGTGCTAAAGTGTATTCGGAATTTATTTCAGGTAATGTTCTTTCACGAAGAGAAATGTATGTTTCAGCATCCTTGAGCATTTTTTCTGCTAGCTCTTTGGAAACTAGTCCTGGCTTAGAATAATCTGCAGACAATTCTTGATAGTAATTGATTCGCTTACTCATGTGAGACCTCCATGGTAGTAGTAGAAACTGCAAATCCTGCTGTAGTCTTCACATCTTGTATTTGACCATATTAATATCCACACCCAATACTGCTCGATTAAGGAAATTGTAGGTTGGGTAAACCCGTGTGTGAAACCCAACAGGTTGTAAGTACGGAAACTAACTCTTAGATTGGGGGTAAGATGGTGGACATAAACTGGCAAAGCATTCAATACTGCTCGGTTAAGCATAAAAACACGCAATTACGTAGGTTGGGTTGAGGAACGAAACCCAACATTTATCGGCATTTGTTGGGTTTCGTTCCTCAACCCAACCTACAATTCTCTTAACCGAGCAGTATTGGCAAAGCATTAGCTTTTCTTTGATGCAAGATGTTAGTTCATTGTCATCAATTAACGGAACTCTTATCGTTTTTATACAAGTACACTTGGTCAAGTTTGGGCAAGGTTAAACCTCGACTAGCGACCATTTAGATTCAACTAGCGACCACTTAGGTGCAAATCCTGTTGCTACCCTTTGTTTTCCATCAGGATGTTCAGCATAAAATTTCTTCATTATACCCTGTGGAGAAACCCTCTTTCCTTCACTGATAGTCATTACCGATGATGTATTTGGAACAGGAATTTTTGGATCGAATACGGGATTAACGTCCATAAAAATTCGTAATTCTGAGAACTTATCTCCTTCTACCCTGAAGATGTCGCAACAAGGAAGTGCAACTATAGAGCCGTCCTTGCGCCAATAATAGACATCCATTTCAACGAACACGACATCTCCGACTTCCCACATCGTCTTAATTTCGTGGTAAACTGCCAAGACCTGACTATGGAAATTATCTGAAGATCTTTTAATAGCAGCTTTATCAAAACAAATTTCAAAGTTGCCGAATTGATACACAGGTGTATCGGTGAAGAATTCACAAAATCCTTCTGAATCAGCGGACTCACCTCTGGCAAATAAACGCAGGACTAGATCTGACGCTGTTCCGGGAAATTTATCCAACATAGTTCTTTCCTTTTTTGTAGTTATGTCGAAAACTTTGGCCTTTGAAAACGAGGAATTAGGCTTGCCGTTGTTCTGTTTACCGTTACCGTTTAAGAGAGAAACCTGACCATTCATGAGAGAAACTATATCCTCTTGAAGTTGATTAGTTGCTCCTACTTCCGTGATTAGCTCTGCCACCTTGGAACTCCGTTGCCCTGCTAAGGTCATCTTGCCATCGTAGACAAAAGTGTTAGCAGTTCTTTCGGGAAATGAACTGATTTGCTTGACATACTTTGCCTGATCCTTCACCGCCATTACGTACTCTTCTGAGTCAAAGAACTTTTCCATTTCTAGATAATTCTGGAAAGCAATTTCAAAAGCAGCTTGATATTGCTTCTCTGGAGGTTCAAAATGTACTACTCCTGCGGCATCCGGACGTGAATTGTCTACTTCTTCAAACAGATGCAGTCGAAATTTTAGAACTAAATCACTCTGAACTACAGCAGCAGCAAAGCTGTCGGTCATATATTGACGAAAGGCTTCTACACTACAGGTATCAGCTTTTTTGACCATAACGTGAAATTTCAGAATTCCGAGATTCCCGTTTGGGTCTTCAGTTGCAATGCGATCGATATAAGTTTTGGAATTATCAGGGCTCGTGTTGTAACCAATTGCCTTGCTAAATATGTTGTGTTCGTCATTCATGAGAATGGCAGACGCTTTAAACCAGGTCTGACGGTCTGCTTCGGACATAAAGGTTAATTCGGCAATACCATCAAACTGGTCTTCTGGAAACGAGTCGTACTCTATGCCCTCAATAGTTGGCCACAGACTGCTATCATTATGATTCAAGTGAAACTGCCAGTACTGGTGCAATCCTGGTAGTCGAGCACAGACTGGACCGTGAACATTTCTCCAATACTCGTCAAAAACTTCTAACGTAATTCTTTTTCGTTTCCATAGGAGAACGTAGAATACTACTTTTCCCTTTTGATCGCGGATTGCATAATCAAACTTTGTTGTTGTTAATATCATTTGTCTAACACCATTTGGTTTGCCTTAAGATAAAGGAGCTAAACATCTATTTATCGTTTTGTAACCCCTTCTCCACTTACCAAGTTTCAAGTTGAGCTGTCAGACCACCATCTACAAAGAGTTCGGTACCAGTAATGAATGAAGCCTCGTCACTGGCAAGGAAAGTAGCTGCATAGCCAATATCCTCAGGGGTACCAATGCGCTTCATCACCTGCCTTTGCTCGACCGCATGCTGTTGCTCAATTGGGTTATCGTAACTACTAAAGAGTTGTTTAATCAGAGGCGTCATTACCCACCCTGGAGAAATGGCATTGACCCGAATACTCGGACCGTAATCAATAGCCATGTTGCGAGTCAAAGCGGTCATTCCACCCTTGGAGGCTGCATATGGTGCAGCTCCGTTAACTGTAGCACGAGAATGCACTGACGACATATTGATAATCACTCCTTTGCCTATAGTCTGCATCTGAGGAATGACATACTTAGAGCAGAGAAATGCTCCTTTGAGGTCGATAGCTAAACAGCGATCCCATTCCTCGTTAGTTGTATCCAGTACCGACTTGTAGATGCCAACACCAGCATTATTGACAAGAATATCAATCTGACCATAAGCGTCGAGACTTGTTCGCACCATTTTTTTGACGTCTTCTTCGTTTGAGACATCGCACTGGACAAAAGTAGCTTTACCGCCCTTTTGGCGAATTTCCTCAGCAGTCTGCTCGCCATCTTGAACATTCCGAGCAACAATAACGACTTTTGCTCCTTCTTGAGAGAAGACTGTAGAAACTCCCCAACCAATGCCTTTAGACCCACCAGTAACAATTGCAACTTTATCTTTGAGCTTCATGATTTAACCTCCTTAAATCAATAAAATTGTTCTCAACTAGATTTGTTTAACTAAATATTTATTTGATATTCAAATTGCAGTTGAAATTGAACATTACTCTACAATGCCATTAAGTTGAATACGGTTGATACCTTCTCCCTGATAAGCAACAGCAACCAATTCTGTTTCAATAACTTCATTAGGCTTCATAATAAGTGCGGTGCCATTTTTGATAGCATTACCCACGCCACAAGGTGGATAACTAGTGAATGGTTCAAGAGCACAATTGTATGTACGTCCATACCACGGATAATTTGTGTGACCACCATAGACTTGCCACATCCAGAGACACTTGAACAGCTCTTTGTCCCAAGCCATCCCGAAGCCTACACCCAGCCTTTGATTAGTTAGACCATACCAACCCTCGGTCAATTCTTTGAAAAACACTATATCTACCGACTGAGTTTCTTTGGAGAGTACACAAGTAACATCTTGCAATGTAGCTGTACGTTTATTTCTGACCTTTGGAAAATCATAATCCTCTCCAGGTTCCCACAAACCATTTGGATGGTAAGCCATAACTTCAACTTTGGCAGCTGGCGTCATTACCACACAACTGTCATCCAAGAAAGGTTCTCCAATGGCGGGGTGATGACCCCACATTATGGCGAATTCACCAACTGACTCGTTGAGAAGGCGTTCGTGAATAAATAATGCAGCAATACCACGTTTTAGTGACATTGTGCGCTCAAGCACCAGTGGTGAACGGTAAAGACGTACATACGTGTGTAAAGTAACTTTCTCTTGAGTGTCTTCAATAATAGTGGATTTAAAGGGCAGAAGCGAGACTTCTCCATGTAAACCTTGATAAGTCCCCATATAAGGTTCATTAGCCCACCCGGCTGATGGTAGTATCTCTTGCCAACCTCCATAATAGTAATCGTGAAAGGCTCCCTCAGGCAATGCACTAGTAGCCACAAAAGGCCGTCGCATAGGAATGGGCGATTGCCACATAAAGTCTAGATCGCAGGGCTTGTAAGTAAACTCAAAGATATCCGCACCTTTTTCTAGTAGCAAACCTACTCTAAGTACATCATTCTCAAGGTAAGCAACTTGCATCCCTTTATAGGTATAATCTAAACTAATGCGGCAACCTTGTTTTCTGCCATGAGTATACATGATTATATTCCGCAGTATTATGAAAGTAAAACCTTTGCAAAAGTAAGAAGACCCAAGTATTGGGGAAGAGACTGGGAGCAAGGGTTTGATTTTCCCTTTCACCCACTTCTGCAACAGGTGTACTGAATCTAGTTTGCCTACTTAAAAAAGTCTTAACCAGCGAAGATCTAGATGTTAATAACAAATTTAAGTTGTGATATGCTCCGCTTAAAAAAACTACTTCCGTTCGCCCATTTTTTTTTGGGAGTTATGAAAAATAAGGATAAATAACTATATCCAAGGACATATTCTCAAAAATCTCGAGTGAGGATAAATTTTGTATTATATGGAACACTGATATATATTTATCTCAGTGTATTATGTTTTATATAGAAGTTAGGTTTGATTTATGAACTCACTAATGAGTCCTATGGTAATTGATATGTCTATTTGTACTAGGATTTATATTTATTGTTTCCCCATTCTTAAGTTTGATTTGGTAATGTATTAATTAAATTATCCTAGATGTCTGTTACATGGATAATTTTTTCCTCACAATTGAGAAATCTGGGAGTTTACCAACTTGACAAAAGTGCAGTTTTCTAAATTTCTCACAAATTAATAGGACTGGGATTCTGAGCCACTTATCTGAGCAACAAGTATATCTATACTACTTAAAAAGTATGGATATGCCAACAACTACAACCCATTGGAGAACCTAAATGACGAAAGTACTAATCGTGTACACAACAAGCAACGGTAACACCCGGCGAATGGCTGAAGCAGTGGCAAATGGCGCTAAGTCGGTAGAGGGTAGTGAAGTTACTCTCAAAGAAGCCCATGAAGCTACGCTGGATGATGTACGTACTTGCAATGCGCTCATCATCGGTTCGCCAGTACGTCACCGGAGTGCCGACTCTCGTATCAAGAAGTTCATTGAAGATGTTTGTGAGATTCTCTGGCTCAGCGACGAGATGGTTGGCAAAGTGGGTGGTGTTTTCACTGTGGGTGGTGGCTACGGCGACTGCGGCGCAGGTTGTGAACTGGCACAACTTGGATTGCTTGGAGCCTTAGCAGCAAGTGGTATGATCTTGGTGACTCTACCGAAAACAACACCGGGCTTTCAAGTCGCTGGAATGCACTGGGGACCGCATGGGCGATCGGGAGGATCGAGTATGGAACCAGTAGGTATCAACTCTGAGATAATGCAGGCTGGATGGCACCACGGCGCAAACGTATGCAGGATTGCGGCAATGCTTAAAGGGCATGACCTACTAGCGCGGGGAAATATTGCACCATCAGCAGACCTCATTGCTATGTTTGCAGGAATGAGCAGCACTGAAAAATAGTAGAAAGTGACAACGGTTGGCATAAGTTTGTTCTTAACTATCCGATCTTCGCTAGCTAAAACCTGCCTGAATTGCAAAGATAGATGACGAAAAGACGATTGTTCATCGATTGGCTGTTTGCCACAACCATCGAACAGTAAGGTCACCTCATCATTCTGGTCAACAACACGGGTACTACCGGGTATCTACTTCTAACTGTTGTGGTAAGCGACCAATGTGCAGAGCGTAAGCTTCACAAACGCCACCACTCCAATACTTGCGTCTTTAGATTTTTTCAGGAGAATTAGCAATGGCACATATTCTGCATATTGACGTTAGCCCCCGTGCTGAACGCTCCCATTCACGGTCATTGACAAAACACTTTATCTCAGCTTGGAAAGAAGCTCATCCTGACGACACCATTACCTACCGAGATTTAGGTCACTACCCGGTTCCTACCTTAGATGAATCCTGGATTGCTGCTTCATTTACACCATCGGACAAGATTACTCCGGAGTTGGCAGAGGCGATTAAAACCTCTGATGAGTTGATTGATGAGTTACTTGCCGCAGACTACTATGTTTTTGGCGTACCTATGTACAACTTTAGCATTCCATCTATCTTCAAGGCATATATTGACCAAATTGTTCGAGTTAGACACACCTTCATAATTAGTGACAAGGGCTATGAAGGCTTGGTAAAAAATAGAAAAATGCTAATTGTCACTGCCCGTGGTGGTAGCTATGAACCAGGTACTCCTACTGCTCAGTATGACTTTCAAGAACCGTTTCTACGGACAATTTTTGGCTTTATCGGCATTACAGATATCACATTTGTTAACGCTGAAAATCTTGCTATGCATGGCGAAATTCGTACCCAGTCTCTAGCTAATGCTCGTGCTGCACTTGACAAAATAGTGGTTAATTGGTCCGAGGCTAATATTTCCTTGCTGCACGCATAAGTAACTTCTGTTTAATTACCTAGATAGGACTTATGCATTGACAAAAATCATCAGGTATGAAATAGGGATTTTCAAGCATTAATCTTTGATTTTTCCAATATTTAGTGAGCGATCGCTGTCCATCTGAGGGTGTCGTCAAAAGCTTGAAACGACTGAATTCTTTTAACACATATGATGTCCTATTTGTACAGTGCATAAGTCTTACCAGAATGGTTTTACAGCAATTTTTATTTATTTAAACCACAAAGTGCGTAAAGGAAAATACATGACTGTGAAGTGTACACATCTTAATCAGTTACAAGCCGTCAAACCCAGATCCCATGGCTGTGAGGAATGTTTGGCAACCGGAGACACCTGGGTTCATTTGCGATTCTGTCTAACTTGCGGGCATGTTGGTTGCTGCGACTCTTCTAAGAACAAGCACGCCACCAAGCACTTCCACAGCACCGATCATCCCCTCATAAAGTCTTTAGAACCTGGTGAGAACTGGGGCTGGTGTTATGTTGACAAAACCCTCGTGCATTTATCCTAAGATATTAACTAAAAAAATCTGAGGCTTCACAGGTAAAAACCTGGTTGCAACCTCCTCGCCTACGCATTGGTGCAGAAAGCGAAGAAGAAAACAGTCACTTTATATGTAGGTGCAGTATTATTTCTGACTTTGGTATCCATGCACCAGGTAGGGGACGAGGAGCACAAATGCGTTCGATGTGGGATGAAATACACCCCGGACGATCGTTTGCAGTACAGTTACCAGCTAATCCGGTAAGGAGTGAGAGTTTGCAACCCCAGGTAACGCAACATTGTCAGAATTTAGCCGTGCGGTTGGCTTGGACGGTAGAAAAACGCTAACAACCGCATTTATGGCTCGTTAACTGAACTCCAGTAATGGAAAATAGAGTAAAATGCAATTTTTTTGCACATTTTTTATGCTATGGAAATTTTTTTTAAATTTTTTTCTATTGCCAAATTCCGGCTAGACAACTACCAAATTCCAACTCTGGAGACGTGGATAGTGAGAGGTTATCTGGTTAAAAGTGACGTGTTAACTTGTTATTTTTGCTTTATTATCAACAGTAATTATCTCAAACTGTTATTATTGCGTTGAAAATGGCTGAGGAAAACAATTGGCGATCGCCCTGTATCAGTTGTGTAAGTGTATATTAATACATATGTATTAAAGCAGAGCGATTGCCTGTGCCAGTTGCGTAAGTCCTGAAGCCATCAACTCAACAATTTACACCAATCGCTGTGCGATCGGCGAGCGAAGGAGGAGTATAGCCGTATCGCTCTTGCTTATTGGTAGAGACACACCGGGGATGCGATACGGCTGCAATGACTTTTTGTTACATACCTCGGTTTTTTTGCGCCTCTCTACTTATTAAAGTAGTATTCTTAAAGTATTTGAAACTTGCTAGTCTTCGGGCGGATTTACTGCCACTAAAAACTTCACATCTTCCCGAGGCAGTTGGGCATATACGTTATTGCCGGGGAGAGGGAACGCAACCTTTACCCCATCAGAATCGCTTTGTAAGACCATTCCCACAAGACCTTCTGACAATTCATGGCTAACATCGCGCTTCAATTCAACTAGGTCATTCTTTTCAATGGGTGTCATATTTTCCACCTCCAATTATTACTACCTGAGTGCGCTATATAGTCTTAGGTACAAGTATTCCGTTAACTATGACTTATCAAGAGTCTCTTGAACCTCCTTCTGAGGTAAGAAGTTTAACGATGACACTCCCTCTAAAACCGGAAAACTAACGGAAGAAGCTGTATAACGATGTGTAAGGAAACATTTTTTGGCTCGTTATGCCCCACGATTACTCCGGTCAAAATCTCCGTGGGCGCTCCTTCCGAGGTAGGAAACTTGAAGGGGCAAATTTTAGCGGTGCAGATATTAGAGGATGTGATTTTAGCGGTGCTAACTTGAGAGGGGCTAACTTCAGTGGTGCTAAAGCTGGACTGCAAAAGCATTGGGTCGTTAGCTTAATATTTCTCTCATTCCTTTTAATAGGACTCATAGGATTTGTCATAGCACTCAATATTCATTGGGCAGAAGAATATTATTTGAGTATTGAAGGGATTAAAAAATCTACTGTCATCCCTGGTGTGATGATATACATCTTAACGCTAATATCTACATTTATTGCAGCTCGACTCGGGATGGAAACAGCTTTCTCAGCTACAGCTTTGGCGTTGGCTATAGCTGGAATTGGGATTGTCAGCGGAGTTAAAACTTCACTCCTAGTTTTCATGAGTGTGGCAGGCATTGCTGGGGCTGTGTTTGTAGTTTTCATTGGAGCTGTCGGTGGGACTGTTATTTGGGCTGAAGATTGGTCAGTAGTTCAAGCTGTAGCTTTCATTTGGATTTTAGCTGGGACTCTGTTTTCAGTTTGCTTGATGATTGGATCGAGAATTGGAACTGGGGTTTTAGCTGTAGTTTGGATTGGAGGTTATGCTTTGACTGGGGGATTGTTTACCAACTACTGTGCTTGGCTAATTTTAGTGAAAAAGCAGCAATTTACCTTAATTCAACAGACGGCAGTTTTTGTCATTAGTAGAGGTGGCACTAGTTTTCGTAACGCCAATTTAACAGAAGCGAATTTCCAATCGTGCCAACTTAAAAGCACGGATTTTAGAAATGCTAATTTGACCCGCACCTGTTGGTTTCAAGCCCAACAGCTTAATATTGCTCTTGTCGGGACAACGCCCATAGAAAAATTACCAGTTCAAGAGTTAGTAGTTACAAAACTTGGGCAAGACAAAAACTTTGATAATCTATCGCTACGAGGTGTCAATCTATGTAGTGCAAACTTAGCAGATGCCAGCTTTATTGGAGCTGACCTAAGTTCAGCCAACCTACAAGATGCCAATTTATCCAGAGCAAAACTAGTACAAACCCAGTTAGACGGAACTGACCTCACAGGTGCAACTCTCACTGGAGCCACCATCGAAGATTGGAATATTACAAGCAATACAATACTACAAGAGGTAAGGTGCGACTACGTTTTTATGCGACTTCCCACTCCAGAAGACCAAAACCCCCACCGCAAGCCTGATAATTGGAACGAAACTTTTGCTTCGGGTGACTTTGCTGACTTTATCAAACCTATCGTTGATACCCTCGACCTTTATCACAATTCCAACGTTGACCCCAGAGCGATCGCAATCTCCTTCAAACAACTTGCCGAAAACCATCCAGATGCCGAACTTGAAATTGTGGCAATGGAAAAAAGGGGTCAGGATAAATTTTTACTCAGAGCAAAAACTTATCCCACGGCTGACAAATCCGAACTGAGTGCAGAATATTTTACTATTTATAACGAACTAAAAGCACTAGCACAACAAGAAATTAAAGCATTAATGGCAGAAAAAGATAACAGAATTGCCAGTTTAGAAAATATGGTAGTGACGGCATTACAAAGTCCCAGTTTTTATGCTGAAACTTATAATAACCAAGGAGATACCATGCCAAGAAAAGAGTCTAATTTCAACTTACAAGGCGCTCAATTTGGTGGAGGGTTAGTCAATGCTGAAACCGTGAATGCCCATCAAATTGGCGGTAACATTACCAACTACACATCACAACAACAGCAGAACCCAGAACAAGTCAAAACAATTCTTATCCTGGCAGCCAATCCAAAAACCACAACGTCATTACGGTTAGATGAAGAAGTCAGAGAAATTGATAGCGGATTGCAACGTGCTAAAAAACGCGATCGGTTCGACCTCAAGCAACGCTGGGCTGTACGAATCCAAGATGTCTATCAATCGTTACTCGACTTCAAGCCACAAATCGTCCATTTCGGGGGTCATGGTACGGGGGATGATGGTTTGGTACTGGAGGATGAAACTGGGAATGTACAGTTGGTAGATACCATTGCGTTAGCTGGATTGTTTGAGTTGTTTGCTCCTCATATTGAGTGTGTTGTCCTCAATGCTTGTTACTCGCAAATTCAAGCAAGTGTCATTTCTCAGCATATCCCCTATGTTATTGGGATGAAGAAGGAGATTGGCGATCGCGCGGCAATTAAATTTGCAACAGGCTTTTATAGTGCGATCGGGAGTGGGGAATCAGTGGAGTTTGCTTACAAGCTTGGGTGCAGTATAATTCAGTTAGATGGCATTGCGGAACATTTAACTCCCGTACTGAAGAAGAAATAGTGGTCAATACTTGTCGGTTAAGCTAAAAATTCAAATTTAAGGTAGGTTGGGTTGAGGAACGAAACCCAACATTTGTCAGCATTTGTTGGGTTTCACACACGAGTTTACCCAACCTACAAAAACGCTTATCCGAGCAGTATTGAAATAGTGGTAGTGATGCATAGTAATGATTTAAGGTATAAATTTTATCCTAGATGCGGTTAGCCTTATAATACAGAGTCGCCAAAATCGCTCAAACCTACGTGAAGCTGATAAATGGTTTATTTCATTCAGATTCGAGGCAAGTAAACCAGATCTGAAATTAGAAGACACTTGGTTTTTCTCCGAACACTCAGTAGTAGGTGTTGATTTAGGTGTTTTAAACCTTGCCACATTGTCTACTGAAGAGGTTATTGAAGGAGCTAAATCTTACAAAAGATTTAAAGTTGTGGTCTCAACATTAACAGAGATAAAACGCGGCTATCAATCTTAAGAATTATTCGTCCGTTGCTGCTAGTTAGGCAGTGTGAGCCTGTGGACTGGTTGTCGTCCGAACGAGCCAGAGTGAAGCAGGAATGATGTATGTATATCGATTCCGAACTAGCTGAGTATACTTGGACGATTTGCTAAGTACCAACAGGGGGGGTAGAAAGCAGGTATTAAAGAGAGAGCGTACACAAGTAGGTAAATTCATGATATCATTGGAGCAGTTTGATTTATATGCCAAAAAATTGTCCAGCCTGCTTGGAACAGGTTGCGTGGTTTAGCAGCTCGATAGCTTGCTAGTGCAAGCTCTTGAGTATACAAAGTTGTAAACATTTTCAAAAAGTATATCATGATTCTAATTTTTTGGCAAAAGTTTGAAAAAAAATAGAGTAGGTTAAGATAATGCCTCTTCCCAAAGTAGCAGTAGTAATAACAGATATAGAGAGAGAGGCGCTTATACACATAGCAGCCACAGGAAACGGACATATTAGCACTAAAGCTAAAGTCTTGTTAAAAGTGGAACCTGGAGAAACGACTACAGCAATAAGCAAGGAATTAGAAGTCAGTCTTGGCTCAATAGTAGGATGGAAAAAGAAGTGG
>NZ_WJFC01000164.1 GCF_009725235.1 Scytonema sp. UIC 10036
TTTTATATCGATTTTTCTCTATACTTTTATGTATATCTAGTAACCACTAACCACTAACCAGTAACCACTAACCACTAACCACTATCGCAATTTCACAGCTGTCCCTGTTGCTGTAATAAGTATGAGAACACCTGATTGGTCAACATTAATGGTGCCAGTATCAATTTCAATACCAATAACAGCATCCGCACCCAAACGCCTTGCTCGTAGGGATAATTCTTCTATTGCTTTCTGTTGTCCCTGCTCAAATAGTCGTTCGTAACTTCCGGTGCGTCCACCAATAATGTCTCGGATACTCGCAAAGAAATCTCGTAGGAAATTGCTTCCGTAGACCACTTCTGCAGTCACAATGCCCAAATATGAATCAACGATAGACCCCTGAATGACATCAGTTGTAGTCAAAATCATAAAATCGAACCTCAATCGCATTGATTGGAATAGCACGGCTTTAACTCTATTGGATATGCTAACGTTCTCTTCTGCCTATCTTGATAAAGGGACTGGCGTAGTGGGGAGTAGGGGGAAGTGGGAAAAAATTGGCATTAGAAAAACTTCCTGAGCAGGCAAAAAGCTTGTGAAATAGGTGAATTGAGGTACACACTTGTAGGAAAATAGTTTTTGCTTGTTCATCTGGTTGATATCAACGGGTAGCAATGCTGGGGCTTCGATTGAGTTGGGGCAACCCCTTAAGCATGACTACTGGTTGTCTTTGGTTGCTTGTCTCAATCGAGTGTATTAAATCAAACAATGCTCTTAACGTACTTTTACAGAGTCATGAAAATTCTTCATAAATCTTGTACAAAAGTCAACACAAGCTGTTTGCAAAACAGGATATTTTTGTTTTAATGGACAAGCAATCAAGAAAACTTTGAAAAAGTTGCAAAGAATATCAGGAAAATTACTGTGTACAAACTAACATCTCTTATAGTAAATATTTTCATTATTAGTAGTATTGCAGCAACAGTACCATCAGTGGCTCGCGCTCAAAGCATTTTGCCACAACAAAGTTCTCAGGAGTTGAAGGAACTTCTAGATGAAGGGCGACGACTTGTAGATACAGGTGATTACAATAATGCGATCGCTGTCTATCAAAGAGCCACAACTTTAGAGCCAAAAAATGCCACAATATACGCTGGCATTGGCTACCTCTACGCTCAGCAAGGAAATTTGCCCGCAGCGTTGACGGCGTATCGACGTGCTGTAGCACTCAACCCCAACAATGGAGATTATCAATACGCTTTGGGTTACGTAAGTGGTAATTTGGGAGATAACAAAACAGCCAAAGAAGCTTACAGACGTGCCATACAAAGCAATCGGACTAATGCCAATGCCTACATAGGGTTATCAACAGTTCTCTTGCGTTTGGGAGAGTATGTAAATGCCAAATGGGCATACGAACAAGCCGTCAACCTAGATCCCAAAAATCCTCAAGTATACGAGTTGCGGGGTAATATATTGATGAAACAAGGAAAATCGAAAGAAGCGATCGCAGTCTTCAAACAAGCTAGAGAATTATACGAACGTCAAGGTAAGTCAGACAGCGTAGTCAGACTAGAAGCTGTGCTTCGCGATCTAGGAGTTTAATGGTTATTGGTTATTGGTCATTGGTCATTGGTTATTGGTCATTGGTTATTGGTCATTGGTCATTTGTCATCGGTCATTGGTCATTGGAAAAAATGTGTGCTGCAAAAACAAATTCCCTTGACCCAGTACAAGGGGTCAAGGGTAGATCGCTTTGTGCCAATATCATGAAAAACGTCCTGAACGTACTTGAAATCTAGGGTATAAGCGTATATAATGACGCTCAACAAAATTAATATGCAAGACTAACCATCAGGAGACTCACCCCCTTGCTGTGCGGATTTGTTGCTACAGCCTTCTTTAATGATATTGGCTACTTTTTTGCAGGCATTTGTTGTATTGGTTGAGGTGGTTCAAGTAGTTTGAGACGGTTGGTGTTGCTAGAAGAATCGACTCGGGAAATAATTTCCATGAGGCGATCGCTGTTGCCGTTTTGTTTTTGTCTGGACATAAGTTTCAACTCCTTTGTGGTAGATACCCTAATAGAAAATCGAGCAAACTGGAATTATACATCAAATACGCTTTTTTCGCAAGACCCGGAATGAATATAGGATCTTCCTACTTATGGTGTATCATCATTTGTGCATTTGGCGATGGTACTCCCGATACTATTTTTTAAAAAAAAGATGAAGAAAATGTGAGGATTTGGGTTTGTACGCAAATTTTACTACGTTTTCGTCACCTATTATCTATCGCGTGGCAGAAAACCAGATTTTTGCAGCACAGAAGCGGCTTGTTTGCAGCGAACAAATTGGAGAAAGGCTTTAACAGCTTGGGAAGAACTTTTTTTCGAGATAATTCCGATAGGACGCACCATCTGATATCTACCAGTCTGTACGTTCTCTAGGGTGGCTTCTACACCGTTAAGGGTGAGGGGGTTCAGACGAAGTTGTTTGGATGTAACATAGGCAGATGAGAAAACGCCAATACTATAGGGAATATTCTGTACTGCTGCGATCGCATCCTCTTCTGTCAAGAGAAGAATTGCGGTTTTAGAATTTTTCAAATCTTTACCCAAGTAATGCTTACGTTGAAGGCGCTTAACGGAATCATCTTCAGGGAGATCTAGCACAACGATTGTGGCATCAGGACCCCCAATGTCTTGCCAATTCCTCAATTTACCGCTGTAAATTGCTCTAAGATTCTCCGTCGTCAAATTAGTAATCCCGCTAACACTTGGGTGGGTAGCGACTAACAGAGCATCTTTAGCAGTTTCCGAGTACTCCAAGGTGCTATCTTCCAATTTCAACTCTTCATCCACGCTGCTAATATCAAGCAGTTCGTCTCTAACTCCCTTAAGAGCAACCATAGATTGAGCCATTGGTACAAACGAGATGTGGACGTTTTTTACTTGAGATGTGTAAGCATCAGCGAGTGTTTTCATGGCTAGATAAGTACTACCATGACTGCCAATCTTAATTTCTAAGTATGCTTGGGAACCGGATAGTATATTAGTACTAAATTGATGGATGTTGCTGGTTGTGCAGCCTGATAATTCCCCTAAAAATATGCATATAACGAGGGTTGCTATCAACCATAAGCTATTCTTCATATAACTTACTTTGTATATAAGGTTTTTTACATCCTTCCAACAGGTTAAACTATAAACCTATCTTTTAATCTAGCCAAAGAATCGTTATCTATATCGTTGGGGAGAGCTTTAAATACAAATAGGGGTCAGGGGTCAGGGCAATACTGCAAGGGCTCTCGGAAATTGTAGTGTTTTCGTATTTTTATGCTTAACCGACAAGTATTGGGGGTCAGGGGCTAAGGGCGTCAAAAAGATATTAATTGTCGGTAGAAATAACACGCAATAAGAATTGATTTAAAATCTCAGATTCAGTGAATATAACTAACTCTTATATTTCCGAAATGGCGAAGATTGAGTTGAATAGTAGTGAAATCTAATATATACAGAGTGCTGGAACTCAGATTAGCTGACAAACTGGGGATTTTTTTTAGTGATAAGGGAGCTATATAAATGCTTCCAAATGGCTTTTTTTAAACTCTTATAGTTACGTAAGTAATACGGATAAAACTAGTAAGAACACTGAAAAATACAAAAAATATTTTTATTAATTACTCAATATCTTAGTGGAAACATTCTATACACTTTATTGGGTTTTATGTTATGACTATAAGCAGTCATTTTTCATAGTTATTAGTCCCAGCATCTAACCATTATGCTAATCGTCAAAATCTTTTTCAAACAAACTCATTTTTATCTTTATAAAGAAAATCATCATAAAACTCTGTTAGCAAATGTAAAAAATGCTATTTTTGGCGAGGGTCTAATTTTTGAAATTCAGAGATTATGAAACATCTCAAAAATTATTTTTATCTCATTTTTGAAAGTTGTAGCGTTTTGAAAATTTCAAAAAAGCATCTATATATTTATTAAGAGTTGATTGTCATGCGGAAGCCAGTTCTAACGATTTTCTACCAATTCAATCCATGGCATAGTACTATCGGAGGTATTCAAACACTCATCAAAATCTTCCTTAAATATGCACCTAATGAATTTGAAGTTAGACTTGTAGGAACAGAGTACAAGCCCAATCAAACTATTGGAAAATGGCAAGTTGTAGAATTTGCGGGGAAAAAAATTAAGTTTTTACCTTTATTTACTTTAGAGAATGATAATGTTAGAAGCCTGGTTCCAACAACAATAAAGTATACAGCTAATCTTTTCAAATATTGCTGTGAATCAGATTTTATGCATTTTCATCGCTTGGAGCCAACTTTAGCATCTTTTTATTGGCGGGGAGAAAAAACCCTATTTATTCACAATGATATCCGGACACAGATGCAAGGCGTGGATAATACCAAGGCAATACTTTGGCAGAAGTGTCCTGCTGCTTATTTTGTTTTAGAAAAACTTTTAGTAAGTCAGTTCAACCAAATACTTTCATGCAACACTGATACTGCAGAACTATATCGCCAGCGTTATCCAAAGAGTGCAGATCGTATTGCTTACATTAAAAATTCGTATGATAACGAAATCTTCTACCCCTTGACTTCAAAAGACCGAGAAACTCAAAGACGCGAACTAGCCTATAGGTTGGGGTTACCAGAGGAAACACGTTTTGTTCTATTTGCTGGACGACTTCATCCACAAAAAGATCCTATTTTGCTAGTACGTACACTTGCTGCTTTGGGAGATCCTAATGTTCATCTCCTCATAGCTGGTTCTGGAGAATTAGAAGCAGAAGTTCTTACAGAAATTGGTCATTTAGGGTTATGTAGTCAGGTAACAATGCTTGGTGCAGTTACCCAGAATGAACTTGCACAGTTGCATCGTTTATGCAGTGTTTTTATCCTAACAAGTGCTTATGAAGGTTTACCCTTGGTGGTTTTAGAAGCGCTTGCTAGTGGAACACCAGTTGTAACGACAAAATGTGGAGAAACACCAAAATTCCTCACACCAAATAGTGGAATTGTATGTTCTGAACGTACTCCAACTTGTATAGCGGATGCTGTCAGAAAGATTCTACAGCATCCAGAAAATTTTCCCTCTGAGTCTTGCGTGCAAGCTGCAAGCCCTTATGCAGCATTTAATGTTGTCACTCAAGTCTACAACGATATGTGGCGGCGTTGGGAAGGGAGTAGGGGAAGGGAGTAGGGGAAGGGGTAGGGGGTAGGGGTAGTTTTGAGAGTCCTACACAGGAAAGCAACTTAGCATTTTATCTTGACGTAAACCTGTATGTGGAGTAACACAAATTAGGTATGAAAATTGCAGTGATTGGTGCAAAAGGTCTTCCTCCCAAACAGGGTGGTATTGAACATTATTGTGCGGAAGTTTATCCTCGCATGGTAGCACAAGGTCATAGTGTGGATTTATTTGCCCGTAGTTCCTATGCTCAAAGTCCTTGGTTAAACAGTTACAAATTTCAGGGTGTCCGAGTTATTCCCCTACCTGATTGTCAAGTTAAAGGGGTGGACGCTTTTATGACTTCAGCTATAGGAGCGATCGCAACTGCACTGAAGAATTACGATATTGTTCATTTCCACGCACTTGGTCCATCTTTATTTACTCGTCTAGCCAGAATTCATTTGTCTACAAAGATTGTAGTCACTTGTCACGGACTAGATTGGCAACGCGCTAAATGGGGCAACTTTTCTACTCGTCTGATTCAAATGGGGGAGAAGGAAGCAGTTAATTTTGCTCATGGATTGATTGTGGTATCCGAAGCTCTGAAGTCTTATTTTTTACAAACATACGGTAGGGAGACAATTTACATTCCAAACGCCCCAGCTAACTACGCTCAATCAGACCCAAATTTTACCTACGGGACTTCTATTGGTTTGACACAAGGACGTTACATCTTGTTTTTAGGCAGGCTAGTACCGGAAAAACGTCCCGATCTGTTAGTTGAAGCCTTTAGTCGTCTCAAACCAGATGGATGGAAGTTAGTTTTAGCTGGAGGTATCAGCGATACAAAAGCATTCACTTCTAAGCTTTTAGAAAAGGTTGCAAATCATCGCAATATTGTGTTTGCAGGTGAACTTCGAGGACCTCGACTGTGGGAAATTGTTCGAGGCGCAGGATTATTTGTCCTTCCTTCCGATCTAGAGGGACTACCTCTGGCTTTATTGGAGGCAATGAGGGAAGGCATACCAGTATTAGCAAGCAATATAGCACCCCATCAACAACTGATTGCTGAGGAACGGGGAATGCTTTTTGAGGCTGGAAGTACAGACTCTTGTATTCGTTCTTTAAATTGGCTCATCGCTCACCCTGACGAAATGAAGTTGATGGCTGAAAATGCACAAAAGTATGTGCTACAGAATTACAGTTGGGAGCAAATTTGTACGGAACACTTAAAAGTTTATAAAACTCTTTTAAATGATTCTGAACCAATCGTAAGTTTGCCTAAATTTAGAACAAGTTGAATAAGTAAGTCATTTGTCATTTGTCATTTGTAAGGATTTCACCCGTGTTTACACATCTTTACATTCTGTCTATTCTCGCTAACTTACTTAAAACGCCATGACTAGAATCAAAAATCCCAAACCCAATTTTCTAGATTTCTTAAGGACACAAGGGTGTATGTAATGGAAAAAAACCTAACATACTTAATAGCAGTGTTAAAACGGCAAAGTTTGCCTGCTGTAGCTACATTTGCTGCTGTTATTTGTGGTGCTTTTGCCTACCTTAGTGTGACTCCACGTTTGTATGAAACATCAGCACGGCTCATGCTTGATAGCAAAAGCGTAAGTGTTTCTGAATTGGGACGTGACTTAATTCAAATGTCTTCAGCTACACCGGGTGGAGCAAATCCACTCGCAGATCAAGCAGAGCTTGTAATGTCACAACGGGTTTTGGAACGAGCGATCGCATTGGCGACAAGCAATTCTCAAAGGAATTCATCCCAACCAAAACCCACTGCAGGTGCTCTGCGGAAAAAGTTAAAAGTCAAAATTGTTCCTGCGACTAATATTCTTGAACTGATTTATCAAGATGGAGACCCCGAGCAGGCTGTCAATATCCTCAATGCTGTATCTCAAACAATGGTTGAGAACAACATCAAAGCCATCCGATCTGAAGCAACTAAAGTCCGCGAATTTTTAGAACAACAAGTCCCATTAGCTAGAACACAACTTCAACAAGCTGAAACATCTGAAAATAAATACAGACAAATCAGCGGTCTCGTCTCCTCTGAAGAGCAAACTAAAACAATAGTGGAGAGTATAGCTGTTTTGGAGAACCAAGAACGGGCTTTGTTAGCTCAGCGACAAGAAGTGCGATCGCGGAAAGTTTCTTTGCAACA
Organism: Scytonema sp. UIC 10036; assembly: GCF_009725235.1. The sequence continues at coordinate 7,353 of NZ_WJFC01000164.1, forward strand.
AATTACTCAAGTCAGATCTGTTGGCAAAGCCTACGCGGCTGTAAGGGGCGGACAAGATGAAGAACTGAAGAAGTTACGAGCCAAGTTAGCAGAGTTGGAACAGCAAGTGATTCAAACTCGTTTGCGATTTACAGAACAACATCCTACTTTAATATCGCTGACGGAACAACGCGATACTGTCCGCGCCCTGTATCAACAAGAACTTGCTCGTGTATCGACAGGAAATCGAGACATTGCTCCCAAAAATGTAGCTTCAGATCAATTAAGTCAGGATCTCACATCCCAATTGATTGCAAGTGAAGTTGAGAGCAGAGCCATTGAAAATAAGTTAAAACTGACACGGGCTGAAAAAACTGACCTCTTGGCTCGTCTTGCACAGATCCCAATTAAACAACAACAGTTAACTACACTCTCTCGTAAAAGGGAAGAGGCTGCAGTGTCACTAAAATTCCTCCAAAGCAAACTAGAGGAAGCACGTATTGCGGAGGCACAAAAAGTCAGCAACATTCACGTTATAGAAGAAGCAACATTGCCAACTTCACCTGCTTCTCCTAACGTAAAAGCCATTCTAGTGCTGGCTGTTGTATTTGGAGCTATTCTAGCCACTGGTGTTATGCTGGTGCTAGAAGTGATGGATAACACCCTAAGAGATGCATCTGAAGCCGAGAAATTACTACAGTTACCGTTAATAGGAGTGTTACCGCAACTACCTGCTACAACCCTCAGTCTTGCACCGGGCGAACAATTTCTAGATAATGTTGGGTTGGTTGAGCCTTATCGGACGTTGTTCAAAAATCTAGAGTTTCGTTCTCCTAATGATATTAAATTAATTGTCGTTAGCAGCACCATTTCTGGAGAGGGTAAATCAATAGTTGCTTCTCACCTAGCCGCAGTGTCCGCCATGTTATCTCGACGGACATTAATCATTGATGCGGATTTGCGAAGACCGATACAGCACGCACTGTTTAATGTCGCTCCAAGATCGGGGATTAGTGATGTCATTTACGGTCATATGTCTTTGTTAGAAGCTGTACAGCCGACAACAATTGAAAACCTTTCTGTCTTAACATATGGCAATCCATACGGGCGTCCCTCTCAATTGCTAGAGTCGGTTGCTATGAAATCTCTATTGGCAGAAGCTGCCGAACGTTACGATTTAGTCATTATAGATACTCCTCCATTAAGTGTTTGCGCTGATAGTACAACCTTAGGTAAGTATAGTGATGGAATTATTATAGTTACACGCCCTAGCTTCACAGTTAAGGAGATGCTGCAAAAATCAGTATCAGAATTAACTCGAAATCGTATACCAATACTGGGTGTTGTCGTCAACGGAATGACATCTCTGACGGAAAAGTACTATCGCTATCCCAAAGATAGTTACCAACCCACAAAGCAGTTAATGGCTTTGGAGTCTAGCTTTAAAAATTCTACAACAGGTTTTAGGTCAAAATAATGTTACTGAATAAGTTTCAAAATCGTTATTTTTACCAGCGACTATTTGTAGGATTGACAGGCGTAGGAGTTGGTTTGGTTTCGGGAGTTCTTGTTGGTGCTAACCCGCAGCTACTAGGTGTGGCTTTAGTCGGAGTCATCGCGATCGTTTGGTTTTTTGCCAAATTTCAGCAAGCGGTACTCGGTTTATTAATACTGCGTAGTTCCCTTGATATCTTCTCCGCTCAGCAGTTACCAGCTGCGTTTGCCATTGGGTTAGACGCTTTGACCTTAGTTTACGTAACCGTACAGTTACTGTTAGGTCAATCTATCAAGATTGATAAGTTTTGGTGGGTACTTGCTTTTTGGATAGCTTTACAAGGACTTTGGGTCATACTTTTACCTTTAGGAGGGTTAGGGCTAGACGGTTCTTATTTACTTGCTTCCGTTCGCGAATGGGTACGCCTGTTTACTTGGCTGATGGTCTATCTGTTAGTCATGCAATTACAGGATAAAGTTCATCCCAACCAAGTTGTTTCTAGTTTGTTTTTTGGTTTGATAGTGCCACTGACAGCAGCCACAATGCAGACTTTTTTGCCTATGTCGCTTCTGCCTCCCATGCTCGTTAATACGGCAACAGATCCAACAGGTGGAAGTGTTTCTCGCATTAATGGTACCCTTGGTCATCCAAATACCTTTGCGACCTTTCTGTTACTATTTCTCGGTCTTACTTACTGGAAACAGCAGCAAGCGCAGCGTCGTTTACCCTGGTTGTTTTTACTGGGTGCGATCGCTTTCTTTTTTGTAGGTACTAAAGCTTTATTCAGTCTTATGATGCTAGCGACTTTTATTTTTGTATTGCTAGTTCCCAAGTTAAATATTCCAAACCTCCTTGGAGGAGTTGTTTTATTTGCAATTGTGATTGGTTTGTTTACTAGTACAGAGTTTGGTCAAGAGCGTCTTGCTTCTATTATGGAAACTCCTCTTCTGAACCCAGATATGGACATATCAAGAGCTATTCTTCTGTCTGAGGGTGATGGCAACAGTTTTAATTGGCGACTGGCTCAGTGGACTTATTTACTGGGACAGTGGCAACATTTTCCTTGGTTAGGTTTTGGCTTGGGTATCAGTGACTCTGTCAGCCAAAATGGGCTTTTACCCCACAATGATTATGTTCGAGCTTTAATTGAGGGCGGAATTGTGGGTATGGCAGCTTTTCTCACTTTTCTTAGCTCTCATGTAGTTCGGCTTTTGCAATTAATTCGTTCTGCACCTACGGGAAGTTCGCAACGCAGTTTATGTCAAACGTTGCTGGCAGTTTTTTTAGCTATACCAGTTGGCATGATTACGGAAAATATTTGGAGTCATACCACTTTATTTTTTTATTGGTCAACGTTGATAGCAGTTGCAGGTTGGAATTGGCATGAATTAAAGACAGGAGAAGAATCTGCGAGCATTCATAATTTTTCTAATTTTTCATGATGAATTATTCTTGTCCCGTCTGAAGATTACTTATTTTAATGAACCGCAAAGACGTAAAGGACACGAAGAAAGAGGAGAAGAGAATCAATAATCTTATGGCGGAAAGTAGTATTTCCATCTACAAGAATATTATCGGTTAATCCAAAATACACGCATCCAAAATCCACAATCGGTTAATCCAAAATCCAAAATCTAAAATCCAAAATCCCAAATATGCCAAAAGTTTCTGTTGTTATTCCTGCATACAATGCCATAGCTTATCTTCCTGAAACTATGGAAAGTGTTTTGAGTCAAACTTATGATAGTTTTGAAGTGATAGTTGTTAATGATGGTAGTTTAGATGAAACTGAACAATGGGTTGCTCAGATTCAAGATCCTAGGGTAAAACTGATTTCTCAGGAAAATCAAGGCTTGTCTGGCGCTAGAAATACGGGGATTTTTCACGCTCGGGGTGATTACATAGCGTTTCTAGATTCTGATGACATTTGGGAACCTACTAAACTAGAAAAACAAGCCAGTATCCTTGACGAATGTCCAGAAGTTGGATTAGTTTATACTTGGGTTGCTTACATCAACGAGCAAAGCCAATCTACTGGTAAGGTATTTAAGCATCAAGCAGAAGGTGATGTCTGGAAAAAGTTAACCGAACATAATATTGTAGAGTGTGGGAGCGTTGCTATGGTACGTCGTTCCTGCTTTGAAAATTGTGGTGTTTTCGATCGCAGCCTGGTTTCTTTTGTAGAAGATTGGGATATGTGGCTTCGTATTGCTTCCAAATATCCCTTTAAGGTTGTGAAAGAGCCTTTAGTTTATTATCGACAGCGATCGAATAGTGCATCTAAAAACTGGGAAGCAATGGAGCAAAGTTTTCGGATAGTTATTGAAAAAGCTTTTGCTTCAGTACCTAATGAATTGCAGTATTTAAAAAATAGAAGCTATGCTTCTGCTAACCTGTGTTTGGCTTGGAAACCACTGCAAAACCAGCAGAAGGATTATCAAAAAACTCTTTATTTTCTTCAACAAGCTTCGACTTATTATCCTGGAGTTCGCTTTTCTAAGGAATTTATTCGTCTGAGTATAGCTGCTACTGCAATGCGCTGGTTGGGGAATAATGGTTATAAGCAAGTGCTGACGATTTTTCATACTTTACGTCGTTATGCAGTCGCTATTGCACGTTAACAAGTGGCAAATTTGGAAATTGAGATAGTTAACTATACCAAATTGAAAAAAGAAGGCGACAGTTCGTAGTGTACAACTTAGTCCAAGCATAGCTTTCATAATCCCCAATCCAAAATCTCTTAATCCAAAATCCAAAATCCCCAATCCAAAATCTCTTAATCCAAAATCCAAAATCCAAAATCCAAAATCCAAAATATGTCAGTTATTTCTGTGGTTATACCTGCTTACAATGCAGAGCGAACTATTTGGGAAACTATAGATTCGGTTCTGAAGCAATCTTTTCAAGATTTTGAATTAATTGTTATTAACGATGGTTCAAAAGATAGAACTCTAGAAATTGTTCGGAGTATTCAAGACGAACGAGTCAAAATTTTTTCTTATGACAATGGTGGTTTGCCAGTAGCTCGCAATCGTGGTATTTCTCATGCAACTGGCGAGTATATTGCCTTTCTTGATGCTGATGATTTATGGACACCTGATAAATTAGAATTACAATTAGCGGCTTTACAGCAGCATCCAGAAGCAGGGGTTGCTTATAGCTGGACAGTTTGCATGATTGAAGAAGGTGAAGCTTTATCTTACAGGCAATTACCTCCTACGACTTTTACAGGTAATATTTACTCTGAATTGCTTCAGAGCAATTTTATTGCACATGGATCGAATGTTTTAGTTCGCAGGGAAGCTGTTGACTCAGTGGGAGATTTCGATCCTGCGTGTACTAGTTGTGCTGACTGGGACTATTGGTTGCGGTTAGCAGCACGTTGGCAATATGTTTTAGTTCCTCAAAATCAAATCTTCTATCGTCGTACTTTGGGATCGATGTCATCTAATGTTGAGGTGATGGAGGAGCGCGGTTTGTTCATGATTGAAAAGGCATATCGAGAAGCTCCTTCAGAATTGCAGTATCTTAAAAGTCAAACAATGTCTAATTTTTATAGATATTGTGCTGAATTATGTCTGGAATATCGTCCTAGCATGAGTGGGATTAGAAAAGCGCAAGGAAAATTGTGGACAGCTATTCGTATCCACCCACAGATTCTACTGGATCTATCCATTTGGAAGTTAATTGCCAAGTTGATCATGAGGCTTCTTTTTACCCAAAAGATTGCTAGTCTTTTACTCCGAGTTAATCGCCAAATGTCAACTCAGTATGATTCCCGATTACAACTAGATAAATGAGAGTTAATCTGAAAGTATTGTTTTAGCAGATGATGGAATAATTCGTCATTCGTCATTCGTCATTTGTCATTCGTCATTCATAATTCCTAATTCATGAATTAATTGACAACTCAAATAGGACTGCTATATGCCAAAAATTTCTGTAGTCATACCAGCATACAATGCAGAACTGACTATTGCAGAAACTATAAATTCTGTTTTGTTACAAACATTTACAAATTTTGAACTTATTGTTATTAATGATGGTTCAAAAGATAAAACTTTAGAAATAGTAGAGGGTATCGACGATAAGCGAGTGAAGGTTTTTTCCTATGAAAATGGTGGGTTGCCAACAGCTCGCAATCGAGGAATAACTCGTGCAGTAGGAGAGTTTATTGCTTTTCTTGATGCTGATGATTTGTGGACACCAGATAAATTGGAACTACAACTAGCAGCATTGCAACAGCATCCAGAAGCAGGAGTTGCTTATAGTTGGACTTGCGTCATGAATGTAGATGCACAAGGAAAACCTGTATCATATCATCCCTGTTTGGAATATTCTTTCACAGGTAATGTTTATCAACAGTTATTAATGGGTGATTTTATTCACAGTGGCTCCAATACTCTGATTCGCAGACAAGCGATCGCATCTGTAGGAGGGTTTGACCCTACACTCAAATCCTGTGAGGACTGGGACTATTGGTTGCGACTTGCAGCGTGTTGGCAATTTGTGGTTGTACCTAAATATCAAATTTTTTACCGTCGCACCCCTGGTGCTATGTCGTCTAAAGTGGAGGTGATGAAAGAAGCTGCTCTTTTGGCTCTAGAAAAGGCATATCAAACAGCACCACCAGAACTACAATTTCTTAAACCACTAACCCTTATTAACTTTCATAAGTATTGTGCAGACCTGTATTTGCAATATCGTACCGATAGCCACTCAATTTGGCAAGCGCTACAGCATTTGTGGTCTATCATCTGCCTTAGCCCTAAGAATTTAATAGAAAAAACGACACAAAAATTGCTGATTAAATCTTTTGTGCTACTCGTATTTCCCTCACAGGTTGTCATTTATTTACGCCAGTTTAAAAGAAAACTTCTATTGAACCGCAATTCCAGTTTTATGTCATGAAACAAGTCTCAAGTTTACCAATGACGAAACAAGGCAAAATGGATAGATCGTTTGGTCTATTGTCTGAGTATAGTCCAGAGCCAACCATTGCCTTATTACATTATTTTGAATTACTTGATGATTTTCTCGCGCCTCTCAATGTTTCCTTTGAGACATTCTGTAATGAGTTTGTGGGTAGTTGGATTTTTGGCTATGTAAATGCTCTCCAATGTGTAGGTGTTCGCACGGTTTTGTTTTGCATTACGGAGAGTGTGGAGAAACCATTGCACGCAGTACATAAACCCACTGGGACACCCATCTGTGCTTTACCTCCGTCTGGGCTTTACCGTCACTATCGAGGTATGCGCCGTCAGGCTCAAAAGGAACTAGCAAATAATTCTCCCCACCTTCAATCACCCATTAAACCTCCCGAATCTCCTATCAAAAATCTGGCTCGTAGTTTGGGAGGTTATATATCTACACCTTTAGGGTTATTTGCCCGAGAACTGCGGCGTTACAACTGTCAAGCTATCTTGTGTCAAGAGTATGAATTTGCCCGTTTTGACACTTGCGTTTTGTTGGGACAGTGGATGCGTTTGCCTGTGTTTGCTACTTTCCAAGGCGGAAATCAAACCCAGAGCTGGTTGGAAGTCCCTATGCGTCATTTGGCTTTGCACAAATGCACGGGTGTGATTATTCCAACACACGTTGAAATTGAGCGAGTCAGTGTACGTTATCAAATTCCACGGGATAAAATAACTCGAATTTTTAACCCCTTTGATGGAGGAGCGTGGAAACCTGTGGAACGCAGTCAAGCACGAGCAGCACTGAGTATTCCATTAAAAGCAAGGGTTGTTGTATGGCACGGGCGTATTCAAATAGCAACCAAAGGGTTGGATATTTTGTTAGAAGCTTGGCAGCAAATTTGTCAAGAACGTCCAGAAAAAGACTTGCGTTTGATTTTTCTGGGTACTGGTGGTGATGCAGAACAATTTCGCCAAATGCTTGATGCTATGCAATTGAGGGGCGTGCTGTGGCGAAATGAATTTGTGAGCGATCGCGCTGTGCTATGCCAATATCTGTCAGCAGCTGATGTTTATACTCTGCCATCTCGCAATGAAGGTTTCCCAGTAGCGCCCATAGAAGCAATGTACTGTAATTTACCTGTAGTTGCTGCTGATGCTCCTGGTGTAGCAGACATTCTTGAAGGAGGTGAGGCTTCTGGTGGAATCGTTATACCCCGTAACAATGTAGAAGCGTTAGCATCAGCATTGGGTCGTCTTTTAGACAATGAAGTTGAGGCACGAGATTTGGGACAGCTTGCAAGACACCGGGCTGAAAGTTGTTTTGCACCAAAAATGATTGGTCAGCAATTGCGTGATGTCCTTTTCTGCCAAAACTGAATCAAAGATGTAATTTTTCAAGACCAAAAATCAACTCATTAAGTAGGTAAATATGATGAAAACAATTAAACTCCCATTATCTGCGACAAAAGCTCCTATAAAGGAGCTAAATCTGACAGCTAAAAGTATAGGAGTCGAGAATACAGAATTCATACCACTCGATAAAATAGCTGAGCGCGTTATGTGTGGCGAAGTCATCGTTGTATCTAAGTGCTTGCAAACTATCGGTTACTTTGAGCGTATAAAAGAGGCTAGTTTAGAAGCGATTCGTCAGGCTGTTGGTGAGGAAAAAGCGACACAAATAAGGGATAAAGGCTTTGAAGCCCTTCATAGAGTTATTGACTTGGATGAAATCCCTTCAGTCAGTAACTGTAGCTATGAAATTATTCGTGCGTTAGCTCCAGCTTTAGCAAGAGACTTAGTAAAAAAAGTTTTTCAAAAACAAACTCCTTTCTACTTTGAAGAATCTCCCAACGTGCGTTTTCATATTCCTTTCGATGTAGTGGAGAAGAGAAGAAAACTATTCAGCAACCAGTACTGGAATGGAAAAGTAACAGCCCACGGTCCCCATCACGATAGTTGGTATCAATGTCCTATCAACTGTGTGAATGTTTGGATAGCAATTGGTTCTGTCAAAATTGGTAATGGTCTAAGTGTTTACCCTCAAGTGTATGGAAAACGCCTTCCGTGTACGGAGGACGGCAAGATTGTACAAAACCAATACTTTGGGTCAACATTGAATTTTGAGTTAGAGCCAGGAGATGCGCTGATTTTTCATGGAGAGCATTTACACAGTTCTGAGATTAATAGCACAGATTTATCTCGATACGTTATCAGCTTGCGAATGACCTTAGAGAAGCCTAAATTTCTAGATAAATCACCCTATGAAAATAACTACATATACTCTGAGTGTCATGATGGATTCAAAGGAAAGTTATCTCAACTTCTAGTAAAAATATCCCGATTCTTTAAAAAACAAATCAATTCGGTTTTTGGTAAGAACAAAAACTATATTCTTTCCGCATTTGATGCTTTAGTATTTGATGATACATCAAGCAATTTTCCTCAACCTGTCTCGGTTAAGAGTGTTGAAAGTGCTTGTCAAGACGAGACAAGACTTGTTTTCGATTCTGAGGAATTGCCCGTAGGTACAATTAGACCTATATCGCAAAAAATGTGTGTTGCGAGGCTTGACAAAGACCAAGTCGTTGCTTTCAGTAGGTATTGTCCTCATGAAGGAGCAGATTTAGCAGGTGGCTATTTACGAGATGGATGTATTGTTTGTCCTTGGCATAATCTTCCATTTAACGCGGACAGTGGTGTTAGTCCCTGTCAGTCGTTATCTAAATTAACTATCTTGAAGTGTATTGAAGATAGTGACAAGGTCGAGGTTCAGATGTAATTTTTAAAGCTCTATCTCATGCTAACTAAGACAATTAAACAGACATTTTCTAGTCAATTTCTTCGCAATGTTGGCTGGCTGGGGGGAGCAGAGTTAGTCAATCGTGTCTTTCGCTTAGCGACTACAGTCACTCTTGCTCGCACTTTCACTCCTCAAGATTATGGGCTAGTAGCAATTATTTATACAGTCCTTGATTTTGCTAGTGTTTTCACTCTCAAGGGAGGAATTGGAGCTAAGATTATTCAGGCTAATGAGGAAGATGTCAAAACTATCTGCGATACCGCATACTGGCTGAATTGGATTCTGTGTGGCTCCTTGTTTGTTATTCAATGTATTGCGGCATTTGCTATTGCATACTTATCTAAAAATATTCAGATTTTTCTCCCTCTTTGTACCGTTTCTTGTATGTATTTAATGATGCCACTTTTTACGGTACATGGTGCTTTAATTCAAAGAGAAAATCGACTCAAAGTGACTGCAATTTGCAATGCTATACAGTCAATACTCAGCAATATCATAACGGTCGTTTTAGCTATTTTAGGGATGGGAATTTGGTCTGTAGTTTGGGCTATGGTTCTCACAACTCCAATCTGGATTGTCATTAGCTGGAGAAATCACGATTGGCGACCTCCTAAATCTTTCCAGTTAAAGCGATGGCGGGAAATCGTCAATTTTGGGCAAAATATTCTTTTGTTGGAATTATTAAGTAAGCTCCGGATGAACTTAGACTATTTAGTTATCGCTAATTTCTTAGGAATTAATGCTTTAGGAGTTTACTATTTTGCCTTTAATGCTGGTTTGGGAATTAGTATGAATGTAATAAATACATTTATGTCTGCTTTATTTCCCTATATTTGTGCTGTACGTGCCAACTATAGCGAATTCAGACAAAGATATTTTAGTAGTCTGAAAAAGATTGCCTTAGTTGTTGTACCAGCCATTCTAGCTCAATCACTTCTTGCTCCATTCTATGTACCAATTATCTTTGGAAAACAATGGATAGAAGCAATTCCAGTCTTGATAATGATTTGCTTATCAGTTTTACCCCGCACGTTTGTTTGGGCTGCTTCTTTGTTACTCAACGCTATAGATAAAACCCATATCCGACTTTATGTAGACATAATTTTTACTATAGTCTTCGCAGTTTCTATAGTAGTAGCAGTTAACTGGGGAATATTTTGGGTAGCAGCAGCCGTCTTGATATCTCATTTAATTGTCTTACCACCTTTTATAATCTGGATTCATCGATATGCTTTGAATGAGGATTTACATTTTAAGCCCAATCAAATAAATTTGAATTGAGATTTTGGAAATTCACTAAGTCAGCACAATTAAAGTTTACTCGTCAGGAGCGTCATTTGTCATTGGTCATTAGTCATTGGTCATTTGTCATTTGTCATTTATTGTTGGTAAGGATTTTGGAGTATAAACATTTTGTAATATAGTTCTGTTTATTTCCGCCTAGCTACTTAATATTAATTCTTAAGGAGATAAGTTCATGAAAGTTTTAGTAACTGGATGGTTCAGTTTTGAAAAGTGTAATGTTACAGCTGGTGATTTGATGGCGCGAGATCTAGCCTGTGAGTGGCTTGAAGTTGCCGGTCATAAATATGATATTGCGCTTGTTCCTCCTTTTGTTGGTGGTGTAGATTGGCGTTTGGTAGATCCTAGTAATTATTCACACGTTGTGTTTGTATGCGGTCCTTTTCCATACGTGAAATCATCTATTGAATTTATACAACGTTTTACCCATTGTCGTCTGATTGGTCTTGACCTATCAATGATTGAATCAGTTGATACTTGGAATCCCTTTGATGTACTTCTAGAAAGGGATAGTTCTGTGGCTTCACGTCCAGACATTACTTTCGCTTCACATCAAGCAAAGGTTCCTATTGTAGGTATTTTGCTAGTTCATCGACAACATGAGTATAAAGACAAAAATAAGCATCAAGTCGCACATGAAGCTATTAACCGACTCATTGCCTCACAAGAAATGGTAGCAGTCCCTATCGATACAGGTCTAGATCCAAATACTACTAATCTCCGCACAGCGGCTGAGGTAGAATCCCTGATCGCTCGCATGGATATTGTGATTACCACGCGCCTACATGGTACTGTATTAGCTATCAAAAATGGAGTTCCAGCAATTGCTATAGATGCAATTTCTGGCGGAGCTAAGGTTATACGTCAAGCAGAAACTATTGGTTGGCCTGTAGTATTTTCTATTGACCAACTCTCTGATGATGCTTTGCAAAAAGCTTTTAAATACTGTCAAACTGAAGAAGCACGCCTCAAAGCAAGAGAATGTCGCGATCGCGCTTTTAAAGCAGTCGAACAAATACGCAATGACTTTATTTCAGCCCTAGATGTGGAAAATTCATTAAGTCAACGAGTTTGGCGTGAAGAAGCACTAGACAATTCCTCGTTACAATCCCCAAGCCTAACTGGACTCGCTGTTTATCAGGCGAGAGAGATCAAGAAGAAAGCAATTCAGACTCTAGTACAGCGGCTTGAAAAAGAATTAAACAAGTGAAATAAGTAGGTCGTCACAATTAAAGATAACTAGTCATACCGTTTTCAGATGAAGATGCATAGAAAAAACTCCACCATCTGTGACATCTCTCTTTACCCCCCTTAATCCCCCCTTATAAAGGGGGGAAACAGGAAATTTATTTTCCTCCCCTTTATAAGGGGAGGTTAGGAGGGGTAAAAATAATGTGCAGCTTCATATTAAATTGGTATCAGGATGGTCGTTAGTCATTGGTCATTGGTCATTTGTTATGTTACCGAAAATATCTGTAATTATCCCAGCATACAATGCTAAACGCACGATATTAGAAACTATCCAATCCGTTCAGCAACAAACTTTTTCAAATTTTGAAATCATTGTCATCAATGATGGCTCGACAGACAACACTTTAGAATTACTTCAGAGCGTCAAAGATAAGCGACTGAAAGTTTTCTCCTATGAAAATGGTGGATTGCCAGTAGCACGCAATCGCGGTATAACCCATGCAATGGGTGAATTTCTTGCCTTTCTTGATGCCGATGATAAGTGGACACCTGATAAATTAGAATTACAACTAACAGCCTTACAAGAAAGATCGGAAGCAGGACTAGCTTATAGCTGGACTTACTATTGGTATGAGGAACAAAATTCTGTGTCTCCAAGTACTCCTGTCTTTTTTGAAGGCAATGTACAAGCTAATTTATTAGTTAATAACTTCATAGCTAATGGTTCTAACCCTTTAATTCGCAAGCAGGCGATTGAATCCACAGGAGAGTTCGATCCAACACTGAAATCATGTGAAGACTGGGACTATTGGCTACGGCTAGCAACTCATTGGAATTTTGTTGTAGTTCCCAAACACCAAGTTTATTACCGTATATCTTCCATCTCCATGTCATCGAAAGTTAATGTTATGGAAGAAGCTGCTCTTATAGTAGTGGAAAAAGCATTTCAAGATGTTCCTGTTGAACTACAACACCTTAAAAATCAAAGTTTGGCAGGTGTTTATCAGTATTGCACGCACCAATGTTTACAAAACAGTGGTAAAAGTCGTCATATTGTGAATCAAGCAGCTAAAAAGTTGTGGTTGGCAATTCGATTGCATCCGCCAATCTTATTAGAAAAATATACTCAAAGTCTTTTGAGATGGTTACTTAAAAAGTGGATACTAATGTTTCAAGTCAAGCGATCGCACTTTACAGAATATATTAGGTAGGTTGGGTTGAGGAACGAAACCCAACATTGAACCCTGATTGTTGGGTTTCGTTCCTCAAACGCCACTTCACTCAACGGGGGAAACCCCCGCATGTGAGTGGCTCCCCAACCTACGCAATTGATTGTCCTCAACAAGTTTTTGCTCCTCAGCCGTCTGGGCTAAGCAAGCCTTCAATTTAGCAGCTAACACTTGTACGTGGGGTTCTGCAAGTATAGTATGGTGAGTTCCAGCAGTATAGTGGATATCCACACCTTCACCAGCCAATTTATCCCAACCGAGATTGGGAGCTAATTCATAACCTTCAGCTGCCAGCCACTGCTCCTCTTCAATCGCTAACACAGTCACTCGACCGGGGTAAACTTGCAGATTGTATTTTGCCCTAGCCTCATTGTGTATATCTTCCATAACGGAGTAACGGAGCTTGCGAGGTAAAGGAAGCCTAAGACTCAAATAAAATTTGCAGGCAATCTTTTCAGTCCTGTACTGGAATATTCTCTGGAGCCAATCACTCCATCCCTTCACCCTTTTCCAAATGTAAGCAGTTCTTCCTTCTAAAAGGTGATTCCAATGAAGAGGGATTCGCTTCAGCAATGGTAATCGATTGATAGCACCAGGAGCATAAGTATCCAGTAAGAATAGCTTAGCTACTTTTTCGCCTTGTCTGTGTAACTGCTGAGCCATCTCGAATGCTATAACACCCCCAAATGAGTATCCACATAAAAAATAAGGACCTTTTGGTTGAAGAGTTTGAATCTCTTTGATATAGCGCGATGCCATATCTTCAATTCGAGTGTAAGGACTTTGTTGTCCATCAAGCCCTTTTGCTTGTAACCCATAAATAGGTCGCTCTGAACCGAGATAGCGTGCCAAATTAAGGAAGTTAAGAATATCGCCACTAATGTCATGGATACAGAATAGAGGTGCTAAAGAACCTTCTGCCTGTATTGGAACGAGTAAAGACCAAGATGTTGAAAGCTTTTGAACTTCCTCTGTGGCACCAGAATCTGGTGAAAGACTCAGATCTGTCATTGTGGATGACTTTTCTGGCTCGCGGATAATGTTGGCTAGAGCCTCCACAGTTCCCGATTGGATGAGGGTTGCTAAGGGTAGATTTTTGCCAAATGTTTTCTCAATTTGCCAAAATACTTTTACTGCTAGCAAAGAGTTACCTCCTAGCTCAAAGAAGTTATCTCTGATGCCAATAGGCTGGACTCCTAAAACTTGTTGCCAAATTTGTGAAAGCTTTTGTTCTAACTCATCCTGAGGAGCAACATAAGTTTCTTCTAACTCTTGCCTAACTTGATTGGGGACTGGCAATGCCCGACGATCCACTTTACCATTAGGAGTTAAGGGAAAAGTGTCTAGGATCGCAAAAGCGCTTGGAATCATATGATTGGGCAGTTTCTCCTTCAAGAACTGCCGCAGTTCATTTGTAGTACAAGATTTCTCTTGGTTAGGAACGACATATGCTACAAGGCGTGTGTCACCGGGAACATCTTCTCGTGCCATAACCACAGTTTGTTGTACGCTAGGATGTTGAACGAGGATAGCTTCAATTTCCTTCAACTCTATGCGGAAACCGCGAATTTTAACTTGGTGATCTGTACGGCCAATAAATTCAATACTACCATCTGGTAAGTAACGAGCTAAATCACCTGTCTTGTAGAGGCGAGCTCCAGATATATCGCTAAAGGGGTCAGCAATGAATTTTTCATTGGTAAGATCGGGTCGGTTGAGATAGCCTCTAGCTACACCGAAACCCCCGATGTACAATTCTCCGGGGACTCCTACAGGAACAGTCGCAATAGGGTTTGTTTGAGGACGCAAATCTGGATCTAGTAGATAAATCTGGGTGTTATCAATTGGATGTCCGAGGGGAATGGCAGCCTCTGCTGATTCCACTTTATAGATCATTGACCAAATAGTTGTTTCTGTGGGACCATACAAGTTCCATAGGGAGTCGCAGCTTGCTAGTAATGAAGCCGCAAGTTTCTGAGACAGGGCTTCACCACCACAGAGAATTTTTAGTTGTTTGTTCCCTTGCCATCCTCCTGCTAGTAGCATTTGCCAAGTAGCAGGAGTCGCTTGCATGACTGTTGCTCCCGATAGTGTTAAATGCTCTATGAGTTGTTGAGGATCGGCAGCAACTTCCCGACTCACTAATACTACCTTTGCACCAAGGCTGAGAGGTAAATAAATTTCTAGCGCGGCAATATCAAAGGATATGGTAGTCACTCCTAGGAGTACATCATCCGCTGTCATCCCCGGTTCTCGACTCATGGAATTTAAAAAGTTAATGACGGAATGATGCTCGATTTGTACGCCTTTAGGTTTCCCAGTAGAGCCAGATGTATATATAGTGTAAGCCAAGGAATTTGGCATGACTCCACTCACTGGGTTAGAGCTACTTTGTTGGTCAATTTTGTCCCAATCGTTATCTAGGCAAACCACAGTTGGCTCAGAGACCATCAGACAATCAGAAACCATTTGTAGTAATGTGTTTTGGGTTAATACCACCGATACTTGAGCATCTCCAAGCATCAAGGCTAATCGCTGTTGCGGATAGGCTGGATCTAGTGGTACGTAAGCTCCGCCAGCTTTAAGAATGCCTAAAAGCCCAATCACCATTTCTAAAGAGCGCTCCAAGCAAATTCCAACCAAAACATCAGGTCCTACACCTAAAGTTTGTAGGTAATGTGCTAGTTGATTGGCTTTGCAATTCAGTTGCTGGTAAGTCAGTTTTTCGCCCTTAAAAATGACAGCAATCTTCTCTGGTGTTTTCTCTACTTGAGATTCAAATAACTGATGAATGCAGAATGCTTGAGTGTTTGATATAGACATAAATTTTTGCTCTAAAAAGATAGACTGTTTCCCTGTGAAACTAATACGACTCCTATCCCAATAGGGTGCGGTTAAGGGTTGTTTGTGCTGTTGAGAAACCCGGTTTTAAAAAAAACCGGGTTGATGTTCCGACTTATCCGAAATTTATTCACTCTTATCCCATCCGAAGACTACCCAATCAAATGAACAGACAAGCACTCTGGTATACACAGTTTATGACTACTTAGTATTAAAGAGCTCTATACTAGATGATCTAAAATTAATTGAAAAATGTCGTGAGTATTTGTACGTAAGTTGAATCAATACTGCTGGGATAAGAATTTTTGTACTTTCGGATTGTTAAGCAAAACCTACACAGACTTAGGTTTGGAAGAGGGGTGAGGACAGAATGGCACAAGTGCAAATTAAGGATGCTCCTCTTTCCTCGTCTCAAAACAACAAAATCTCCTATTTTGCCAAAAGATTATCTCTGTGCGATCGTTTTCGGAATCCTTAGACTAGTAATTGAAGTCAACCCACAACCAACCAACTGAAATGAGAAGCGTGAAACGACCCGTGTTCTGGATTCACCAGACGGGGAAATTGTATTGGAACGATCGCCGCGATCTAGAAGAACTTTTATCAAGTCTTCAATAACTACTTATTAACCACATATATTGACTGCATCATAAGAGCGAAAGTTCCACTTGACAATTATAACGCCATCAGAACCATAAAGTAAATTAGGAGTTTTATGAAAATGGATCGAAATACTTCCCAAGAACAACCTCAAACTGAGAAGCCATCCCATTATCAACGACAACAAGTTCCCATTGCGATTGTCGGCGTGGCTTGCTTCTTTCCCAAAGCTAAGAATTTGCAGGAATATTGGAACAATATTGTTGGTCAAGTCGATTGTATCACGGATGTACCCCCTTCCCGTTGGGACATAAAAGACTACTACGATCCAGACCCCAAAGCTCCTGATAAAACCTACTGCAAGCGGGGTGGATTCCTTCCCGACATCGAATTTAATCCGATGGAGTTTGGATTGCCTCCCAGTATACTCGAAGCAACTGATATCGCCCAGTTACTCTCGCTGATGGTTGCAAAAGCAGCTATGGAAGATGCGGGTTACGGTGAATCTCGCAACTTTAGTCGAGAACGCACTGGAGTCGTCCTAGGTGTCGTAGGGGGATGTATGCAACTGATTGTCCCTCTCACGACACGATTGCAATATCCTGTTTGGGAAAAAGTTCTGAGTAGCAGTGGTCTATCGGAAGAAGATACGCAAAAAATTATTGAGAAAATGAAGCTGGCGTATGTGGGCTGGGAAGAAAATTCTTTTCCTGGTTGGCTAGCTAATGTGGTTGCTGGACGTATTGCTAACCGCCTCGATTTGGGAGGGATGAACTGTGTTGTGGACGCCGCCTGCGCCAGTTCGCTGACATCTATCAAAATGGCGATGAGCGAGTTGATTGAGGGTCGGAGCGACATGATGATTGCAGGTGGGGTTGAAGCGGATGCTTCTGCTTTCAACTATATGTGTTTTAGCAAAACCCCTGCTTCATCTAAAAAAGATTTTTTGAATCCCTTTGATGCAACCTCAGATGGAATGATGATCGGCGAAGGGATCGGGATGTTAGTGCTCAAACGTCTTGAAGATGCAGAACGGGATGGCGATCGCATTTACGCCGTTATCAAAGGCATAGGTACTGGTAGTGACGGTCGATACAAGAGTATCTATGCTCCTCGTCCGGAAGGACAAGTAAGAACCTTGCGTCGCGCCTATGAAGATGCAAACATCTCCCCTGCAAGTATTGGTCTCATCGAAGCGCATGGTACGGGAACTCCAGCCGGCGATTTGTGTGAAATCACTGCCTTAAAAGAGGTTTTTGGCGAAAACAACCCTAACAAACAGCACATTGCCCTTGGAAGTGTAAAATCCCAGATAGGACATACCAAGGCAGCGGCTGGAGCCGCAAGTTTAATCAAAGCTGCTCTTGCTCTACATCACAAGATTCTACCACCAACTCTGAACGTAACCCAACCCAATCCCAAATTTCAGCTTGAGGAATCTCCGTTTTACCTCAACACAGAAACTAGACCTTGGTTCCAAACAGAACCAGGGACACCAAGACGCGCTGCGGTGAGTTCATTTGGTTTTGGTGGTACAAATTATCACATGGTTTTAGAAGAGCACACCAGCGAACATCAAGATGCTTACCGCCTACACTCTGTGCCTCAGTCAATCCTACTTTGGGCTGAAAGTCCAGAGCAGTTGTTAGAAAAGTGTGAAACCGTACACTCGCAGTTAAAATCCGATGCAAGAGATCGCTATTACACCGAACTTCTTAACTCTTGTAAATCTGTTGCTCCTGTCGCTGCAGCCAGAGTGGGTTTTGTTGCAAAATCCCAGGATGAAGCAGGTGAATTGCTACAAATAGCGATTCATCAACTGAAAAAACAACTGCATACCGCATCTTGGGAACATCCTCGCGGTGTCTACTACCGCAAGACAGGTTTATCTCTTCAAGGGAAAGTCGTAGCTCTTTTCCCAGGACAAGGTTCCCAATACTTAAATATGGGGCTGAAACTAGCAACTAACTTTCCTGTTCTGCGCCAAGTTTACAACTCTCTGGACAATCTTTTCATTCAAGATGGTTTGCAACCCCTCACGCAAGTGGTTTTTCCCAATCCCACATTTGACAGCGATCGCAAAGCCAGTCAAATTCAAACCTTGCAGCAAACTGAAAATGCTCAACCAGCCATTGGTGCTTTAAGTGCTGGTTTATACAAAATCTTAAAGCAAGCGGGGTTCCAGCCAGATTTCGTTGCAGGACATAGCTTTGGAGAACTCACGGCTCTCTGGGCAGCTGAGGTTTTAAGTGATGCAGATTACTATTACCTCATTAAAGCTAGAGGTCAAGCAATGAGTAGCCCACATAATGGTGCTGATTGCGATGCAGGAACTATGCTAGCTGTCAATGGGGATGTGAATTCTATCCTGGATATTATTAAGCCCCTGTCTCATCTCAGTATTGCCAACTATAATTCTCCAAATCAAGTCGTGCTTTCTGGAGCCAAACCAGAAATTGCAGTTGTACAACAAATTCTCACCAAACGCGGCTTTTCTGTCACTCCACTATCTGTATCAGCTGCATTCCATTCTCGTTTTGTCAATCACGCTAGCAAACCATTTTCTAAGGCTATTGAGTCCGTCACCTTCCATAGCCCTAAAATCCAAGTGCATTCCAACACCACAGGCGAAGCTTATGCAAGCGATTCGGAAACGATTAAAACAACTCTAGAAGCTCATCTTCTCAAATCGGTTCGGTTTACGCAAGAAATTGAGAATCTTTACGCTGCTGGTGGCTATTGCTTTGTGGAAATAGGTCCCAGACAAATTCTTAGCAATTTTGTCAAGAGTATTCTTGGCGATCGCCCTCATCTTGCTATAGCCTTAAATCCCAGTCGGGAAAAAGACAGCGATCTACAGTTGCGACAAGCAATGATGCAGTTGCGCGTCGCTGGATTACCTTTACAAGATTTAGACCCCTATCAAATTGAACCTTCTTCCACTGGAGTTGTAAAAAGCAGCCCCTTGAATATAGTCCTCAGTGGCAGTAATTATGTCAGCGAGAAAACAAAAGCTGCTTTTGAGCAAGCTTTGCAGGATGGTCATCAAATAAAATCACCTTCAGCTCAAACCATTTCCCCCGTCAGGACTCCTGTAGCTGCTAATCTCAACACGGATATCATTTCTTGGCAGATGCCTGAAGCTACACCTTTAGAAAAAAATCTGAATGCAGAGATAATTTCATCCGAAATATCTGATGCTGAATGTGTAGCTATAACTGTCAATAAAGATGTGATGTCATGGGAGCTACCCGAAGCTACAAATTCTGACACAGACGCGATACTAACTAAAGCTATTGCTACAACATCTCAGTACGCGTTTGCGGATACTCCCAATTCCACAGATTTTGAAACCATTGTTCCTATCATTGAGACACAGAATATGTTGCAACCTACTCTTACTCAACCTTCTTCTCCTACTATGCAAGGCACAAACAATACTGTAGAGACAATTCTGCTTCATTTTTACAATCATCAGTCAGAAGTACTGCGGGTACACGAGCAATATCTTAAGAGCCAAGCAGAATCTTCTCGCTCATTTTTCCAGTTAATGCAACAATACAATCAACCGCGTTTAACAAGTTCAAACAACTCCCATTGGGTAGAGTTTGCACCAGAAATAACACCCACTAACGCTCCCCAAGCTAACTTAGTTGCTAATGAAGTCTCCAAAACAGATGCTAAAGCACACACTAACTCGGTTGTTACTCAGACAATTGAGCGAGATAACAAACCGCAGGTTACCAACCAGACGTTAGCTTTTACCGTACCAGTTGCTCAACCACAGGCTACCCCAGTCAAGACATCAGAAACTATACTGACACAGCCAAATATAGAAGCAAAGTCTCCTGTTGAGTATATTCCAACCCCTGCTCCACAAACCAGTCCATCTCCTCAAGTCAGTTTTAATGACACTTTGACCTCGCAATCGGTAGAGTCTGGCAACGATCCTTCCATCAACCAAGCCCTCTTAGAGACAATTAGTGGCAAGACGGGCTATCCAACAGAAATGTTAGAGATGGAAATGGACTTAGAAGCAGACTTGGGCATTGACTCAATCAAACGGGTAGAAATTATCGGCGCAATGCAGAACCAATTCCCCGACTTACCCAGATTAAGTCCAGATGAATTGGGAGAACATCGCACCATTGGCAAGATTGCAAATTACTTAGGCAAAAAGATAGCAGAGACTAAAAAAAAATGCCTTAGTCACGCATAACAAACAGCAATCTCCCGTAAATCACAAGATTCGGCGCTGTCTGGTCAAACTTATGCCTCTATCCACACCTGATTTTTGGGAATTTCCCCTACCTGAGTCTCGTACTTGCTTGCTCACTGATGACGGTTCCTCTACTACCAATAAGTTAGCTCAGATGTTAACTGAACGAGGTTGGCAGGTAGTTGTTTTAAGTTTTCCTCCAAACATAATAGCAGACCGTCAACCTCTACCTCAAGGAGTGAATCGCATTATGCTTAATGATTCAAGCGAGGAGCAACTGCAACAGCAACTGGCAATTATCTCTGATACTTACGGTTCGATTGGCTCTTTTATCCATCTACACCCTGTAAGTCAACAGTTGCAAACAGATAGAGTCTCTTATCCCAAATCAGAAAAGTCAATCCTTAAATACGTCTTTCTTTTAGCCAAACACCTGAAGCAATCCCTTAACAGTGCAGCACAAACAGGACGGAGTAGTTTTTTAACAGTAGCTCGTCTTGATGGTGAGTTTGGGCTAGGAGCAAGAATAGACTTCAGCGCCCTAAGTGGTGGTTTGTTCGGTCTCACAAAAACTCTCAATCTGGAGTGGGAACAGGTATTTTGCCGAGCCATTGACCTGAGTCCCGAATTAAACGCAGAAGCAATGGCACACTGCATCTTGAGTGAAATGCACGATCCAAATTCCCTAATTTTAGAAGTTGGATACAACTTACAGGGAAGAGTGACTCTAGCGTGCAAAACAGCAGCAGTCGCCTAATCATCCACGGGGTTAACTTTGATAGATTCTACGATGGTTCACTCATTGGGTTTCTTGTTTAAAGAAACCCACCATCCAAATCCAAATCGTCATTAGTCATTAGTCATTAGTTATTTGTAGGGTTTTAGAGTATTTACATAGTTCGGTTTTTTTCCACCTACCTACATAATTTTGTTTTCCGAACTTACTGAATGAAAAACCTCTAAGGCGTAAAGTACACAAAAAATTTGTAAAATTCTCTCTTCTCTCTTCTTTCTTCTCTTTGCGTTCTTTGCGTCTTTGCGGTTAATAAATTTAACATCTCAAATAGGACTGCCATAGTAAATAATTCTGATGCACAATGAATACAAACACAAACATTAATTCATCATCAGTTATTCTGGTTAGTGGCGGAGGAAGAGGGGTTACGGCGCAATGCACAATCAAACTAGCTGAGCAATATCAATGTAAATTTATTCTGCTTGGTCGCTCCGAACTTACCGAATCTGAACCGACATGGGCTAAAGGGTGCTTCGACGAAGCTGAATTGAAAAAGCGGATTATACAGGATTTCATCACCCAAGGTGACAAGCCTACACCTGTAAAAGTCCAAAAAGTCTTCAATTCCTTGCTAGCCCAACGAGAAATTGCGATAACCATCTCTGAAATCCAGCAAGCAGGTGGACAGGTAAAATATCTTAGTGCAGATATCATTAATCAGTCTACTTTACAAGCAAAGCTAGCATCAGTTGTTCAAAGCACCGGACAGATTACAGGAATTATTCATGGGGCTGGTGTTTTAGCAGACAAATTGATTGAAAACAAAACAGAGCGAGATTTTGATACTGTTTACGCTGCTAAAATCGACGGTTTAGAAAACTTACTAAGCTGTGTAGAACCCAATCAATTAGATTTCATTGTTTTGTTTTCCTCTTTCGTAGCTTTTTACGGCAATGCAGGTCAATCTGATTATGCACTCGCCAACGAGATTCTCAATAAAACAGCGTATCTGCTCCAACGGAAATATCCATCTTGTCACGTTGTCTCAGTTGGTTGGGGACCTTGGGATGGCGGTATGGTGACACCAGAATTAAAAAAGGTCTTTTCTCAACTCAACATGGAACTTATTCCTCTAGAAGTTGGCGCTCAAATGTTAGTTGATGAACTTAAGCCTTCGTATCATGGAACCGCACAAACTCTGGTTATGAGCAGTGCGATCGCAGCTTCACCCAAGCCCCTGTATTCTAAATCACGAACATTTCGGTTTCGCCGTAAATTAACCTTAGAAGCCAATCCTTTTGTTTGCGATCACGCCTTTGGTGGCAAAGCTGTTTTACCAGCCATGTGTAGCATAGCATGGATTGCTAATACTTGCGAGCAAATCTATCCCGGTTACAAATTTTTCAGTTGTAACAACTACAAAGTTTTGAAAGGGATTATTTTCGACCAAAGTCTATCCACAGAATACGTTTTAGATGTAAAAGAAATTAATCGAGCGGATTCTGGGGAAATAGATTTTGAGGTATTGGTATGGAGCGAAAGTGCAAAAGGAATACCCTATTATCATTACAGCACTCAAGTTAAACTTCTACAGGAAGTTCCCCAAGAAAGATATTTTAAATCTTTGAATCTTACTCAAGACCCAGCACTTCTCAGTCTTTTCCCTTATCAAAATGGAACTTTATTTCACAAACGTAATTTTCAAGGAATAAAGCAAATTCTCCATATGACTTCTGACAGACTGATTGCTCAGTGTCAATTAGACAAGATTGATATCAGAACACAAGGTCAATTTCCCATACAAACATTTAATCCCTACACCTCCGATCTTTTATTTCAATGTTTGTTAGTTTGGGTCAGGCATTTTTCTAATTTAGGAAGTTTGCCATTACAGGTTAAAAAACTTGAACAATTTAAAGAAATTCCTTTTGAGCAAGAATTTTATGTTTCTTTAGAAATTCTCTCAAATCAACAGACAAATTTCTTTGCTAGCGGTACAGTGTACGATTCTCAAGGAGAAATCTATATGCAGATTTCTGATATGCAAGTGACTGCTAGCGAGCGTCTCAATCCTCTGTTTTTAAATAATTCTTTGGTTGGTTAGTTGTTGGTTGTTGATTGTTGGTTGTTAGTTGTTAGTTGTTGGTTGTTGGTTGTTAGTTGTTGGTTGTTAGTTGTTAGTTGCTGAGTGGTTA
>NZ_WJFC01000165.1 GCF_009725235.1 Scytonema sp. UIC 10036
TTTGCCTTGTCACAGAAGAACGGGCTTTCATGGTTAAAGCACCACCACTTTACCCTTCAAAAATGGCGAAGGTATTGCTCTTAACCTATTAATTGACTAAAATTAACCCAATTAACACCTTAATGTAATCTTCCCTTATCTAATATATCTGTTAATTTTTTACATACTTGCAATATAACAAAAACTTTCAAAGCAATCATCTGTCATTAGCTTGGAAGTCGGAGGTCAATTGATGGTGCCAACTCAAGTGCAGCAAATCTCTATTGTTATTGCTGCTACGCTCTTAGCATGGGGAGTCGAAATTTCGGCGCACGCTGCACCGAAAAAACTCACAATCTATTCAGGGCGAGAAGAGAAAATTATGGCTCCCCTGATAGAAAAAGCTGAGAAAGATTTGGAAATGGATATTGAAGTGCGCTATGGGGACTCTACTGAATTAGCGATCGCTCTCATTGAAGAAGGTAAGAACAGCCCTGCTGATGTGTTTTACGCTCAAGATGCTGGTTCTTTGGGAGCTGTAGCCAAGGAAGGGCGAACCTTATCACTTCCGGCTCAGATACTTAACAAAGTGGACAAACAATTCCGTTCTCCTGTAGGGGAATGGGTTGGTGTTTCTGGAAGAGCAAGGGTTATAGATTATAACACTAACCTCGTCAACAAGAACGAACTGCCTACAAGTGTCATGCAACTGACCAATCCAAAGTGGCGAGGAAAAGTAGGCTGGTCACCTACAAACGGTTCTTTCCAATCATTTGTCACTGCCATGCGACTGATGCAGGGTGACCAAAAAACCTTGGAATGGTTGAAGGGAATGAAAGCTAATGGAGCCAAAGCTTATAGCGGTAACAGTGCTATTGTTGAAGCTTTGGGACGGGGGGAGATTGCTTTGGGGCTGGTTAACAACTATTACTTGTATAGGTTTACCAAAACAGATCCTAAATTTCCTGTTGCTATTCACCATACACGAGGTGATGCAGGAGCATTGATTAATGTGGCAGGTGTAGCAGTCCTCAATACAACCGATCAAAAAAGCGATGCCGAAAAGTTTGTCGCTTATATGCTGAGTCCTGAGGTACAAAAGTATCTGACTCAGGAATTTTACGAGTATCCTCTAATGAAGAGTATACCAGTATCCAACAATCAAATACCACTCAAAGAGCTACAACCTCCCCAAATCGATTTGAGCAAATTATCCGATCTTAAGGGAACACTCTCGTTACTTCAAGAGGCTGGTGTGTTGTAAATGGCTAATGGCTAATGGCTAATGGCTAATGGCTAATAGCTAATGGTTAGTTGCTAATTGTTAGTGGTTCTTGACGGGTTACTAAGTGAGAGGTAAAAAAACTTATCGACCACCTTTGTTTCTTATGGGCGCAGCAGGATTGACGGCTGTGGCGATCGCACTACCTTTGACTTACTTAGTTATCAGAACCTCTGGTGTGGGTGCAGAGCAATTATTAACTTTGCTATTGCGCCCCCGTACTTTGACAGTGTTGCTGAACAGTATTGGTGTAGCTGTGGCAAGCACTTTGTTTTCAATTGCGATCGCAGTTCCATTAGCGTTTTTGACAGTGCGGACAGATTTACCTTGGCGGCGATTTTGGCTGATTGCTACTACCTTACCCCTAGCGGTGCCTGATTATGTAGGTGGTTTTGCTCTGATTGCTGCTTTTGGTCCAAAGGGGAGTTTGTTACAACTTTGGTTGGAACCTCTAGGAGTGCAAGAGTTACCAGAAATCTACGGTTGGACTGGAGCTATTTTGGGGCTGACTTTATTTTCCTATCCGTATTTACTTCTGAGTATCCAAGCTGGATGGCAAGGCATTGACCCTACCATTGAAGAAGTGGCAAGAAGTTTGGGTTACAGCCAACGGGAAACTTTTTTTCGCATTATACTACCCATTCTTCGTCCTTCAATTATGGCTGGGGGATTGCTAGTAGCGCTCAATGCCTTGCAGGATTTTGGCACTACTTCAGTTATGCGTTTCGATACGTTTACACGTATGATTTTTGTGCAATACAGATATACATTCGATCGCAATCAAGCAGCAGCGCTAGCTTTAATATTAGTCAGTTTAGTGTTATCGCTATTGTGGTTGGAATATAAATGCCGCTCGCAAGCTACCTATTACAGCCGTTCTGACAAATCTTATCGTCCACCAAAATTGGTTCGTCTT
The DNA here is from genome assembly GCF_009725235.1 of Scytonema sp. UIC 10036. The sequence continues at coordinate 2,178 of NZ_WJFC01000165.1, forward strand.
GGTGTTTGGAAAGTTCCTGCAATTTTATTTTGCTTCATTGTAGCTAGCCTTGGTATACTGTTACCAATAACTGTACCTGTTTTCTGGTTGCTAAGAGGTTTAACAAGCACAGGGGTAGATGATATTATTTCTTTACCAAAACTGATGCAATTAGCTTGGCATTCAATGGTAGCAGCAGGATTGGCAGCGATAGTAGCTACGCTCTTCGCCCTACCAGTGGCAATTCTCTCAGTACGGTTTCCCAGTCGCATCAGTAGCGCTATTGAGCGTTGTAGTTACATTGGCTTTGGCTTACCTGGAATTGTGGTGGCTCTGTCACTGGTATTTTGGGGGGCAAATTACTTACCATGGTTGTATCAAACGTTGCCAATGTTGGTATTTGCTTATTTAGTCTTATTTGTTTCTCAATCTATAGGGACTGTGAGAAGTTCATTGCTTCAGGTACACCCTCAAATAGAAGAATCAGCGCGAAGTTTAGGTAGATCTTCTTGGCAGACTTTAACAGAAGTTACATTACCGCTTGTGTGTCCGGGGATCTTGGGTGGAGCTGCTTTGGTATTTCTGACAGCAATAAAGGAGTTGCCTGCAACATTGCTTTTGGCTCCAATTGGCTTTAATACTTTAGCTACGCATATTTGGAAAGCAACCGAGAGTGTTTCTTACAGTGATGCTGCATCTGGTGCATTAGTTATGCTGGTCATTTCAATGAGTTGTACGTTATTGGTGCTATCTCAGAGCCGTTACAAAACACTTACCCTAGAAGCACGTCGTAGTTTACAACGGGAGGCTGATTGATAATACTCAAATTTTACCCCACCCGCCTGACGGCACCCTCCCCTTGCCAAGGGGAGGGTTGGGGAGGGGTGATTTTTATTATAATTGTTCAACCGAACATGATATTACCACGCTCATCAGTGGACTGCATTACTCACCTCTAATATTCTGAAGTAAGGTTCTCATTTCCGTTGCTTCCGGTATCATTTTCAAACTCTCAAAACTAAGAGCGGCTTTTTCAGCCCAGGTGCGAGTTTCTTCTAAATTTCCTTGTTGCTGTGACAAGTAAGCAAAGGAACGCTGGTGAAAAGCTATCGAATGCTTATCTTTGTTATGCTCTGCTACAGGGAAACCCTGCTTCAAGATTTGTTGAGCGACTTCTAAATTTCCTTCCTCAATTGCTAAATCGGCTAGCCAGTTTTGAATGGCAATCTCCGCCCGTTGCCATTCTATATTCTTTGCTTGTTTCAGTGCTTGTTGGTAAAGTTTCTTGGCTTGAACATAATCCTCATTTAGGAAGAAAATCTTAGCTTGATAATAAAGGGTTTGAATGTGCTGGCGCTGACGTTCTAAATCGTCTATTCCAGACTGTTTCAGCATATTTTGCTTGATTTTCATCCAATCATATGCTTCGTCAAATTTGTTTTGATGGATGGAGAGAACAACCATCCTAGCTGCTAATTCCACTTGGAAGGTGATATCTTGATGGTTCCGTAACTCCCAAGCAAGTTGTAAAAGTGTGCTTGCTTCTTCCAAACATTTTGGCTGTCTTGTTAAAGTGAGCGTCCAACCTTTGTCGTACAAGATTTCCGCTAATGTCGATCGCTCGCCCCGTTCTTCTGCGGCTTCAAGCAACCAATCCGTCCACACTAAGCGGTCATCCCAATATCCTCGCACGTGAGTATATCCTTTAATTTGTCGCCAAAAACTGAGGAGGTCGTCATATTTTCTCTTTTCCCTGCACCATTTCATCACATCTTGGAGGTTTTCCCATTCCAGATCTAAATGACTATATTCGGGATACCATTTTTTTTCATCAATATTGCCGTATTCCTGAGAGAATTTTAAATACCACTTCACCCACTGCGATCGCACGGGCTGTTCAAATTCAGGATTGGCTGTGAGTTCGGCAGCCGCATACTCGCGAGTCAAAGGGTGTAAGCTATAACGTGCGTCCTGCTGACGAACTAGCGAAAGTTGTTGAAGTTTGGCTAATCCTTCATCAGTATGAATCGAGTCCTCCATAGCAATTGCCGCAATGGTTTCTCTCTCAACTGGTTTGGAGAATAGCGATAGTGTCATGAGTATTCGGTGAGACGGTTTTCCTCGCAAAGGTTCCACAGAAGTCTTGAAACAAAAGCGAGCAACATCACCATCTGCGCTTTTTAATTTTGTCAGCACGTAATCTAGCGTATATTTTGCTGCTAACTGACCAACAGTATAAACGATTGCTGCCGGGATGCCATGGGTGTTTTCATACAGTAATTGAGTTTCCTCTGGCTTTAGTTTTATCCCTTTTTCTTTTGCTTGGTATGCGATTAAGTCTAAAGCTTCTTCTTTTTCTAGAGAGTTCAAACGGATTGGAACAAACAGAGCTTGCTCGCGTGTAGTTAGAATAACTTTAACTGTACGTGGCAAGTCGTACACAAAGCTTAATAATTCCTGTTTGTCTTCGATAGTTTCCAAGTTGTCCACAATCAGCAAAGTTCGTTGCTGCTTTAAGCTATCTCGAATCAAGTCGAGTTGATCCTCTGGAGATCTATAGCTAATTTCAGGACGTTCTAGGGTATGAGCGATCGTTCGATATATATCTCGTAAATTACGTTCGCGTTTGAGACGAGGTAAAATACGTAAAGCTTTCAAATACTGCTGTTTAGCTGATGTAAAAATAATTGCCTCAAAAGTCGGTATAGTTGTTCCTTCAAAAGTCCGCACTTCTGAACCGAGAGTACTAGCCTTGAGGCAAAGATGAGCAGTTTCCAAGACAAGTGTTGTCTTTCCCACACCACCAACACCATCAACACTAATCAAATGAGCCGGATGCTCGAAGGAAAGTAGTTCTAACAAGCGAGTCAACTCTTGACGGCGACCAATAAAATTAGTACACTCTCGATTGGGTAAATTTTCGTGGATAGACGATGAGGTGGTTTCGATTTCTGTAATGCGATCAACTGTCACTATAGAAGGAACTACAGTTACAAATTGTGAATCTTGAGGAGTTTCTGTAAAAGCAGTTGACTCTGAAGACGGTTGTGTTACACCATGTTGTAATTGCTCGGCGAGAAAAATTCGGAGTCGATTCTCCTTACCGCGACTGCTACCACTCACTTTAAACTTGTTGTACACTTGTCCCATCCGCTTCAAGCAAGCGCCTTCAGATGTATTTAACTTCTTAGCGATATCGTGATAATTCAGTTTCTCGCCGTAGCGAAGCAGAAAAACCTCCTCCTGCTCTTTAGAGAGTTCGTAGTTACGAGCCATTTGCGCCAGAAAGTCGCGTGGGAACATCCGCCTTTCCTCCTATCCATCCGTATACTTCAGTTTACATAGTATTTCGGAGTTTTCTGGAGTAATACAGAGGCTAATTTAGAAATCTTATAATTCAGAGCCAATAGACTATAATCTGAAATCGAGTAGGCAAAAGCACTTAAAGTTATGCATACAGTTTATCGTTTAAATACCAGTGAATTAGACCAAAGTTTTATCAACGCATTGAAAGCGACTTATTATGAGAAAGAGATTGAGATTGTTGTATACGAAGTTGATGAAAGTGCTTACTTGATGGCTTCACCAGCTAATAGAAAAAGATTGTTACGTGCGATAGAAAACGTTAAGAATGGATCTAATTTGATTCAGGTTGATGTAGAAAATATCGAATGAATAGAAGAGTAGTATTTGAACCGAGTGCATTTGAAGATTTTAGTGAGTGGTCTAAGTTAGGGAAGATATATGGTGTGGTATTATTTGTTTTCTGTCGCCTATGCCACTTAGGTTAGAGTATCACTTGCTTAGCAATATTTGGGTTAGTGGGTTGGGCGATCGCTCTAGTTGCTTTGTTATATTCAGTAATATGCCCAAAAAAGTAAGAGAATTGAAACAGATGTTGCAGAAAGCAGGATTTACACTGTTGCCTAAACGGGGGAAAGGGAGTCATTCCTACTGGAGTCATCCACTTTTGCCAAATCCTATAGTTCTTTCTGGCAAAGATGGCAAAGATGCAAAACTTTACCAGGAAAAAGACGTAATAACAGCATTAGAAGAACTAGAGCAGTTAGAGCAAGGGAATGGATAATAATGAAATATAGCATTTTGATTCAGTGGTCTGAGGAAGATCTGGCATATGTTGCTAGTTTGCCGGAATGGGGGAAATACGCTCGGACACACGGGGAAACTTATGAAGAAGCACTTGAGAACGCTAAGGAAATTTTAGAAGATTTAGTGTACGCCTATGAGCAAATCGGTAAGCCTTTACCAGAGCCTTCTACACTACAGATAGCGTAAATTTATAGCTCTTTCAGTTATTTATTCCCCTAGCCAGTCCATATACAAACGAATTCGACTCATGACTGTCTGCTAGCTCTATGTAATGACTCTATCCGGTCAGCTTCTACTTCTTCTTCAGCAACATCATTATCAATTTCTTCTCGATTTATATGATAGTACGTTAATGCCGCATAAACTTGTGCAATGCTTAAATGCCCAATCCGTGCAGCAATCTCTTCTGCTCTCAAGCCTTGTTTATACCAGATAGCAATTCGCCGCACTGTGACACCAGTTTCAGCAATAATCGGACAGCCCCCATGAATTCCAGGGTGAAGGGTAATGAGAGTACCAATATCAGTAATAGTAGTTGACATAGTTGATTATAAGCGTTGCCTTGTTATCTATCTTAGTGGAAGATGAGAAATCACGGCTACACAAACAGAGTCCGCGCCGACGGACTAGTTCTTAGCCCGGTTGTCAGGCTTTAGTTTATCCCTTATACACTAGGTTACATACTAATTCTGAGTTTTTCAGAGTAATACAAAGGTATATTTGGAATTCTTAACACTCAGGTAGTTGCCGAAACAAATATTTTGGTGTAACTTCTTAAATGTAAAGTTTCAGAGGTTATCAATTTATCAGAGTTTTTCTGCCTCTGAATTAAATTGACAGTAACAGCAACGGCGATCGGTTCCAACTTTTGGAGAACACATGAAAAGATTGTTGTTAATAGTACTAGGCTTTCTTACGTTTATTGTATGCACTGCACTGACCATGCAACTCTCTAAAGCAGCAACACCAATTCCAGGGTGGTCAGACTATACAACAGCCACAGCAGAAGCTTATTGTTTAGCGAAGCACCCTTATCGGACGAACTATACAGGTACATTTACACCAGACGGCTTTGAAATTGCCACTGCTCCTGGACTCGTCGGCGCTGTTCGTCGGAATTTTGTGTATGACAGAGGCTCGACTACCTTGGATCGAGGAAATGAGCAAACTTGCTCCCAGGCTTGTGGAGAATTTGGAAAATTTTACCCTACCTCGAAAGGAAAATCACTAACACAGAAGGTAGGTGAAAGAACATTCGCAAGTGGTATAGGAGACATTGCTTCATTGGCTGTCCAAGACAAGGATTTTTATTTAGACAAGACAATAATTGCAGGCATATGGGCGAGATCGAGTACCTTTCAGGAAGAGGATGTTGCTCAAGCGGATTTCTGTTGTTGCCAAGCTACTAACTAACTGTACAATTTTGGATTTTAGATTTTGGATTTTGGATTGAGTTAACCGTGCTCGAGCTTAATCTCAATCAACTAGCTGTCACATTCTTGTTTCACTTTAGTATCAGTTTGGTTTTATGCGATCGCCCAAACAGTACCCTCTTGCATTGTTCTTAAAGAGACTTGCTCAAAAGGCGATCGTTTAAATCTACCAATTTATCTGCGTCCATCAGCGTGCATCTGCGGTTAATTATTTACCTTTTTAGACTTTTGCAAGAAGTCTAATCAACTCGCACCAGGAGAAAGCGATGTCAGAGAAAGCTTTGGTTATCGATAATTTCCAGAAAGATGCAACTTTACCACTGATGCCGAATCCGGCTGTTTGGACAAGTTATGACTCGAGATGGAACAATATTCAGGCAGCACATTTTCGACAACCAGCTTGGGAACTACCTAAATTTTATAACCTCCAACATATCATCATCATTCCAATCGCGCCACATCATCACACAGTAAACGTAGAGTTTGTCTTGGAAAACCGTATATTGGAAATGCAGTATCATCCGACCGATCCTTTAGATGGCTGCATTGAAGTCTTTCCAGCACACTTATGTTCCAAAATTTCCTGGGATAAAGATATTGAACACACTCATTTCTATCTTGAGCCTGCGTTTGTTTCTCAAGTAGCCCATGAAGCGATCGATCCAGATCGTGTTGAGCTAGTGTTTGAACCGAAGAAAGTCGATTTTTTAGTCTACCAGATTTGTCTAGCACTTCAAGCAGATCTACAACAGGGAAGTGGAAACAGCTTCTATGCAGATTCGATGGCAACTGCACTATCAGCACATTTACTACAACACTACACAACCCGGAAACATACCCTGCAAGAATATGAAGATGGGATGCCCAAAGACAGATTACAACAAGCATTAGACTATATCAATGAAAATTTAGATAAGGATTTATCATTGAAAGGAATTGCCAAGCAATTAAATATAAGCCAGTACTATTTCTGTCGTCTGTTCAAGCAGTCTACAGGTATAGCTCCTCATCAATACTTGATTCAACAGAGAGTAGAACGGGCAAAGCAGTTGTTGAAGCAAACCAAGCAAACAGTTACATGCTAAACCTTCTCCTGTTCACAAGTATCCGCGTCCTTTTGATGAAGTGTTTGGGCGAGAGGCAGAAATCAAACAAAGTATTGTTGCACTAAAGTTGTTACAAACAGTAGAGTTATGCGGTTCAGCAGGTGTTGGTAAATCGGTTCTCTTGCGTTACCTTGCCCATCATCCAGAGGTCAATTCAGTACAGCACTTTCCTGATGGATTGGTATACTACAGACTTTATCCACAGCAATCTGTTGAAGATGTGCAACAGATGCTTTTTGAAGCGTTCTACGAAAGCGATCGCTCCTTTAAGCCCTCAGGTAATCGAATTCAGCAAGACTTACACAAAAAGAATGCTTTAGTCGTACTTGACAATGCCCAGTTGTCTCGTGAGGATTTTCCCGCTTTAGTTACGAGTTTTGCTGGTTTGAGCAGCTGGTTGATCGTGCCAATGTTTACTTCATCACCGCCTGTTGGTATTACATCAAGTCAAACAATTGTACCTACTTCTACTCCAACCCCAACACTAGACCCTTCCATTCCAAATTGCATTGCTGCTAACGTTCAACAGTACTTGAATATACGCTCTGAACCAAACGTAAGTGCTAGACCCGTTGGTCGGTTAACCTCTGGAGAGCAGACATCAACTACTGGAATGCGGTTAAGGGATTTTATAGAAATTAACAATCCTGTTAACGGTTGGGTTAACAAAAACTTTATACGACGATGTATTTCAAAGCTTGACCAAAAAGAAACACCGACACCTACTCCTACTCCCACCCCATCCAATGAATCTAACATTCCACGGGAAACATCAACACCTACTTCTACTCCTACTTCATCCAATGAATCTAACATTCCACGGGAAATATCAACACCGACACCTACTCCTACCTCATCCAATACTCCTGACATTTCAAAGGAAACATCAACAACTACTCCTAATCCATCCGATGAGTTATCCCCACTGCTGACATCTAAACAACTAGAGCAACCTCCACAGCCCAGAACAGAAGAAATTATAAGACCGTGGTCGTCCGAAGTAGTTAACGAAATGCGGTTAATTATTGAAAAAGTTCAAAAAACTGATGGAATATTGCGAATTTATATGAAAGCTGAAAATCAGACTAGTCAAGACAAACAATTAGACCTTCATTTTAATAAATTTTATGTAAATGACAACTTAGGAAATGCGTATGAAGATGTAAGCTCTGTCTTTGGCGGTACTAACTGGCGTGGCATAGTTCCTGGTTCAGGAGTAGCTCGTGGTTACGTGGTTTTAACTCCTACTATCGATACGGGCGCATCGACTATTACAGTCAATTTTGGTGACTATCCTACTTTTAGCGGTGGCAAGCTTTCTGTAGTAGTACCAATAAAGTAAGTAATAATTTTGCCATTTTACAAATATATTTCTCACCAAATATTTAGTGTGTCTCATCAACTAGAATCAACAGTTGTAAAGAGGAATTATGAGCGAACAACAAAGACAAGGTAGCCAATATTACTTTAAATACAATGGGAACAATTCTGGCTCGATTATTCAGGGGGAAGGGAACTATCAAGAAACCAATACATATGCTAGTGAAAAGAAAAATCTTAATCAAGCCGCTCAAGAAATTCAGGGACTACTAGAACAGCTGGACAACTCTTACCTAACCAATACTTATTTTGAAAAAGTGAAAGTGGCTGAAGAAGCTATAAAGCGAATTGAAAGTAACCCAAAACTATATCAAAGAGTACTTAGTGCCTTAAAAACAGGTGGTGCTCAAGCTTTTGAACAATTTCTCAATCATCCTGCAGCCAGTTTTGTGATTGGTGCTTTAGAGGATTGGCAGAAAAGCAAAGGCACTTAAGCGTTGTTGAAATATCGTCACCGTTCATCAACTATTGACTAGTGGTAGCGGTATGAGTTTCTTTAGAACCAACTTAGTCTCAATTTTGCTCCTCGACTAGCACCTTTGTGCTGCATCACTATAAGTAAATTTAGATTTGCCGATAGTCGTTACTCAATCTTAATGTACTAAATTAGATGACATCTTAGCTTCTCTCAGGTAATAAGCATAACCTATGAAGTAATAATGTCAGCTTCCTTCTGCAGTAAATATACACTTGCTCTTTGTAATTTTAAGTAGTCGCGAGCAGAAACCAGGGTAGCAAAACGTCTGCAAAGAATTACGAAATAACTGTAATACTAGCAGTTGTGCAATCTCAACTGTTAAAAAGCTTAAAAGATAATGGAGTTGTTGGTTGTGAGAGTTGAAACGCCATCACTTCAAAACAATAACGACTAAGTAAATTACATTGGTTTAGATCTTGGACATCAGTTAACCAAAATTGTTATTGCATACAGTAGAAAATTCAGGAGACAAAATAGTAATGCTAAATACCATAATTCTCGCTAAGAACTCTATAAAAGTGGATGATTTAGAGCAAGCATTGGATACACTACAAAAATTTGCTTTAGTTCCAGATTTCATTGATAATATCGCACTTGCATTTGGTAATGAAATAGACTTAAGTATTCTAGAATATTTAAGACAACAATGGGCATCTGGTTATTTTGAGCAACTTCCTAAAATTGAGATTCGCCCTGCAGCAGAGATTAACCAGGCATATGGTGCTTTTTCAAGTACCACAAACACTATCTATCTCTCTCAAGAGTATGTTAACCAGAATGCTAGCAATCCTGGAATGATCGCCAATGTCCTATTGGAGGAAATTGGACATTTTATTGATTCGCAAATCAATTTAATAGATGCGCCTGGAGATGAAGGAGAAATTTTTGCAGCATTGGTTCAAGGAAAACCACTTGAATCTCAACATTTGCAACAACTAAAAACACAAGATGATTCAATCGTTATTAATATTGATGGTCATTTATTTGTAGCAGAAGCAGCTACAAATCCACCAGAAATTAATTTAGGTTTGTTGGCAGGATCAATTAAACCATTACTTGATAGCATTAAGTCTACTATTCAAACACAGTCTGTTAATAATTTACCACTCTTAGGTGACTTAAATTTACGACACTATGTTAATGATTTAATCACTGAAGTTGTTGAGCAAAGAATAAAAAATGAACTAGATCTGGTTCAAAATAAAACAGTTCAATCTATTAAAGAAGCTCTTTTTAAGGCTTTAGGTCCAACTAATAAGGGTGGATTAGGACTACTTCAAGATTTAAGTGGTGATGGAGTTATTAGATTGAACGAGGGTGGACAACCTGAAAATCAAAGTGATATTCGGGCTATAGAAGATACTAATAGCATTAGCTTCTTACTTAAAATTGGTAAAGATTTTAGCTTACCACTCAATATGCCAAGATTGGGTCTTTCCTTGAAGGGAGACATTACTCCAAACTTGAATGTCAGTGTAACAATTGGATTTGGTGTAGACACTGATGCTTTCTTCATAGATACAAAAAATCCGGGTGAACTTACAGCTACAATTAAGAACCCATTTGTTAACCAAAACAATCAACCTCTCAATTTCACTGGTAACTTAGGATTACTGCAAATAAAGGCTACAGATAATGGTAGTAATTTATCTGCCAATTTCTCCGCTGATATTACAAGTAATCAAGCAGATGCAAATGGACGGGTAAGGACATCAAATACTACTAGCCTGACAGTTGCTCCTGACTCAACATTGAAAGCTAATGCTGACCTTAAATTGAAGCTGAATACCGAGCTTCTCAATGGTGTCTTGCCATCAATCAGTTCTGAGTTTAACGTTTTAGGTTGGACTTCTGATTCTTTTAGTGAAGCTCCTACCATTGCTTTCAATAAAGTAGCATTAGACCCTGGTTCATTTGTTAACAAATTTCTTGCCCCAATCTTAGACAAAATTGACACTGTTAGTTCTCCATTTAAACCCTTAGTCAAGGCACTAGATACACGTTTACCACTTATCAATAATAACTTGATTGAGCTTGCCCAATTTCTAGATCAAAATGCGGTGTCACCTGGAACTAGGCAATTCATTAAACAGTTGTCTAAGATTCAGGAACTTGCTGAGGCTGTCAAAAAAGAAGATGGAAGCGGTATTCAATTTGCCTTAGGAGATTTTGTCATTGTTGGTGGTGATGTCCGCAATACACCTATCAATACATTATCGGCAGAAAATACAATCATCAAACCTCAATCGGTAGAACTAGTACCATTATCAAGCAGTCCTGCAACTAGCAATAACTTTATCCAACAACTCAGAACTATTGGGTTCGGTTTACCAATTTTGGATGATGGTAAAAATACAGTTAATTTACTCTTAGGTAAGCAAGATAATGTATCTCTTGTTACCTACAATACACCGGATTTCCAATTTAGAATTACTGATGTGCAGTTTGGCACAATTCCAGTTCTTGGACCCTTTGGAATTGCATTTGGAGCTTCACTCAGAGCTAAGGCTGGTGTTCAATTTGGCTTTGATACTGAAGGGCTATTAAAATTTGCTAAGGGATCAGACGAACAACGAGGCACTAATGATGATTTTACAAAACCTGAAGATATTTTCGATGGATTTTATGCAAGTAAACCTGATGGAGGTAATAACCTCTTAATAAATGGTGAACTAAACGCAAAGGCTGTTGCAGAAGCTGGTATTGTTCAGTTTGGAGTTGGGGGAGGGTTGAATGCTGGAGTTAACTTTGACTTAAAGGGAGAAAATGGAAAAGTCAGAGCCAGCACAATTAGTAGTACTTCTCCATTATGCTTATTCGAGCCGAACGGTAGTTTATCTCTGGTAGTTTTTGGTTCTATTAAAGTTAGACTAGGTTTCTTTTCTGTTACTAAACGTCTTGACTTTGCCAGAGTTAAGCTGATGGACTTCTCTAAAGGTTGTTCAGCTTCTGAAAATGAGATTTACAACGCACCTTTTGATCCAGTACAACAGTCTGAAAAGCTTGCAGCACAGGGATTGTTAATTCGCAGAGCAACATCAAGTGAGGATAATATCCGTATCCGTGTCATCGATACAGGTGGAGAGAAAAAGGAAGGAGAAATTATCAGCCCCGAAGACATGACCTTATTTGGCTTAGATCCAGATCAACCTGAAAATAAGAAACAATACTCCAAAGTGAGTCATGTTGTGATTTACGGTGGTCAAAACAAGGACACGATTACTCTTGAGAGCATTAACGTTTCATCTGAACTCTACGGAGAAGACGGTGATGATGAACTCACTGGAGGAAATGGTGATGACTTTTTGGTTGGGGGACAAGGTGCCGATAGTCTCAATGGAGGCGGAGGAGTCAATAATACAGCAAGCTATGCAGATACTAAAGCAGGAGTTGACGGTAAAACAGGAGTTAGAATCGATTTGCTAAATCCTAGTAGCAATACAAGTGACGCAAAAGGAGACACACTAGAAAATATCCAGCAAATAGAGGGGTCAAGATATGACGATACAATAATTGGCAACATTAATATTGTTGTTTTAGATGGTGGTCTGGGAAATGACACCTTAATTGGTGGCAACAACGACAATAATTTACTGGGTGGGCGCGGAGCCGATACAATGGACGGACAAGCTGGACATGATTCAGTTTCATACTTCAGTTCAGACGCTCCAGTCTATGTCAATCAGAGAAATAAAGTAGTATCTTTTACTAACGTAAATACTGGGAATTTTATTTATTTAGCGGCAAATCGAGCTTATGGTGGTGAGGCTGAAGGTGATATCCTGCTCAATATTGAGAAACTACAAGGCTCATACTACGATGACATTTTGGTAGGAAGTGATACTAGCTTTGGTGACAAGCCTAACGAATTAGATAGTTTGGACGGTAACGATATTGTTCTGGCTGGAGCTGCTCCAGAGATTTTGGACGGTGGCGAGGATACTGACTGGATTTCTTATTGGAATTCAGATGCCGGAGTCAAAGTTGATTTGCAACCGGGAGTAAAAGGTATTGGTGGATATGCTCAGGGCGATTCATTTAAACATCGTCAAGTAATACCATATAACAATATTAAGTCAAAAATGGATTTAAAAGAAGTTCCCCCTCCAAACATTATCATTCCAGAACCAAAACAAGAAGAAAGTTCTTTTGAAAACTTAGAGGGTTCATTCTACAAAGACATTTTGAGCGGCGACCTCCAAAACAACATCATTCGTGGTCTAGATGGTGATGATAATCTTTTAGGTGAAGAAGGAGACGATACACTCATAGGCGGTGCGGGAGGAGATGACTTGAATGGCGGAATAAACAATAGTACACTACGGGCAGACTTGACCATAGAGCTAGTGCAAGCTGGAAATTTAGGCGGAGGTGATACTGCCAGTTATCAGGACTCAAGTAACTTTGTTATTGTCAACTTGTTTCAGGGTATAGGTTCTAATGGGGATGCAGAAGGCGATACGTTTACATCCTTGATACCAGAAAGATCTACAATTGAAAATCTCATTGGCTCGAAATATGGAGATAGATTGACTGGCGATGCTCAAAACAATGACATCAACCCAGGTTTGAGTAGTGGCAAAACAGATTTTGTTGATGGTAGTTTTGGTACAGACAGCCTTACTTTAGACTATTCTGCTAATGATTACGGGAAAGGAATTACTGGAGGATTCCAAAATATTGTCAATGGTTCTGGTTTGATCTCTAGAAATACTAAGAATGGCAGTACTCAAGATGCTGTTGAATTTGTCAATATAGAACGCCTTTTTATTGTTGGAACAATTCAAAATGACACAATTATTGGTGGTTCAGGCAGCGATGTTCTGCTACTAGGTGCTGGCGATGATTCTATTACTGGTGGCGACGGAGATGACTTGCTTGATGGAAGTGATGGTAATGACATACTGATTGGTGGTTTTGGTAAAGATCAACTTATGGGTGGTGACGGTGATGATGTTCTAATTGGAACCAATAATGCTGGCTCTTCAGAAAAAGTGACTAACAATGTAAGAGTCATGCAGCAGAGCCTTCCAATTCCGCAAAGCGAAAATATACTATCTATACCTAGTGGAAATGGACTAGCACCAGTGTCTCAACGGTCTTTACCGATCCAAATATCATATAACCTGCCAGAGAACAGAGATACACTAACTGGAGGTGCTGGAGCAGATAAATTTATCCTTGGAGATCAAAATAGTTCTTTCTATACTAATAATAACGAACACTATGTTTTGATTAAGGACTTCAATCAAGATGAGGGGGATATCATCCAACTCTATGGTCAGAACAATCGATTTAATAACGACTATTACTTGTTGCCAAATCAACCTCCTACCGATTCTGCTGATGTTCCAATTGCTGGTTTTCCTGAGGGTGTATTTCTATATAGTGGAACTACAAAAACACGCAATCAGGATGATTTGATAGCTATCATCCAAGGAAATATCAACCTTACTCTTACAGGCACAGAAAAGTATTTTAGCTTCGTTGGCCCCCCCCCTGTAATTCTGAGATAACAGGAATAATGCGAAAGTGCAAAAAACCAGGATTTTGAACAAAAATTAATCAGATGAAGGACTTGCTCAGTTCGAAAACTCCGCTTGTGAATCAGTCTAAAGAATTTTACCTCAACTGAATAGTGTTCCAATTATAGCTAAAAATAACACTCCAACGTCACAAAACTTTATGCCACCATTCATAATCGATCAAAACAATAATGGCTCTGAATTACTCAAAGCTTTATTAGGTACAACAAAAGGTTTAAGTAAATTCACAATAAGTTTAATAGGAGATGGAAGAGCCTTTGGTACTTTCAAGTACGACCCTTTTTTGTTATCTTCAGGGATTGTGGTGAGTACTGGAAAAGTTACTGATATTAAGGGTTTCAACACAATTGATGGAGGGTTTGATTCTCCTGGACAGAAAGATCTGAGTACTGATTTTGGTTTCCCTGGTAACACCAATGACTCTATCAGCATTAAAATTGACTTTGATGCTGATAGTACAGCAGAAAAACTATTTTTTCAGTATGTTTTTGGTTCTGAAGAATTTGTAGAATATGGTGGACAATTTAATGACTCTTTTAGTTTGTCATTAAATGGTATTAACCTTGCTAAATTAAGAAGTGGCAAAGCGGTTTCGGTTAATAACATAGTTCCTAATCCATTTAGTGGTTACGATCCTGACTTCATATACAATTCAGTAGATAGTGGACCTGCTAATAGTACTACGAAACTAGATGGATACACTAAGCCATTTATTTTTGAAGGAAATTTAATTCCAAATTCTAAAAATAGCTTGGTTATTAATGTCAAAGATGACCGAGATGGACTATTGGATTCTGTTGTATTTATTAAAGGTGGTACACTAGGAACAGTTCGCCCACCAGAAATTGGAGTTGAAGAGGGAGGTAATACTAACAATCCAACTCCACCAGTAATGGATGGGGGTAGTAATACTGGCAATCCTCCACTAGTAGTAGATGGGGGTAATGACACTGGTAATAATCCTCCAGCAGTAATAAATGGGGGTAATGACACTGGCAATAATCCTTCACCTACTCCCTTACAACAAAAGGCTCTCAAAAATGGTGTTAACAACTTATTCTTACTTGAGGGCGGTTCACAAAAACTACGATTTAATCTTTCCTCCAGTGAAGCCAGTTTTATTAACGAAGTAGGCGTGTTTGCCGTTAATGACGATCAAGGCACTATTAACGGTATTCGTCCCGGTCAGCCTGGATATTTACAAACCGCTTTGGAACGATCGCAAGTTGTTTTCTCAGCCCTCCCAAAAGGGGATGTGTCTGGCTCCAATCGCACCCTTAGCTTTGATGCAAATGATACTCGCTTAATGTTTTACCTGGTACAAAACAGTACCACTGACCAAGTACTATCTGACCTAGAAGCAGGACGCACATTTTCTAATGTTTTGTTTGCTTCCAACTTTGGAGACAGTAATGCTTTTTCACAGGTACAAATTTATAACTCAGGCAACAATAGTTTTTCCTTAAATTGGGAAGATCAGTTAGAAGGGGATGATAAGGATTATAACGACCTAATGATGACTGTTGAATTGACCGATACACCACTAGCGCTTGGAACAGTTTTACAAGGAAAGCAAGAGGGAGAATTAGTCGATCTTAGAAATTCATCTACTGTACAAGCTAACATTGCGGTCAACAGCGAGGCAGTTTATGATAATTTAGTCGGCTTTTATACCATTGATGATGAAACAGGGCTTGTTGGGAATCTTCGACCGGGAGATGCGGGATATGCACAAGCTGCACTTCAACGAAACGTCCTTAGCCTTGCTCGGAATACTACTAGTCAATTCAATGGCAGTACTTTGTTAGCACCATATATTATTGCTAATGGCAGCTTAGAGGCATTTCTTAGCCAGAATCCCAATAATCAGTTTGATAATGGTCCACTTGCTTACTTTGCTTACTTGGGCGCGAACCCTGATAAAATCGATCATCTCCGATTGCTAGGAGATAACAAGTTCGGATTTGAAGATTTGTTTGGTGGTGGCGATCGCGATTTTAATGATGTGGTGATGCAAGTCAACTTTACCTAAGCGTTGGTGCAAGCAAAAACGGGAGCACAATTTTTCTGCCTGTTAAGCGCTTTGGCAAAATTAATTTTACATTAGTGATCGCAGGAAGAAGCTTTGCGAATTCGTCAAAACTTGATTGATGCGATCGCTACTACCAGAGAAATTAACACCTTCTTACAAGTCAACAGTACCCTAGATTACTCCGGTGCTGGTTCTAGCTTCAACCTCTACCGACTCAGTTACACTTTCCTGCTATTTGAAGACTTCCGCGTTTCTGTCTTCCCCCAAGGCTTTGCTTCCGATTACGTAGATAAAAACAGCTTTGCTAATAACATTTTATAAATTACCAATCAACGATAACATATCAGTTTCGCCAATATTGCAGGTTATTACCGACCCTGGAAACTCGCAAGCAAACACGATTTACACAGGCACTTTGCGGACGGTCTTTTTCTTTTAAATTTTTGTAGAACATAAAAATAGCATAGCGATCGCATAATTCTAGCATTCAAATCTGTTTTTATTCTAGACAATAGAAACTATCAGCAATTCTAAATTTGAACTGGCGTAAGCATTTTACTTTGATTTCCCGGTAAGCAGTTGAGAATTTTTATCAGAATAAAACCCAAATTAACAGCTTTTGGAATAAGTGGGGTCTCAAAACCGAGTGTTAGGGAGCCAAAATGCCTAGAAAAAAACTAAAAATTTATGGGCTGTACCTTTCAAAGCATTACGTTGTCCTAAATTTAGAATTGCTGAGAAACTATTGATACGCTTGCCTTCTGCAAGAAAAATAACGATTTAAATCTTTGTTCGTAGCCATATAAACCGTAGTAATGGCACAGAGAACGACCATAATCCAACTGCCAACGATGAGAAAGGCGGATAGCTTGGACATGATGGTTCTCACCAAGCATCGCGCAGGTATATAATCTCCTCAATTACCTTGAGAAAATTTGGTAATACCATTGATGAATTTTTCTTTCGCCAAACAGCAGCAATTTGTCGAGTGAGTGTTGCATCTTTCAGCACTTTATAGATAACTCCTTCGCGGTGAAGAATTTGGACATGGTTGGGGAGAATAGATATACCTTTTCCTGATGCCACTAAACTCAAAAGTACAACAACTCCAGTGACTCTAATATTAGACGCAATTTTAGGCTCAAAACCTATTTTTCTGCATAAGGTAATGACTTCTCCGTAAAAAGGCAGCACGTCAAGTGGAGGCAAGATAATCGTCTCATTTGCTAATGCTTTTAGAGAAATCTCAGTATTCTTTTGCTTAGCCAGATTATGATTGGTTGGTAATGCAACAACAAAGTATTCATTGAGAAGGATCTGAGACTCTAAATCTGGGTCATTCCTATCAAAACTGGGAGAGCGTTGAAACACCACATCTAATTCACAATTCTTGAGCATCTGAATCTCTTGTTGAATTTTGACTTCGCGCAATTCTAGTTCCACATTAGGAAATTGTTTCTGAAACTCTTGTAACACTTCGGGCAGAATACTGTTTGCGACAGCATTGTTGAGACCAAGGATTAAACGTCCAATTTGACCAAGACTTGCTTGTTGTACTTGTGCGATCGCTCGCTCGAAGTGCATGAGAGCTAACTGTACTTCTTTTAAGAAAGCCTTACCTGCTTCAGTTAATTCGATGGGGCGTTTGGTGCGATCGAACAGTTTTATATCTGATGTTTTTGAATTGGCACTCAACGATTTTTCCAGTGCCTGAATACTTTGGGTCAGGTTGGGCTGATGAATTCCAAGACGCTTTGCTGCCTCAGTGAAGTTGTTTCCAGCCTGCACCACTGCCATAAAATTGTAAATTTGCCGCACTTCAAGATGATTGAGATGTTGAAAGTTCACAGGCAAGCCCAAACTATATGTGTTACCGTATTATAATATCTCATATTTTACTATATGAAGTATTGTGCTGTACAAGTATAGAACGTAGTTAAGCTTTGCAACTTTAAGGGGCTACAGTGTTTACACAAGTTAGATTTACCCCCCTTAATCCCTCTGATAGATTGGGGGGAAACTAGATTTCCAGTTCCCTCCCCTTTCTAAGGGGAGGGCTAGGGTGGGGTAAATTCGACTTGTTTGTACACCGTAGTTGTCTGTCACTTTGAATTTGAGGTGTGATTTAAAAACTGCATTCTCCACCCATCTCACCCTTATCTTCCAATCAATTTTATGAATAGTGGGTTAGAAGCTTTGCAATCTGTTCAATTTGTTACTGTCAAAGGTAAACGTGTAGCAGGGCAGCGTCAAGTCGCTTCGCTCCAATTCGTAGTTCGTAATTCGTAATTCGTCAACGATTCAACATATAATTGACCCATCAAGCCACCCGATCGCAACTCAGCAAACATCAGCATTCCAATCTGATGAAGTTGCATATCTTGCTGACCGAAACAATGCACGAGGTCGAACCGTTTTGAATCAATGTCGGAGGCTGCAGCAACTTGTCTAATTAATTCCGGTTTTAAGCAAATGTGCAGCGGAGCGCAAATAACATCACTCATATCTGGAGCTTGACACCAATAGCTCGGTTCTCCAGCCGGAACAAAGAAGTTATCCCCTTTGTAAAGGATTGATTCATGCAAGCGATTGTCCCGTTTCTGAATTAAAGGAGCGGGTTGTCCTGTGTGCAAGTAGAGCCAGTGATCCGATAAGGCAGGGAGTTCCATTTCAAAAGATGAAGCAGGACTTTGGCACTGCTCAACCAAAACGCCATTCCAGTTCATCTGCCGACTGGAGAACACCAGCGTTTTATTCCACTGTTGACTGAGGTCGAGCGAGTTGAGAAAGTTGCTTGTCATAGAGCTTGTTTTCACCGATTGTTTCCAGTTGCAAAATAAACACTTCCTAGCTTTTTTCAGCCTGATTTTGGCGCAGTAAAAGTGTTCATCAGTCAAGAATGCAACATGATGACCAGCATATTAAATTTCGGCAGCAAAAATGTTAGTGCCACTGTTGCATATCTATCCGTCACGATCCCAGAAATCACTTGGAGACACGCTCCATGACTCCACCAAATGAGACAGCAACGTTATAACCAATGCGAATTCCGAAGAGTCTGGCATTTGGATGCTTTTTACTGAGATTAAGTGATGCTTGCAGTCCAGTTTTATCGACTTGATAATCGCTTGTTTCAATGTCGATGATAACCATCTTGCCAATGTTTTCCTCGGTTTCGACCTTTTGACGGATTCCGCCCTCGTACAGTTGCTTTGCCCGACGCGCAACTTCTTCGCGGCTTAAAAGAATTGCTTGCATATGCTGCTCCCGATTAATGCTTATTTGACTTTTGTAGACCTCTTTATAATATCCCACAGATTGGTAGGATGAGCTAATGCCTTTACTGTGCCTTAGTTCCAAATTTTGCCTTTCAGATGTTGGGAATCCATAGGTCATTTACAATTATATGTTTTCTCATATTATAGTATGGCATATTTTACTATATAAAATATTGTGCTGTATAAGTTATAGAACATAGTCGGGCTTTGCAATAATGGAGGGAAGTCAGGATGAATCTCGATCGCATCAAGCACTTACCAATCAATAATTCCCATCGCTCTGGTTGGCAATTTTGGATCGATCGCGGCGGTACGTTTACTGACATTGTGGCGCAACGTCCAGATGGCGAAATCATCGTTCACAAACTCTTATCTGAAAATAAAGAACGCTATAACGATGCAGCAATTCAAGGTATCCGGGAGATTTTAGGAATTCCATCAGATGCACCCATTCCGACAGAACAAATTGCAGCAGTTAAGATGGGAACGACGGTGGCGACGAATGCGCTGTTAGAGCGTAAGGGCGATCGCACTCTTCTGCTGATAACTAAAGGGTTTCGAGATGCTCTACGCATTGGCTATCAAAACCGTCCAAACATTTTTGCTCGTCACATTGTACTTCCTGAAATGCTTTATGAGCGGGTCATTGAAGTCCAAGAACGCTATACTGCTCAAGGAGAAGAATTAATTCCAGTTCAGATTAACGAAGCCCTGATTCAATCAATCCAATCGGCATACGATGATGGCATTCGGTCTTGTGCGATCGCATTTCTGCACGGCTACCGTTACCCCAACCACGAACAACAAATTGCAGCATTAGCGAACGATATTGGTTTCACCCAAATCTCTGTCTCTCACAAAGTCAGCCCCCTCATGAAGCTGGTTAGTCGAGGCGATACCACTGTTGTAGATGCCTACTTATCCCCAATTCTACGGCGATATGTAAACCAGGTGGCTGCAGAACTAAGAAAAGATGACAATGCAAGGACTCCTTCTTCCTCCCCGCGTTTGATGTTTATGCAGTCCAATGGAGGATTGATTGAAGCTAACAGATTTCAAGGCAAAGATAGCATTTTATCGGGACCTGCTGGTGGCATTGTTGGAGCGGTAAAAACCAGTGCAATGGCGGGTTTTCATCAAATTATTGGATTTGACATGGGTGGGACATCCACTGATGTTTCGCACTTTAACGGGGAGTACGAGCGCACTTTTGAAACGGAAGTTGCAGGAGTACGGTTACGCGCACCGATGATGTCAATTCATACAGTCGCAGCCGGAGGCGGGTCAATTCTCAACTTCGACGGTTATCGTTACCGAGTCGGTCCTGAGTCTGCGGGTGCAGATCCAGGTCCCGCTTGCTACCGTCGGGGTGGTTCGTTAACAGTGACGGATTGCAATGTGATGGTGGGTAAACTTCAAGCTCCGTTCTTTCCTGCTGTGTTTGGTACTGAAGGGAACTTACCACTAGACACTGAGATTGTACGGAACCTCTTTGCTCAATTGGCTACAGAAATTTTTGAAAAGACAGGAAGTCAGCGCAAACCGGAACAAGTTGCCGAGGGATTTTTAGCCATCGCAATCGATAAAATGGCTACTGCTATTAAGAAAATCTCCATTCAGCGAGGCTATGATGTTACGGAATATACGCTGTGCTGTTTTGGTGGTGCGGGGGGACAACACGCTTGTTTGATTGCCGAAGCACTGGGTATGACTTCAATTTTCATTCATCCCTATGCTGGAGTCCTCTCTGCTTATGGTATCGGCTTAGCGGATGTGCGATCGCTCAAAGAAAAGGCAGTGGAAGTTCAATTAACTCATGACGCGATCCCTGGGTTAGCTCAAACGCTGAACGCACTCTCCGCCGAAGGGTACGCTGACATGATGCAACAGGGTATCGATCGCTCTCAAATTCAAGTTCTGCTCAAAGTCCATTTACGCTATGCAGGTACAGATTCCGCATTGGTGGTAGATTTTGGCAATTCGGAGGAAGTTTTACCTAACGAGGCTCGTTGTGCTATTTTACGAGAACGCTTTGAGCAAGCTTATTATCAACGCTATGGCTTCACAATGCCTGATAAAGCACTGATTGTTGAAGCAGCTTCAGTGGAAGCAGTTGGACAAAGTGGCGAGATTAAAGAACCAACGGTTGCATCTAGCAGAACAGCACCGCTCGAACCAATTGATACTGTTAAAATCTATACTAAAGGTAATTGGCACGATACACCTGTTTATCAACGCCACGATTTAAGACCAGGCGATCGCATTACCGGATCTGCCTTAATTATTGAACCTACAGGAACAAATGTCATCGAGCCGGGATGGTATGCACAATTAACTCAACAAAATCACCTGATTTTAACAAAGGATGACAGCCAGAAGTTAAAGAATGAAATGGAATCAAATCCATCTGCGATCGCTCCTTCCTCCTCGACTCCCGACCCCGTTCTCTTGGAAATTTTCAACAATTTGGTACGGGCAATTGCAGAGGAAATGGGCATTACACTGCAAAACACCAGTTACTCAGTCAATATCAAAGAACGGCTCGATTTCTCCTGTGCTATTTTCGATCGACAAGGACAACTTGTTGCTAATGCACCTCATATTCCAGTGCATTTAGGTTCCATGAGCGAAAGCGTACACAGTTTAATTCAAGCTAAAGGAAAAACTCTGAAACCCGGAGATGCTTACGTATCGAATAATCCCTATAATGGAGGGACGCATTTGCCAGACGTAACAGTGATTACTCCGGTGTTTGTCCCTGACTCTACTACTCCGCTATTCTATGTTGCGTCACGGGGACACCACGCTGACATTGGCGGTATTACACCCGGTTCAATGCCACCTCACAGCACTTCCATCGACCAAGAGGGTATCTTACTAGATAACGTGCAAATTGTCGAGCAAGGACGTTTTCAAGAAACAAATATACTGGAATTGTTGCGTGCAGGGAATTATCCAGTTCGCAATCCCAGTCAAAATTTAGCCGATCTTCAGGCACAGATTGCTGCTAATGAGCGAGGCGTGCAAGAACTTCACCGCATGGTCGAGCATTACGGACTAGCAACTGTGGAAGCTTATATGCAACACGTTCAAGATAATGCTGAAGAAGCAGTGCGACGGGCAATTGATGTGCTACAAGACGGTAGTTTCACGTATTCAATGGATGATGGTAGTATTATTTGTGTCAAGATTACCATCGATCGCCACAACCGTTCTGCTCGTGTTGATTTCACGGGTACTTCACCCCAGCAATCCACCAATTTGAATGCACCATTGGCAATTTGCAAAGCGGCTGTGCTGTATGTATTTCGGACATTGGTTGAGGATGATATTCCACTGAATGCAGGTTGTCTCAAGCCATTGGAGATTATTATCCCAGAAGGCAGTCTGCTCAATCCGCGCTATCCGGCTGCTGTGGTTGCAGGTAATGTGGAAACGTCCCAAGCGATCGCGAATGCATTATATGGTGCGTTAGGTATAATGGCAGCATCTCAAGGCACGATGAATAATTTTACTTTTGGCAACAAGCAACACCAGTATTACGAAACGATTTGTGGCGGTTCTGGGGCTGGTGCTGATTTTGACGGAACTGACGCGGTTCAGACGCATATGACGAATTCGCGGTTGACCGATCCGGAGGTGCTGGAGTGGCGGTTTCCAGTTTTAGTGGAAGAGTTTGCAATCCGTCCTAATAGTGGCGGTCATGGTAAATATAGAGGTGGTCATGGAGTCATTCGCAGGATTCAATTCCGGGAAGCTATGACAGCAGCGATTTTATCAGGTCATCGAGTGATTCCACCGTTTGGGTTGGCGGGTGGTGAATCGGGGGCGGTTGGATGCAATTCTGTTGTGCGACGTGATGGGACGATTGAATCCCTTGGTAGCAAAGCAGAAGTTCAAATGCAGCCCGGTGATGTTTTTGCGATCGAGACGCCAGGAGGTGGTGGGTTTGGGGCTTTACCCTCCTCTTAAAGGTGCTTTACCCCCCTTAATCCCCCCTTATAAAGGGGGGAAAAGGAAAATCAAGTTCCTTCGCCATGGAAAATCAAGTTCCCTCCCCTTTACAAGGGGAGGGCTAGGGTGGGGTAAAACTAAGACTAAAACCTCGGTTTCTTAGTTATTTCAGACTTGTGTGTACACCGTAGCCTTATAAAGGGGGGAAATTGAATTTCCAGTTCCCTCCCCTTTGCAAGGGGAGGGCTAGGGTGGGGTAAAAACAACACTGAAACCTCTATTTACCAAGAGAATCAGTAATACACCACGTGTCGCAAACTTACATAGGAGAATCAATAATGTCAATTTCTACACTTCCTTCCGAAATCCGTCAGCAATGTAGAACTGGTGAGTTAAAAGCTCCTACACCTGGGCTTGCTCTAGGATATGTTCAAGCCAACTTAGTTGTATTGCCCTACGATCTAGCCTTTGAATTTCTGCTGTTTTGTCAGCGAAACCCCAAGCCATGTCCCATTCTTGATGTCACAGAAGTCGGATCTCCCGAACCTAAACTGATTGCTCCTGGTGCTGATATTAGAACGGATTTACCACGCTATAGAATTTTTCGCCAAGGTCAACTCGTTGAGGAAACAACAGATATCAGACCATTTTGGAGAGACGATTTAGTCGCCTTTCTCATTGGTTGCTCTTTTTCCTTTGAGAATGCCATGCTCAATGCTGGGCTATCAGTACGTCATATAGAAGAAGGGAAAAATGTTCCGATGTACAAAACAAGCATTCAATGTATTCCCAGTCGAACCTTTTCCAGCCCCTTAGTTGTTTCCATGCGTCCTTTACCCGCACATCATGTCGTTCGCTCTGTAGAAGTCACGAGTCGCTATTACAAAGCACACGGTTCTCCCGTGCATATTGGAAACCCAAGAGTAATAGGGATTGAAGATTTGGGGAGTCCAGATTATGGGAATGCGGTGACTCTTCGCGATAATGAAGTTCCTGTTTTTTGGGCTTGTGGAGTCACGACTCAAACTGCAATTCTTCAAGCAAAGCCTGACTTCGCCATTACTCATGCACCCGGACATATGTTTGTCAGTGATTTAAAGGACGAAGAGCTTTTGTATTTAAAGTCATAAAGCGTACTTAGTTCTAATGTTTGACTGCTTTTGTGATTCTTACAGTGCTTTATTAAATTCTTATGGGTTAGCGAACTTGTTTCTCCAAGCGAATTGTTAGGTTATTTCTTGCTGTAATACAGTGTGCTTTTCTATCGCTTCAAGAATAATAGTCATTCTTTGCTGCCTGACGGAAGAGAATTTTACAGCGCGTTCGCCGCGTTTCCAGCCTTGGCAAAAGAATTTACCAGTTAAAGTTTTGCACGATGCTTAAAAAAACATATGAGCTATTTACTGATTTTGGTCTATAAACAAAGTATCAAGTTTCGCTAATATTTTTAAGCCTTCCTCTGAATTGCCAGTTGCAGCCATTGCTTTAAATCTGGTGTAGCCATCAAATTCCGCTAGAGCTAAGGTCGATAATTCTTCAATCAGTTTATTGACACTTATTCCTTTGGCTTGAGCAAGTTCTTTTAACCTGTTGTGTTTTTCGTCTGGTAAACGAATAGTTAAAGTAGCCATTCTTAATTCAACTCCTGATAATTTCTTCTGGTTTTAATATTGCTAAATTCGGAAATAACAATTGTGAATTTTGGAAATCCTTAATATTTTGAGTGGCAATAATTTGAGCATTACCAGCAACCGCTAATTCAATTAAGTGGTTATCAGCCTCATCTTTTAAATTAGGTCGCCATAGGTAGTAAATAGAAATCCACTCACTCACACTCAAAAATGATGCGAGTAAAGCAGAAATTTCTACACTAGTTAAAGGGCATTTGGCAAGAATTTCTTTTCGCCCGATGACTGACTCATACTCAGAAAATAAAGTGTTTCCCATTAAAGGCTGATATTTGCCTT
This sequence comes from Scytonema sp. UIC 10036, assembly GCF_009725235.1. The sequence continues at coordinate 27,441 of NZ_WJFC01000165.1, forward strand.
TTAAGCAGCGTCGAATTAGTTCTCTACTAGAACCTGTAGAGCTAATAAGCGCACTGATTAAAACGCTGGTGTCAACTACAATTTTAATAGCCATGCCGTTATGATAGCATATACGCTGTCACATGAGGACAAATCACATTTCATAACTTTGTTACCCCTTCAGCAGATTTTGATGAAGAGGTTTCACGTTTTGTAATTCGCTTAACCGAACTGTATTGACCCAGGAGTAATAGGGATTGAAGATTTGGGAAGTCCAGATTATGGGAATGCGGTTACTCTTGGTGATAATGAAGTTCCTGTTTTTTGGGCTTGTGGAGTCACGACTCAAACTGAATTCTTCAAGCCAAGCCTGAATTCGCTATGACTCATGCACCCGGACATATGTTTCAATACCTTCGCCATTTTTGAAGGGTAAAGTGGTGGTGTTTTAATGATGAAAGCCCGTTCTTTTGTTCCTTGGCAAAAATCACTCTTCCTTAAAAAACAGCCTCAGGTTTTCCGGAAGGAATTTTTCTTCAATAGCCTGCAGAGCAAGACATTGAGATTCTGACATTTAACCGCAAGAATACACATGGATAAGAGATTTTCGTTGAAAATGGCAAAAGTTTGTGTACGAGGCAAAAATGGCAAAATTGGTCTAGGCTTCTATATTGGCGAAGGTATTGCCATACAAAAAAACCTAAAAATAATATCATTGACGATATATATCATAAATGATAACGTATTGGTATGTGTTGGAACGTTGAATTGTATCCTTTATTTGCACAAGAGTTCTTGGAATTTTCCGAGGCGGTGCAAGATGCTTTATTAGCAGAAGTGGCGTTGCTGGAAAAGTACGACCCGCAGCTAAACAGGCCCCATGTGGACACACTCAATGGTTCTAAGTATACAAACATGAAAGAGCTACGGTTTAAAGCGGACAACGGTGTCTGGCGAGCTGCATTTGCATTCGATCCGAAACGACAAGCAATTCTGCTTGTCGCTGGTGATAAATCTGGGGTGAGTGAGAAACGGTTTTACAAGCAGCTTATCAAAAAGGCCGATGAACGCTTCGACAATCATTTGACCCAGTTAAAGGAGGAAAACCAATGACTAAAGGGAAAATTTTGCAAAGTATATGGGATAATTTGCCAGACGAGCGCAAGCAACGGATACAAGCTCGAGCTGAAGAATTAGAAACTGAATATCTCACTTTGCAGGAACTACGAAAAGCCGCAGGGCTAACACAGGCGGAAATTTCACGAAGCTTGCGAATGCCGCAATCTAACGTGTCACGCCTGGAAAGAGAGTCTGATATGTTGCTGTCTACTTTGAGGAACTACATTGATGCTATAGGCGGCAATCTAACTATTGTAGTTGAGCTTCCGAATCAGCCCCCTGTTCGCCTGAATACGTTAAGTGACCTTGTAAGCCACGAAGTGGACAGTAAAACATAACAAATTATCAGGACTTACGGATTCACTAAACCTACACATTTCTACTCAAGGTATCTAGGCGCGAAGGTTTGTGTCGGGGGAGAAAACCTTAACTCCCCTTTAATTGCTGTCTGATACGGTAGGGGTTTGTGATTCACCTGAAACTGTGGAATCAATAACGAGGTTGGCTTCCTCTCCCCCTATTCCTTAACTAGACGTTCCTACAATCCGTGTAGGAGTTTCTGAAATGCCTCACATTGGGTGTGCTTAATGTCTAACCACAAACGGTCAACAGCGTCCTGTAATGTCAGACCCATTGCATTCAAGAAACGAGCAGTTCTCTCTAATAAGACAGCTTGAACTTGTTTGTAAGGCATGAACTGCGTAATCGCGGAATCCGTCATACGATGCCTGAGGTTGATCGCTGCATTATGGTCGGATTGGAATACAACCCCATCAAAGGTGAAGAATTGATCTCGACAACGTGTACCCAGTAACGTACCATTCCGATTATCAATCTGCGATGTATACGCAGCAGAAACCCAGCAGATCTGAGTTCTGTGACGTGCCGACCAATGGGTAAGACGATCTGCAACAGTGCCTTTTTCCCATTTATCTAAACGATTTTTAGCTCGTTTAGATAGCTTTTTAGTTGAGCGTATTGACTCTACTAAACTTTCGACGCCGAGAGTTTTAGCTTGAAATGTGATGGAGCGACAAGCTTGGTTGACCACTGTTTCCACGTATGCGTCATCCCGTTGGCGTCGTTTTAATTCTGTTTGATTCCCCAAATTATTTTCTATAATCTTACGCGATTTTTGAGGATGATAGAGACTTCGACAGGTCCAAACCGTATTAAGGGACTGTTGCCTAAGGGAACAGTTGTAGCACACAAAACAGGTACTTCAGCTACCGTCAATGGCGTGACGGCTGCAACCAATGATGTGGGACTCGTGACGCTGCCGAATGGACAACATCTAGCGATCGCAGTTTTTGTTTCAGATTCTCAGGCAACCGATGCAATCCGCGAAGAAGTCATCGCAATCATTGGCGAAGGCTGCATGGGACAAATGGAGCAAATGAATGTGAAATGACACTACGACTTGAGGTTTAGACTAGTTTAAATTGGGGTCAGTAAGGTGTTTGGAAAAACGTAATCCGTTCTTGACAAGCCAGCTATCAATGACTTCATAAATTTGGTCGATAATCTCCTGAGAATAGCCATTTGCTAACATCCAGGTTTCAAACGGATTAGTACCTGTTGAAATTTGGGCTCTTCCATACTTACTGGGCTAATTTTCAATTACAGTCGATAACTTTCCTTTAAAATCAAGGCTTACAGTCGCTTATAGTCACGCATTTTATCCTTAATGCTGAATTGATATCAATAATGACTGTAATGAAAGCCCAGTAAGGATTACAAG
>NZ_WJFC01000166.1 GCF_009725235.1 Scytonema sp. UIC 10036
TACGAAAACACGTAGGTTGGGGAGCCAGCCCTGAACCGTGTGCGTGGCGCGAATGCGCCATAGGAGGGTTTCCCTCCGCACCTTTACTGGCGTTTGAGGAACCTTACCCAACATTTACAGACATTTGTTGGGGTTCACCAAGGGGAAAGCCCAACCTACAAAAATTCTTATCCGAGCAGTATTGGAATAACATTTTTATTTTCTAAAAAGGCTATAAAAAGGAAACTCTTTTATAAGAGTTTTACAGAAACAGAAAGAAGAACTAATTGTGTATGGAGTGATACTCTTTACTATTATCTGGAGTCTGCACAATAGTTTGTTGCTAATAAATAGCATCAAGTCGTAGATTGGGTTGAGGTAGAAAATTCAAAAAAGATTCAATAAAACTGGGTTTTGCGATCGCTTAATCTAGCCTAATACCTTAGAAATTCTGCCCTCTTCCTCTGCCTTTCTTCTAAAAAAAAATTGCATTTAAATATAAAAAGCCTTAACAAAATTTTGTAAGTCAGAAAACTTTCATGAAACCAAAGATTGTAGGAAGAAGTTAAGAATGCAAAAATAACCTTATGTTAGTATGAACGAAAGAGTAACATTTGTAGATGTACTGACAGAAGGCAAAATCATGGCAACAGTAACAGGATTGACATTTGGTGGTGCAACTTGGACACCTAAATTTGTTGAAGCAATTGACCAAGAAAAATGCATTGGTTGTGGCAGATGTTTTAAAATTTGCGGACACAATGTGCTACTGCTGAAAGCAATGAATGAAGAAGGCGAATTTGTAGAAGATGAAGAAGATGATGAAATTGAAAAGAAGGTTATGACGATCGCTAACAGAGACAATTGTATTGGTTGTGAAGCGTGTGCGAAAATTTGCTCCAAAAATTGCTACACTCATACTGCTCTGAATAACTAAGGATGAAGGGGCAGTAACTGAGTAAAAAGTTCGCAGTAAACAAAAACGTAAATCGCAATTTGTCTGCTATGAACATATTAAACCTTGCTACCAATACCCTAATCAATTGTTAAGACTCAAGCGATCTGCTCTACTACTGGTTAAGCTTGTAGAAGAAGACTTCTTTACCTTGAAGTAGAGAGATTGTCTCAATGAGAGTAGATAGTGGTTAGTAGTTAGTAGTTTTCTAACCACTACCTACTAATTATGTACGGGCGCAATGCAAGAGCGCCCCTACTAACCCCTAACCCTTAACCCGTTCTTTGTAAAGAGCAGGCATTTATGCAACAAATTCCTGTTTCACTATTGACCCTAGTTGCTGGAATGATTGTCACAATTTTCAGCATTTGGGTTGGACAAAACCACAGCTTATTACCAGTACAAGCATCGCAACAAGCGCCTCTGGTAGATGGTTTTTTTAACATTATGGTTTCCATTGCTACTGCTTTGTTTATAGTGGTAGAAGGCACCATTTTACTTTTTCTAGTTAAATTTCGTCGCCGTCGCGGAGACGATACAGATGGCGTACATGTAGAAGGAAACGTTCCCTTAGAAGTTTTTTGGACTGCGATTCCATCGATTATCGTTATTTGTCTGGGAATCTACAGCGTTGATGTTTATCAACAGATGGGAGGGTTTTCAGCAGGAAATCATTCACCATCTCATGTAGCCCAAATGCCAGGAAGTGCGATTGCTGCTACCTTGAGTGATACATCATCAAGCCAGTCAGAAACAGCAACGGCTTCTCCTGCGACTCCAAAATATGGCTTTGGCGGAACTCCACAAAAACAAGATAAGCCAGCTGACTTGGTTGTTAACGTTACGGGAATGCAATTTGCTTGGGTATTTAACTACCCTGAGAGTGGTATTAGTGCAGGAGAATTACACGTTCCTGTTGGCACAGATGTACAACTAAACATTTCTGCAACCGATGTGATTCACTCTTTTTGGGTTCCACAATTTCGTTTGAAGCAAGATGCAATTCCTGGTATACCTACCGAATTGAGATTTGTAGCTACTAAACCAGGTACATATCCTATAGTTTGTACTGAATTGTGCGGTGGCTACCACGGTTCAATGAGAGCGCAAGTTGTTGTTCACAACTCCAAGGAAGAGTTTGACAGCTGGTTAGAAGAAAACCTTGTCGCTCAAAAGCAAGAATTGCAAGAAGCTGTTGCAGTTAAACCTGCCGATTTATCAACATCCGAGTTTCTCGCCCCCTATGTTCGAGATCTGGAAATCCAAAGTACAACTCTCAAGTCATTGGTTGGTAGTTAGTGGTTAGTGGTTGGTAGTTGGTAGTTAGTAGAAAATTTCACTAACAACTAACCACTAACAACTAACCACTAACAACTAACCACTAACAACTAACAGAGGAAAAAATATGACCCAAGTAGGACTTCCACCTAACACTCCACCAGAAAAGAGTCAAGGCGAAATTCAAGTAGCTACACATCAAATTCACGCCGAGCATCCTCAAGCGTGGAAATGGTATGACTACTTCACATTCAATACCGATCATAAAGTGATTGGTATCCAGTATCTGGTAACAGCATTTCTGTTTTACCTCATTGGTGGGCTGATGGCTGTTGCCATACGTGCTGAACTGGCAACCCCAGATGCAGATTTGCTTGACCCTAACCTGTATAACGCTTTCATGACCAATCACGGGACGATCATGATTTTCTTATGGATCGTACCTAGCGCTATTGGTGGATTTGGGAACTATTTAGTGCCATTGATGATTGGTGCTAGAGATATGGCTTTCCCAAAACTGAATGCGATCGCTTTTTGGCTAAACCCACCAGCAGGATTGCTGATACTTGGTAGTTTCTTGTTTGGCGGTTCGCAATCTGGTTGGACAGCTTACCCTCCTTTGAGTTTGGTTACCGCCAACGCCGCTCAAACCCTGTGGATACTTGCCATTGTTTTAGTAGGAACTTCCTCAATTTTAGGATCGCTAAACTTTGTCATTACCATTTGGAAGATGAAAATTCCCAGCATGAAATGGGATCAACTCCCTCTATTCTGCTGGGCGATTATGGCAACTTCAGTATTGGCACTTGTATCAACTCCAGTCTTAGCCGCAGGGTTAATACTGCTGTTGTTCGATCTCAATTTTGGTACATCCTTTTTTAAACCAGATGCAGGTGGCAACGTAGTTATCTACCAACACTTGTTTTGGTTCTACTCCCACCCGGCAGTTTATCTAATGATTCTGCCCATCTTCGGCATTATGTCCGAAGTCATTCCAGTTCACGCTCGCAAGTCTATTTTTGGATATAAAGCGATCGCTTATTCAAGTTTGGCAATTTGCGTTGTAGGTTTGGTCGTCTGGGTACACCATATGTTCACCAGTGGTACACCCGGTTGGATGCGGATGTTCTTCACAATTTCCACCCTCATCGTTGCCGTGCCCACTGGCGTCAAGATTTTTGGCTGGGTTGCTACCCTTTGGGGAGGCAAAATTCGCTTCACATCAGCCATGCTTTTCGCCCTTGGCTTATTATCCATGTTTGTCATGGGTGGATTGAGTGGTGTGACTATGGGAACTGCTCCCTTCGACGTTCACGTTCACGATACATACTACGTCGTAGCACACTTCCACTACGTTTTGTTTGGTGGTTCTGTATTTGGAATTTATGCTGGCATCTATCACTGGTTCCCCAAAATGACGGGAAGGATGCTGAACGAACCTTTAGGTCGCATTCACTTTATCCTCACCTTGATTGGTACCAACCTAACCTTCCTACCCATGCATGAATTGGGTTTGCAAGGAATGCCCCGAAGAGTTGCGATGTACGATCCGCAATTTATCTCGCTCAATCAGATTTGTACTTACGGTGCCTACATTTTAGGACTATCAGTAATTCCATTCACCATCAACATCATTTGGAGTTGGATTGCTGGAAGAAAAGCCGGAGACAATCCTTGGAATGCATTGACCTTAGAATGGACAACCAGTTCACCACCCTTAGTTGAAAACTGGGAAGTTCTACCCGTGCTCACACAAGGTCCCTACGACTACGGCTTGGATAACCACAACGCTGCTCCACAAACAAGTGAAACGGCTGTTCCAGCACAATAGTTTTTCATTCCTCGTTTCCAGGCTGAGCCTTCCAGTATTATCTCGTTCCCAGGCTCAGCCTGGGAATGCCTACCTTGAGGCTCCGCCTCCAATACCAAACTAAAGATTTACTATGGACGCAGCAAAAAATATTAACAACCCCATAGCTCTAGAAACAACAAGCGCGATTCACCACGAAGAACATCCAGATTTACGCGTATTAGGGCTATCAGCATTCCTCGTTTCTGAATCCTTAATGTTTGGAGGCTTTTTCGCCACCTATCTCTTCTTTCGAGGTAGCGCTGATGTTTGGCCTCCACACGGCACAGAAGTAGAGCTATTATTACCTACAATCAATACCATTATTTTGGTATCAAGTAGCTTTGTCATTCACTTAGGTGATACTGCCATTAAGAAGAACGATGTCCAAGGAATGCAAAAGTGGTATAAAATCACTGCACTCATGGGCGCAATTTTCTTACTCGGTCAAATCGTTGAGTACTTAACCTTAGGATATGGTCTAACAACCAATATCTTTTCCAACTGTTTTTACTTAATGACCGGATTCCACGGGTTACACGTTTTTGTGGGACTGTTATTGATTTTAGGCGTGTTATGGCGTTCCCGGCGTCCCGGTCACTATTCTGCCACCAAACACACTGGTATTGAAATGGCAGAAATTTACTGGCACTTTGTGGACATCATTTGGATTATTCTTTTCACCCTACTGTATATTCTGACGCAGTTTTGAAATGGCTAATTGCTAATGGCTAATTGCTAATGGCTAATGGCTAATTGCTAATTGCTAATGGCTAATGGCTAATTGCTAATTGCTAATTGTTCATTGCTATTAGCTATTAGCTGTTAGCCATTAGCTAAGGAGAAATTTTATGCAAATGGAAGCAGACAAATTTTCGTGGTTTCAAATCCCAGAAGACATCAAAAAGTTATTGATACTTGCAGCAGAAAACTGGGAAAATACCTTGGAATCTGAGAAATATATGAATCAAGCCTTAGCCCAAACAGGAGAATATACAGACGTTTTAGTAGCTGCCTATAGATATTTTTTTTACAAAAATAATTACCAAATGGCACTGCAAACAGCAACCAAAGTTATAGATAGAATTAAAGAAGCAGAAAATTTTCCTGCTCAATGGGAGCAACTTAAACCAATATTAGCTAGTCGGAAAGATGATTATGAAATCAGATTATACCTCAATGCATATGCTGCTTCTGGTCTAGTTTTAGCAAAGCTAGGAGAAATAGAGAAAGCTAAAGAAATTAGTGCTAGAGTAAAAGAAATAGATGATAAAAATGAGTTTGGGGCTGGTATTTTGTATGATATTTTAACACGCACTAAAGAAGAAGAATAACCCATTTTGGATTTTGGATTTTGGATTTTGGATTAAAAATCTAAAATCTAAAATCTAAAATCTAAAATCTAAAATCTAAAATCTAAAATCTAAAATCTAAAATCTAAAATCTTATGAAAGGTAGGGATTGGTTTGTCACTGATGACGGACAGTATCAAGCTTGTCAATCCGTTAGACCATGGGATTTATTAAGGGAGAATTATCGTCTATATCGGTTTCTAACTGAAGTAGAAGATGTTCTGAATGGTGTTGAAGACGAAACTAGCCAACTTCCAGACATTAGGATGTTGGTTAGGCGCTTAATTGTAAACTCTTACTGGGTACAAAGTCGATATTTAGAACCTTGTACTAAAACAGGAACTTCTATTCTACTCCTGTATGATGAATTAGGTTTTCCATTTACCGTACAAACTGTGACATTTGCACCGGGAACTGTGTCAACAATTCACAATCATGGAACTTGGGGTGTAGTCGCAGTATTAAAAGGTGAAGAGAGAAATACTTTTTGGCAGCGAATCCCTCATTCAGAGTATCAAGACAAAATTGACCGAACTGGAGAACTCACTCTCTTCCCAGGAGATATTATTAGCTTTACTCCTGATGCGATTCACAGTGTAGAAGCAGTTGGGGATAAACCAACTGTAACTTTTAATATTTACGGGGAAACTCGTATGCGAGAAAGATTTGAGTTCGATCCAGTTAATTTCGCTGCTAAAAATTTTTAACTCAATTAATGAGTTGTTAGTTGTTGGTTGTTGGTTGTTAGTTGTTATTTACGATCGCTAGCCACTAACCACTAACCACTAACCATTAACCATTAACCAATAATGGAGATAACTTTATGGCAAGAATCATTTTTTATGAAAAACCGGGCTGTAGAGGTAGTGTTAAGCAAAAAACTCTACTCACTGCTGCAGGTCATCAGGTTGTAGCTTACAATTTATTGACCGAACCTTGGACAGCTGAACGTTTGCGCTCATTTTTTGGCGATCGCCCCGTGTCTGAATGGTTTAATCGTACTGCTCCACGGGTACAATCCGGTGAGGTGGTTCCTGAAAAGCTGGATGCTGAAAGCGCTTTGCTGCTGATGTTGAAAGAGCCTATACTCATACGTCGTCCTTTGATTGAAGTAGGCGATCGTCGTGAGGTCGGTTTTGATGTGGAACTGCTTGATGCATGGATTGGTTTAAAGCCTGCAGATGAGTCTCTTCAAGAAATGAGTGAAACTTTGATGCAACAAGACTTGCAAAATTGTGCTCACGGCCACAGTCATGGACATGGCGAGCACAAACATGAACATGGTTCTTGCAAGCATTAGTAGTATAGATCCCCCATCTCATTCCCCCACCTCGTTCCCAGCTCAAGCTGGGAATGCCTTAAGGGAGGCTCCGCCTCCAGTCTGCAACGGGGTCAGCAAGGCTCCGCCTCACAGCCTGCACTCTGTGGTAGAATCACCGGAACGAGAGAGTACAGATGAGGGGCTAGTAACTGTTAGATAATTTCTGCTCAAACCTGCTCATTGGTCATCGTTTTAAAGTCTTAGAAATCGGTCAAAGGTAGTGAAGCAAATGCCTCAAGTTTATCAAACGTATGTGACTCAGATTGATAATAATTTAACGAGTGGGACAGTCATGTTACTGGTGGTGTAAGATTGTAGGTAGCCATTCATGGCTCAAACTAACTTCAAGCAGGCAAATGCAAACAATGGCAACCCGACAGATTGTAATCAGTATCCCGGAAAAGGTGTTGCTGGCTGAAAAGACTGACGAAGCAGCTTTTTCTCGTGAATTGTGTATACTAGCAGCTATTAAATTGTACGAATTGGGCCGCCTCTCCTCAGGTCGAGCCGCTGAACTTGCTGGAATGCCACGAGTTGAATTTCTATTAACGCTAGAGCGTTATAAAGTTTTTCCATTAGAAGCAGAACTACACGAATTGGAAAGTCGGCGTGCTTAAAGCTATCTCAAACACATCACCGCTACTTTATCTGTATCGAATTGAGTCACTGCACTGGTTGCCTGAGTTGTTTGGCGAAATCTGGATTCCAGATTCGGTTGTTTTTGAATTACACGAGGGGCGGCAGAAAGGATATGATGTTCCAAACCCAAAAAACTACCACTGGCTTCAACTTCGACAACCACGCTCCACGCCATCTGAATGGTTATCTCTGGATTTAGGTGCGGGAGAACTGGCAGCAATGGCACTGGCATTAGAAAATCCAGAGTGCGTCGTTCTCCTAGACGATGCATTGGCACGGCGGATTGCTCAAGCTGCGGGTCTTCAAGTTTGGGGAACCCTTAAGATTCTTCTTGAGGCAAAATCTCAAGGTCTCACTGAAACCATCAAACCATTTGTTGCGCGTTTGAGCAATGCAGGAATGTGGCTCTCAGAAGATATTCGACGACGCGTGCTGGCACTTGCTAATGAAATATAGGTAGGAAAATTTTGATTCGATAGTTCCTGATAGTATGTACGATGCATCTCGTTTGCAGTTAACAATGGTCTGCCCATTCTCGTCAAGTGGTCAGGAGTGTCAGCTTTAGCCCGGATAGCCAGCGACTCCTTACAGCAGGTGATGACAAGATGATCCGGATATGGCACATCTCTGGTAAATTAACGCCCAAAATGTTCTGTTGATTTAGTCAGAACAGACCACAAAGTAACTTATTATCATCTCCACGGCTTCTTCATTTTTTTTAGATAACTTAAATATTAGTTTCTCTTGATAAAGTTTGTTTTTCAGGCACTGGTGCGGATAACCCCTCTGCACCTTTTTAATAAATATGACTATTAAAATACCCCTCAGGTATTACCTAAGGGGCAATACTACAAGGGCTGAGACATAAATTCCAAAACACGTAGGTTGGGTTGAGGAACGAAACCCAACATCTACAGCATTTGTTGGGTTTCGCTGTCGCTCAACCCAACCTACTAAAATTCTTAACTATTAAAATACCCCTCAGGTATTACCTAAGGGGAGGTTAGCATAAGTGTTTAGAAATAGAAAGTTAGTTATATAGCGGCGTTATGAGTAACGCTACTATTAACTGTAATTTAAAAAAATGAAGAAGTTGTGGAGATTCTTAAATTTCCAAAAGATATAATTGGAATTGTGTCTTGTTGTTGATTAAACTAATGCGATCGCGAAATTGCCAATTTTTCAACGCTTGATAATTCTCTCCACAAATTCTTCATTATTCTCTATCTAAATGTAAGTATATAGTTCCTCTTAACAAGGTTTGTTTTTGTAGGTAGAGGTGCGGAGATTTTATCCGCACCTGTTTTTATGTTTCACTAATTTTAACTTCTGGATTATCTACAACGACTAACCGCCCTTCTTTGTATGCCGATCGCAAGGCTATAGCTTCTGCTACAATCCGCTGGGCGCTCAATCCTTCTTCATCCATCATCTTTTGTAAAGCGATCCCTGTCCTTTCGTCTGGTTCGTGAATTGGTGGAATTTGGCAATACCTCCTCCCATCACTTGTTCGCCGCCAAATACTGGCTTTTTCGGCTTTCGGTTTTCTAGGAGTGCGTTGTTCTTTGATTAAAGAACGAACAGCCTCTTGTGTAATTGCTGTTAAGTCTAGAAGTTTATCTATAACAGGCTGGTACTTCTTGCTGTTCTCCGCTAACTGATAAACAGTTCTTGGCTCTACGTGTGCTAACTCACGAGGCAAAAATTTTCCAAATGCAGCAGCTATCTTGAGATACCTTTTTTCCTCGCCTTTCCAGTCTTTATCAAGAAGTAGTTTTTTATACTCCTTTACAGAGAGCTTCCGTTTTTGGTCAGCTAACCAAAAGGCATGATGCAAAATCGCCTTGGTTACTTCCGCCAGGGTTGAGAAGGAAATATTTTCATGAGCGACGCTATTGATAACGGTTTCTTCAAAATACTGTTGCTCAAACTCAGATGTTGTTTTGGATGGTTTGTCAACTCCGGTTGCGATCGCACTTTTTACTGGGGTCATCATATTATGGAATACTGTGGAGGGAAAAAATCAATACTTGTTGCCTGTTGCCATTCAAGTTCCAACTGCTCTGTGTACCAGTGGAAACACCTTATCTCAGTCCTTGGCTAATATGCTAAGATATGTCATGCGGCTGAACATACAAGAAACTCCTACCCCAGTTAAGGGTGATAGCCGAACAAAAACTCTTTCTTTTAGAACAATTGTACTATTTAATTGAAAAGATAAATCCCCGAAATTACTTATTTTTTGAATAACTTAGAGAAGAAATTATACATAACACAGAAGCATATCCTCACAATGCTTATTTTTGTTTGAGAAATACTTGCCTCACGTACACCCCGTATGCAATGATGTTCTCATTGGCAAGTAAAGTACTGTTATTTTATGGATTTACCGTATTTTTAAAATGCATGGTACGAAATTATCTCTAATCCATTGATTAGAGTAGTATTCTCTCCATCCGGTGCCAAAGCTTGTGAATTCAGCACAGCTGGCTCTGCAGAGCGTGTGGAGTAAATCAGGAGGCGGAGCCTCCATTAAGGCATTCCCAGGCTGAGCCTGGGAACGAGGTGGGGGGCAATCAACAAAACAAGCACAAAGGTTGGGATATGCACAAAGATCTACCAGAGGCGATCGGTCGGCGCAAATTTTTAGGCACTGCAATTGCCAGTACAGCTCTAACTATGGGAGCGGATAGCCTTTTTTCTTCTGTTTCTGCCAAACAACGGCGTCCAAATGTAGTGTTTATTTTAACGGATGACTTGGGCTGGGGCGACCTGAGCATCTACGGACAGACTAATTATCAAACACCAAATTTAGACCAACTAGCGAAAAAAGGTACAAGGTTTACTAATGCTTATGCAGCACAAACTGTTTGTACGCCAACACGGGTAGGCTTTTTTACAGGTCGTTATCCAGCTCGATTGCCGGTTGGTCTTCAAGAACCTTTGGCTGGGGGAGAGACTATAGGATTGCCTCCGGAACACCCAACAATTGCTTCCCTTTTAAAAACTAACGGTTATGAGACTGCATTGGTAGGTAAATGGCATACTGGTTTTTTACCCAATTACGGTCCTTTAAAAAGTGGCTTTGATGAGTTCTTTGGCAACTATAGTGGAGCCATTGACTACTTCACTCATAAAACTGGCGGTGGAGTTCTTGATTTTTATGAAGGTGAAGAACTTGTAGATCGACCAGGTTATTCGACAGATTTATATACAGAACGTGCTGTTAACTTTATTAAAAGACCTCGTACTCGTCCATTTTATCTCAGCCTTCATTACACTGCACCACACTGGCCTTGGGAGGGACCGGACGATGAGGAATTAAGTCGAACTTTTTACAATTCTAATAGCTTCACTGCAGGAGGTTCGCTGGAAACTTATGCTGCAATGATGAAAAGCCTTGATGATGGAATTGGTAAAGTTCTAGCAGCTTTAGAAGAGTCAGGTCAGGCTAACAATACGATAGTTATTTTCGTCAGTGATAATGGAGGAGAACAATACTCTAATTTTGGTCTCTTTCAAGGCAGAAAAGGGAGTTTGTATGAAGGTGGTTTGCGCGTCCCCGCCATTATTCGCTGGCCTGGAGTTATCCCATCTAATCAAGTGAATACTCAAGTGACTATTACGATGGATTTGACTGCGACAATTCTGGCAGCAACTGGCACTGAACCCGATCCCAACTATCCTCTTGATGGGCGCAATTTGCTGCCTGTTATTTTAGGTAAAAAAGCTGTTTATCCGCGATCGCTCTACTGGCGCTACAAAGCCAATCGCCCTGGTTCTTCACAACCACTTCAAGCTGCAGTCCGGAGTGGGGATTGGAAGTACTTAAAGCAAGGAGAAAAAGAATACCTGTTTAACCTTGCCACTGATGAAGGGGAACAAACAGACCTCAAAGATGACTACCCTGAGGTGTTAGGACAACTTCGCAATAAATTTCAAGCGTGGGATGCACAAGTATTGCCTTATCCGGCATAAAGAAAGCAAGTTATGCAAGAAAGATTATGCCAAGAGAATTTAAATAATAAATTTGGCAAACAAATATCTCCCAAACCTCATCACAAACCACGCGATCGCGATCTGGTTTGGATACCGGGCGGGACTTTTATGATGGGGTCCGATCGCCACTACCCAGAAGAAAGCCCAGCCCATCTTGTTCGTGTTAGTGGTTTCTGGATGGATCGCTATGCAGTCACCAATAAACAGTTCCAACGTTTTGTCAAAGCAACTGGCTATATAACTGTTGCAGAACGTCAACCAAAGCTGGAAGATTATCCAGGTGCTATACCAGAACTGCTTGTCGCTGGCTCGGCTGTATTTCAGCAGCCGAAACAACCAGTCAATTTACAAAATTGTAGCTGGTGGGTTTATGTACCTGGTGCTAACTGGCGACATCCATCAGGAGCTGGTAGTTCTATTAAGGGGAGAGAAAATTACCCCGTAGTGCATATTGCCTATGAAGATGCAGAAGCGTATGCGACTTGGGCTGGTAAATCACTTCCAACAGAAGCAGAGTGGGAATTTGCTGCTCGTGGTGGGATAGATAATGCTGATTATGCGTGGGGTAATGAATTTGCGCCTCAAGGCAAGCGAATGGCAAATACTTGGGAAGGAGAGTTTCCCTGGCAAAATCTAAAACCAAATCCTCCTGGAGCAGAAGCAGTTGGTTTATATCCTCCAAATGGCTATGGTTTATATGATATGGTAGGCAACGTTTGGGAATGGACAACAGATTGGTATCAAGCTCGTCACCCAGAAAACAAAACAAAACCCTGCTGTATTCCCATCAACCCTAGAGGTGCCACCAAAGAAGAGAGTTACGATCCAATTGTGCCGCAAGCTCGAATACCAAGAAAAGTCCTTAAAGGAGGTTCTTTTCTTTGTGCGCCCAACTACTGCCAGCGTTATCGACCAGCAGCAAGGCATCCAGAAACAGTTGATACCTCAACTTGTCATATCGGATTTCGTTGTGTTGTACGCGTGAGTTAATTGTGGCGTACAAAACTCCCATGCCAAAGCACCCTGTTGAATTGGCAGCAGTTTAGCAATCTCGATTTGTTGTGCTAAAATTATGGACTTATGAAAAAGTATGCCTTAGCTGGAAGAGCCAGAGAAATGATATTACTGAGTTTACAAGAAATCGAGCGCTCCATCCGTGCCTTATCCCTAGAAGAACAATTATGGCTGCTCGAACGTATCGCAAGACAAGTCCGAGAAAAGCAACAGACAGCCAATTTGTTTGCTGATGAGAAAGATATACAGCAACAATTAAGGGCAATGGCTAGCGATCCTGATATTATAGCAGAAATAGCCGCCATTAACAATGAATTTGCCGTTGCTGAGATGGATGGTTTGTAAAAGCTGTGAGCATTCAGCGAGGTCAAATTTATTTCGTAAATCTCAATCCAGTTCAGGGAAGGGAGCAGGCGGGTACACGACCTGTCTTGATATTATCCACTGACACCCTCAACGAGTTACCTCTAGTTGTGACCGTAGTAGTAGGCACCAAAGGGATTAATATTAAGCACGATTACCCAATAAATGTACGTGTTTACCCAGAAGAAAGCGGATTACCAATAGAAACAGTTTTCATGTGTTTTCAAGTAAGGTCTTTAGACAAAGGGCGGTTTCCCGCTGAAGCAGCTGGTCAAATTTCCGACGCAAAGATGCTGGAAATTGAAGCGACTGTTCGCTACTGTTTGGGTCTGTGATTTCACGTACATGATGCTGGACTAGCTACAGCAATGTTGGTGCATGAATTAACCCTAAAAAAGACAATGACGACCGTCAGCGTGGCGGTATTCTCGACTAAATCGGGTGGTTCATGAACTAATACCCGACACAATTCTCCTTCTAAATCGCGTGTAATCACTAGAGTTTTCTTTTTACCGCGCTACCGAGGGTTTGTTTGTAGAATAAAATATAAACGCTTTGCGATCGCAATCCCTTCTTATGTAAAAATTTATGAAGCTATATCCGGTAATACTAAGTGTCTTTGTCAAATCTCAGGATTGAGATAGTGACATTTTCATCAAAGTAAAGCTATCTTGCTTCATAGCAATAGCCGTAAATATGACTGAATTTATCAATTCTCATACCCAGCCCGGTGTCATTTGGATAGAATATACAATTGATTATTCTGTAAAAAGTCAAAAGAAGTTATAACGGATATTGACCTTAATCTTGAACCTTTAGAAGCTGTAAAAAAGAGTTTTGATGAAGCAATGCAAGATGAAGATTTTCCTCCTGACCAAGAGTGGGCAGATTCCATTGTTCTGTGCGAACAATGCGACTTTTCAACACATCGGGTAGTACGTATGGTAAATGAACCAGGAGCACCACCTAAAATATGGGTTCCCGATGATCTACTGACTTTTTTACGCAAGCAAATTGTCGGTTGTTGATATTGCGATCGCCCGTATATGCCCGGAGGACAGTCTCAATTTTTTCATTCGTCGCAAGTTGTAGGAGTATTCGTATTGCCCCCTCAATCTACTACAACTCATACTCCTGTTCTAGAAAAGCGAGCATTCTCTCTTGCTTAGGTGTAAGACTGGATGGGTCGGGTACTCTTGCCAATGTCTCCAATACAGCTACATGAGTAGATTCATATTCTTTGTAAAT
The DNA here is from genome assembly GCF_009725235.1 of Scytonema sp. UIC 10036. The sequence continues at coordinate 13,998 of NZ_WJFC01000166.1, forward strand.
TTTATCGCTCAGCTTTCGGATACGCTCTATATTTTGAGCAGCCGTCACTTCACACTTAACATACAATGGTTCTAAATTTTCTGGTCTGACGGTCGGAAAATCCATGTTCCAAGTTTTAATGTAACAACTGTGTAAGTTTACCTCACTAATTATGGTCCAGCATTTAGAAAACTTTTTTAACTCCGGATTTCCTTTAGCAATAATTTGACAGACTTCCCCAACACGTCTGGGATTGGGTACGCGCTGCTTGTTTTTTATCTGTTCGGTGATATCCGTTAAATTCTGCTTATTGTTCAGTATTCTTTGTGCTGCTTCTTTCCCTTCATCTTGTACAACTTTAGCCAAAGAGAGAATTTCTTTTTTCGTTAATCCAGCAGTACGAGTCAAGATAGAATGCTTGAGGTCATCTCCCAAAACCTGGGCTAAGGTGTCCAATGATGCAGTGAATTGAGCATCGTTTCTGATAGTGCGGTCAGTCACTTTGTACTGTTCTGCTAGCGTCTTCGCCACATCCACCGATAGGAAATTTTTTCCGTTCGGTGAGTTTTGCTTGAGATTATCAGAGCGATCGCCCTTCAAATGCAGATAGCGCTTACCTCTTAAGTAGCTTGCCGTCTCTGGTGTGATGTTACGCCGTCCTAGTTGGTGATTGGCAATCCAACAAATAGCTGCTTCCCAACTGGGTAAATCAATCTCCACTATTTTGTAAGGTATCTGAAGGCGCGTACAAATTTCGTAGCGGTTGTGACCATCCAACAAAATACCCGTACCTTTTTGGATTATCAATGGATCGAGGCAGCCGAACTCCTTCAAATTTGCTTCTAGTTGTGCTTTTTCTTCAGCTGACAATGGGGGAATCAGGTTTTTGAATTCCGGTTCAATTTTGAGCGTGCGGTATGGTTGAGACGGCTCGGAGACTTTTGATAGGTTTGTTGCAAGCATTATATTTCTCTTAGTATTAGAAGGACTGAGCGATAAGTAGTTGTTTCTTATCTGGAGATTTGCTCTCTAAGTACTTTCAACCTCTGTATCTAGTCGAACAAGCCACTCTTTGAGTCGCTTGTACACCCTCCTCACTCATCCATTCGGATATCGTGTCTTGTGACGATAGCGGTGACGGTTCGCAATCTTTACGAATAGAGGGTTCTGGCTTAAGTGACAATTCAGTTGTTTCTGGTTGTTCGGGTATGCGTATTTCTTCAACAGTTTGGTCATCCAATAAGTTTAATGAAGGCTCTGTATTTTCCCCAGAATAAAGAGTTCTCCCGTCACCATTGGTAAAAGCCTTACTGGATATGCATTCTAGCTCGTCACCGCCTTGTTCTTCAACCGTCACCGCATCCGTCACCCGTTGTAGCAGGGAGTAATCATGAGTTGGAATGTCATAATCTTTAGGCGATCGCAATCTTAACCCCCTGATGAATTTTCCGGTCTTGGTGATTCGTTTTTCGACTTCCCATCCCAGTACAGAGCAACAAAGTTCCAGCAAGTCTGGTGAAAAATTCTTGACGGCTTTTACCTGAACTCCAGAACGGCGGCAGTGTTGGGCATAGCTACCGTATAAAGTGATGGGGTCACCGTTGTCCATCTCATCTTTATTACTGCCCACTGCTGTTTCCGCCATGGGATCGTAAATGACCCAGTCGTTTAACCAAGCAGCAATAGAGTCAGTACGGATACGGTTTTCCCAAAATTCGAGCGTACATTCTGGAATTTCCACCAGTCCCAAAAGAACCTCAGTCACGCGATCGTCTGGGATACTTAAGACGTGGTTGGTGAATGCTGGCAGTTCGGACTCAAACCGATCTTCTATTTTGTGACACCGTTTGAAGATTGAAACTTGATTATTGCAAGGCACGGTGAGAATACGGCGTTTAACGCGAGAAGCACAGTCTCCAGTAAAAATGGGTAAATTGCTCAGCACCAAAACCATCCCATCATAGCGATAGTGAAAAGCCTTCTTGTTCTTTTCCTCTGCACGAATTAAATCTTCCCCAGTCAGACTCAAAAACTTGCCTAGTTTTCCAGATTGTCTTTCTTCATCGGGAAATAACACCCCTAGCTTGCGATAGGCATTAGCACCTTCAAATCTATTGCTGCACCAGTCATCGAGGGTAGTGGTATGAACGTTTTCTTTACCAATTAAACTCGTTAAAAGCCTTGCAAATGTACCCTTTCCAGTACCACCCACACCAATTAGGTGCAAGAACGTTTGTAGGTCGTGGCGTCCCTTCAAAACGGCATTGCAGTAGCACAACAACAAATCTTTGATTGCGGGGTTATTGCCGGAAAGATGGTCTAGAAAAGAATTAATGCTAGACCAATCAGTTGCTTTAGGGTTATAGTCTCTGGGCAAAGACCAAGTGAAGTGGTAACTGGGGGAATGGGGGAGCAATTTTCCTGTTGCTACCTCAAGAACACCATTACGGTGAGGTAGCAGCTGGTCAGGGGAAGGTTCAACCCATTTGCGCTCAATGAGTTGGTTTCGCAATGACTTGACTATGTTGGTAATGTAACTGTGAGAGTTATAACCTTGGATGCCCCTAGCAGTTAAGATGTGGTAAACGATAGACTCGATAAATTCGTCAGTTTCAAGAGACCACACACCAGGGTAGTCAGGTTCATACCTCACCCACCGCGAAATTTCATTGTTGTAAGCAATCTTGCCTTTGTAGTCTTTAGCAATCCGTTGCGCTATCACGTCTGCAGGTGGGATTTTTTGAGGTTTGGTTGGGATATTAACGTTTGTGTCTTCGTCAACTTCTTCCCCTTTTCGCTTCTTCAGCTCCTGGCGAAATTCTTCTTCAATGCTGGTCATAAGCCTGTTCCAATCAAAAGATGATTCTCCACAACGCTTTCTCAAGGTGGCAAGTTCTACCGATTTCTGGGGTTCTGGGAGGAAAGCGATCGCACTTCTTGCAATCTCTACAGCAACTCTGGTTGTCAGCTGCTCTGTTTCCCTGGTTACCTCCCACTCACAAAAAGAAACAGAGTAATCGAGAATCAGGAGCGTGATTTCTGCAAGAGACACTCCTAAATTTTCTTGAAGCAAGTAGTTTAAGTGACTCGCGCTTTCTTCAAGTAGGTAATTTATACTGGTTTTCACTCTATAAACCTTGCAGTTTATCCCAGCTGCTTTGAGCTGCCAACCGCAAGCTTTGACAAGTTCTTCCGGGGTATGTTTTTCAACAACAAGATAGTGGTCGCCAGGGACAATTTTCTCGCTATCCCCAAATTGAACGAGGTCGAACAGTGGTGAGAGGGGACGCGCCGCTAAGGGAGCGGTTACCCAAAGTATTGGTTTTTGGAAAGCTTGTGGCTGACGCGACTCCTCGTAGACCCAGGCGTCATCAACAGAAATTGCACGCAGCGCGTTTTCAACAGGCAAATTGTCTAGTTATCAAATCGCGCTAAAACGAAGTAAATCTTGGTCAATCGTAGTAAAACTGTATTCGTAACCATCAGAACGATGAATAAGTTTGACGTATTGTCGATCTACAGCAATCCGATGACCGTTAATTAGCACTTCTACCCCTTTAGGAGTTGGAGTTTTAACTCTGGCACGATAAATTCCCGCTCGAACGTGTTTGCGATCTTTTAGCAAATTACAAATCACATAATCACCAGCTGTGGCATGAGTATATTTCTGATTTCTACTGACTAACTTGACTTCTTTTTTCCCAGTGATGTGATTTTTCTTGATACTAGCGATTGCCGGAAAACCTTTAGCATTGACTCTCTGCACTTGTCTTGTGCCGTGTCCTTTACAAGTAACTCGCAATGGTTGACATATTCGCAATTTAACTATTTCTGATGTTCCTACACAAGCGCTATCAATCCAATGAAGTTTAGGTAATTGGCTTTGAATCCTAATCATCTTGGTAGATGCGCCATCACCACTGATTACAGGCAATCCAAATTGCTGTGCCATTTCAAATATTGCTTTGCGAGTTGAATTTACAGCAGATGCATCTGATAATGATTGTTTTTGATGGGATTTAATTTTTTTGAGGATTTCTGGTTTATCCTGAAGAAATTGTTCTACTGGCTGATTTCCCTTTTTCTGGTTACATTTCTCGCAAGATAAAGTGAGATTAGAAAAGCGATCGCTACCACCTTGCGAACGGGAGTGAATGTGTTCTATTTGCAGTGGTACATCCGTCTTACCACAATATACGCATTCTCTACCCCAATGTTCTAGGAGTGCTTCACGTAAGGTGTAGCCAAATAGCGTCCCTTGCTGATATTCAATTCCTTCGATATCAGGTGTTTCCAATTTTTGCAGATCGAATTTCACCGATTCAATTGCGATGGATTTAATTGGTGCTATTTTCAGCAATCGTTTTATCCAAGTCTGGGTAGTTAACAATCTATGCCGTAAGCTTGGTGCTAACCATCCAAGTGGCTTTTTCCGGTCAAATCTCTTTTTGCGATAGCGAAGTCTTCTGGTTCTTCTAGAACCTCGAACACCTGCTCTTTTAATCATCTCCATGTTTATGGCTAATCCCCGATGCTCTAATTCCATTGCCCAGACAACTTCATTTTTCTTTAAATCTACGAGTGTAATGCCAGTCAATTTACTACCAGGGTCAAGCCTAAGTTCTAAATATGGCTCGACATTTTCATCCACCATACTCTCTAGGATTAGAGTAAATGGAAATAGCCTTAGCTTCCTAGCTTTCCCCTGTGCTTGAAGAATCCTAGCTCTCACTGGTGTTGTCGGTTTTAGTATTTTTCCATTCTTGCTTAATACAAATATCGAATTAGTCATCATCATTTGATGAATCTCCCTATTGGGGTATTGTTTGCCTTGACACTGCTTAAAGGTTTGTCATTGGATTACGGTTTTGCGCTGTCGTGAGCAGCCATGTTCCTTCTCCGACGCTTGAGACTGGCTAATCTCATTAAGTCATGACCTTTAAGCGGACTTAAACCCTTACGGATAATGTAGAATAAACTGTTCTACATTGAGTCTTGGTGAAGCCAAAAACCGAATGACTTCGATTTCTAACGAATTACTCCGTTTCACGCACTTCTCTGCTACACTATTAGGCATATTCAACATTTGTGTGTGCCTCCCTTTTAGGCATACTCCCGGTGGGGCTATAGCTGTTAGCGCAGCTACCCGCGACCGGGGTTTTATTTGGTTGTGTCCGATCCTACCACGAACGTAAAAGAAATCTGCAAGCAATTTAGAAAATCTAGTACAAATTTCCTAAGATTTTTATATGCTCGGAGAATACTTGCAGTTTCAGAAAATCTTAATCTTCGTACTCTTCCACTGATAGTTGTTCTTCGCGCTCGATAACGAATTGATAGATTTGCATACACATCATTGGCAGTGTAATTCCCTTTGCCAAAAATACTTTCCGCTACAGTTTTACAAGATTCTAAAGTATCGTGAACGTAAATGAAGCTGTCTCTCAAGTGACCTGGAAGCATATCGCTACGGGCCTGGAGCATTCGTTCAAATGGGTTAGATTGTGTCGTACTACCTCATGGGAAAATTTCCTTTAATACAGTATCTGTTGCTGTGTTTGTCTAGATGTCGGGGAATGCTGGATTTGCCAAGATTTAAATTAACAGTGAGTCTCCATCACTCTCCAGCAAACTCTCTTAATTCAGCAACCCGTGAAATATTTAACTGCATCGGACAGTACGAGTACATTGGTGAACCAACATAAGCTCCAGCTAGCTTGCAATGGCTATCTCGGTAGTTCAACCAAAACTTTTGAGAAAGTTCAAACTTTTTTGCGTCTTCCGCCTGCCGAGATGCAATTTGTTGATAAATTTTACCGTAGAGGCGATTCATTTCCAGATCCGTTGCCTTAAACGTTTGACGCGAACACTGCTCCACTGAACTGTTATTCGTAACACCCACTGCCTTCAAGCAATTGCCATACATCTGCTGATAGTCAACTTTATTGACAGGAGCAGCCTGCGCTACACCTGAGAAAAGTAAAACAGCAACAACCATCCGCTTCTTACTCATAAAATCCTCCTTAACTTTTTCAAACACTAAATTTTTTGGGTATCGTTAATATCCATTTATATAGCAGTAGCTTCGCCAGAATGATTGGACGTACTTGCCAACGCTTGTAGAATTAAGCTTCGGCTCGTAATATCGAAAACTGATAATTGCTGAGTGTTTGTGGGGTTTCCCCTCCGCTCCCTGCCCCCTGCCCCCTGCCTCTTCCTTGACAACGAACTGACAAACTTCTCCTATGCGATAGGAATTCGGTACTTTGGTACGTTCCATGATACGCTGGACAACATCTTTGACGATGCGACCTGAAGGCACTTTATTGCCCGCCTCCTCCACTGCTTGCTGCCAGACTTCCCTTTGCTGGTCGGGTTATAGCTTGGTTAGGGGTCGGATTTGACGTTCGGTGGTTGGTAAAATTTGACCACCAAAGCCTTGTTTTTGTGGCATGAATCAAATCTACCTATAGACGATTGAATCGTCTATAGGTAGACTCAAAATAATAGGAGGATTTATGCAAGAAAAAACAAACAAAAGGGGAACCAACCCCAATAGCATCAAAGCGCTTAAGGAGTCAGCAGCATCTAGAAAATGCAAGAAGTACGTAAAAGTGGGTTTGCTGCCGCATACAATTTCTTTACTGGATTCCACTGGTAATAGGTCTGGAGCCATTGACGAAGCAATTGCTTTGATTGAAAAATATGGTTTGATGAATGAACTCCTCAAGCAAATAAATAACTTGGAATCAGATTGAGTTATGTTTGAAGATTGCCATCATACCCGGTTGATGACTCAATTTCGCTGTCCCGCTTGCTGTTATGTAATGCCTATCGCTATGCAAATGAGTGCAAGCACGAAGTCTTACATTGAGTGCGATCGCCAAAGCATATCCTTTCCAAGTGTCTGTAATATGAGTAACTTGTATTAAAAAGATGAACTTATCTGGACAGCAATGGAAACAATTACAAGAAGCTCTTCTTGATGCTTTTCCCAATAAGTCATCGTTAGAGCAGATGTTATTGTTTGGGTTAGATAAAAATTTAGACGCCATTGCAGAAGGAGGGAGTTTAGAAAATATTGTTTTTAATTTAATCAAAACTTCAAAGGCTCAGGGATGGCTTGTTGACCTAATTGACGCTGCACGTAAAGAAAACCCTGGAAATTCAAAGTTAAGTGCGATCGCTCTTGAATTGTTGCCATCAGAAATACCCCCCGGTCAATTCATAACTCCTTACCCTAGTGCTTCGGAACCCCAGTTTAGTAGTGATATTACTGAGGGGGACTTTTCGTTTCAAGAACAAATTACTTTAGCTCACATACCTGCTTGGCTTTCCCAAGAAAGTTTCACATCTATACTGTGTGGAGAGCTTGGAAGTGTTGAGGTAAAGTTTTTTGTACCTGGTTGTGGGTTTACCAAAGAATTGCTCAAAGTTAAAAATTGCGTCATTCAACCATCTGATTTCTGGAATGAAATTCGTCCCTCAAAAGAGAAAGTAGCTTATTTGCGGCAGATAATTTTAGAAGGCGTCTGACGCGATTTGATGGAATAGCGATCGCGCATCATTTAGGAGAACTAAAAGTGCGATGCCCTCAGGTATAGAGCTAGCTATCTACGCGTATTAGGTATTGTATGCACTTCACCTATTAACTTTTGCAAACAACTTAGGCTGACAATTCTACAATAAAATGACACCTAGCACTGCAAGTGGTTGTGCTCCAGCAACATAACAACAGTGAGTCAAACAATGGTTCAAAAGATCCTGATTCTAGCTGCAAACCCCAAAACCACTCAACCTTTGGAACTCGATCTAGAGATAAGGGAGATTGAATCTGGATTGCGGCGCTCTTTGAACCGCGAAGAGTTTGTCATTGAAAAACATTTAGCCGTGCGAACTGAGGATTTGCGACGTACACTGCTAGATGTTGAACCGCGCTTTGTCCACTTTTGCGGTCATGGCACGGGAGACGAGGGAATTGTGCTAGAAGATACTGTTGGTTACCCTCAATTAGTTAAAGCAGAGCCACTAGCAAACTTATTTAAGCTGTTCTCCAATCAAATTGAATGCGCCATTCTCAATGCTTGCTATTCAGATATTCAAGCTCAAGCCATTAGCGAGCATATTAATTATGTCATAGGAATGAGACAAGGTGTTGGCGATCGCACTGCTATCAATTTTGCCGTGGGATTTTATGATGCCATCGGAGCGGGAAGAACAATTGAAGAAGCCTTTGAGTTTGGGAAGAATGCGATCGAATTAAATAGTCTATCAGAAGAACGAGTACCAGTTCTTTTAAAAAAAAGCCATTTAACAGTTATTTCTTCAACATCAACTTCCGTTAATATTGACGCCTTAGTGCAAGAGATGCGTGAAAAGATAAAACCTTATATAAAAGAGCGCTGCAATACGATGCGAGTGCTGGACATGACTAAACCTATTGTATTAGGTGATATTTATGCTGAAGTCAATATTGAGGAGAAAAATACTAGGCGTAACCACGAGCAAGTATCGGCGCTGCAAGCAATAGAGCAACACGGTAAGCTAATGGTTTTAGGTAAACCAGGAGCAGGGAAAACTACATTTTTAAAATATCTAGCAATACAATGCATTGAGGGGCAGTTTCAAAGCGATCGCATTCCAATTTTCATTACTCTCAAAGATTTTGCAGAAGAATCAAAACAACCAGATATTGTAGAATATATTGCTGGCGAACTATCTAAATGTAAAGTAAAAGATGCTGCTGTGAAAACAGAGCAACTGTTAGAGCAAGGTAAAGTATTGGTCTTACTAGATGGGTTCGATGAAGTTCGAGAAAAAGATAACAGCCGTATTATCAAGAAAATTAGAGAGTTTAGCCAGCAGTTTTCTGATAATAAAATTATTATTACTTGCCGAAATGCAGCCACAAATTATATATTTGAAAAATTTGTTGACGTTGAAGTAGTAAATTTTAACGAGGGGCAAATTAAAACCTTTGCCAATCAATGGTTTTACCAGAGAAAATCAGGTAAGGCAGAAAATTTTATCCAAGAGCTTGAGAAAAACCAGCCTATCAAAAAACTAGCAACTAATCCACTAATTCTTACATTACTATGCTTAATTTTTGAAAAAAAAGGAGAATTTAAAAATAATCGTTCTGAATTGTATGAAGAATTATTAAACTTTTACTAGAAAAATGGGATAATAACCGCAATATTAAACGCGAACAAATTTATAAAAAATTATCTACTAAAGGAAAGAAAAAATTACTGGGTAAAATTGCATTTTCAATGTTTAAAAGGAAAATTATCTCTTTAACAACAGAGACATTGAGCAATTAATTTCTGATTACATCTATAATTTATCTGACGCAAAAAAAAATCCTAAATACTTTTTTGTAGATACTGAAAAGATTTTGCAAGCAATTGAAGCTCAGCATGGGCTACTGATAGAAAATGACAATAAATATTCCTTTTCTCACCTAACTTTTCAAGAGTATTTCACTGCTTGGGAAATTAAAGAAGAGTCTGCTTACAAAGATTTGATGGCACACATGACTAACAAGCGCTGGCAAGAGGTATTTTTGCTAACTGCTGAAATGTCAAATGCTGATGTTCTATTTTTAGAAATGAAGAACTATATTGATGGAATACTTGCACTTGATAAGAAATTACAAAATTTTTTAAAATGGATAAATCATAAATCCCAATTGGTTAAAGCTTGTTATAAACCAGCTGCAGTTCGAGGATTTTATTTTGCTTTAGAACAAAGATTAATGCTAGAGTGGAATGAGCAAAATCAAAATGAAGACCAATGTATTTTTTTAGTTCAGCACTTCCAATTAGCCTGTAAAATAGATAAAAACATCGATTATTCACTGACAATTGAATTAGATATTGATTATGCTCAAGACCTCGCTATTGATATAGAAAATTTAGAAAATTATTTATATTTTCAAGAGCATGAAAGCCAAGTTAATGAGTTAGACGATATTGATATTTTTACAATTAAAAATAACGATTTTTTAGAAAATAAGCAATTTGAATCGATGGAAGTTCCTCAAGAATCCGATATAGAGAAAATGCGGTTTAAACTGAGTGAAGTGACTAAGCGAATTGAGGACTCATCTAGAAAACTGTATCTAGAAATGCAATATGACCTCGATATTTCTGAGTATATAAAGTATAGCTTTTATAGCAAGCATTTATACGTTAATGATTTTATCAAAACTGTTATCAGAGAGAATTTAAGCTCTCAATTAAAAGAGCAATTGAAAATTCTATTTCAACCAATATATAATAACTCAAAAAATATTGACAGGAGTGTTCAGCAATTGTGGGAGATCTATTACAAAACTTGGTTTAAACAATTAAAAAATATTCTGCTGATCCAGCATCGTAATATTGGGCATGATTGGCAGTTCAACGATGCACAAAAAAAACTCTTGCAACAGTATTATGATGCCAATATGTTACTAGTTGATTGTCTAAACAGCGATTGTTGCATAAGCTGTGAAGTACGTCGGCAGATTGAGGATACATTGCTATTGCCAACCAACACCACAGCCGATCGCACTTCAAATGCGTAACATAACTTTATACATGGGCATCACATAGAAGAGAGCTATCGCACTCTTAATGAAAGCAAAACCACAGCCCAACTTGGATGCGACATCGTTAAAATTCCTCAACAGAAAACCGGATTGAGAAATGTAACAACGAGAATTGCTCATAATTTTGTTATTTTGCAACTCATGCTCGCGCACTCCACAACTTCACTGTTATATCGCTGAATCGGTAGGTGCCAGACAATCTTCCTCTTGTAGTATTATGTAGTATAATAGACGAAGCTCACAGATTTTTGTTGCGTAGCGCTTATGAGTCAGCGAACCTATCTCAAAGTCCCATTTGTTTGGGAAGAGCCAAAACCACGGATTGAAGTTTCACCTCGGTTGACTTTTAAGCCAGCCAAAGCAATTTGCGGCAATCCTTTAATTTCAGTCGTTGCGCGTGTCATGAATTCATCAAGTGATGCAAGCGATCTCAGACTTGTAGCAGAACACGCTCCTCATAAAGCGGCTGAGTTATTTCTGAATTCATCAAAAGATGGCTTTTCGTACCAAGATGAATGGTGGCAGTTCGGAATTAACGAAAAAGGGGACATTGTAGGATTTGTGCTTCCGGTTACTTATACAGGCTGTGCCAAAGAGGGTTTAGAAGAAGGTACAATCTATTACATTGGGGTTGTGCCTGAGTACCGAGGGCTGGGTTTTGCAAACGATCTTTTGTCACAAGGAACGCGGACATTACAAGAGGTCGGAGTCTGGCGAGTCTTTTGTGATACAGCTGTCAATAATGCGCCAATGATTTCTGCGTTCAATCGCGTTGGCTATCGGCAGTATAGTGAGCCTTGGGAACGCCCTCTTTAATCGCCATTTGTGAAAAATGTATAGTCATTTCATCTAGTAAATTTCTTGCCTTATCTAAGTATTCCATTACCCATAGGATATAAGTAATATCAACATGAATAGCACTAGCATTTTTGGTAAACTCCCAATCGCTGATAATAGTTTCATAGATACCGTCAAAGGCTAAACCCACGAGTTCTCCTTTACTATTGAGAGTAGGAGAACCAGAGTTACCACCAGTAATATCTAGGTCACTGAGAAAATTAACAGCAACTGAATCTAAAGCTCTATTATAATAACGACCATAGTTTTTTTTCTCAATCAATTCCAATTGTTCTTTTGGTGCATTAAAAGGCTCAGCGCCAGTAGACTTTTCAGTAATACCACGCAAAGTGGTAAAAGGCTCATAGAAGCTACCATCTGCTGGTGAATAACCCCGGATGCGACCAAAAGTAACTCGCAGTGTTCCATTAGCATCAGCATAAATAGGCTTCTTCAGTTGGCGATAGTAGGCAATTAATGCTTCCATGTATACTGGTCGCAACTGTTGCAAAGAACCTTCTATTTCCTTATTTTCCTTCTCCACAGCCATGTCTGTATCAAACATGGCAACTGCTAACTTAATAAAAAGGTCGTTACTGGCTGCAAAGGCTTTTGGGTCAGCATCCATCCATTTTAATCTAGTTGCCTGGTCAGTTAAAGAAGTCCCCTGATACATTGCATCCAATTGACTTTTGACTTTCTGTGCTTCAAATTTGTTTCCCAAACCAAAAATTTTATCAAAGGTGGGAATACGCCGATCGCTGGGAAGTTTGGCATATTCTTCAATGAATTTTAGCCAGACAGCTTTATCTACTTCTGTGTCAAAACTGCGATCGAGTCGCCGCAATGACTCCTGAAATCGGGGAAAATCTCGTTCCTGGTATCCTGGTTCCCTTTCTGTATCTGGCTTTTGTTTTTCTTTGCTTAAACGGTATAATCGCTCAGCAGTATTAAACAAATCCGATGTACCTAAATATTCTAAAGACAAATTTTGCTTCTCGTTGGCTTGTTGGCGAGCAATGAGAGCTTTAAGCTCTGCAAAATTAGCTTGATAACGGTTACGTAATTGGTCATTACTTTGAATCCATTTTTGCAGATTCAATTCCACCTGGCGCTTGGTTTCTATTAAATTACTGCGAGCAAAGCCATCTATCATCCCTTGAAACTTTTTTGTAGCATTATTCAAACCACTGACACGACCAGCATATTTAATTTTTGCCTCTTGATTATTGATAGTAGATTGATTAATAGTTTCAATCCAACTGACATACATTTTATATCTGGTGGGATAAGACCACCCAAAAGTGTGCTCTACTTCTTCTGCTAAACGATATCGATTAGTTCGACCTGGATAACCAAGTACCATGACAAAATCATTGGGTTTAAGACCAGCACGCGAAAGTTTGAGATAATGCTGGGGGTGATAGGGAACATTATCGGGGGAATAATCAGCCGGACGACCATTTTTACCTACATAGGCACGATAAAAAGCGAAATCTCCTGTGTGTCGGGGCCATCTCCAATTATCAATATCACCACCAAATTTGCCAATACTTTCTGGAGGAGCATAGACCAAACGCACATCACGAATCTCCAGTTGTTTAATTAGATAATATTCCAGACCTCCATGAAAATTATACACTTCACAACGGTGTCCTTTATCTAATTCACACTGGCGCACCAGTTGCTTTTTTTGGTTAGTAATAGCTTGATAGCTTTCTAAACCCGTTTGATTGTTACCAACAGATTTATTAACTGCATCAGTTACATTTTCAACAGCAACAGTAATATACACTTTGCTACCAGGACTTGCAGGTAATTCTGCACCTAATGTTTTGGCCAAAAAGCCTTTTTGAAGTAAATTATTTGATGCTTTAGAATTGTACTGTATTGAATTATAAGCACAGTGATGGTTGGTTAATACCAGTCCAGCAGGGGAAACAAATGATGCCGTACACCCAGCAAAACTAATCACTGCAGCCATCGGGTAAGAGGTCAGATTTGTTAAGTCTTGAGGATTTAATTGCAGCCCTGATTTTTTTAATTGTGCTTCTAATTCTGGTAACTGTTGGGGTTGCCACATACCTTCAACAGCGTGAGCTTTATTTCCTAAACTTAATATTAGTAATAAACAGTAAAAGATAACTTTTTTCATGTTCGTATTTTTTTATACTCTGTTAGATATTCTCCTTACCCCCCTTAATCCCCCCTTATAAAGGGGGGAAACAGGAAATTTAGTTTTCTCCCCTTTATAAGGGGGTAACCTGCAGAAATAAGGCTGACCATACTGGGGGAAACAGGAAATTTAGTTTCCTCCCCTTTATAAGGGGGTAACCTGTAGAAATAAGGCTGACCATACTGGGGGAAACAGGAAATTTAGTTTCCTCCCCTTTATAAGGGGAGGTTAGGAGGGGTAAATATAATGTGCAGCTTCAGAGAAAATTGGTATAATAACACAGTTTATTGTGTAACAGTTAAAAATCAGTATTAGAAATTGATGTAGTACTCTTTAAATTTAGCAGAAAAATAGTTTTTATCGTGTCTTTGTAAGATAAAACAGCTACATGACTGACTATGTCAGGGACTGCTGTGCCATAAATGTCAGATTTTGGAAGCGGACGTATTGTTTCAGGTGGTAACTCGACTAAATCGGGTGGTTCATGAATTAATATCCCACACAATTCTCCTTCGGAATCACGTGCGATCGCTAAAAATGATTCGTTACTTGATAACTGAGGTAAGTTATCTAAATTTAACTGTTGGTGTAAATCCAAAAGTCTAATCGTGCGATCGCCTATTTGCACTAACCCCATTTTTGTTAGTCTTTGACTGTTGAGAGACGAACAATTGATGACTTTGAGCACATCGTTAATAGATAGCGCTAAAAGATAATCTCCTACTTTAAAGACAATAAATTTTTCTGTATTTGTTTCGTTATTCACAATTATTCCCTAACGTTAATTTTTCTTCTCTAATACATCTGTGACTGTTGTTAACAGCATATGTTCTAAATAAGGTTTAGTAATATAAGCATTGGCTCCTAATTTAAAAGCAAGCATCCGATGTTTATCGCTACTTCGAGAAGTCAGCATGACAACTGGAATCTCAGATAAATTAGGGTCTTGTTGGCGGTTTTTTAGAAACTCAAACCCATTCATTCGAGGCATTTCGATATCGCAAAAGACTAACTGGATATCGGAATGGTAACGAATTGTTTCAATAGCTTCATAACCGTCTTTTGCTTGGATGACTTGATAACCAGCTTTTTGTAAAGTTAACGATAGAGTATGGCGTACAGTAATGGAATCATCTACAAGCAAAATTGTTTTACACGGTTTCTCATCAAAATTTCTTGCTTCTGCTAAAGCAGCACGCGTTTGGATTGGTAATTGCTGATGCTTTAAATTTGGAAGAAGAGGTGCTGAAACAAAGTTGTTAGCAAGATCGTGAGTTTGTTGTTTGGACAAATGATTGATTAATGCAGTTCCATCTAGGACAAGCGTAAGGCGACCATCAGCTAAAATGCTACCGCCATAAACATAAGGAGGTGGTGCGATCGCACTTCCTAAAGGACGAATCGCCAATTCAATGTCTCCAAAAAGTCGATCTACTTCCAAACCTAAAAGTTGCTCCTGACAGCGAAGAAGAATAATGGGCATCATTTTATCCCCCTTTTCAACAAAAGAACGTTTTGGTCCAGAAATGAGGAATTGAGTAACCGATGAGGAATAATTTAAGGCTGTGGCGAGTTGGTAAATAGGGATAAGAGTTTCCGTATCTCCTTTACACCACCGAAGGGCTTTACCACCATCCCAGCATCTAACTTGCTCAACTTTAGGAATAATTATTTCCTCGATCGCATTAGCAAATAAAGCATAAATTTTCTCAGCTGCTTGACACACTAATAATTTATCAATAGTCAAGCTTAGAGGAATTTGCAGTCTAAACATCGTACCCCTATGCGGTTCAGAATACACTGAAACCGTACCTTGAATTGCTCGTAAATGAGTGCGAACCACATCAAGACCCATACCCCGTCCGGAGAGGTCATTCACAGTAGAAGCGGTAGAAAACCCAGGTTCAAATAACAAATCAATCAGTTGTTCGTGACTCAAATGAATGGCATATTGAGATGAAATCAATCGTTCTTCTACTGCTTTAGTGCGAATCTTTTCAAAATCCAATCCTTGTCCATCATCTTGAACTTCAACTATCAAATATCTACCCTGATGGTAAGCGTGAATTTCAATGACACCTTTTTCTGGCTTACCCCATTTTTGACGCTTAGAAGGAGTTTCAATTCCGTGGTCAAAGGCATTGCGAACTAAGTGCAATAGGGGGTCGTATAGCCGCTCAACAACTGCTTTATCGACTAAAGTATCGCTCCCTTGAAACTGCAATGCAATTTGCTTTTTATGTACTATTTCTAATTTTTGCAGGATACGGGGAAATCGCTCAAAAAGATTTCCTAAAGGTAGCATTCGAGCTTCCATAAGGGAATCGCGAGTACTGCTCAGCAATCGACGCTGTTTTTCAAGAGTCTCTTGAGACTGGCGAGCAAACATTTCTACTGCTTCGGAGGCTTCTATCAATTGTACGGTGTCTTCTAGAAGAGATTGGATTTTGGATTTTGGATTTTGGATTTTGGATTTTAGATTGGGGATTTGTACTTCTCCCTTGTCCCCCTTGTCTCCCTTGTCTCTCTTGTCCCC
>NZ_WJFC01000167.1 GCF_009725235.1 Scytonema sp. UIC 10036
TTTGCCCCCTATCCCCAGCGGGGGCCCCGAGTCCCCCTACCCCCTACTCCCTCCTCCTCCTGGGATACGTAGCAAGTTTCAGTACCAAACTGTCTGACACTTGTGCAAGCGAAGTAGGCAAAGCCTATGGTAAAAGTACTTTTCTCATTACTACGTTTCAATCAGTACCACGGGGAACTGAAGGAGCTGTTAGTCTTGAGGGAACTTTAGCTGGTGCAGTTGCGTCGCTGGCACTGGCGCTCCTTGGTTGGGGAGTCGGTTTGATAGATTTGTTAGGTATACTGTGGTGTGTGCTGGCGGCGTTCATTGCCACAAATTTGGAAAGTGCGATCGGCGCAACATTACAACCCCGATTTAACTGGTTAACTAATGAATTGGTGAATATTATTAACACATTGATAGGTGCGCTCGCCGCAATTTTCTTTGCTGTTTTCTGGTCAATTGTTCTCGCTTAATTTTTTCTGAATATAATTTAAACTATTCACCTGCAATGAGCGTGAAGTTTAGTTCAGCTTTAACGTGTAACTGCTGAAAATTGCCGTATGGTATTCTTCCATTGCTGTTATCTAAACTTCAGTCCCAATCGAGCATTAGTTGTATATTTTGTTATGTAGTTTTTTCTACTCATTAAATTTATGGAGTCTGTATCGTTTTTAAGTGTAGATGACAAACCAATTTCTATCGGACAAGCAGTAAGATATTTACAAGCTTCTGGAAAATTGGGACAGTTTATAGGAGATGTTCTGCGACAATATGCGATCGAGCAAGAGATTGAAAAACGAGTTGATATAACAATCAGCCCAGCTTTAACGGAACAGGCGATCGTTGATTTCCGGCTCAAAAACCAGCTCACTGACCCCCAAATTTTTCAAGAGTGGTTGACGAACAATGGTACGAATTATGAGAATTTTCATGCATCAGTGGCTTTTGGTTTTAAGGTAGAAAAACTTAAAGCGGTTATCACTGAACCCAAGCTACAAGAATATTTTATTGAGCGGAAAATTTTTCTAGATAGAGTTGTTGTATCTCGGATTATTGTTGACAATCGGGAATTAGCGGAAGAACTACAAATTCAGATTGAAGAAGGTGCAAGCTTTGAACAACTGGCTAAAGAATACTCTCTTGCGGATGACCGGATTGTCAACGGGATGATGGGACCGGTGAGTCGAGGCACAATGCCAGATATACTCAGGGCAGCAATTGACATAGCTAGTCCCGGACAAGTTGTAGGACCTATAGAACTAGAACAACGCTATGGATTGTTTCGTTTAGAACAATTTCTGCCAGCGTCGTTAGAAGATACTCAACTAAAACAAGCACTACAAAATGAGTTATTTGAGAAATGGCTAGCAGAGAAAATCCAAAAGTTAACGGTAAAACTTCAAGTGAATTAGAACTCATAGGTAACGAATTCTCGCAAAGTAACGTGCTAGCTTCTCTACCTTGGAATCAACCACCGCTATGCTGGTTAACTTCCGAACAAAAAAGCCGACTGCAAGAAGTGGCAGAAACTCTTCGTTACAATTTGGGAGAAAAAATTTGGTCACCAGACATAGGAGATTTTCAGTTTCTGATTGTTTCTGGTAAAGTGCGCTTGCGCTCTGAAGGAGCCAATCAGCCATTAGCAACTCTACATCCTGGCGACTGGTTTGGTAAACTCCAAAATTTTTCTTTTGATTGTAAGGCTGTCGCTGCTAGTAAAGAAGTGGTTGTGGTACGTTGGAAGACAACTATTTGGGCAGAAGTTTCTACACCACAAATAGAGGAGTTTTGGCAATCTGGGGAAGAGGATAAGGAGACAAGGGAGACAAGGAGAGACAAGGGAGACAAGGGAGACAAGGGAGACAAGGAGACATCCCTCCCTCCTTCACTCCCTCCCTCTCCCCCTCCTGTATCAATTTATTCTTTTATAGGCAGTGGAAATACAGGTGCTGCTTGTTTAACAATGGTGGCACAACAGCTAGATAATCCCGTGCAGTTGGAATGGGTACAGCGTCAGTTGCGGGGACAACGACCGAAAAATCTTGTGGAAGCAGCAGAAAAGTTCGGTTTTGTGCTGCGACGGTTACAAGTGAGTTGGGTTGAGTTGCGACAGTTATCATTCCCTGCTTTACTGCTATGGAGATCCGATTCATCTTCCTCTCCTAACTGGATTGTGGCGTATGCAGTGAAAGGCGATCGCATGATTGTAGCCAATCCCCTCAATTCCGAACAAACTTGTGAAAGTTTGCCCAGAACAATTGTTGAGGAAACTTGGGATGGGCAGATCTGGCAAGTAGAACTGATTCAAAAACAAGAAAAGTTTAACCTTAGCTGGTTTACACCCGCAGTCTGGAAGTACCGAAAATTGTTGGGAGAGGTGTTGCTAGCATCGTTTACATTACAGCTTTTGGGCTTAACAACTCCGCTCATTACACAAGTTGTGATTGATAAGGTTATGGTGCAGGAGAGTTTGCCAACTTTAGATGTCATGGCGATCGCACTCCTGTTAGTGGCAGTATTCGAGGCAGTTCTTGGGATTTTGCGGTTATTTATATTTACCCATACAGCCCGGCGTTTGGATTTAAGCTTATCCGCACAACTCTTTCGCCACTTGATGCGACTACCTCTAGCTTATTTTGAGTCGCGACGGGTAGGAGACACGGTAGCCCGAGTCCAAGAATTGGAACAGATCCGTCAGTTTCTCACGGGTACGGCGCTCACTGTAGTATTAGATAGCATCTTTGCCGTGGTTTACTTGGCATTGATGTTTTACTATAATATACAACTCACATTTGTGGCGTTAGCAGTTCTACCCTTATTTGCTACATTGACACTGATAGCAACGCCCGTTCTTCGCAATTGGTTAAACGAAACTTTTAATCGTAGTGCCGACAGTCAATCATTTCTTGTAGAAACAATCACAGGAATTCACTCAGTCAAAGCTCATGCCGCAGAACCAGCAGCAAGAGTTCGTTGGGAAGGTTTATTTGCTCGCTTTATCCGTACAGGTTTCAAAGCTTCTACCACGTCTAATATCAGCAGCAATATCGGTGATTTCCTCACTAATTTTTCCAGCTTACTAATTCTTTGGTTTGGAGCCAAGTTAGTGATTGACCAAAAGCTAACAATCGGTCAACTTGTCGCTTTCCAAATGCTTTCCGGCAGAGTCACCGCACCACTGCTGCGTTTAGTACAGTTATGGCAAAGTTTGCAACAAGTTCTACTTTCCGTAGATCGGATTGGCGATATTCTAAACGCAGCCCCAGAAGCAGAACCAGGAACAGGGTTAGTTTTACCATCCCTCAAAGGGCAAGTTGCCTTCGATCGCGTTTTCTTCCGTTACCGACAAAATACTGAACCCGTCTTAAGGGGAATTTCCTTTGACGTACAACCAGGTCAGTTTGTTGGTATTGTTGGTCGCAGTGGTTCTGGGAAAAGCACCCTTTCTAAACTTTTGCAACGTCTTTATCAAAATGAATCAGGACGGATATTAATAGATGGTTTTGATATCAAAAGTGCCGATTTGGCATCACTGCGCCAACAAATTGGTGTTGTTCTCCAAGAAGACTTTTTGTTCAACGGTTCTATCTTAGAGAACATCACACTAGGCAATCCGGATATTACAGCAGAACAAGTTGTAGAAGCAGCGCGATTAGCGGCTGCCCATGATTTTATTAGTGAATTGCCCCACAGTTATGACACTAATGTCGGAGAAAGAGGTACAGCGTTATCTGGGGGACAGCGACAGCGCATTGCTTTAGCGCGGTTGTTCCTCTCGCAAGCACCTATTTTAATTTTGGATGAAGCAACAAGTGCTTTGGATAGCGAAACGGAACAGCAGGTACTGCAAAACCTGCAAGCAGTTTCTGCTAACCGCACTGTGTTCTTAATTGCTCACCGTTTTGCCCCCCTCAAGCGTGCCGATTTGATTTTGGTGCTAGAAAAAGGCGTGATTGCGGAACGGGGTACTCATTCAGAACTATTGCAACAAAAGGGTTTATATTGGTCATTGTATCAAAGACAACAAGCCAACGTGTAATTTCCCCCTCGTTCCCAGCCTCAGGCTGGGAATGCGTACAAGTGGGCTGCTGCCTCCTGTACTCAGAAATACAAAGCAGAGGGAAACAAATTTAAATGGCTATGCTGCAGGTGGATCTAGAGTGATTAAAGAGATAAGTCCTAGATTGACATCAGCCTTTGCAGAACTGCTGTTGTCACCCAAGAAGAAGTGGTTTGACAAACTGTACTTTTCACCAATTCCTGAATAATCTCGCAGTTTACCACTGAGGACATAAGAACCTTCGTCAGCAAACAGTTGGTAGTTATCTCCCATAACTGAAAGTTCGTAGGTTGTCATCGCAGTTGTATTTTTGGTAGCTTTCTCACTGCTGTCATGAGTCAATGCAAAACTACCAGAAGCACTGTCATAATTCTTTGCCCAAATTTCATTACTCCAGAAGCCGAGTTCAATGCCTTTACCATCATTACTTATAACATTCACGTTAAAACCAGCATTGTCGTCTAGCTTGTCACCGTTGTTATCGCCAAAGTGGCTCTCACTATTAAGCTTGACTTGGAAGCGAAGTTTATAACCCTTATTGCGATCGAGCTTAACAGCCCCACCATCGTACTTGCTATAACCCGCAACGCCATAAGTAGTAGAAACTAACTGAGAGGAACTCTCAACAGCAGTTTGAGTACCACCGCCAAGACTGCTATCAAACAATAGCGCAGGCGTTCCTTGGTCTGGTGTCCCAGAACCAGTATAGTAATTGTATGTTGTGGCGACTTGGCTAACAGTGGACAAAGTGACTTTATAGTCTACAGGAGTAGCAGCGTTTGGTATTACCCGGACATAGTAGTTATCTCCAGCAGGTAAAAAGCCCTTCAGTTGCTCTGATGTTGTACCTGATTGTGCTGAGGAGAAAATCGCATCGCTTTTATCAACCAGACCATTTTTATTTACGTCCCAAATCACTTGCAGATTGGCATCTCCATTCAAACCATCGAGTAATGCATTGACTGTACTTTCTGTCTTGACATTAAAGCGGTAAAAGTCATTAGCTGATAATGCGAGTGTAGAAGTTTTCTCTAGTGAATTAGTACCATTGAGTTCGCCAAGCGAGATAGCTTTACTTAAAGGATTTTCTGTGGACAGAGTTAGATTATAGTTAGTATTGGCACCTCCAGCAGAGGACACTTCTACATAGTATGTACCAGCTTCTAGTGTGCCATTAATTGTTTCGGATGTTACACCAGTATTTAACGAACCTGCGATGACTTTACCTGTAGAGTCTAATATTGTGACATCGGCGTTGTCAGTTAAGCTGTCGAGTTTGAGGCTGGCATTAGTAAGATGATCGAAAGAGATGCGATAGTAGTCTTTGGTGTCACCGAGACCAACAAAGTCAGTATAAATGGGGTTGTTTGTACTTTGGGGAAGAATACGAGCAGAATCTAAAGAATTCCCAGCATAGTCGCTACCAGAGCGTCCCTCTTTCTGTCCGTGCATTAGAAAGTGCATGTAAGCTTGTTGATTGCTGAAACCAGCAGCAACCAAGTCAGAATTATTGGCTAGGTAAACTTTAACATTGAACGCAGATGATGAAACCCGTCCCTCAGTCAAACCATAGAATTGAAAGTGTTCAAACAGTTGGCTGTTATTCAACTTTGCTGCTTTTAAGTCAGCATTGACTTCGAGGTAGTAGTTGAGATCGAAAGCAGGGTTGAATTGGCGTCCCTCATTTAACCCATAAGACTGTAGGTGTTCCAGAAGTTGTTTATTATTGAAACCAGCTGCTGCTAAGTCACCGTTTACTTGCTTATAAAAATTTAAATCAACGAATGGAGAAAAGTTTCGTCCTTCACCAACACCATAATTGCTCAGATGGTCGAACAGTTGCTCATTGTTAAAGTTTGTTGCTGCTAAGTCACCGTTTACTTGCTTGTAGAACGACAGATCTACAAACGGGGAAAAGCGCCGTCCTTCAGCAACACCAAAGTTGCTCAAATGGTCGAATGCTTGTTGGTTATTCATCCCAACTAGATCGCTATTGCTAGCACGATAGAAGTTGAGATTAACAAGCGGTGAAAACGATCGCCCTTCCTGAAGACCAAAGTTTTGAAAGTGTGAAAGTAATTGCTCGTTTGTAGTAATACCTGCTGCTGCTAGATCTGAATTGGCAGCTCTATAGTAATTAGCATCAAATAAGTTAACAGCCATACATTGCGTCCCCGTAACACAAACCAATTGGCTTCTGGCCTATGTCTGGGTTTTATTAATTGAAAAACCAGCATTAGAGGCCAAAAATGTGGTATTTTATGTTACTTGTTTATTGGGTTTTTCTCTAAAATGAGAATGGTGAATATGCTGATTCTTGCCATTCCATTTCAGCAAGGCTTTCAGTAATTATGCGCCCTCAGCCTTTTGGTACTAGCCATGAATCCAACTTTATTTCACCTTGCCTTTCCTGTCACAGATATTACCCAAGCAAAAACCTATTATGTAGATGGTTTGGGCTGTATCCCCGGTCGGGAAAATCGCCATGCGCTTATTCTCAAACTCTACGAGCATCAACTAGTAGCTCATGTTACTAAAGAACCGCTCGTCCCCCAACACAGTATATACCCCAGACATTTTGGAATAATTTTTACCACAATGGAAGATTGGGAGGGTTTACTAGTCAGAGCACAACAACAAAAGCTACTTTTTCGCGAAGAACCCAAACATCGTTTTGTCGGTTCTTCTTTAGAACATTGCACTTTCTTTTTAGAAGATCCTTTTTATAACTTGATGGAATTTAAGTATTACCGTTATTCTGAAGCGATTTTTGGGAGTGCTGAGTATACACAAATTGGCGATCGCTTTGAAGCGGAGTAGCTAATGCTTCTGCAACTGATGCCAAGCTTCTGATATCCGTCAGCATCCAAGCATGAGTTAACACTGGGACAATTACATTTCGTCCCACGGGCATTTGCGAACTATTGGCAGGGACAATCATCAAATCGTATGGCGTCCATATAGATGTGAAATCCAGTTGTTTCAACATGGCAACATCCCGGTTTAAATCCCGCAGAAAAGCACTGTCAGGACGCATTTGGATACAGCCTACACCCTGGTTGCAAAAAGCTACCCATGTACCCTGATGCGGAGAGGAGATAGTGATGAACCGTTGTACGCGATTTATACCACCCAATTTCTGAACGTAATAACGACTGACAATACCCCCCATGCTGAAACCTACTAAATCTATAAGTTGTTCTGGATCAAAAGTGGTTTCTATGTAATGAGCGACTTGCTTTGCCAAATCATCAAGACCAATTCCACCAGTATTTGGTACTAAGTCTAGGTCGTACAAGGTAAAATCCCTCTGTTTAAGGTAGGGAATCATCCTATCGAAAACTCGCCCGGTATCAAAAATACCATGTACCAGTACTACGGGGTTTTTCTGTTCTTTTATACCAGTCATTTGCAATATTTTGTATAAATATTTTTTCTAATTTAAGCAAGTGTAGTTGCTACTTGACATACCTACTATGACAGTCCTTTTAGTGGAATGAGAGCGGGCATGGGGGAAAAACGCCAGTGACCAGTGACCAATGACTAATGACCAATAAATATTAACTTTTGTTAAGCAGTCTCTCAAAATCTTGCCTCTCGTTACAGTAAAATTTAATAATTAAGTCTGACTGTATACAGGTTACGAGTGCCTGAAAGCAAGAGCTTATAAGCATTAACTCGGTCCTGTAACAACAACCTTATTGCGAAATAAGCCTACGGAGGCTGTTACCGAGATGGTTATACAGGCGATTGGGTTAGTGATGTATGTCTTGATAAAACGTAACAATATTCCGTGATTTTTTAAGGATTGCGGTCAGAGACCAGGTATAAAAGGCAGGAGAAATTGTAATGTTCGGTTTTATCAAAAATTTAATTGCCGGAATTTTGAATTTTTTCATCGGGCTGTTTGGCGGTAAAAAAAGCGGCTACTATCTGGAGTTAGATGAAGCAACAGAAGTAGCACAAGATGCAGCTAAAAAAGCAGTATCTAAAACTAAGGAAGTAGCGCAAACAGTAGCATCTAAGACTAAGGAAGCCGCACAATCGGTTGTATCGAGCACAGAGAAAGAGGTAGAAACCGCAGCAGCGAAAGATAAGAAAGCTGCTAAACCAGCTGTTGCAAAAGCAGAAGCGACACAGAATGGAACAAAGAGTGCTACATCACCTACCGAGGAAAAAGTTAAGATAGAGTTAGTACAAACTTCTAATGGTGTGAGACCAGAACCCGTTCAACCAGCAAAAGCTGAAGCAGCAAAAAAAGTCATACAAGAGCAACCCTCTGAAACAACTTTTGCACCAAAATATCTTGTACCTAACAGTACCAATGGTCGTCGCCGTCCCGGTGCGAATATGAATCCTTTCTTAGATATGGCGCGTCAGGTGAAACCAGCCAAGTAATTAAGTAAAAAAACTTTAGGACTTACGCAACTTCAACGGTATTTTGGGGGTTTCACACGATTTCGATCCCCCCAACTCTGCTTAAAAAGGGGGCTTTGCGTAAGTCCTAAACTTGTTTAAACCCAGCTTCTCTATTAGGGAAGCTGGGTTTTTTTAGGGAATTTCAAATAAAAAATCTCTTGTAGAAAGGTTTTTGTTACTCGTAATGTGTCCACATCCGAATAACTTTCACCGTTTGTTCTTCTTCAATGACTTGGTATACCAGTCGGTGTTGAATATTAATTCTGCGCGAGTAGTAGCCTTGTAAATCACCAATAAGTTTTTCGTAAGGGGGAGGAGTTTGAAATGGGTTGTCTTTAAGCACATACAGAAGAGTAAAAGCTTTTTCTTTTAACCCAGCCGAGGAAAGTTTCTTAGCGTCTTTTTCTGCCTGTTTTGTAAGTACAATCTGCCAAGTACTCACCAATCTATATCCTCAAGTGGTGTGCATTCTGCGACTGGTTCAAGCCCCCCTTCAAGTATCGATTGGCGCATTCCTGGAATTGAGACAAGAAAGAGGGTTTCTTGGATTGCGTTCCAGTCCTCCTCTGACACAAGTACTGCGTTGTTCCGCTTTCCAGTAATCAGAATCGGTTCATGAGCCGCCGCCGCCTCGTCAATGAGGTTATAGAGGTTCGCTCGGGCTTGTGTAGCGGAGATGGCATTCATTGGCACAGTTAATCAAACTCACATATTCTATTGTACGCAATTACGTACATAATGGCGAGTAGTTCGTTCATCTCGTTCCCAGTCTCTGACCATCCGTAACAGGTATGGAGTTGATGGGAGGTAAAAATATCTTACAGCTTCACAAAGAAACGGTATTTTAAGGTAATACTTTACGAATGACTTCTAACGTTTTGTAAAAAAACCAGACTACTGTATAGGTGAAAAGCAGAGTCCCAATCAGTTGGTTCTCGGCGAAATAAATGAATGTGAGATTGAATTTGATGTAATAGCTCTGTTCGATCTAATGCTGTTTCTGCAAAATGGGTAAACTCCGACCAAACTGCAATATGTAGAAGCTTTTGATCGAGCCAACTTAACAAGCTATTCCAATTCATTCTGATTGTGCTAGTGCTGGTGCGATAAGCCGGGTACGGCTTGCGCTTCGCGACGCCAATTTCTATTCCTTCTTGAAAATTATAACCGTTATCATAAAATCGGAGAATGGAGCTTCTTCCAGGAAGGTGTAAATCGCAAAATTGAAAGTAGTCTTGAGTTTGAGTTTTGCGTTCCAATTGACCACGCACGTTTCTGTCTACAACTTGTTCAAAAATAGGCAGAAGTCCCTGTACGCGTCCTCGGACTTCTAACCATTCAAAGTTGAGGGAACCAAGTTGATTTGAATCATTTTTGCAAACAACGGTTACACCTGAAGTTGATTCTTGGAAGTAGCTGACTTGAAAAACTTTAATTTTTTGAATTTCAGAGAGGGAAGTCCAAAAACAGGGAATATCGGCATTACGTAGCTGTTCGCCATAATATTTTAGCTCTCCCACTGCTCCCATCCGGTAGACGCGCCAACCGCGACTTGGTAGCATCAATCTTGCATTGTAAGCGTCAAGCTGCATAGTTTGAGCAAATTTTTGTGCTGCTTGAGTTTTGAATTCATTGCCAATTGGTTCTAAGACTAAGACTCCTAGTTCTGTATTGCTAGAATCAGCAGTTGCTCTCGCTTTCGCTTGTTGTCGTTCCTCTTTTGCAATGTCTTCCAAGCGTTGCAAACCTTGACGTGCTTGTGTCAGTAACTTAGAGTTTGTTATATCCCGTAGCAGTCGGCGGTATAACTTTTCTGCCTCTGCGTGCTTTCCTGTCGATTCATAAAGCTTTCCCAAATAAAACTGTACCCAAGGATTCTCTGGCGATTCTTTCAGCAACTGTTTGAGTAATTTAGCAGCAGTAGGATAATCTTTACGCTCTAAAGCGTCTTGAGTGCTTACTGTTCAAATCAAGGGTGGGAAAATATATATTCATTAAGTGATATTGGTTCAGGATTGAACTACAAAAAGAAAGGTCTGTTAAAGTTAATTGATTTGCTCCAAAGAAACGAAGTTGAGCGACTGGTAATTACCGATAAAGACAGGTTACTGAGATTGGGTTCGGAATTAATTTTTGCCTGACTGCGAAGGGAATAACACAGAAATTATTATATTGAATAAGCCAATGGATATTGAACTCGAGCAAGAGATGTGTGAGGACATTATGGCAATTATCACGATGTTTAGTGCTCGGTTGTACGGAAGACGCTCACGTCGGAATTTAAAGGCAATGCAAGCCTTGCACGAAGCTCAAGCTCAAATGATTGATGAGGTATTGACAACAGAATCTTATTAAAGGTAGTATGCATTGAGATTTAGAGCCTATAAATTTCTAGTTAATGCCAAAATCACTAACTAGCAAACTCAAAAAGACATCGGCGCAAATTAAAGAAGCCAAAAATCAAACGACTCGGCTGTTAATTCTGGCTGTAATCTATCTAGATTGCTGGTTCGTGATTAAACTAGAGTCGGTATTGAGAGTTGAGTTTACGGTAATTAATCCAGTAATTGAATGCTCAGATGAGTTAACAATTAATGGCTTAATCGAAAAATTGTTCACCGTAAGAGCAAATACTTACAATGTTTTAGGCTCGGCTGCTTTCTGGGGAGAATCCTGGTTGAAAACTCAGAATATTATTGCTGCAAAATGCGGGAGTTCTGACACTTATTTGGTGAATGGATTGCCATTGCCTGCCAAAATATTCGAGTGGACTGTACAGGATACAGCCAAAAATATATTAGCGCAACAGTCAGCCGCAAAAACCGCTATTATTAGTCGTATATATCAACGCTTTCCTTTACATCAAGGAGAAAAATTAACCCCAGAACAGAAAGCCAAAAATCAAGAATCCGAAGCGAATAGGAAGCTGGCGCTCGATGCTCTAAAATCATTTGAGACTATCAAACAAATTCCTTGGTTACATCGTTACTTTAGAGAAGAGTATAAACGCGGTCATGCCAAGCAAAATAGACAAATTGTGTATCAGCCTCAAGCATATAATTGTACTCGAATTTCTCGTTATTTAGTCAAGCTAGAGGTACAAGGATTAGCGAGAGGAAAAAGAATATCTTTGATAGTTAAGTCAAATCGAATTATTACAGGACAAATCCGCTTAATCCGTAATGCATCTGGTAGTTTAGAAATTCACAGCTTTGTGACACTGTATAATCGGGATTATGGTCAACTCATTTATAGAGAAGAAGTTAAAGCAGTAGACAGAGGATATACAGAAGTTTTTTATACGGATGACAATCAGTTGCTTGGTAAAGGATTTGGTCAACAATTAAATAAAAAAACTGCTCGAATTACTCGAATTGGAAGGAATAAAAACAAACTCTGGGCATTAGCTCATGTTCGCTACAAAGATAATCCTCAAAAATCTCGTAAGATTAGAGAAAATAATTTGGGTTCTAAAACGGAATTAAAACGACGCCAACGTGATGACGCATACGTAGAAACAGTGGTAAATCAGGCTTGTCGCTCCATCACATTTCAAGCTAAAACCCTAGGCGTCGAAAGTTTAGTGGAGTCAATACACTCAACTAAAAAGCTATCTAGACGAGCTAAAAATCGTTTGGAGAAATGGGAAAAAGGCACAGTTGCAGATCCCAATACTGCAAGGGCTGAGAGAAATTGTAGGTTGGGTAGAGCGATAGCGTTACCCAACAAATGCTGATAAATGTTGGGTAAGGTTCCTCAAACGCCACATCGCTCAACTCTGGAAACCAGAGCACGCGAGTGGCTCCCCAACCTACCTTGAATTTGTGTTTTTAGCAAAACCTACGTAGTATTGCTGCCCACCCTACTGTGTTAGCGCGAAATTCTTATTTATAGTTCCCAAATTTTTCAGATTCTAACTCAGCTGCCACAATAGATAAGGCAACAATTGGAGCTGTGACTGCTCTGAGAATGCGACGTCCAAGCGAAACAGGTTGAAATCCTGCGTCAATAGCATAATCTACTTCTTTTGGCGTCCATCCTCCCTCAGGTCCCACTGCCATGGCAATTGTTCTTTGTCCGTTGTCATCTGTCTTTTGTCTTATGTTTTGCAAGCAATCTCGCAAATGAGGAGAGTTACCACGGGCAACACAAATATACTGCCCATCGTTCGCAGACGACAAAGCTGTGCTGAAGGACACAGGTTCTAAGATAGTAGGGACAAAAGAACGTTCGGATTGTTCTGCTGCTTCTTGTGCAATTCTCTGCCATCTTTCAAGTTTCTGGGGGCTAGGTTTAAGTAAAGTCCGATCGCTTAGCACGGGAGCAATTATAGAAACCCCTAACTCAGTACAACACCGCACCACATCATCAAATGCATTACCTTTGGGCAAAGCGAGTATCAGCGTTATGGTTGCTCTTAATTCAGTTTGCACCACCATTGGTTCTAAAAGCTGCGCGTTATCCCCTTCCAACTGCGCCAACCACCACTGTCCCATTCCATCCATAGCAATAAAGCGATCGCCAGTACGCAAACGTAAAACCCGCCCCAGATAATGCTGTTGTTGGGGTGTGAGCAAAATTTGCCCTTGTTGGATTTGGGATGGTGCGATCGCAATTCTTTGCATTTGTTAGTGGTTAGTGGTTAATTGTTAATGGTTAGTTGTTATTGGTCACTGTTCACTGGTCACTGTTCACTGTCATGCTTCCAAACATTGAAACAATTCCGCAGCGCCATATGGCGTCAGGTGATGTCCTCTCCTTTCAAGTCTATAAATTTACTGGTGCTCATCCCGGCAAAAAAGTTTATATTCAATCTAATTTACATGGTGCGGAAATTGTTGGCAATGCCGTTATTCACCAGCTTATTGAATTTTTGCTATCTGTAAACGATACCGATTTAACTGGAGAAATTTGGCTGGTTCCTGTTTGTAATTCTATGAGTACAAATCAGCGATCGCACTTATTTGCTTCAGGTCGTTACTGTATTTCTGAAGCTAAAGATTGGAACCGTATTTTTTGGGATTATGAAAAGGTTACTAAAGATATAATGGAATTTGCTCAATCTCAAATTCATTTGAATCCAGAAGTGGTGAGGAAAAATTATCGAGATGCTATTCAGCAGAAATTTACAGGTCTGTTAGAAACAATTAACTCTTCTAGTAGCGTCCCCTATACAGAAAAATTTCGGTACAAATTACAAGCTCTGAGTATAGATGCTGATTACCTAATTGACTTACACAGCCATACAACTCAAGGATTAAACTATGTGTATTACTTTCGCGATCGAGAAGAAAGTTCAAAATACTTTTTACTTCCACTAGGAATTTTATTAGATGAATATGATGGAAATGCTTTTGATGAAGCGTTTATCAAACCTTGGTTAGCACTGGAAAAATGTTTCAAAGAACTTGGTAGAGAAAATAGATTTGATGTGGAAGCTTGGACGCTAGAACTTGGAACGGGCATGCAGATGAATCCTGATTCAGTCGAGAAAGGAGTGAGGGGCATAAAAAATTATTTAGTCCAGAAAGGAGTGTTGCAATCTTCTGACATTTCTGTAACAGGAAATTTGTTACAAAGCGCATCCCATGAGATGAGTTTTACCAAGAGAAGCCAAGCCAAAAAATATTATGCTCCAACAGGTGGAATGGTTCAATCAAAAGTTGAATTGGGCACTTCAGTAAAAGCGGGAGATAAGTTGTATCAAATTTTGCAATTTAATAAAGAAGGCAAATTACCTACTGTCATTGATGTCTTTACCGAACAAGATGGGCTAATTTACGACTCCTCAACCAATCACGCCGTCAATGAAGGTGAGTTTGTACTGGGTTTAATTGTATACGGCTAATGGCTAATGGCTAATGGCTAATGGCTAATGGCTAATGGCTAATGGCTAATTGCTAATTGCTAATGGCTAATGACAAATGACAAATGACAACTAAGGATTGTTAAACTTTAAGCAAAGGCGTTAGGCAATTAAGAGGAAGTGCCAGGGTGATTTTATGAACTTTTCTGTATTTGCAATAAAACGTAGGAATTCTAAAGGTACAAGATGAGGGTGGAGCCAAAGAGTGAATAGTAGTGATAATAACATCTTCTCTAATTCAGGAGAAATGATGATTCCACAGGCTCCTCCTGGATTTAAATCGGGTTTTATTGGCATTATTGGTCGCCCTAATGTCGGTAAATCTACGTTGATGAATCAATTGGTAGGGCAAAAAGTAGCCATTACATCACCAGTCGCACAAACCACACGGAATCGATTGCGAGGCATTTTAACGACACCAGAAGCACAGTTAATCTTTGTAGATACACCAGGAATTCATAAACCCCACCATCAATTGGGAGAGGTGTTGGTGCAAAATGCCAAAATAGCAATTGAATCGGTAGATATTGTACTGTTTGTTGTGGATGGCTCTTCAGTGTGTGGAACAGGCGATCTGTATATTTCCGAACTACTGAATCGCAGTCAAACACCAGTGATATTGGGTTTGAACAAAATTGACCAACAACCAGCAGAGTTTCAAAAAATAGATGAGAGCTATAATCAATTAGCTAAATCGCTTCAATGGCAAACGGTAAAATTCTCAGCCAAGACAGGGATTGGATTGTCGGAACTGCAAGGGTTACTCATTGAAAAATTAGAGCCAGGACCGATGTACTATCCACCTGACTTGGTGACCGATCAACCAGAACGCTTTATCATGGGGGAGTTAATACGAGAACAAATTTTACTGTTAACTCGTGAAGAAGTTCCGCATTCAGTAGCGATCGCAATAGATAAGGTAGAGGAAACTCCGACTATTACCCGCGTGTTTGCTACCATACACGTAGAACGCGATTCCCAAAAAGGCATTCTCATTGGGAAAGGTGGAACCATGTTAAAAGCAATTGGTAGTGCGGCTCGCGAGCAAATCCAAAAGTTAATTGCTGGTAAAGTCTACCTAGAACTATTTGTGAAAGTGCAACTGAAATGGCGTCAATCTCGGACGCGATTGGCAGACTTGGGGTATCGCGTAGAAGAATAAAAAGAATTATGAATGATGAATGCTGAATGATGAAAAGAAAATTCATAATTCCCAATTCATAATTCATAATTCATAATTCATAATTCATAAATATGTCTTTAGAAAGTTCTTTTCCCTTAAATTTGCCAGCCAATGCTTCTCCCCTACGGGTTCTGATTGTGGAAGATGACCCCATGATGCAACTCGGACTCGAACAATCACTCATGGCGCATCCCCAATTAGAAATTGTCGGACAGGCGGAAGATGGTTATTTGGGCGTGCAAGCAGCACTCAAATTAAAACCAGATTTGGTCGTTATGGACATTGGTTTACCACGTTTAGATGGAATTGCCGCAACACAGCAAATAAAAGCAGCACTTCCAGAAACTCATGTGGTGATGCTAACTTCTCACAAAACAGACACAGAAATTGTTGCTGCGTTATCCAGTGGTGCGGATGCATATTGTATCAAAGGAGCAAGTGTGGAACGATTGTTAAGTGCGATCGCAGCTGCTGTTGAGGGTGCGACTTACCTCGATCCCCAAATTGCCAGACGAGTTATTGAAAATCTCAAACCACCGACTCCTAGTGGAAATACAGCAAATTTGTCTCAACGCGAGTTAGAAGTGTTGAAACTGATGGTAGAAGGATATAGCAATCCAGAGATTGCTGAAAAACTCTATCTCAGTCCCAACACTGTTAAAACTCACGTTCGCGGAATTATGAATAAACTCTCTGTTGATGACCGCGTACAAGCAGCCGTTGTGGCTTTACGTTCTGGGTTGGTTTAACTTTCGGGAACTTCTCTAGAAGAGATTGCGACGTACTAAGTAATAGTTGTCTCGAATCCGCCGTAAATCTTCTGCGACTTGTTGAGATGTACGGTATGTGCCAGTATTGGAGGTTGAACTTGATTCAGCATCAGAATTGGGTTGAATCCAGTCTTTCCTGCCAGTATTGAGAATTAAAAATAACACGGTGTGCTCCCTGAATTCAGCAAGACTTCCAATGTAAAGCTGACTTAGAAAAATCTCTTCATCCTACTGTCTCACCCAAATGGGTGAATTTTTTAGAACAGTGACCAGTGACCAGTGCCCTCTGGCTGGTGCTAAAGTAACAATTTCGTCGATGATTTTAATATTTATGATACGCTCCTAACTGACTAATTCATCTGTGTTAGGGTTTGAGAAAGTGATTCCGGATTTTGACGAAAATGGTAATTTACCACCTGGCGTGTATTTTTGTGAATGGGAGGAGTTTAAGGAAAGATTTGGAAACAGTTTCAAGAGAGAACGAATGATAAATGGTTTAGAATTAGCAATGAAGCAATTAAAAGCTGCAGGGTGTAGAAGAATTTACATAAATGGCAGTTTTGTTACCAATGAACCAAGCCCTAATGATTTTGATGCTTGTTATGATAATGACACTGTAGATATCGATTATCTTAGAAAGAATGCTCCTAAATTAATTAATAGTTTTGACCGACAAGCACAAAAATCTAAATATAAAGGTGAAATTTTTCGTTCAGATGAACCAGTTGGTGATTTAGGTTTAGACTCATTTGAATTTTTCCAACGCGATAGAATGCAAAATAGAAAGGGAATTATTGCTATTGATTTGGTGAGATGGGAACCATGATTAAAAATGAAAAGCAATATGAGTATAGCAAAGAGTGTGCTAAAAGATTTGAATATTCCATAACTGTAGTTGAACAAGACGAAGCATGGAAGAAAAGAGACCCCGAACGCTGGCAGCTTGACATTGATGCCAAAAAGTCTCATCTAATAGTTTTACAACAAGAAATCGCTGAATATGAAAAGCTGTCTAATTGCGATCGAAGCCAACCAATTAAAATTCAAGTTGAAAATTTTAACAAACTGTCAGATGTATTAATAAAAGCGCGTATAGCAGCAAAAATGAGCCAGAAAGAACTGGCTGATATTTTAGGGTTTGAAGAACAACGAATAAAAGAGTGTGAAGATAAAGATTATCAATGCGCTAGTTTTTGCGAAATCCTTGAAGTGAGTGCAGCCTTAGGTGTGGAGTTTGACAACGCATTTATTCAGGTGGATTTTGAGGAAATAGAAGAAGGAAAAAAAAGTGCCCAAAAATGGCATAAATGGCGAGAATTAAGGATGAATCTAAAATCTCAAGCTTCCTAATTTTTCCTGTAAAATGAACTTACAAACAAGCTCGAATGTACCCTCTGTGCGGACATTAACACATTGAGGCCCTTCAAACCTATTTCCGTAGATTCTCTACAATTTTCACCCGTGCGCTCGCCGCCGAAAATTCTTTAAAGAATATGGGGAAAAGTAAGGACACTGTTGGCAAATTCGGAAACGCCTATGTGAGGTTAATCAGTTGTTAAAAAAATAACTCCTTCAGTTTTTGTTGGTTTGCCTGAAGTTCTTTGGGGCTTCCTTCAAACGAAACTTTCCCCAGTTTTAAGGAATAAACGCGATCGCAAATTTCTAGCACTTCCCGCACTCTTTGTTCTACAACTAAAATAGTGGTGCCGAAACTTTGATTGATTTCAACGAGCTTTTCAAATAGCATACTCAATATTGTCGGTGCTAATCCCAAAGATGGCTCATCTAACATTAACAATAGTGGATTGGGCATGAGAGCACGAGCTAGTGCTAACATTTGCTGTTGACCGCCACTGAGTTTCCCTGCTTTGTGGTAAAATTTTTCTTCTAATAATGGAAAAATATCTAAAACAGTTTTAGTGCGTTGTTTGAACCTCGCAGGGGACAAATTGTGTCCGCCGATGCTCAAATTTTCTAAGACAGTGAGTTCATTAAAGACTCGGTTTCCTTGTGGAGCAAATGCAAGTCTACAAGCTGTCATTTGAGATGGGTGTAAACCATTGAGTCGCTTGTTGTTGAAAACAACTTCTCCGTTCCAAATAGGAGTTAAACCATAGATAGCTTTTAGTGTTGTGGACTTACCAGATCCGTTGGGTCCGATAATAGCAACAATTTCACCTAATTCTACGCTAATGGATACACCAAAAAGAATTTGCTTTTTGCCATAACCTGTTTCTAAGTTCTTGAGAGTTAACATAATTTTTTTGTCATTTGTCATTTGTCATTTGTCATTTGTCATTTGTCTAGCTACTTAACGTAGGTAAGCTTCAATAACTTTAGAATTGTTATAAACTTGCTCTGGTGTACCTTGCACGATGAGAGAGCCAGCATCTAAAAAGAAGACGCGATCGCATACCTCTCTTACCACTTCTGGATTGTGCTCGATTAAAACAGCAGATTTATTTTGCAGTGGTAAGTTTTTAAGAATCTGAATAATTTGCTCGATCGCTAAAGGAGAGACTCCAGCTACTGGTTCATCTAGTAGCAGCAAATCTGCACCTGTTGCCAAGCAGCAAACAATACTTAAAAGCTTTTGCTGACCGTAAGAAAGGTCTTCAGCTAAAGTGTTGATTTTGTCTGCTAATCCTACATTTTCCAGTAATCTCAGGGCAGTTCGGGTGTTTCTAATTTCTAGATTTTCTGATTTTTTCCAGTTGAGAAACAAGTTTGTTAATTGTTCACCTGGAGGATTTTTAAAAGAAAGCAAGACATTTTCCAGTACAGTTAAACGCCGAATTAACCTCAAGTCTTGAAATGTTCTGGTAATTCCGATTTTTGCAATTTCATGAGGAGAGAGTTGTTGTAAATTGCGCTCGCGGAAAATCACTTTCCCACTATCAGCACGCAGCAGATTAGTCATGACATTGAAAAGTGTGGTTTTGCCCGAGCCATTTAAACCTAGCAAGCCAACAATTTCCCCTGACTGAATACAACAGGAAATCTCCTTCAGAACTTTTAACCCATCAAAGCTCTTTGATACTTTTTCTAAAACTAAAAAATTTGATTTTACGTTTGTCATATCTTTCCCTTGTTTGTAAGAAAAATTCTCCTAACAAACCTTGTGGTCGCCAAAGCATAAAAGCTATCAAGAGACTTCCATAAAAGATTTGACGAATATTTGCAGCTAAAGTAATTGGTAAGCCCAAAAACCTCAGCAATTCAGGTAAGGCAATTAAAAAGATTGCACCAACAATTGAACCCCACAAATTACCTGCACCACCTACAATCACAATCGAAATGATAAAAATGGATTCTGTCACTGTGAAGCTTGTAGGATCGATAAAGGTAACGTAACTGGCATACAAACAGCCCGCGATTGCTGCCATCATTGCTCCTACTACAAAAATGGTAATTTTGTAGGCAAAAACATTTTTCCCTAGTAAGAGGGCAAAGATTTCATCTTCACGAATGGCTTTCAGAACTCTCCCAAAGGGTGAATTCACAATCCGGTAAGCTATCCCTAAAACTGGAATACCAATAGCATATGTAAGGAACAGAAATTCTAAAGGAGTAGAAATTTGCCAGTCCCATAAACTGGGCTGGGGGATTCCCGTTAATCCCATCGGTCCCCGTGTTAAATCTACCCAATTATTAAAGATATTGAAAAGAATGACTTGAAACCCAAAGGTAGCAATTGTAAAGTAATCACCACGAGTTTGAAGAGCGGGTATACCTACTATAAGCCCTATGAATCCTGCAAGAATCGTCGCGCTCAGACAATTTATCCAGAAAGGTGTTTCCAAGTTTAAAGCCATGAGTGCTAGGGTGTAAGCACCAATACCGTAAAATGCTGCATGAGCAATGGAAAGCAATCCCGTATATCCTGCTACAAGATTTAAAGAAACAGCAAGGATAGTATAAATTCCGATAACTATACCGATATGAATGAGGTATTGCATTAGCTTTTACCTAAAAAGCCTTGTGGTTTCAGGAGAAGAAAAGCCAACAAGAGGATGAACGCGATCGTCTCTTGCCATTGAAAGCCAATGAATGCGGCTCCTACATTCTGAGCAGTGCTGAGAAACAAAGCTCCTAGTAGAGCACCAGAAATACTCCCTACACCACCTACGATCGCAGCAACAACACCTGCCATCATAGAATTCATACCCATTGTTGGAGTCACATCAATATCAAAGGAAATTAAAATACCTGCGACTCCTGCTAAGGCAGAACCAAGAGCAAAGGTGACTCCAATTATGCGATCGCTCTTAATTCCAGCAATTTCAGCCAATTGGGGATCGTTGGCAACAGCCCGAATTGCCTGTCCTGTTCTCGTTTTTTTCAAAAAAAGCGCAACAGCAATGACAAGTAGGAGACTGACGCAAACAATTGAAATTTGAACAGACGTGATTCGAGCATCAAGAAAACTTATTCCTTCTTTAATGATACCAGATCGAATTGTTCTAGTGGTGTCACCAAATATTATAGAAATAACATTCTGCAAAACAGTATACGTGCCGAGAGAAGCAAGTAAAAGAATCAAAGAAGTTGCTCCTTGCTTCCTTAATTGCCGATAAATGAAAAAATCTATGAGACACCCAAGCAATGCACTTAGTATTGCAGCAATAATGGCTGATATAATCAGGGGAAAATGCAACCACTCCTTAAACAAAAAAATGAAATACGCCCCAGAAGTTAGAATAATACCGTAGGCAAAATCGAAAAAGTGTGTTGTTTGATAGATAAGTGCAAATCCGAGAGCTATTAAGGTTGTCACTCCCGTTGCAATTATTATATTAACTATAATTTGAGCCATGATTAATTCCCTATAGCTACAAACTTACTTTTTTGAATCGTTTTAAAAACTACAGGTTTAACAACATCTCCATTTTTATCAAATACAATCTTTCCCGTGACGCCTTCATAGCTTTTCATCGTATCAAAGTATTTCTTAATACTTGTTCCGGTGACTTGAGCATCGCTGCTGTTCGCAGCTTGATAAGCCATCATAAAAGCATCATAGGAATGTCCCTCTACCCAACCAGGCTTGTATTTATACTTTTTCTCAAAAGAATTGACAAAATTGTCAACTTTAGAGTTTTTGATAACCGTGGGGTCGAATCCAGTCGCCAAAGGATAAATCATTCCCTCGGCTGCGTTCCCAGCTAATTTAATAAACTCATCATCTTCAATAGCTGTTGTCCCTAAGAATTGAGATTGAATTGCTAACTCACGAGACTGCTTTAAAATACGAGCAGTATCAGCGAAGTAGCCAGCTACATAAATAACATCGGGTTTGAGATTAGCTATTTTAGATAATACAGGGCGGAAGTCAGTTGCTTTGTCAAGGTAACCTTCCTTCAAAACAACTTTACCACCTTTTTGTTCAAAGGTTTTCTGAAAAATGTTTGCAATCGCCAATCCATAGTCATTATTTAGGTGGAGAATGGCAACATTTTTAAAACCTTTTTGAGCAGCCCGTTCAGCAATTTTAGTTCCTTCAACGAGATCGCTTGGCCATATTCTATAGATATATTCGCCTGCATTTGTGATTGCAGGAGCAGAAGAAGTAGGAGCAAGAACAACGACTTGGTTTTTTTCTGCTATCGGTGCGATCGCAAGGGTTACAGCACTAACAATATCGCCCACAATCACTGGAACTTTGTCCACATCAATCAGTTTTTGCGTTGCTGTCACCCCAGTTTTGGGTTCCGCCCGCGAGTCCTCAAAAATTGCCGTAGCTTTCTTCACCTCTTTGGCGTTAATTTCTTCCACCGCCAGTTCAATTGCCTTTTTCCCTTTTTCACCATAGGATGCAGCATCGCCAGTTAATGGAAATAACACTCCTATCTTGATTTCTGGAGGTTGATAAGAGGAAGATTGATTGTTAATAGAAGTGCAAGATGTTACCGTAACCAGAAGAACACTCGAACTAAAAAGGATTGTTCGTATCAAAAGACGACGTTTCATAGTACTGTCCTAAAAATAGGGAGTAGCAAGGTGGTTCGATAGGGAGCATCCCAATTTGGAAAAAACGCACCTACGATTGGAAATCGTGGCTATACAAACTAAGTTCGCAAGGCAAGGACTAGTTCTTAGCTTGCGGAGGCACATGAAAAGCAAACGACAGTTTAAGACCTTTAAGATTATTCTTCCTTTGTATAAAATAACTCTGCCACAAAAATAGGAAGTAGGGAAGAGAAATTTTCATACTGGGCTGTGAGAAATTCAGGTTAGAGACCTTTAAATACAAAATGTCCCAAAATTTATTGTGGTGCGGGCGTCCCAGCTACTCATAGAGAGGGCTGGCAATACTTGTCGGTTAAGCCTAAAAATGCGAAAACACGTAGGTTGGGTTGAGGAACGAAACCCAACATTGACAGACATTTGTTGGGTTTCCCCACTAAAATGCTTATCCGAGCAGTATTGAACGGACAGGGACGTCGGCATCACAATATGGGATAATTTACATCTTGCAGTTCCCTTAGCTAACTTGAAGTAGTTCTAGAGCATTGGTAATACTTGAATTACCGTAAACAAATCCTCTACTTCCTCGAAAGCGCCCGTCAGGTTCAATTGTGAAAATATTTTGCTGCCAATTCTGTTCGTCAGTACTCTCTATCACAGGAACATAGCTGAAGCGATCGCATACGACATTGACATTTGCTTGTTTTAATTCAATAAGAGATTTTTCTAAACGTTTTTGACATAAAGAAGAGATTTTAGTTGTGCTAGCTCGACCTTTGCTAACTAAAGGGCGAACAATTAAACTTGCGCCAATAGACTTCGCAAAATTCCCAATAGCTATTAATTCGCTAACATTTTCATCATCTACAACGCAGCTAATTTCTACAGAAACATTGAGTTCTCTCAAAGCAGCGATCGCATCCATCGCTTGTTGCCATGCTCCTTCACAACCGCGACGATAATCATGTATTTTTGGATGCATTGAATCCAAACTGATTTGTGCGACTTTCAAGTTAATTAGTACATCTGCATGGGTTTTAGCTAAGCTATCAATCTGGAAACCGTTGCTGAGAATGCTGGTATCTAATCCAATGTTTTGAGCGTAGCAGAGTAAATCAATGGTTTTTGACCACATGAATGGTTCACCACCTGTAATGTGAACGCTTTTTAAGCCAGATTCATGCATCATTCCCAAGATGGTTTGCCAGCTTTCAAAAGAGATTATACCTGTTTTTTCAGAGATGCCTGAATTATTAAAACAATAAAAGCACTTCTGATTGCATTTCCGCGATATTTCCAGATTCAAATGAGACACAGCACTACCTCTTAGACAATTTTCAAATGAACACACCACCCCCTTTGATAATTTTCAAACTTGACACATCTCCTCCTTAGAGCGGGAAAATAATCTTTTCCTTTATCATTAAAGGAGCAGAGGAAGACAAAATTTTGTTTTATCATTAAAGGCGCTACAGAATTTTACCTCATTAAAGGTACTAAAGTTTATTTAGATAATTCTAAAAAAATGAGGAATTTTTTCTATAGTACTGTAGGTAGGGCTAGAGCTTACTCTATGGATACTTCAAAAATCAAATCATAGTCAGATAAAACTACACAAAAAATTTAAAATTTTCATAGCAAATCAAGACGTTGTATTTAACGTCTGTACAAATGTTAAATTCTTATGAACAATCCTTAACGTACCTTCTCATTTAAATGCACTGCTTCAGAAACCTGGTAACTCCTGCGAAACCGGGTTCTAGATTTTGAGTTGGTTTTGATTAAGCTATTGATTTCACATTTCCTATTGGTTATCATATATATTTAACGCCCATTTGTTGATGTTCATTGTTCAACTGCTCCTAAGTCCAAAAACCTATATTTTTCTTCATGCAAAGCATTTATCCCCCTAATGTTCATTCCAGCAAAGGGTTGATTAATAAATTTGGCAACTTCATTTCCTTTAATGTCCCATAGAATAACTGTTTCATCATGAGAGCCACTAGCAACGAGTGAATATTGAGTGTTCCAAGCAATTGACCAAATCCAGTGGTCGTGTTTTTTAGAAAAGGTTTTGATTAACTTGGTTTGGCGAACATCCCAAAGGTTAATCGCCGCATCATTTCCTCCACTAACGAGAAATTTACCGTTTGGACTGAAGACAACAGAATGTACTTGATCGGTGTGACCCTCCAATAAGGCAATACACTTTGCCGTTTGAACATCCCAAAGCTTGATAGTGCGATCGGAACTTGCACTTGCCAATAACCTGTCATCGGGACTAAACGCGATCGCCCAAATCTTATCTTCATGCGCTTCCAGGATATCGATCTCAATTTCAGGGTTACGGCTTGGAGGAGCAAACGCCTTAAAGATATCATCCGTACCGTTCTTGAATTTTCGCAGCACAATTTTGCCATCTTCACCCGCACTTGCCAGAATTCGATTGTCATGGCTAAATGTAGACGACCATACTTGACCTTCATGCTCGGTTAAAGTCGCGATCGACTCAACAATTCCCTCAAGCTTCCGCCAGTTACCTTCTCTCAAGTTTCTACGGTAAGTTTCCAAATACTCATCTAGTTCCCGCAGATCCCAAAGAACCACTGTATGGTCTGCGCTAGTACTTGCAAGGACTCGATTATCTGGACTAAACGCTACAGATCTCACCGGATCGATATGTTCTGTAAGAATATCTACTTGAGTTCCTGTTGCTAAATCCCAAAGTTTGACTTGGTTATCCGATCCGCCAGATGCTAAAACTTGACCGTTAGGGCTAAATGCCACTGCCCAAGTTCTGGTAAAGTCTCCTCGCAAGACTTTAATTCGTTCCAAACAATATTGATTAGCTGATTCCTGTTGAATTTGCAGTAGGGGAATTTGCCCGTCGTCACAGGCAAGTGCTAGCATTTTTCCATCAGGGCTAAAGGCTAGGTTCCATACCCAACTGGTGAGACCTTCAAATACATGAGTTGGCTGTATCCTCCATCTTCTCTCACCATTTTGGCTGAATTCAATTTTCCAACTTTTCACCGTTTTGTCATCGCTAGCACTTACGAGGATATGTTCTAAATTGCGAGAAGTTTGGTTAAATGCAACACCTAAGACTTTGCCTTTATGTGCTTTCAGTTGTTGCACTGCTCTCCCATCAACTAAATCCCACAAGATAACACTACCGTCGTAACTTGCACTGGCGAGTAAGTCACCATTGTGACTAAAACTGACAGCCCATATGGCATCATCATGGCTCAATATGTCATCATTTTGCTGTTTCAGCAACTGAATTCGTTCGCCTGTTTCTACTTGCCAAAGTCTCACCGAACCATTGGCGGCACCCGTTGCTAAAAACTCTCCGTTGGGACTAAATGCTAGGGCATAAATGGCACAACTGTGCAAGCCTAATTCCCATTTACACTCCAGTTGGTTATTGTGGCAATACCACAGTTGTACGTTCCCCTCATTGGAACCTACTGCGAAATATTGCTGTTGAGTTTGGTTCGGACAAAAGGCAATACGAATTCCGCGAAGATTGTTCAAGTGCGAATCTGTGATTTCTTCAAACCCAGCGCTTGCATCCCACAGCTTAACCATTCCCTCGTCATTTGTAGCAGCTATAAATCCACGATCGTTCCCCCGACTACCACAGTAAAAGTTGGCACTAAACCCTACTGATTTTACTGCACCGCTATGTTCTAACGGGGGCAAAAAGCTGCGATTCTTCTTACCGTTGACTCGCCAAAGCCTCACTTTACCATCGTCGCCACCACTTGCAAGAAGTTCACCATCTGGGCTAAATGCCAGTGACCACACCCAACCTGTATGTTCTCGTTCAAAAGCGCGATCGAACTGCCAGCTCGTACCATCAAATCGCCACAGCCTCACTTTGCCGTCAGCATCTCCTACGGCAATCTTTTCTT
The DNA here is from genome assembly GCF_009725235.1 of Scytonema sp. UIC 10036. The sequence continues at coordinate 26,165 of NZ_WJFC01000167.1, forward strand.
CTCTTGGACTGAAGGCAATGGTATCGGGACATCCCAATCCTTCCGGGAAAAGGCAGTCAACTAATGTGGTATTTGTAAAGTTGGTGTAGCGTAGGTTGACTCCTTTGAAATTTGCCTGCCGAATTGTGAGTTCGGAGAAATCCCAACCTTCAATATCAATTTGAAGCCCGCAAAGCAGGTTAAAGAGATTTCCGGTTGCATAGCCACACCATCGTTCGGGATTGACTTGCAGTGTTGCAATGCATTGTTTGAGATGAGCGGCTAAATCTTGGTTGGTTTTGAAAACTTCTTTGAGTCTTGCTTGTAGGGGTTGTAGGACTGAACGAATTTGTTCTTGACGATCCTGCTCTTGGGCTGTGGCTTTAACTAGGATGAGTGTATCGAGCACGTCAAAATGCTGATTTTGAATATCTTGCAATACATCTTGAATGACTAATGCTCGACTGCCCTCAGCAATTACAGGGTGGACAAGGTAGCGTTTGCGACTATCTAAATCTAGAAGCGATCGCCCTTTCAAGGAATCAATGTACGTTTTGAGACGTACCAACAAGTCTTCTGAAAGAATATCTTCTGGCAATTCAGAATAGGCAACTGCCCTACCATAACTGGCAATTCGGTATAGTAATTCCTGTTCTGGTTGAGTCAAATTCTCGATTAACTCTTGAACCCGAATAGCCAAATCATCAGAAACTTTAATATCCTCTAAATAATCGGAAACACTGCCGCCATATCTTGACTGAATCTCTGCTGCAACCAGACGAATTCCCAAAGGGCTACCTCCCAATTTATCAGTCAGCTGTTTTAGCTCATTAGGAGATATTTGTAAGTTTCGTTTAGATAAAATAGTTTGCACTTCATGGGATTTCAACCCTCGTAAATCAATAGAGCGAATTGGACGTTTAATCAACTCATTATCGGTTTCCTTAAGAGGAAATTCCCGACAGGTAATGATGATATGACTGTTATGTCCTGCTGCTGCAAGTTGTTCTACGAGTTTGCCATAGTCACCATATTGCTCAATATCATATTCACCCACCAAACCTTTAGATTTAAAAACTGTTTGGAAGTCGTCAAGAATCAGCAAACAGCGAAAGCTTCGCAAACACTGAATGAGTTGAGAAATTAAATGCTCTAAGGCTTTGGCTTCATCTAGTTCTGTATCTGGTGTTTGTAAGGAAAAGCAAGTATTAAGCAGTTCAGAAATAAATTCGTTTAGCTTTTTGGGGCGACGCAAGGATTTGAAGATAATTGCAATAAATTCGCAGTTGTCTTTGTTTAAATTGGCTTGTTCGTCAGCAAACCGATACACGAGGGAACTTTTCCCAATACCACCAGGACCTTTAACAATGGTTAGTTTTGTTTGCTTGTCTAGAGCGTATTCTCCAATCTCTTTCAGTTCGTCTTTACGCCCAACAAACACTAAATCTGATACATCTAAAGTTTCGTCAAAATGGTTTTGGGGAGTTTTAGGAATATTTTGGTCTAGATCGGGTGGCTGGGGAGATATAGTTTGTAGAGCTAACAGTGCATCAGCATTGGGATGCAACTGTTTTAATTTCATCTCAATTGCCACTCGAAAGTTAGTCTTGTTCAAATTAGAGTTGAAAACTCGACTTAAAAGTTTCAGCAGCCTGGGTCCCGCAGATTGCATCAGGTAAGAGAGTTTATACTCACTTGAGTTTGCCATATCTTCATAAGTTTTTCCCTGCCAGATTCCACTGAGCACAAATTTTTCACCCTCACTTAGGGCACGATTGCGCTCAGCCAATACTGCTTCTTCAATCAAGTTCAGTACCTCTTGGGGGATACGGTCTGCTGGCATAGCTTTCACCAAAATGCGGTTCGACCAATATATAAGAATAAACTAACTTAGCTGGAAACTTTCTTAACAAAAGTTAAGTTTCCTTAGAAGTCTTCCTTTCGTTTCCTAGCTGTACCAGGAAATGCAGTATGAGAGGCTCTACCTTTCATCATGGGTTAAATAGAGGTAGAGCCTCTCTAAAGGCATTCCCAGCCTGAGGCTGGGAACAAGGTGAGGGATTAGCATAACTTTAGGCTAAGTTGACTTAATACCCACTTGACAGAGGAAAATTACTCATATATTCTTTAAAATATCTTTAAACAAAGACTGGTGTTTGAGGTCTATAATATGCATCCCTCTCCAGCCAAGCTCGATACACCTGACAAAGTTATCAATTATTGTTGTGAAGAAATTTTACTCAATACGACTTGGCGAGGGGGAGGTAATGGTGTGGTTGTGATTTGTACTGATGTCGTTAAGAACGGTGCGATCGCAGGTTCGATTGAAGGTTGGCAAAATATTAGTTTTTGTATGAGTTGCGAGCACGTTCAGGTTTATCAGCCCCTGCAGAAAAAGCAATCTTGCTACCCAAGCGACGTTTGTGAAGTATTTGGGTTTATAGAGCACGAACTGTTGAGGACTTGGAAAAGTTCTGTCAAAGGTTTTGCAAAAAACTCTACGAAAAGTTCTGTGAGCGGCAGATTGACTATACGAAGTGAATGTATCAACAATGCAGGACGGGTTCGCGTACTCGTTGGAGAAACTGTTCGTCGGAGGATGTTTGTAGAAACCAAATTTCTCGCTAGTTAGAAAATAGTTCAAGTGTGAAGCTTCAATCCTTGTTACAAGGATGGCTCAAATTAACAAAAAATCCAAGATACAACCTTGCAAAGAGGGTGGTTACCATTCCAGGCAGGTGCAACAGAATTTAGATTCTATGCGCCTGCCATTCTTGTTTTTCCGCCGTGTTGAGCGGTGCATTTTCACTCTTGAGACTGTGACAACCGTGCAATTCAGTTTTTGTTAACAGATAACAAGTTACCTACAAAAATTATTGGAGTGCATCACCATGACAACAAATCAATACAGCCGTTTATTCAAATTGACTGTTAGATTTTTCAAGTATTTCCTGCTAGCAGTCTTTGGGTTTGCGATCGTTTGCCTTGTCTCAGCGAGTTTTGGAGCTTCAAGTATTGTCACAATAATGTTACCCTTTGTGGGTACTTGGTTTGGTAAGCTCGCAATTCTCTTGTTATGTTTGATGATTGTGACAGCTTTTTTAGAGTCTCTACGTTAGGGGTTAGGGGTTAGGGGTTAGGGCAAGAGGGATTAGGGGACTAGGGGCTAGGGGGCTAGGGGGACAAGGAAGAAATAATAACCAATGCTCTATGCCCATTGCCCATTGCCCAATTCCCAATGCCCACTCCTACTCCTTTATCAAACTCAGGATTGATGAGTTATTTGCCTAAAACTTGACAAAATTGGACTTAGAAATCTTGTATGCGAGCTTCGCAAAGGGTGAAGGATGATTAAATCCTGGATGGTGATTGGCGGAGTGGCATTCTTGGTTGCATTAGCTTCCAACATCATTACTCCCGACGATGTTAAATGGTTTAAGCGTTTGCAAAGACCGAGATGGCTTACTTTTGAGGCAGCAATCCCAGTTATCTGGACTGTAGTATTTATTTGTGGTGCTTGGTCAGCTTATATTGTTTGGGAAAACAATCCAGGAACAACTAAAACTTGGTTGCTCATGGTTTTATATCTCCTTTTAGAAATTGTTACAGTCGCTTATAACCCGGTCATGCTTCGACTTCGCAGTTTGAAAGCGGGTACGATCGTTGGCGGTACCGGTTTTATTGTAGGAATTATATTAGCACTAGCAGTTTTATCTGTCTCTGGTTGGGCAGCACTGCTCATTGTTCCCTATTTACTTTGGAGTCCCATTGGTACGTATACCACTTGGAAAATGATACAACTTAATCCAAAAGATGCGTAAAGTAGATAGTGGTTAGTGGTTAGTGGTTAGTGGTTAGTGGTTAGTGGTTAGTAGATAGTGGTTAGTAGATAGTGGTTAGTAGATAGTGGTTAGTAGATAGTGGTTAGTAGATAGTAGTTAGTAG
>NZ_WJFC01000168.1 GCF_009725235.1 Scytonema sp. UIC 10036
TTTGAACCAGGCGGTCATCCCTGAGTATTTCTGCTCATTTCGACCAACGAATCACAGCATCCGCCATGCGGTGGGGTAGTTGAATAATTGAATATTCAACACTACGAGGATTATCCATTCGTTTAGAAGCATCTATGATTTCTAATCCTACTACGTTTCCCGATTGGTCATAATCAAAAATAACACCAGGTTTCTCTTCATCGCTTTCTTCAATTGCTGCATTGCTAAAAATTATTCTCAAAATATCTACTTCAGGGTCATAGGTGATTTTCATGTTTGTCTCCAGTATTTCTCAATTTTGCTAGTTCGATAAACAGTTATAACAACTGCTGGATCGACATCATCTGCTACAATAACGCGCAGCAAAAAGATTTTACCGTTATCAAACTTAACCTGTGACTGATATACTTTGCGTCCATTTCTTTCTTGCACAATCTGTTGAGGATTCTCTAAAACATCTCCAACTAAGGATAATGCGATTCCTCGTCGTTCTATTTCTGTTCGTGCATGACGAGAAATTGTGTATCTCATTTGTTGAATTTTTAAGAAAATACATAAATATTGTGTAACAATTTACCTACTTTTCACTCGAAGACTACTTATTTCAATAAACTGCCAAGACGCAAAGAGCGTGAAGAAAGAGGAAAAGCATGCAGGTATCAATTTATACTAAAAAGGGAGTTATGTCAAATTTAATTTAGCATTAGCAATTAGAAATCGCGGCTACGCAGACAAAACCAGACGGGAGCAGGTTTTGCTATATATTTGCTGTTCGGTCTTAAATTATTAGGATTGTTATATTATGAGAAATCTCCTAAAAGCTTAATGTGTAAGTAACCCACTTCTGTTAACCTAAGCTTAAGCAGTGTAGCGTGGTTCTGCTGTCAAAACAAGGAGGAAAAAAATGCCCGGACACGACATTATTGTTGTCGGAGCATCGGCGGGCGGAGTCGAAGCACTGACTTTCTTGGTAAAAAATTTGCCACAAGATCTGAAGGCTGCTGTCTTAATAGTCTTACACGTACCCAGCCACGGTAGTAGCGTTTTACCCCGAATTCTTGAGAGAGCAGGGAATTTGCCTGCCGTTCATGCTCGAGATGGTGAACCCCTTTTGCTAGGACGAATCTATGTTGCTCCCCCAGATTATCACTTATTGGTCAAACCGGGAACTTTACAACTGGCTCGTGGCCCAAGGGAAAATAATCATCGTCCTGCAATAGATCCCTTGTTTCGTACTGCAGCAAGAGCTTACGGACAACGAGTCATTGGTGTGGTGTTGACTGGTAGTCTTGATGATGGGACAGCAGGACTCAGGGCGGTAAAAATGCGGGGTGGTGTGGCTGTTGTCCAAAACCCTGATGATGCATTGTATGGGGGAATGCCAAGCAGTGCCATTGAAAACGTGGATGATATTGATTATATATTACCACTATCAGATATTCCAAGTGTGTTGGCAGATGTGGTAAATATGCCAGTGGAAGTTGCTGCAGAAAATCCCATTTCTGAGGAACTAGCCTTTGAATCTGATTTGGCAGAGATGAAGATGGCACAACTTAACAATGAGGATAAACCGGGCAAACCATCTCCTTTTGCTTGTCCTGATTGCGGTGGTACCCTTTGGGACTTATCCGAAGGGGATTTGCTGCGATTCCGGTGCCGCACGGGTCATGCTTTTTCTGCAACCACCCTGCTAGCAAAACAATCTGATGCTCTAGAGGATGCATTGTGGATTGCTCTGAGAGCTTTAGAAGAGAAAGCCTCTTTAGCACATCGTATGTCTCAACGAATGCGCGATCGCAACCAATCTCTCTCGGCAAAACGATTAGAAGAGGAGGCAAAAGATGCTCAAACGCGTGCTGCTGTCATTCAAGAGGTACTTCTTAAGAGCGATGGGATGACAAAAGATAAAGATTTATCATCTTTGATCTTAGATGAACCAATTGAGGAGTAGTGGAAAATTTGCTGCATTTTAAGTCTTTTTTCCTACGATTATTTTTTATGAAAATGATGGCTCAGTACCGTTCGATTGAAAGTTGATAAAGTATAAAATATAGCATGAGTAATATCGAACCCAATCCTGACTTGGAAAACTTGCTAGAATATATCAAACGGAATAGAGGGTTTGATTTTAGTGGTTACAAACGCACAAGCCTAAGTCGTCGAATACGGCGACGGATGCAAACACTAAATATAGAAAACTATAGTGAGTATTTGGATTATTTAGAAGTACACCCGGATGAGTTTGTCGAGCTATTTAATACAATCCTGATTAACGTGACAGCTTTTTTTCGAGATGTACAAGCTTGGGATTACATAGCAAACGAAATTATTCCTCAAATTGTGGCTAACAAACATATTAGTAAGCCAATCCGCATATGGAGCGCTGGTTGTGCTTCTGGGGAGGAAACCTATACCTTAGCTATTTTGCTGGCAGAAGCACTGGGAATGGAACAGTACACAGCGCGAGTGAAGGTGTTTGCTACGGATGTGGATGAGGAGGCTCTCAATATTGCCCGTCAGGCAAGCTACGGTTCAAAAGAATTGCAAAGTGTTCCTCTGAATTTACAAGAGAAGTACTTTGAGCGAGTCAATGGGCGCTATGTTGTTCAAAAAGAGCTGCGTCGCGGTGTGATTTTTGGGCGTCACGATTTGGTTCAAGATGCTCCTATTTCCAGAATTGATTTACTGGTATGTCGCAATACCTTAATGTATTTTAATACTGAAACCCAAGCTAAAATTCTCGCTCGCTTTCATTTTGCTCTTAACGATAACGGGTTTCTCTTTCTAGGGAAAGCAGAAATGCTGTTTAGCAGAAACCATTCATTCAGTCCCTTAGAATTACGACAACGGGTATTTATTAAGGTGCAAAACGGCAACTTGCGCGATATGCTATTGAACATCGCTCATCCTAGCAGGCAGCAAGCTGTTCCAGAAATGGTCGATCGGATACGCATTTATGAAGCTGCTTTTGAGATCGATCCCATTGCCCAGATCGTCGTGGATCTCAATGGCACACTCATCCTGGCTAATAGTGAAGCCCGTAACTCATTTCATCTCAACCCCAAAGAGTTGGGTCGTCCTTTGCAAGATTTAGAGCTTTCCTACCGACCGGTGGAGTTGCGATCGCGCATCGACCAAGTTCGCACCAATCGTCTCGGGATCGTATTAAAGGACGTTGAGTGGACGACATCCGACCGAGACATCAAATATTTAGACGTGCAAATCATGCCTCTGTTGGATGATAACATTGACGAACTATTAGGTATTAAAATTATTTTTGCTGATGTTACCCGCTTTAAAAACCTACAGCAGGAACTAGTACATGCCAACCAGGAATTAGAAACGGCTTATGAAGAACTGCAATCTACTAATGAAGAATTAGAAACCACCAACGAAGAACTCCAGTCTACTGTAGAAGAGTTAGAAACTACCAACGAAGAACTCCAGTCTACGAACGAAGAACTGGAAACCATGAATGAAGAACTGCAATCCACAAATGAGGAGTTGCAGACAATGAACGAAGAACTGCGCCAACGCAGTGAAGAACTCAATAGAGTCAACGGCTTTTTGGAATCCATTCTCACCAGTCTTCGTGCTGGAGTTGTTGTTCTCAGCCCCGATTTACATATCTTAATTTGGAACCGTAAAGCTGAGGACTTGTGGGGTTTGCGGTTTGATGAAGTTTTTTCCAAACATTTTATGACTTTGGATATCGGCTTACCCCTAGAACCACTCAGACTGCCAATTCGCTCGATCCTAAATGGGGAATCAGATTACTATGAAGTGGTACTAGACGCAAGAAATCGCCGAGGTCGAGCTATCCAGTGCTACATAATTTGCACTCCCCTTTTAGGCGCACCCAGCGACGTTCAAGGCGTCATACTATTGATGGAAGAACGCGAACAAGAGGAATAGTCCAAAAAGGTCAAGCATTAAAAAAAAATTCTTTTTCTCGTTATGTCATATCATTGTTTTATCATCAGGAAGATAATATAATCAGGAGGAGTAACCAAGAATTATTAGAAATTACAATTACACTATTAACCTGGTAGATAGATTCAGCATCTTGATGAGACAAGTATCTTTACGGTAGAGGAGAGGATAAGAGGAAAGCTTGTGAATCTGGAAAACTTTGGTCGGCAAGTACATGAGGTGCGCCGACATACCCAGCTTCTACATCATCGTGTCAGGGAATCACCAGAACAACAACAAGACTTGCTAGCTGAGGCTTTCGAGGAACTTCGTACTGCTCTGGAAGAACTGCACGTAGCAGAAGAAGAATTGCGCCAGCAAAACGAACAGTTGGCGATCGCTTGCCAAGAGGCAGCAACAGAACGCAGACGGTATCAAGAATTATTTGATTTTGCTCCTGACGGTTATCTGGTAACAGATTCTCAGGGAAAAATTTTGGAAGCAAATCATGCTGCGGCTAACTTACTAAAAATATCAAAAAACTTTCTGATAGGAAAACCACTGGTCAATTTTTGTCCTCCAGAAGAGCGTCAAGTTTTTCGTTCTCAATTACAACGCTTAACGGATATGGAGGAAATGCAAGAATGGGAAATCCACTTGCAACCCCGTCAAGGAAGCATATTTGATGCTAGCTTGACAGTAAAAACTATACGAGACAAGGAAGGTCAATCATCTGGTTGGCGGTGGCTTATGAGAGATATAACATCTCGCAAACAAGCAGAAGAAAAACTAAATGCAATTCAAATTCAAAATTTAAAATTACAGGAAGCTTCACGGTTTAAATCGCAGCTTTTAGCAGTTATATCTCACGAACTGCGTACACCGATGAATAGCATTTTGGGATTTTCCCAACTGTTGCTGCGCCGCTACTACCATCTATTAGCACCAGAATTAAGAGAGATGGTAGAAAGGATTATTCAAAGTGGCAAACAGCTTTTAAAATTAATTGAAGACATCCTTGATTTTTGTAAACTCGAAACAAATAAGTTAGAGTTACAGCTACGAGAGTTTAATTTGGTAGAGTTAGTCACAAGAATTACAGAAGACTTGAGCCCTCTAGCCGAACGGAAAAACTTGACTTTGGTTTTGCACTCCGATATTAAAAATCCCAAAATTATGAGCGATCGCGATCGCTTGGAACAGGTGGTTACTAACTTGATAAGTAATGCCATTAAGTTTACAGAGAGTGGCGGCGTAGTTGTAGAGTTACAACAAATCAACGGGGATCGCTTGGTGTTAATGGTGAAAGATACAGGCATTGGCATTCCCGAATCAGACACAGCACACATTTTCGCAGAATTTTGGCAAGTCGATAAGTCTACAACTCGCAAGCAAGGCGGCGTCGGATTGGGACTGGCGATCGTAGAGAAGTTAGTGCGATTAATGAAAGGAACCATCACAGTTGAAAGCAAACTAGGAGAAGGCTCAACTTTCCGAGTAGAAATACCAAGAATCAGTGACCAGTGACCAATGACCAATGACCAGTGACCAGTGACCAACAGCAAGAGCCACAAAGGACGGTATTCACTCGCTCCAGTCCACGCCGTTGATCTCCCGCCAGGGGCGGATAGTCGGGATGCTCACAACCCACTCTGCCCAGTTGCATCGCCCGTCGGAGGAACAATTTCAGCGGCTTGACCTACTGGTATGGATGGCGGCGGACTTCATCGAACGCGCCCGTGCGGAAGCAGCGTTGCAGGAGTCGGAAGAAAAATATCGCACGTTAGTTTCCGCCACTTCAAAAATGGTTTGAACGCCCATTCCGCACCCCAACTGTTACAAACGGTAATTACTGAGTGTAATCTCTAAAAAAAGAATAAAACTATACTGTTTTTCTTATAAAAACAGGTTAGAAAGCGTGAAAAAGTATAAAGGGTTGCTTATTCACACATAAGCGATTATTACCGTTGATGTACAATACACTAACCGCCCCATACGTTCTTCTACCAGTGACCGATTCCCTTTTTCCTGAACCAGGCAACTATGATGCCTTCTTAGGCACCCTTAAACAGCGCATTCGCACCGCGCAGGTACGGGCGGCACTGGCTGTTAACCAGGAATTGGTGCTGCTTTATTGGCAGATTGGCAGGGAGATTTTACAACGCCAGCAGGAGGAAGGGTGGGGAACTAAAGTCATTGAGCACCTAGCCAAGGATTTAAAACGGGAGTTTCCGGAGATAAAGGGTTTTTCCCGCACAAACCTGCTCTATATGAGGGCTTTCGCGGAAGCTTACCCGAATGAGTCATTCGTCCACCAGCTTGGTGGACAAATTCCCTGGCGGCATAACTGCGTTTTGCTGGATCGCGTAAAAGTGCCAGAGCAGCGGGTTTGGTACATCCAGCAGACCATCCAAAACGGCTGGAGCCGCGCCATCCTGGAGATGCAGATTGAAAGCCGTCTTTATGAACGCCAGGGCAGTGCAGTCACCAATTTTAGCCAGACCTTGCCTAAACCCCAATCCGATCTGGCGCAGCAGCTTATCAAAGACCCGTACAATTTTGACTTCCTGACGTTGGGTAAAGAGGCGCAGGAAAGGGATTTAGAGCGGGCGCTCGTGGAACGCATTCGTGACTTTCTCCTGGAACTGGGAGCAGGATTCTCGTTTGTGGGAAGCCAGTATCCACTTGAGGTCAGTGGGCAGGAATATCGGCTTGACCTCCTGTTTTATCACCTCACGCTGCGCTGCTTTGTCATCATTGACCTTAAAATGGTGGAGTTTCAGCCAGAATTTTCTGGGAAAATGAACTTTTATGTATCAGCGGTGAATGCTATCTTGCGGCATCCTGACGATCAACCCACCATCGGCATCATTCTGTGCAAGTCTAAAAACAAGACGATTGCCGAACTTGCACTCCAAGGAATGACACAGCCTATCGGCGTTTCTACACACAAGATAAGACAAGACGTTCCCGAACAGCTTAAAAGTATCCTGCCTACGGTGAAACAACTGGAGATGGAGCTGGATACAGCTGCTGCCGAACTTGAAAAGCAGAAGCAGGGGAAACTAGAGACGGGCGAGCCATTCCACACGACATAGGACGGGCGAGGACGCCCATCCCACAAGATGAAGAATTTATTTTTTGGAAATATCTAATCCTCTAAAGTACAATTAGCATACATTATTGTCAAAAAACAGTAAAAATTCGGAAATTTTGTATCCTAGAGCAATTCCCAATGGATTATATCTTCGATCCACCAATCCCCGTAAAAATTCAAAAAATGAAAGAACGGGTGCGGTGGCGGCATCCGAGCCTTGTTCAACGAGGAATCGATCAAACTAGCTTGGTCTTGGATGACGGGAACTCGGATAATCCAGAATTTTCTTTTATGGTTATAGGTGATACCGGGTCTAAGCCATCTTATGGACAACATCCACAACGCTTAGTTGCAGAGTTAATGCTGACTCAACGCGATGAATGCCGTTTTATTCTCCATACGGGAGATGTGATTTATGTAGTGGGTTCCCATGAGTACTACCCGCAAAATTTTATTGAACCTTATCGCGAGTTCCTAGTCGGCGGAGAAAATTATCAAGACATTTGCTACGATCGCATGACGTTTAGTACACCCATTTTGCCAGTACTGGGGAATCACGATTACTATGATGTGCCGTTGATGTATGGTTTAATCGCAGGAACCACACTACCACTGCGACGCCTATTGCGTTACAAAGATATAGAAATCGGCTGGCATGGTTCTTATCAAGGTAACGCATATGCGAGAGCGTTTCTTGACTACCTCAAACACTTTTCTCCTGGCGAAAAGTTAGAATATCATTTAGACAGCCATTATACAGCTAAAACCAACACCGGACGCTGTTTGCGGTACGAACCCGGAAAGTTTACCCGCCTACCCAACCGCTATTACACTTTTCGTTATGGTGGAATTGACTTTTTTGCCCTCGACTCCAACACCTTCAATGCACCCTCCCCACTTCCTACAACAAAAGAGGGAGATACAGAACGTCGTAAATTAGAAAAGCGCCGTCACGAAATAGAAAAAGAAGAAACGCAAATTTTAGAAGCCTGTTCTCGCCTCAATCCGGATATTCCCCAAGAAGCCGAACAACTTGATGCTCTCAAAAGTAAGTTATACCAAATTGATGAAGTCAAAATTGACATAGAGAAACAGCTTGAATCCCATCAAGCACCACCAGTAGACTTTGAACAACTCAACTGGCTGAAGCAAAGGTTAATAGAATCTTGGAATAATCAAGAAGTACGCGGACGAGTTGTTTACTTTCACCATCCGCCCTACGTGACTGAAGCAAGCAAATGGCACCAATCCCAAACTTTAGCAGTTCGCCATCGCTTGCGTGGGGTGTTTGATGCTGTCGCTGAAACTCTTGGTTCTCTCACTCAAGGACGTCCGATAGTGGATTTGATATTAAACGGTCATGCCCATTGTTTGGAGTATCTCCGCACAACTCACACCGGACATGGTGATTCCCATATCCACTGTATAATTTCTGGTGGTAGCGGTCGCCGTCCCCGTCGCCAACGAGAGGAGGGATCGGAATTAATGGAAACTTTTGAAGATGCAACAGGTAGTGATACGCGTAAAATTGCTGACTCGTTTCTTTTTGTTGGTCGCAACGGATACGATGCTCAAAAACGGCTTCCTTACTCCTTTGTGCGAATCGATGTTCGCGATGGTTCCCCTGCCAAATTTATTGTTAGACCATTTATTACAGAACGCTTTCAAGGAGAGTGGTATAATCGCGAGTTGGAGCCGATAGTCATCAGTAATCACCTGACAAATGACCAATGACAAATGACCAATGACAAATGACTAAAGCAAAATACGTTTTTTTACCTTTTACTGTAGTTATTCTGGGAATATTGTGCTGTTGGGTACTTAGCTTTAATAAAATAGCGATGCTGCAAAGCAGCCGCTACGCGAACGCAGATTCTGCATCTTCCTCAGTTGTTTACGAACAACGGCGTCTTCATAGCCCAGATGGAATCGGTAAATTTTATATGGGTCGCGAGATAGCTAAAGTCATGGGACACACGGGGGCGGGTTGGTTGGAAAGACCAAGTCGAGAGGCTGAGGAACAGCCTAGCAAAGTAGCGAACGGTCTTAATCTCAAGTCTAATGATATTGTGGCAGATATAGGGGCTGGTACGGGTTACATGAGTTTTCGGATTGCGCCTTTACTGTCCACAGGAAAGGTTTTGGCTGTGGATATTCAGCCAGAAATGCTGGAAATTATCGAGTTTTTTAAGCAAGAGAAAAAGATTGTCAACGTTGAGCCTATTTTGGCAACTCTTAGCGATCCCAAATTACCACCAGAGAGTGTTGATTTGGCTTTGATGGTGGATGCTTATCACGAGTTTGAGTATCCGCAAGAGATGATGCAAGGAATTGTTAAGGGGCTTAAACCTGGTGGTCGTGTTGTACTCATTGAGTATCGGGGCGAAAATCCTTTTATTGCAATTAAAGCTTTGCATAAAATGACTCAGAGGCAAGTGAAAAAGGAAATGCAATCTGTCGGGTTAGTTTGGCGGGAAACAAAAAACTTTTTACCTCAGCAACATTTTATGGTGTTTGAGAAGTCAAACAATGAAATTACGTAGGTTGGGTTGAGGAACGAAACCCAACATTTACAAGCATTTGTTGGGTTTCCCCAAGAGGAAAGCCCAACCTACAAAAATTATTAACCGAGCAGTATTCGGAGTTGACCCGTTTTTAAGGCTAGGATGTACAAACATCTCTAGAAAAGATATGAAAACAGCAGTTTTCATGGTAGAAGAGGCAGAGCCTCAAGTAAGGCATTCCCAGGCTCCGCCTGGGAACGAGGTGATGTGAAGTTTTTATTCAGATGCTGTTTCTAATCGTCTTTGCTCGGTGATGTCCTCGATCGCCAGTAAAATCATCTGGGTGTTGTCAATCTTGGGCATTTTGCGAGCTTTGAGCCGCATGATTTTACGTCCGATCCGCTCAAATTCATGCTCGACCTCAAAATCTTGAAACTGGGCATTACTGGCAAGAATCTCTTCGAGTTGCGATCGCAATTGGGGAATGTCCCACTGTCCGTTGCCCAATTCAAAAATCAACTGCTGCTCTGTTTGCACGGGCGAAACCTGAAACGTGTCGTAGAATGAACGATTTGCTGTGATGCTCCGCAACTCCGCATTCAGCACGATCAGCGGTTCCCAGACAGTTTCTACAATCGCATCAGCATAATCTCTTGCTTCCATCAATTGGGCATTACTGCGTTTGAGGTCGTCAATATCAATTAACACCAGCACTGCCCCATCGATCTTATTATCAATTGTGCGATAGGGACGAATTCGCAGGTGATACCAATGTCCGTCCCTGTCTTGAATCTCCTGAGCCTTTAAGTTGAGCGTCCGAATCACTTCTAAAATCTGTTGCTCTAAGTTAGGCACATTTAGCTTGTGGGTAATGTCGCTCAGGGGTCGCCCAATATCCGTTGAAATCAAGTTGAAGATCCCTTCCATCGCTGGGGTAAACTGCCGAATCTGGAGATCGGCTCCCAACATCAGAATCGGGATATGGATACTGTTAAGCAAATTCTGCAAATCGTTGCTCACTTGCGTTGCTTCCTGGGTGCGACGGCGCAGTTCATCATTCACCGTGTTCAGTTCTTCATTCGCCGCTTGAATTTCTTCTTTTGCGGTTTCCAACTCCTCATTGGTACTTTGCAACTCTTCATTGCTCGACAAAATTTCTTCGTTGGCGGCTCTTAAGTCCTGGTTCGTGGCTTGCTGCTCTTCGATGATCGATTGCAGATGCTCTCGGCTCGTTGCCAGTTCGTGCTTGAGTCGAGCAATCTCAGCCGCTTCTCTACTCCTGCGCTTAGAGGAGGTACTGCCATCATCAGTTGCATATGGTAACTCCGAAACGAGCGGAGTATCTTCAAACAGAACTAAGAAACACTCTTGAGATGCCCCAATTTGGAATGGAATGACATTGATGGTAATTTGCCGGATGCGAGGTGTGCCTCGCAAAAGCGCTTCGTTACCACCTTCTCTCACCTGTAAGCCTTCCCGTTTGACCGGCAGCTTTTGCTGTTTTGCCTGGTAGATAGCAGTTTGTAGCTCTCGCCGCAATTCTTCTTTTGCCATTCTCAGCAGGTTCAAGCTTGCTCGACCGGGAGATGGTTCTAGATAAGGGCTAGTCTGTCCCCGAAATTGCAGAATCTCCAAGTTGACATCGACCACGACACCTGCGGGAGCGTATTGATTCAAAACAATCCGGTCTGCTTCTCTCTGGATTTCCAGTTCGTTGGGAAGCTGTTCTGTCACAAAAGGTTGAGGGTTGATAATGGTTGGAGAATAAGAGCTGGTAGTCAACTCAATGTTGGGTCGAGATGCTGTCAACTTTTTAGCATAAATTTTGTTTTTTTTGTCACACAAAGTAAACAGGTCTACAAAGTCACCTACTGTTTCTGAAGTCCCTAACATGAGAAAGCCTGTGGGCTTTAGACCATAGTGAAAAATTGGCAGGAGTTTTTTCTGTAAAGCGTTTCCTAAATAGATCAGCACATTGCGACAGCTAATTAAGTCCAGCCGCGAAAATGGCGGATCGCCAATCAGATTTTGTCTGGCAAAGACGCAAACTTCCCGTACTGACTTACTGATTTGGTAGCCTCCCTCAACTTGAACAAAGAATCGATAGAGCCGTTCTGGGGTAACATTCGCAACCTGACTGAGCGTGTAAACCCCGTTGCGGGCATATTCAATTGCTGTCTCGCTAATGTCAGTTGCGTAAATTTGAATCGGTATGCGGGGAACTTGTTCGGCGAGAAACTCTAGCAAGCAGATGGCTATCGAGTAAGCTTCTTCCCCGGTTGAACAACCTGCTACCCAGATACGAATGGGTGTGCCTGGTGATTTATCCTTAATGATAACGGGAAAGACCAGACTTTTTAAGGCATTGAAGCTTTCTGGGTCGCGAAAAAAACTGGTGACATGAATCAAGCAATCTTGATACAGTGCCATGACTTCTGCTAGGTTGTTCTGGAGATAGCGAGCATAATCTTCCAGGCGTTCGAGCTTGTATAACAGCATTCGCCGTTGAATCCGGCGATTTAAGGTAGTTTGTTTATAATGAGTGAAATCCAGACCTGTTGCCTTCCGCAGCAAATTGAAGATAACGGCAAGTGCCTCCTGACTGGTAGCTGGGGATGAGATTTTCTCCGACTCAATTGTGGGAAGGCTTGCAATGTAGGGATGAGAGCTAATTTCAGATAGCTTCTGGGCAATTTGGTCGGGCGGTAAGATAAAGTCTACCTGACCTGTGGCGATCGCTGTGTTGGGCATACTATCGACTTGTGCTGACTCCTGGCATTGAGCAAACGTTACACCCCCCGCCGCCTTGATTGCCTCTAGACCCCGCGCTCCGTCAGAATCAGCACCTGATAAAATGACGGCGATCCCTTTGTTGCCCCGCTCCTCGGCAAGGGAAAGCAGAAACGTATCTACTGACATAAACGCCCGACTGGTACTTGAGCGAGGCGTGAGCTTTAGTACCCCTTGAGCAATGGTCATACTGGCATTGGGTGGAATGACGTACACTTGATTCGGTGCGATCGCCATGCCATCTTGCGCCTCATGCACGGGCATTTGGGTTGCCCTGGAAAGAATCAGGCTTAGCATGCTTTCCTGCGCTGGAGCCATGTGCTGAATAATGACAAACGCCATGCCCGTATTAGTTGGCAAATAATTCAGCAATTGGGTAAATGCTTCTAATCCTCCCGCAGAGGCTCCAATCCCAACCACTGGAAATAATTCATTGAAATTGTCTTGCTGATTGTCAGTAGGAACTTTGCCATCAGAGGAATTGGGTTGAGATTTTTTGGAAACGCGTCTAGGTGCCATGTCTAATCGCTGTTCTGCCAAGCAGTATCGATCGCCTATTTATACTATTTTGACAGAACCAACCTGTTATAATAGACATCGGCGAAATTTTAATCGAACGTAGAGTTCCCAGCTTGTAAGAGATCGTTTTCAATTCCGATAAAATCCGTGTAATCAAAAAGCGTAGTTAAACGGAGTTAACCATAACTTTTTGTTCGGTGCTGTTACGTCTGTTGATGTAAAAGCTCCAGTTCTTTTCGAGTACTTTCTAACTCATTGTAAGCCATAATGAGTTCAGATGTTGTTTCTGCAAGGATTTTAGAGACTCTGGCTAACTCTAAGCGAGTAGACTCCAGTTCTTGAGTGAGTTGCTCGTAATCATTTGTTTCAATAAATGTCAAAGTAACTCCCAGCAAATGATTTCTAGTGCTAAATACCTGCGAAATATTAATGTCGAAATGCTTTGTGCCTTTTTCCGTTGTCCACTCAATATTTTTTAACACGGTTAGAGCCTGACTAAAAAAACTTCAATCTACCCTGGAAACGCTCAACGCCGAGCGAGCACAAGTCGCTGCGGCGGGTTGGGTTCTGCAACATTGCTGGTTGGTGCAAGTGAAGCCGGGAGGCACTGCCCGAACCAACTGTAAATACTGGCAGGTAAGAAGCCGTCAACCTATGTTTGATGGTAAGACACTAAAACACTTGAAACCGAATGAAGTGGAGGATTACAGAGCCGCGATCGAGCGGGGGAGGCAGTTAAAGCACATCGATCGCCAAATTCAGAAGTTGCAACAGCAGCTTGCACAACTTACCCCCACAACGGACTCATTGAGGGTTGCATCAGAAAGTTCATCAGCCGCATATAAACCTCCTCACCAAATTCCCATACTGCCGAGTGGGGATCTTCAGCAAGCAATAGAAGAACAACCTCTAAATCAACTAAAATTCACAAATTTAGCTGAACAAGAGCGTTTGGTTAAAGAATTGCTTGCAAACAGTCAGGCATTGAGAGCTTCACTGCGGCAAGCAGTCGCTTTCGGCAAAAAGTTAGGGGCAAGAAATATTGACCTGAGAAAGGGACTTTAAAAACCTTATATTTCTTCATTGAGCTTTATTTCTCGCTCCAGATTTTCCTGATTGAGCTTTATTTCTTTATCCAGATTTTCCTGGCTCAATATTTCGTTGCTCATCACTGCTTGCCGAACCAAATTTGCTCGTCGCTTTGCATCCTCGGCTTTTTGTAACAGCAGATCTGCCGCCTCATGCTCGTTCATGTCGCGCAGATGCTTCGCGGTATGAGTCATCAACATCTCACTCGCTTCGATGGTGCGGATGCCATCCCAGAGAGACTCTTCAATCGATTCCGTTACCTCGGCTAAAAGGGTATTCAGCGAATAGGCGTGCCCTGTATGGCAGCGAAAGCGAAGCAGGTTACCTTCTTTCAACTGCAACAGTACGCCATGACACTCAGGACAGGTAAAGGGAGAAAGATCGCCTAGTTTCATAATTCCTAATTCCAGAGCGTTATCTTGCCGCGCAACACCAACTTCAATATCCATTTTCTCAGACACCAAATTGTCCTCCTGTTCGGGAATTGCTTTGTTAACTAGACGCGCTAATAAAGCCCCCATTTCGACGATAGGCACACAGTAATCGACTGTCACTGCTTTCATCGCCGCCCTCGGCATCGAAGAGTGAAGCGCATCAGAGGGATCTTGAACTACAGCGATACCACCTCGCTCTTTGATGGCGTATAACCCAGCAGCTCCATCGTCAAGACTGCCGCTCAACACCACCCCAATGACTCGCTCTCCATAGGACCGAGCCGCAGAGCGAAACAAGACATCGACCGCCGGACGAAAGCGGTTTTCTTTGGGACCGAGAGAGAGCCGGACAAACCCTGACTCAACCAACAAATGGCGATCAGGAGGAGCCACATAAATCCGACCAGTTTTGATTGGCTCGTTGTCAACAGCGTGTGCCACTGGCAGTGAAGTGACCCGCGCCAAAATTTGGGGTAACATACTTGGGTAATCTGGGGAAATGTGCCAGACGATAAAGACAGCCGCAGGAAAGTCAGAGGGCAGTTGAGAAACGAGTGTTTCAAAAGTTTTAAGTCCTCCGGCTGATGCTCCGACAACAACAATATCTGGCTTTAACACTCGCTGCTCCTAACCATTTTCGCTTTTAGGTTACCCCTAACATTCCAAGATAACAGACTGGCTTGATGTACAACACTTCCTTAGGATAGGGCTAGAATCAGGCATGAGGAGCGGTTATCGGAGTAAATCATCTTAGTTATGGCGCTGCGAAAAACCTGACCAAGAGTATAATTTATTACTTATTATTAACTGAATGCTTTTGTAATACGTTGTTGCAATTCGATGTTTTGTGCAATACGTTCTCGTAATAGGACGCTAAGTTTCTGACGTTCGGCTACCAGTTCCCGACTCGTGGCTATCAGTTCTTTTACTTCGATACAGAGTTTCTCACTGGTATCTTTTTGTTTTTGTAATTCGACGCGAATTTGGTGATTTATGGCAGCTATCTCCCGACTGATGGCTGCCAGTTCCCGACTCTTGCTTATCAGTTCCTGGCTCTCAAAGCTCAGTTCTTGTAATCGAGCGCAAAATTCCCGACTCGTGGCTCTCAATTCCCGGCTCTTGCCTATTAAAAGACAGTTCATACTTCCAAGACATAATAAGTAAATATGTAAATAATACATACCGCAGAATCTTTTGAACGCACAGCCAACCAAATCAAGAGTGCGATTAATTTTGTGATGGAATTAGGCTGGCACTTTTGGTTGTACTATCCCAAACGATCCAAGCAAATTGGCTATCTAAATCTGTTGTATTTTCCGTGACTTTGAAATATATCTTTTCTCCGCCTCTAGTTTCTACAGCAAAGTCACCATTTTGAGCATATACTACCTTAAAACCGCGATCGCGCAAACAATACATTGCCCAAGCTTTTAATGATTGCCTTTGCGGATCGTGTGTAATAGGAGGTTTCTTGATTGCTTCTTCAATAACTTGGTATGTCTTGGAATCGATCATTAGTGGTTGGTTGTTAGTGGTTAGTGGTTGGTTGTTAGTGGTTAGTGGTTAGTGGTTAGTTGTTAGTTGTTAGTTGGTTAGTGGTTATGGTTAGTGGTTAGTTGTTAGTGGTCTCCCTGTCCCCCTTGTCCCCCTTGTCTCCCTTGTCCCCCTTGTCCCCCTTGTCCCCATTATCCCCCTGTGGATCGCAGCGAATCTCTATCATAAAGCCATCGGGTCGTAAAAGTAGACTCCTCTACCTGTTGGACGGGTGACTGGTCCGTGGGCGATGGTAATTTGATTTTCTCTCAAAACTTCAACGGCGCGATCGAATAACTCAGGAGTGATGTCAAATGCTAAGTGATATGCTCTGGTAAAAGTTCTTTCTGGGTTTGGATCTGGTGGTGGTAAGTCTGGTTCCCAAAATAAATCGAGGATAGTGCCATCGGGGGTGACAAAATTAGCTACTTTTCCTTGTGCTACTAAATCTACTAGGGTTGCAGGAACTTCATCACCTGTCAACTCATGCAAGCCTAAAATACCGTTGTAGAATTGCCTTGAGGCTTGCATATCGTGAACGTTGAGGGCTATGTGATGGACTTGCCGCAGATCTCCTACATTCAGGACACTTTTAAGAGATTGGGAACTGGGTAGCATGGGTAGGCAACTTTGACTTGGTTTGGATCTAAGTATCTTGATTTTAGTTTACTTTACGCTATTGCTACTACGCTCGCAATCATGTCATTTGATTACTCTTTAGATTTTCAAAGTATTGATTTCCGCAAAAATCCCGAACTCTATCGCGTTGGTAAGGGCGAACAGGGAGTGTTATTAGTAGAACCGTATAAGTCAGAGATTTTACCTCATTGGCGGTTTAAAACTCCTGAAATTGCAAGACAATCAAGCGAAAAAATTTACCAAATGTTTCTTGAGTATTTGGAGCAAGATGATTTCGTGGGGGCAGATATGGCACGTAAGTTCTTACAGATGGGCTATACGCGATCGCGCCGCTATGCCAATCATAAGAGTGGAAAAAAATACAAAACCAATCCTCAAAAAGAAACTTCTATTGAAGCTGAAGCTAAAGCTAGAAAAGATATTTTGCCAAATGAAGTAGACCCTGTCAAAGCTGAATCAGCAGCAATATTTAAAGAAAAATGGATGTTAGCAAAGAAAAATGAGAGATACTGTCAGTTATTGGCAAAGCATAAAGCGATACATAATACATAAGATATTTTTTTCAATGATAATATTTGTACATATCCGTAAGTGCATCCTCGTAGTCAGTTGAAAATTTCCTACAAGAATTATTTGTTAATTAACTACGCCTAAAGATTATAACTTCTGGAGCAGTCATTAATTGATTGTATATACCCTTAGAACGGTTAAGTTATGATTTTTAATCGTTACATTGGCTTGTGTGAATATCTTCAACAAATGAAGGTTGAACCTTTTTTATTAAGGGAATAATTACTATGCAAGAAAGTAGGCAAGCTTTGGACAGACAGGGTGTAAATAGCGATGCTGCAGAGCAGCCGCTACGCGAACGCATAACTTCCGATAGACAGGGTGCAGATTCAGCAACTACAAACTTTAGTAGCGGCATAAGTTCGGGTCAACCTCATGCAGGTTCAGCAACTACAAACTTTAATAGCGGCATAAGTTCGGGTCAACCTCATGCAGGTTCAGCAAGCGTGAATGTAGATGCTGGAGTTACTAAAAACAATGATGCTAATCGCATAAGTTCTACTCAACCTACAGGTTCAGCAAACATTAACATCGGTGCTGGTGCCTCTGGAAACAATAACAACAATGATGCTAATCGCATGAGTTCCGATGTATCCGGTGCTCAAGCAACTAGCAAAGGTCTGAATCCTACGTTAACTCGAGCATTGATCGGAGGACTTGTTGCAGGTACATTGGGGTCATTAATTGGTGCTTTTGCTGGTAAGAGAGTCGGTCAAGGGTTGAATACTGCGGCAAGAGGTATTGGAGAAGCTTCAAAGACTATAGGTGAAGGTCTTAGCCACACAGGCAAAGGTCTGGGGCAAGCCGTAAAAAGTATCGCTGCGGGAGCTACTGAAGCTATCGTAGGTGGTGCAGTAGATACTGCAAAGGGTGTTGCTGAGGGAGCCACACAAGCTTTAGTAGGTACAGTAGACACAGTACAGAATACAGCTCGGGGTGTCACTGAAATAGCCAAGCAAACAGTGGAAGGTACTGTAGATGCAGTACAAAGTACAGCGCAAGGTGTGAGTCAAGCGGTACAAGGTGCAGCACAAGGAACAGCAGACGCAGTACAAAGTACAGCGCAAGGTGTGAGTCAAGCGGTACAAGGTGCAGCACAAGGAACAGCAGACGCAGTACAAAATACAGCGCAAGGTGTAAGTCAAGCAGCACAAGGAACAGCAGACGCAGTACAAAATACAGCGCAGGATGTAAGTCAAGCAGCACAAAGTGCGGCGGACAAGACAAGAGACACAGCAAACCGTGCATCTGAAGGGATTAAGGAAAACGCAGCAAATGCATCAGATACGGTACAAAATACAGCACAGGATTTTAACCAATCTGTACAAAGTGCAGCAGAGAATGCATCGGTAGGTCAAAATCAAGGCATTCAAGATCGAGACCGCACAATTGGCAATAACCAGCAATCAAAAAATAATGAAGTGGAAATGGATCGTACACCAACGATCTACATTTCAGCGCAAGACCCAGTACAAGGGATTAACGCTGCTCCAATTATATCTTCAACAGATCCAGCTACCACTAACGAGACTGGGCTGTTGATAGATACAGGTGAAAAAGCTCCACTTGATAGAGAGATTATTTTACTGAACGATTACAACGATTACAACAAGTAAACACCTGACATTCCAAATGTCATTCATGTGTTGCGTTATCAGTTATCAGTTCTCACTAAAGGTGTACTGATAACTGTAATTATTCACTAATTTAATCTATTGTGGCATAAAGGAAACGATTCTTATGAATGGAAATCAGCAGGTTTGGGAGCATCCTAACGCTGAAGACAATACTGATTTTGCGGGAGATCAACCTAATGCTTCTAATGAATCAGGTAGAAACTCGAACAATGGGTTTTCTAGAATAGCAATTGGAGCACTCATTGGTGCTGCGTTAGGCGCAATAGCTGGAGCTTTAACTATTAAGGGTACAGCCGAAAGGGTTAACCAAACCGTAAAAAGAGCAGGGAATTCGGTCAAGAATACAGCTGGGAACGTTAACCAAACTGTCAAAGGTGTGGGTGACGCAATAAGTTCAATAGCTGATGGTGTTAACTATACTGTCAGTGATGTAGGAGACAGCGTTAAGGATACTGCTTTGGGTATTAACGATACTGTCAACAGTACTTTGTCTGCTGTTAAAGCTACAGCAATGAATGTTAGCGACACAGTTAATAACACTGTGAATATCGTCAGGGGTGCGGCTGAAGGTGTTAACGACAATATCAAAGGTACCGTAGACGTAGCCACTAAAGTCGCTGAGGATAATTTGCCCTCTGGAATTCAGGTGGCTAATCTCTCCAACATACCCAACGTACCCAATATCCCCGGTAACTCTAACAACCAGACTACTTACATTTTAGTTCCAGTTGACAACCAGAAATAAGACGTAGGGTGGGCAATTCCCACCTTTAATATTTGTAGGTTGGGTTGAGGAACGAAACCCAACATGAGTGCAGATTTTGTTGGCTTTCGCACGCGTCTCAACCCAACGAGCGTTGATAAATTTTATTATTAAGTCATCATCCGAGCATGATGTCATTTAGCATAGTTAAAAGAACTATGTCTTTGGGTCATTAACCTCTTATTTAATGACTGTTAAATTAATCTTGAATTAATAACGAGCTGCTTCAGTTGAGTCTGATACTGCCTTAAGCGAGGGGAGAGAGAAACTATGAGCGATCGCAAGCAGCCTGTTGAGCGTCAAGAAAAAGCTGACTTTCCCAGGGCGAAGCAACGTATAGCTTATCGAGCTGCAACAGGCATAGGGGGTGGAATAGTTGGAGCAGCGATTGGTGGTTTGCTCGGTCGCCGAGTGGGAGGATCTGTTGGCGGTGTAGTGGGCGCTGTTGCTGGTGCTTTAGTAGGTAAGGGTACGGCTCAGCGTGTTAATGCCACTGTAGAAGGTGTTGTGGGTGCGGCTAAAACTGTAGCTGATGCTGTTCATTATAGTGTTAATGGTGTGGGAGATGCATTAAAAGACACAGTAGAGCAGGTTAAGCCCTCAATAGTAGGTGCCGTTGATGCAGTCAAAGATACAGTTGAGCAGGTGAAGCCTTCTGTCGTAGGTGTTGTTGATACAGTCAAAGATACAGTTGAGCAGGTGAAGCCTTCTGTTGTAGACGCAGCTAGGAATGTAGCTGAGGTTGTTAATTTTAGTGCAAATACTGAAGAAGTCGTATTTCCTGAAGAAGTCGTATTTAATAACGATATTATTGAACAGCCCGATTCTTGTGTAGTCGTTGTCGAAGAAAACGCAAAAGGGCAACCTGAAGAGGTAACGTTACCTGTAGTTAATGAATCTCAAGTAGAGCAGGTTAATACTTCTGTCGTTAGTCAAGTTGATACAGTAAAAGATATACCTGAAGATGTTTGGGACTCTGTCGCCAATACACCCGATGCTGTTGGGGAAACAATTGAACAGATTGAACCTCGTGCTGTTGGTATTGATGGAGTCCAAACTACAACCGAAGACTCTCACAGTCATGATGCTCAGGAGTGGATGAGTCCACACTTGAATAATTTACAACAGGCGAATAATTCTGAAGAAAATATTGAATCGATAAACTTTGAAGAAACACAAGAACAGCACCAACCGCAAGAGCCGCAACAAACTCAAGCACAATCGGAGAAAAACCGACAATTTGCTGAAATCGGAAAATTTGTTGTAGGTGCTGGGGTTATAGCTTTAGTTGGCACAATCTTATCATGGATTCCAAAACACAATCTCTTTGCGATTAAATCACCGGAATCCGGACAGGTACAATCCAGTCAAAGTATCGAGCAAGTGTCTGCGGCGACATCATCTTCAAAATTAAAAGCAGTCCCTGTTCCTGATGGTTGGATTTTTTTAGGCAATGTTAACGGTAACCCAGGTACAGCATCGGTTGGGAAACCTTTAAGCGAAGATTTACAATCTACTGACTCTCGTGTTGTTCCGTCAGCAGGAGCGATCGTTACTGTAACTGTTAAACCAGGAGTAACGTTAAGGGGAAATAGACCACACTTACCTCACTTTAGTTATCAAGAACAAAAAGCTCTGGCTGTTCTTAAACCTAAAGAGAAGCTGAAGGTTCTTAAAGTGGAATTTGTACCAAATCCCAGTACAACTCAAACAACAAGAGTGTGGGCAAAAGTTTCTCAATGTGGTAAAGATTGTCATTAAAAATTTCTTAAAACGTTGTCGTTCGCAATAAGCCGGGTACGGCTTGCGCTAAGAGCGAACGCCAACACCACTGAAATATTCCTTTCGCCCCGGTAACCAAAACTACAGGAGCCGCTTTGCCTGTGAAATGTCAAAGGCTTACTCCTGCAAGTTTTTCCTGTTTGCGGTATCAGTATAAATTATTGCTTAGTAACTCATACCACGGTACTTTCGTCCTATTTCTTCCTCGGTTACCCGGCGTCTGGGATCGGTTAATTCTGTTTGGCCAGTGTCATTTAAGTTTTCATCACGGTCTTCTACTCGTTGTAAAAGTTTTTGGGTGGTGATGAGAATAACGAGGAGCAGCAAAAGCAAAACCTGCCACGGTGCTAACACCAAGCTTAACGCAAAGCAGAGAGCTGCAAATATTCCCACGAAATACCCAATTTCGTCACTACATTTTTTAAAGATATAGCCACCTACCAAGCCGGTAAATAGCGGAATCAAAAAAAACAAAGCCATTTTTCCTCACCTCTGGGCTAATAGCAGAAGCGTTAATGTGTGTATATTAGGTCTGTTGTCGGTAACAATTGTGCCTAATTTAACAGCTATTCAGTTTTAGCTCGAACACGTTACTCATAACAACAGCGTATAAATACAAGATTCCGAATCAGTCTGTTAAACTAGCTTAACATTATCTACTTGCGCTGATAAATATCTTTAGCGTATTACCTTAAAAAAGTAGCGTTTTCAACTGCAACACCCGATGCTAAACATTCCTAAATTACTGGCTACCGAACTAGACCTTAAACCCTATCAGGTGCAAAACGCGCTGGATCTTTTGGCAGAGGGTGCGACAATTCCCTTTATTGCGCGTTATCGCAAAGAACGTACTGGGGAAATGAATGAAGTTCAGTTACGTCAACTGGCAGATAGGTATTCTTACTTAACAGAATTGGAAGAAAGAAAATCCACAATTTTGAATGCGATCGCAGAACAAGGTAAACTTACTGACGAACTTAAAGAAAAGATAGAGTCCTGTTTGCAAAAGACAGAACTTGAGGATTTATACCTACCCTTCCGTCCAAAACGTCGCACGCGAGCCACTGTTGCAAAAGAGAAAGGGTTAGAACCGCTTGCAGACTTTATTAAATCGTTAAATGTCAAAAATGGCGTTGCCGCTTCTCTGGATGCGGAAGCAGCAAAATACGTTTCTGAAGAGAAAGGTGTCAAAACTGCAGAAGAGGCGTTGCGCGGTGCTTCTGATATTCTTGCAGAAGAAGTTGCAGAAAAGGCAGAGTCCCGTTCTTATATACGAGAATACCTTTTAGAAGAAGGAGTATTTGTTTCCCGTATCAAGGACGATTATCCAGAAGGTACAACTAAATTTGAAATGTACCGCAATTACCAAATGCGGGTACAAAATATCGCACCTCATAATTTGCTGGCATTGTGTCGCGGTGAAGCTGAGGGAATCTTGTCTTTTGATATTTCTTTTGATGAAGATGTTGTCCTGTCTTATTTGGAATCCAAAGAAATTAAAACAAAAGTCCGTGCAGTCCGGGACTTCTATCAAGCAATGCTGAAAGATGCTTTCAACCGTTTGATGAAAACATCCTTGGCGAACGAAGTTATTTCTGAAAAGAAAACTTTTGCAGACATTGAGTCTATCAAAACATTTGAAGCTAATTTACGAGAGTTATTACTGTCTGCACCAGCAGGTATGAAACCCACTTTGGCAATAGATCCGGGTTTTCGGACTGGATGTAAAATCGCAGTCCTCGATCGAACAGGTAAATTTTTAGAATATCAAGCGATCTTTCCCCATCTATCAGCAAACCAGCGTTTGGAAGCTGCAAAAACTCTGAAAAATTTCATTGAGAAATACAAAATAGAGTTAATTGCTATTGGTAACGGTACTGCTTCTCGTGAAACGGATGAATTTGTTTTGGAAACCCTGCAAACGTTGGATAGAAAACCCATTAAGGTGATAGTCAACGAGTCGGGGGCATCGATTTATTCAGCTAGCAAAGTTGCTCTGGAAGAATTTCCCGATTTAGATGTCACTGTTCGGGGGGCTGTTAGTATTGGGCGTCGCTTGCAAGATCCCCTTGCGGAACTTGTCAAAATTGACCCCAAATCTATTGGGGTAGGGCAGTATCAGCATGATGTGGATCAAAAATTGTTGAAGAAGAAATTGGATGAAACTGTTGAAAGCTGCGTTAACTACGTTGGTGTAGACTTAAACACTGCTTCTAAAGAACTTCTGACTTTTGTTTCTGGGATTACGTCTTCTGTTGCCAATAATATTGTTGCCTATCGCAACCAAAATGGTGCATTTAAAAACCGCCGCCAATTGTTAAAAGTTCCGAAGTTGGGACCAAAAGCATTTGAACAAGCTGCGGGTTTCTTACGCATTCGTGATGGTGAAAATCCACTCGATAATACTGCAGTGCATCCAGAAAGTTACTCAGTTGTAGAAGCGATCGCATCCGATTTGAAAGTTCCATTAACTCAAATTACCACAATTGCCGAACAACTGAAAAAAAACAATCTCAAAAAATACGTAACCGAGAGCGTTGGCGAACCAACATTACGCGACATTTTGAGCGAATTGGAAAAGCCGGGAAGAGATCCAAGGGCTGAGTTTAAGTATGCCACCTTCAAAGAAGGAATTAAGGAAATTAATGACTTAAAAGTCGGAATGGAACTAGAAGGTATTGTTACCAATGTTGCCAACTTTGGTGCATTTGTTGACATTGGCGTACATCAGGATGGTTTGGTGCATATCTCTCAACTGGCTGACAGATTTGTAGACGATCCCAAAAAAATTGTGAAAGTAGGACAAGTTGTGAAAGTCAAAGTGCTGGAAGTGAATGAGAAACTAAAACGTATTAGTCTGTCGATGAAATCCGTTAAGCAGTAAATGTAACGACAAAAACACGTAGGTTGGGTTGAGGAACGAAACCCAACATTTACAGATATTTGTTGGGTTTCCACAAGAGTTTACCCAACCTACAAAAATTCGATATCCCTTGCACTATTCCATCAGATCTCTCTTCAAAATCGAGAAATTCATCGCGCTGACTTTAGTCAGCGCGATGAATTTTTTTCGGCTTTCGCCTGTACCTAAAGTTAGGCTGACGAGCAGTAAATGAAGCTTGAGAACCAACAAATTTAATTCCTTGTTCTATGACTTGAGATCTAAGCTCTCTACATTGAGCTTGAATTGCACGAGACTGTTCTCTAAGTATTTTAGATTTTGCCCGAGTTTCAAAAGCCTTCTTTCTCAACGCTATTATCTCAGTTAAAATCCCTTTATTATTGGTAAGTTTATAATTGGCTGACTGACTTATTAAAGGTTTAATAGAATTTGATATTTCTCGATGCTCTAACTCTGAAGGTTTGACCGTGGAATTACAGATAGTACTGAGCAGTTCTGCTAAAATTTCATTGTTAGACTTTTTACTTGCCAAAAGTTTTTTGACTAATTCTTTAGCCTCATCAAGTGATAACCAAGGTGAATTAAGTGCAAGACACAAATCCATATTGGTATCCTGTAACTCTTGCCTCATCTCCTGCAGTTCTATCTCTTTGTCATACAACAGTTGCTTTAGCGTTTCTACTTGCTCGCATACAAGCTCTAATCTATTTTCAATTTCTGGTCTTTCAGCAGAGTTAAGAGCAGTAGATTCTATAACTTGACTATCTTTCTGTTTAGAATTTTCTAATTGAACAACTGTGCGATCGGTTTGATTGACTTTAGCAAAAAATGTTTCTAAGATTTCTATAGTCTTTTCTAAAAATTCTAGAGTATTAAATAATACATTAATGTCACTATTTTTATCAGCTTCACTATTATACAAAGGTAACTGCAAATCTTCTAGAAATTTTGACTTGTTATCAGCACTTAAAGAGTCCATAGGCTTTGGAAGCAAAGTTCTTAATGCGTATATTTTACCTATAAATCAGTAACAGACGGTAGAGTTGAAGAAACATCTACCTTAATAAGTAGTTAAAGTAAATATTTATTGCAACAAAAAGCAACAGACCAAGAATTGCTACTTGAATCAAAAATTTTGAGTGGCTGTAAAAACTTCATACCACCTCGTTCCCAGGTTCTACCTGGGAATGCATTACTAGAGGCTCCGCCTCGCAAGTCGAGAGAGCACAGGAGGCAGCAGCCCACCGTAAGGCATTCCCAGCCAGAGGCTGGGAACGAGGTGACAGCCCATCAAAATTAATGCGATGAACCACTAGAAGCGCTCCGCTCCTTTGAAGAAAGAGTCTTTAAAAAAGATTCTAAATTGTCAATAGATACTAACTCATCAAACATGGACGGTACTGTGTTGCGGATTCTCAGCTGGATCGCCCTACCTGATTTGTCTTCTTGAAATTCGTAGATAAGATTCTTTTTAACGGCTTGGGTTAAGAGAATGTAGTGCGGTGGGAAAGCTTTTAGTGCTCTAGCTCGTTGGTCTTTTGATAGGGCAAACCAAACTTTCTCTTTTCTGTCAGGATTGATGTTAGCGATCGCGGTTTTGATTTTGTTCCAATCCACCTGCCCTGTAGCAGCTTCCAAAAGGACTTCAACGGCTGTTAGCTCAACTGAAGAGAGTTCTGAGAGGGGAGTTGTGGGAGGATTTTGTTCCAGGAATAGATCGGCTTGGTATTGTGCAATTTTCTGTAGGGTTCTTTGACGTTCGACACTTTCATCGGAGGCGTATGGGGGCTGACGGAGCGAGGCTTCGGACATGGGTCGATCGAGTTCCAGAATCCATTTTTTGGTTGCGTCTAATAATAGAAACTCTTGTCCTTGGAAATTAACTTTGGGAAAGCTTGTATTTAGGGTGACACTCAAAGATGAATCATTTTCTTCTACAACAGAAGCTTGAAGAGATATTTCCGTAACGAGGCTTTGAGTTTCAATAACTTTAACAATTTCCTGACGCAGTTCTATAGATTGGGCTGCGATCGTTTGGGGTGTCTTGCCCTCACTTTTTGCCATGCGCTCTAGCGCGATACCAGCTTCGGGATGGTCGTAGATATCCCCCGTATTAAAGAATATTCCTCCCTCGCCCCAGATGGTGTCTCTAAGTTGAGTAGGTTTCCTCTCGCGCTTGCAAAGAGTTTTGATAAGGTTTTCTATTTTGGTTGGTGTAATATCTGTTAAATTTTCCAGGGCTTCTCTTACAGGAGTCAGGGAAGGACGGGTTAATTTCTTGAGGCTCAGGATGCCCAGTGCGG
The DNA here is from genome assembly GCF_009725235.1 of Scytonema sp. UIC 10036. The sequence continues at coordinate 26,475 of NZ_WJFC01000168.1, forward strand.
AAATTTCTTCCGGGTCGCATTCTGAATACGATTGCGCCAGTTCCACATATTCTTTAACATCTTTCGGATTCTGCTGGAAGCGTTTTAGTTCCCTGTTAAATTCAAATTTGCCAATGCTTTGTTGGATAAGAGACAGATCTGATGAAGCTTCCAGGAGTGCCTGGGTTGCTTCTTGGATCTTTACAAGGGGTAAACTAAATCTACTTAAAGCTATGCAATAAGCAGAAATGTCATTAATTGCTGGTATCATCCAAACTGGTTACTGCATTTTAGAGCGTTTTCGTTTAATGGCCACCGACAGAGTAGGCAATCCTAGTAACCGTATATTCAGTTGTTTGGACTACTTTTTTCCGCGCCATTGGCGTACCCAATTCCAGACATTGACTACATAATACTACGTTTTACTCCAAATTGACAACCTCTTTTTCAATCTTTTTTTCATATTTCCGTAAAAAGTACAATCTTGAACTGAAACAATGCATGATACTCATAAAGTCTTGCATTAACTCTTGTTGAGGGCTTAGTTCGGCGTTGTTAAGAACAGTAATAGCGCAGTTATGCAATTGACAAAACCACTCTATGAATTCAAAACCGAATCTAGCTAATCGGTCTTTGTGTGCAACAACTATTTCTTTAACCTGACCCTTGGTTACATCCTCCATCAGAGCTATGAACCTTTTGCTCTTAAAGTTCATTCCCGATCCAATTTCAGATATACAAACACAGTTGGGGTAATTTTTTCCTAAATAATTAATTTGGTTCTCAAGTTCTGGTTTCTGACCACTTGTTGAAATTCTAGCGTATAGCACTACTTTACGTAGGTCTGTTCCACCTTTAATGGATTCTAAGGAGGCTTGGCTATAGCGTCTGTGACCGCCAGGGGATCTGATATAGTCTATTTTTCCATCGTCTGCCCAATCCGCTAGGGTTTTAGGGTGATAGCCATATTGTTTGTAAACTTGCTGTGGGGATAGATATTGCATAAATGGAGTTAAATATTACGGTTAACTCCATTTTACTCCTAATTAAAGTGACTTACTAAAATGGGGGTCTGGCAAAAGAGGTCTGATGTTGCTACCATAGAAATCAGTAAAATGTTTATTTAAACTACTTGTCCCCTTTGGAGGCCTTAACTCTTTTGGGGAATTTTTATATATTATACAGCAAGAACGGAATCTTTTTGTTACGTTTATTTGCTCGAATTCCTGGTGGCGACACTATCACCCGGTTTTGAAGGCCATCGAATAGTGAGAATCGTGCAGTCAGACTCAGCAACCCAAGAATGGGGTACACCTGCACGCCAGAGAACGTAATCACCCTCACGTGACAATAAAATTTCCCTATCTTCAAATTTGAGGCGAAATTCCCCATGAATGAGAATGGAGATAGTCGCCGCTTGGTTGTTGACTGCCCATTCGGATCTGCTGTCACCAGCTTTATGGATAGCCCATTTTAATTCTAGTTCTTCTGTAGATCGGGGATCGTCAGTTGGGGTTATGAAGTGACCGAGGAACCATCCCCAACGATTTGCACCTTCGCTTGCAGCGTTACCAAAAACAACTTTTGTCATTTGTTATTTGCCATTTGTTATTTGTTATTTGTCATCGTTCATTGGTCATTGCACAGTAATTATGTAGGTTGGGTTGAGGCACGAAAACTAACTTAATTATACAGGCATTGTTAAGTTTCACTTCGTTCAAATGCCACTTCCCTCAACAGGCGAAACTCCCCAAGCGAAAGGCTCCCCAACCTACAAAAATTTTATCTGGGCTGTATTATGGCTGAAATATCTTATATTTTGTATTGTATTTCATATCACATATTAACTTAATAAAAGCCTATTTCTAATGGCAGAATAAATTGCTATCTAAAATATTTATCTTCTTATAGAAGAGGCTTTGAAAAAAAAGACAAGCGTTAAATTTATTAAGCAACCGGACAAATTCATGAATCCCAATGAAAACAATCCAAATGGCTCATCTGGGAAAGAAATAATCCTAGCTCCAACAAGCTACGGAGTGACTAATCAACTTTCAGAAAATGTTATATTGACGACCTTAGATGACCTGTATAACTGGGCAAGGCTATCTAGCTTGTGGCCTCTGATGTATGGTACAGCTTGCTGCTTTATTGAATTCGCAGCTATGATTGGCTCCCGATTCGATTTTGATAGATTTGGTCTCATTCCTCGTGCTAGCCCGCGTCAAGCTGACTTAATTATTTTGGCAGGCACTTTAAACGTGAAAATGTCTCAGCCGACAATGCGTCTTTACGAGCAGATGCCTGAGCCAAAGTATGTTATCGCAATGGGAGCCTGCATGATTACTGGTGGTATGTTCAGCGCGGATTCTCCAACAGCTGTTCGAGGCGCTGATAAACTTTTGCCAATAGATGTGTATATACCAGGTTGTCCTCCCCGTCCAGAAGCAATCATGGATGCTATTATTAAGCTTCGCAAAAAAATATCTAATGATTCTATGCAGGATCGGGGAAAAATTACCCAGAGCCATCGCTACTACAGCACTACCCACAACATGAAGCCCGGTTCACGCATCCTGACTGGTGAGTATTTACGATCGCCTGCTCGCCATAAGCCACCAGAAGCGCTAACACGAGCAATGGGAACGTCCATGCCTCCTGCTCTTTTGACTATGGGACAAAAAGAATCAGAACCAGTGACAGAATAATTCATAATTCGTAATTTGTAATTCGTAGTTATAGCAAATTTCAACCTAGTGAGGTACAAAAATTACCCCCCTCTGTCCCCCCTTACTAAGGGGGGATGAAAGGGGGGTGTACCTCATTAGACTGAGAAAGGCTATAAAATTACGAATTACGAATTATGATGTTGGCTTGTGAGGGTATTGATGGCACTGAGGACTTCGGGTATTGCGATCGCTATTGATGCGAGCGAGCAAAGTGTTGCAATCTGGCAGTACGCACAAAACGCTTGATTCTCGCTCCATTCCTCACGAGCTAGTTCAAGTGCGGTAACTGCATCAAAAAGGAGTTTAGCGCCCATTGCGATCGGCAATAATGGGTTCTCTTGCGCTCGGTTCTGACCACCTGCGCCTGCTAGCCAAGCTGTGATGGCATAATTGGTTACCATCATCAGCCCATCAGGAGTCTCAAGCCGACTGTATGCGTATTTAGACGCGTCAACTCGGTCTGAGTCAAAATACGGTAAGGGTGGATCGGGCAAGTGGCGAATAATTCCAGTCTGATAAAGCGAAACTAGGATTCCCATAGTAGCGCTTACCATAGATAGACCAATAATCCAACGACGGCGAATTAAGTCGGGGGTGTCGCCAAATCGCAGTTCGTAACTGAGTTGCTCTGGATTCATAATATATATAAAGTGGATATTTGCAGTTAGAAAAACCCTGTTTGTGCTGTTTTTTTTGTTAGAGGATGTTTGAAAAGTTATGATTGATGTATTAAATATTTTTACCCCACCCTAACCCTCCCCGATGTATTGGGGAGGGAACCAAATTGCTCTTGTTTCTCCCCAATACATCGGGGGGATTAAGGGGGGTAATAATGCGATTAAAATCACAGCTAACCACTTTTCAAACATCCTCTTATAG
>NZ_WJFC01000169.1 GCF_009725235.1 Scytonema sp. UIC 10036
TCTTTTTTTTTTTTTTTTTTTTTTTTTTTTTTTTTTTCTTTTTTTTTTTTTTTTTTTTGATTTGTTTTTTATTTATTTTGTTTTTTGGATTTGGGATTTTGGATTGACCAATTTTGGATTTTGGATTTGGGATTTGGGATTGATTGATTTGAGATTGAGACTGCTCATAATCCAAAATCGAAAATCTAAAATCTAAAATCGAAAGGCTTTGAGCAAAGTTAATGCGGGCGTAGATGGCAGCACGACTTGGAGGAAGTTGCTCTAGTTGCGATTGGATTGAAGGTATTAAATTTTGGGCATTTGTTATTTGTTTGTCTTCTATAAATAGGTCTAGAAGATTGAGTTGTGCTTGAACTTTTGTTAGCAGTGAAGGGGTGACTTCAACTGTTTTTTTATAATAATCAATTGCTTTTAGTTTTTGCGGCAAAGCACGAGCATTGTTTCCCAAACTAAAAAGACTTGCACTTATTTCTTTTGGAGATTGAATGCGTTGGGCAACTTGCAAGCTTTGTTCTAAGGCAATACTAGATTTCTCTAAATCACCAACCAGTTGGAGAACATCACCAAGCGATCGCAAACCGACTGCTTTTTCTAAGGAATCTGGTTGCGATCGCAATGTTTCGTTCACTTGCACGAGTAAAGCCTCTGCACGGCGGTAAAATCCTTGGGTTCTGAGTGCTTGGGCTTGGTTAATGCGCGATCGTACAACACCGCTTTTGTCCTGGGCTCGCTCGTAAACTTTTTCTGCATTTTGCCAAGTGACCAAAGCTTGCTCTAGTTGTCCCATCCCCAACTGCAAGCGTCCTTGTATATCCAGAGTTTGGGCAAGAATTGGTAAATTTTGGATTTTGGATTTGGAATTTTGGCTGATTCTGTTCTCTGAATCTTGCTGCTTGTAACCAAGGATATCTAAACTACTAGCGATCGCTTGTTTTGCCTCATTCCATGCACCAAGTTGTTGGTAAGCCAGGGAAAGATTGCTGAGAGTAGCTGCTTGACTGACAGCATCACCTTGCTGCTGATACTGTTGTGCTGCTAATTGCAAGACTTGAACTGCTTCAGAATAGCGCCCCACCATCGTACAGTACTTTCCCCTGTTGCAGTAAGGCAATGGGGCTGTGAGGGGAGGAGAGGGAGAGGGGGGGAGTGGGGGAGGGGGGAGTTTTGCGAGACAGGGGAACTAAAAATACACAGTAAAGCTGTTACAACAGCCAGACAAGAATAATGAGTTAAATTTAATTTTTGCATATCAAACTCCTATTTGATTTTTGAAAAACAAGTAGGTAGGGCTAAAGCCAACCATCTCAAGTTTTTGTACGGCATAGCCCTACCTACTAGAAAAGAATAACGAATCAAATTTAGTTGTTTCATAATCTTTTTATTAAGAGAAAGGGAATTTTAGACCAGTGACAAATGACCAATGACAAATGACAAATGACTAAAAAGGATTAGCAATAATGGAAAAGTACAAACCGTTTTCTTGCCAAGAGTCTTTATTTCCAGAAATTGAAATTAATGGGATGCCCCAGTCTATGCGTGCTGTCAACCAGTCTTCTAATTGTAAGCGTAGCCCAAAACCGATAGAGGCGAGTGTACTTTCTTCTAATTCAGCATCTGAACTGGGTCTACCAGAACGGTTCCAAACAGTACCAATATCAAAGAAAGGAGTCACTTGTAGAACACTACCACGCCGAGAGAATCGTACAATGGGAATGCGTACTTCAGCAGAGGCAAAGAAGCCATCATCTGTAAGCAGAGCATCTTGGCGGTAACCCCGAACACTTTCCAAACCACCCAAGCCAAATTGCTCAAATGGAACAAGAGGACGATCTGCTACTTGCAAATCTCCTCGTAATAGAAAAAGAGTATCGGGCGCTAGCAATCTCACCCACTGTGCTTGTCCTCTCCAAGCAAAGAAACTATCGGAATCGAAAGCATCAAGTCCCACACTGAACTGAGAGCGCACAGCAAATACCTGTTGGCTGCTGCGTTGAGTCCATTCTTGGAAAAAACGTAAGGCAGTTACTTTCGTTTCTCCCTCGTCATTAGCACCAAACGCTGGAAAGGGAATTTCCCCTTGATCCTCAGGGTTTATGGTGGCTTCACTTTCTCGGCGAGTTGCTGTTAAACCGACTGCAAGTTCGCGAGTTGGAGTTTGGATTATGGGTTGGCGTAGGGTTAATTCGTAGTAGCGGGAATTGGATTGTATATCAAGGATATTAAAAGGTTCTTCTATAACATTGCTATCAGAAATACCAAAATTAAAGGAAATGGTTCCATTGCGAGCATTGATGGGAAAAGTATAGCCAAAATCAAAGGCATTACTACCATCAGTATTGGTGTATATAGCGCTAATGCTATCACCAAATCCCAGAAGATTGGCTTCGCTGATTTGAATTTGACGGCGAAAACTACCAACAGCCGGAGAGCGTCCGTTATCTAAAACGAGTTGAACGTTAAAGGTATCTGCTTCTTTGACTCGCACTTCTAACAAACTCACTCCCGGACGCGAACCTGCTGATAGTTCTGCTGACAAGTTATCAATGAGAGGATTGAGTTGTAACAATTGTAGTGCTTGAAGCAAGCGATCGCGATTGAGGGGTTTCTTTGTAGCTACAGCAAGTCGGCTTCGCACGTAGCCCGTTCTCAATCTGCGGGTACCAGTGACTTTGATGTCTTCCAATGAACCTTCTACAACCCGAATTTCTACGACACCATCTTGAAGCTTTTGAGTGGGAATGTAAGCCCCTGATGTTATGTAACCTTTTTTAACGTATAATTCAGTAATTGCCGCACGTGCTTGAAAGAGTTCAGCTAGGGTTATGGGACGATTTACATAGTCTTTGAGAACTTCTGCAAATTCTTTTTGACTAAAAACCGTGCTACCTGTTACTTTAAATTCTTTAACACTGATAGTTTGGGGAACATCTCCTGGAGTTGTGTCAGGAGTTGTCGGTGTTGTTTCCGGTGGAAGTAACTCTTCAGGGGGCGGTAGGCGGAAAGGCGGTTCTGGTTCCGGTTCTGGTTCTGGTGGTTCTGGTAAAGAGGGCGTAGAGGGGGGTTCAATTTGTCCGGGTGGGATGCCCGGTTGCTGTGGTGTGGGGACTTGGGCAGAGACACTGGGAATTTGATTTTGGATTTGTGCTGAATTAGCAACTTGCGCTTGTACCGATCTTACTGACACAATACAAGAAATTGCCACTGAACTTAAGCAACAGTAGTACTGATAAATGCTTAATCTTTGGCGGAAGTTACGGAGCATGACACGATAAAGATAAGGGAACAGAAGAATTAACTCTAGGTGCTCGAGCAACAAGGATGACATCATTGTTTTTATCAACAATCCATCCCTGTGCTTCGACAATTTTATGGGAATCAAAGTTTTTAAGAAAGGAATTGTGGCGATTGTTGCTTGTTTGTAATGATTCCATAGAACTTAAGGGATTTCCCATAGCTGGAGTGAGAGCGATCCAATTTGCGAGCGTTGCTTCTTCTGTCAGTGGTTCTGTGGGACTGGGTGCTACTCCAGAGCGTCCAATGGTAGTAAAAGAACTGCGTGCTTGTCTGTTTCCTGAGGTGCAGCCAGTAGCAATTTGTTGAGATGCATCAACTAAGTTAACAGGTAGGGGAATTAAGTCAAGGGGTTCTGTATCCGGTGTGTTAACACTTGTGTCACCGTTGAAATTTGGGTTTGTTTGGGAAATGGCAGTGATATCATTTGTTGACAGCAAATTGGGGTTGATTTCGCTGGGGTTATTGGGTTTAAGCAGTCTCACCAAATCTTGACGAGTGCGCTGCACCATACCATATATCCCCGCAGCTGTTATGTTGATTTTTCCCCCACTCCCGCTATAGGCATTGGCAGTAATATCGCTGTTTTCGTTGGGGACAGCTACAATAAAGCCATTTTTGGCATTGATATTGATATTGCCACCATCACCACCTTGTTCAGCAGTACCAGTACTAGTAGAGATTTGACTGCCATTACGCAGGAATAGCAATTTTTGCAGTTGCAGATCGATATCGCCTCCATCACCTGATGCTGTTTCGGCGTTGAGTTTACCTTTATTATCTAGAAAGATATTATTAGCTTGAATTTGGAGATTGCCCGCACCCTTGGCGTTGCTGGTAGGGTTAAGGCTACTCACTGCCACTTGCGCCCCATCCCGAACAGTCAAATTGCCAGTTGTAATACTGACATTCCCTCCCTCACCAGTAGCTTCAGGAAAGCCGATATAGTTTGTTCCGGGCAATCCTCCAGAGAGAGACTGTATACTAGTAGGATATATTCCACCTTTTGCAGTGCCAGTCAGATCGACAGATTCGGATGCTTTAATAATCAAATTTCCGGCATCCCCGCTACCTAAGGTAGACGTTTGCACAACTGCTCCATCTCGCAAGCTCAATCGCTTCGTTTCTAAAGTCAACGTTGCTCCATTTCCTTTTGAGTTTGGGCGAGTGCTAGCAAATAAACCACTGGGAACAACAGGCGCTATAGTGCTTGGAATGAGTTGACCATCAGCGGAAAGCGCAACTCCTGCCAATTCCACGTCGTCAGCTCGCACCAGTAGATCTCCTGCCAATCCGTCCCCTCGAGTAAAAGTATTAATTTGAGCACCGTCAAAAACTTGTAGCCGACTGGTCTCAATCGTTAGCTGTCCGGCACGTCCTTCACCAGAGGTTTGAGCAAACAGACCACTGCTTAGGGAATCACCATTAGAAGCACTAAATGCTTTACCACTTCTTGAAGTGCCGATGGCGATTACAGAATCTGAGGCTTTTACAGTTACATTACCTCCAGGTCCAGAGCTAGTGGTTGTAGCAGCGACTTGTGCTCCCTGTTGCAGGGATAGCCGGGAGGCGGTAACTGTTATATTTCCACCATTGCCAATGTCTGAAGCAGTTGAAAATATACCACTAGCACGACTAGGTCTTAAAGCATTGACTCCACTGAAGTCCAAGTCAGTAGCGGTTACAGTCATATTTCCACCTAGTCCCGAATCTAGGGACGCAGAAGCTACGGTAGCACCATCTTGAATCATCATTTTTTTTGTATTAATTGCTACATTTCCTCCAGTTCCCTCAGACCTGCTTAGAGTACCTAAATTACTGGCAATACCCTTTGCTGAAGTACCAATTAACTTAATTGAGTCAGTGGCATTTACAGTAAGTGTACCTCCCTTTCCTTGAGCAGATGTCCATACTGCGACTTGGGAACCATTTTGGACAAGGAAGTTTTTGGTAGTGATTGTGATGTCGCCACCGGTTCCCAAGCCATATGTATCAGTTCCTATAAAAGCAGAACCTTGGACATCAAGCTGTTCTGATTTGATAACAATAGAACCACCATTTTTACTGTAAGTACCTAAAAAGATAGTTGTCTCATCAGATACAGTAACGTTCTTTCCAACAAGTTGGATATTTCCTCCTGCGTCACCTGTAGCATCTACTAGTGCTTTTTGTAGCTGGATATTTTGAAAGTTTTCTACGCCCTCATATCCTAAAGAAAAACCTGCACTCAGGCTGACTAAACTGGGACTGGCGACACTGCCTAACTCAATACGCCCTCCAGATGCTGTCAATCCGCCTTCCAGTATTTCAATCTCTCCACCCACTAGTGTTAGTGTTTTTCCTGATTTGACAGATAACCCAACAGTTTCGCCATTGGCATCGGTGAACTTTGACTGATTCACGATACGACTGGGGTTTGCCTCAAACTGCAAACCGATAGGAACACTTACGATGAGTAAAGGAGAATTTGCTTTGGGGTTAATAGCACTAAATTCACGGTTACCATCAAACTTGATGCTACTGGCTGTACTAGCTACAAATGAGCCGCCAATGTTTAGTGATGCACCCGAACCAAAAATAATTCCATTTGGATTAATGAGAAAAAGGTTCGCAGAACTAGAGTTACTGCCTATTTGCAGCACTTCAATTAAACCATTGATGTTTGAAGCCGAAGAGCCAGTAACGCGAGAAATAATATTGGCAATCCCAGGATTGTGTTGGAAAGAAGCAGTGTGACCAGCAGGAATGGAAAACTGTTGGAAGCTATGAAACAAATTAGTTCCTGCTTGTGTACCACCTGTAATGACATCAGTGACGCCGTTACCTGTCACAATGGAGGGATTAGGCAAAGTTGCATCTTGAATAACTTGTGCTTGAGTAGGGAGCAAATTTATTGAACAAAAGATGCACAGACTCCCTAAAACCCAAAACAACGAATGGGGGAATAACATGGCTTTAGCTCGATCTTACGTCTTGTAAATATTTTGGAAGTTTATACAGGCACTTAGTATTAGGGATGCGATCGCCCCACCCCTATATTGTCTGCTTAATTGACTAAACTTTACACGAACACGCTTTTATATGGTGTCTACAAGATCGATATGCAGGTTGGTTGAGAAACCATCTGGCTTGTTTTCAATAATGGCAAATTGGGTTCCCTGAAAGTACAAAGCACCAGTTGAACTGTTGTAGCTGAATTGGTTGGTAGATGTAGCGCCAAAGGAAGATTTCACAATTAAAACTTTGTCGCTATCTGCTGTGTAAAAGTCTTTAATAGTATCGATTTTTCCATCTGTTGCAGAAAAGACGAATTTGTCTGCTCCAAGACCTCCCCAGAAAAGGTCGTTGCCAGGACTGCCAGAGTCACCAACATCGGCATAATAGCCAATATCGCCTATAAGAATGTCGTTACCATTGCCACCGAAGAGCGTATCATTACCATAACCACCGTTTAGGATATCGTCGCCATCCTCACCATAGAGCGTATCATTATCATCGTTACCTTTGAGAGTATCATTACCAGTCCAACCGTAGAGAGTGTCGTTACCTTTACCGCCAAACACCTCGTCGTCCCCTGTCCAACCATCTAGAATATCGTTGCCATCATAATAATCGTAGTAATTACTATCATTTTTATATCCATATAATCGATCGTTTCCTTCTCCGCCCTTCAAATAGTTGTCTTCATCGTTTCCTTCAATGATATTGTTCAAGTTGTTGCCAATCCCGTTAACTGCAGATCCAATAAGGATAAGATGGTCTAGCCCAGGATTTAATGTCCAGTCAACAGACGCTATCACTGTCTCTATTCCTGTTCCCGGAGAGTCAATAATTTGATCGTTTTTACTATCAACGATATAAATGTCGTTGCCTCCGCCTCCCTCTAGAATATCATTACCTAATCCTCCATCTAAACGGTCATGACCATCGCCACCGTTTAAATAGTCATTACCACTACCACCAATTAATGCATCGTTGCCCTCATGTCCCCAAAGCGTGTCGTTACCGTCTTGACCGAAGACAATATCATTACCCTTACCAGCATATACAGTATCATCACCTGCTTTGGCGTAAACAGTGTCATTCGTTGTGTCGCTATTGTTGAAACCTCTCAAGTCAATTGTGTTAACTAGATCGGTTCCCTCTGTCTTACGATTAGGCTTTTCATCATCTTCAACAACAATATAAGTAGTTTGAAAAAATGGGCTTTTTTTTGTTATCTCGAAGTCAAAAAAATCCTCATTATTACCTAAAGACAAATTTTCCTTGGCTTGATAAATTTCCTTACTAAAACCAAAGTTTGAAGTGAAATTTTGAGTGAATGTTAAAGCCAGAACATTGTCACCATCTGGTTTGTCATCATTTTTTATTCTTACTGTTAGTTTGCTTGTGTTATTGTTTTCCCATATGATAGGTTGTTCGTCATTATATACAAAGTCCACACTACCTTTTGGTTCATTTGGAGGACTTGCTTCTCCCATGACTTCATACATATCAATAGGTTGTTTATAATCAGGCATGATGTTCGCTCCATTCATACATAAAATGTACGCTTTTGGGTGTTCTATCTCTTTTCTTTTCTTGTTAGGAAGAATGTCAAATTATCGAATCTTTCACTGCTTTCGCGAACTAATGGAAAATAGAAAATTTTGAATGTTAAACTGTTATTAGCGTATATAGTTTCCCCAAGGACATTGTTGCCAAAAGTCTCCTAAATATCTACAATTTTTATTTCTCTCTTAAAAAAATATGATGTCGATCTATAACTGGTCAGTTGGTGTTCGCAAGAGAAGCTAGCTTCTCATGTGAATCTTCATTTACTTAACGGGAACAGTGAGGAGATTTATGCAAGTTTCTAAAAATTTTACATTACTTAATTGTTATGCTAAACTAACAGGTACTGAAGCAATACTGCGTAAATTTTGCATAAAAATACGAAATTACGTAGGTTGGGTTGAGCAACAAAACACAACATTTACAGCAAATTTCAACCTGGTGAGGTACAAAAATTACCCCCCTCTGTCCCCCCTTACCAAGGGGGGATGAAAGGGGGGTGTACCTCATGAGACTGAGAAAGGCTATATCACCATTTGTTGGGTTTCGCGCTTCGCTCAACCCAACCTACTATTTCCCAAAACCTACGTAGTATTGAGTACTGAAAAACCTTGTTAATTCATTATTTGAAGTATAGAGAAATACCTGTGTTTAGCTGATTCATCCCACATTTATGCAATGCCCTAAATTAATCCCTACTGTTTACCTGCCTTAAGTAGATGTAATTGAGCCATCTCCCCGACATAAATGTACGGGGATTCTGGCTAGAAGTTGGCGCTAACTTTTCGTCCGAACCTATTTGCATAGGATGACTATCTGGTCAACGTTTTCTAGCTATGGGTCGAACCGCTCTACCGCTCTACCAGGGACACGGGCTTTCAGACTAGCTTACTCGACTCGCAGTTTAGGTCAACGCCTTTATGCCAACCACGAGAACGGCTCCGTCCTGCAATACATAAAGACTTTCCTGATTTCTTGTCCAAGTAACGATACCCCAGTACTTTCAACCGTGAGTATTGGACGAATACGATGTAGCGGGTTGGGTCGATGGGGGCTATTATGCCCCGCACCTCCCACTTAAATCCGGACGTGCGCCTTTCGGTGCATCCGGCTTCCGACGTTCTTAGCTTTTGCTTTGCTTCATGTGTTGGTAGTCATGACAGCTTTCATGGATTGCTATCAGATTTTCCTTTTTCCAGTTGGTATGATTTCCATCCTGATGATGCAGGTGAACCCGTTCATCGGATAGAAATTTCAACCCGCAGGCTGCACACGTATGGTTTTGCCGTTTTAAGGCAAAAGAGGTTTCACCGGAGTAGAGTTTGCTGTTGCGCTCGCTCCAGTAAGTGATATCTCCATCAAAGGGCGATTTTTCGCCTCTGACATTGACGTGTTTATTTTCGGAGTAAGGAACTTTAGGGAACGCTTTCTCCAGCAAAGATTTGCTGGTATGCCGATTCTGTTTAGATTCCTTGTTAAACACCTTGAACGCTCTATGTTGAATATGATAAAGCGATAGCTTTCTTCCATCCATTTTGCAGTAGCGGTGGTAGTTTCTCCAGCCTCTAACCACGGGTGCCAACCTTACGGCTTTTTCCGTGGCTCCATAATTCGAGTTGTTGACAATAGCTTTTACTTTCTTTCGGAATGCTCTAAAGTTATCCACTGAGGGGGTGCTTCGGAACTTCCCGTTGCTTTGCACCTTGAAGTGCCAGCCGAGGAAATCAAAGCCATTTGTCGTAGCGGTTAGCTTGGTCTTCTTCTGACTTACATTCATCCCTCTTTCAGCGAGGAACTGGCTGATTAGGTCAAGTATTGTTGTTGCGTCATCTCTGGGTTTGAGTATAATAACCATATCGTCTGCATAGCGCACCGAACGGTGTATGTCCTCTATCCCGTTAAGTGCAATGTTCGCTAATAGGGGACTCACCACTCCCCCTTGGGGGGTTCCTTGTTCTGGGAATTCTGGATTGACTCCGGCTTTTAGACATCTGAAGATTCCTGTCTTTATGCTTTTTGGAGCAATGAGCCTATCCATAATTGCTGAGTGGTTTATCCTGTCGAAAGTGGGTAGCTAGCTAGCGAGGTTTCCAATTATTGGCTCCTTTTCCAACTAGCCCCCGCCGAACCGTGCTTACGAGTTTCCAGGTACACGGCTCTCCAGTATTCCATTATCATGAGACTTGTTTACCTGCGGGGTTACCTGCGTGTATAGCATCATGGCATTGAGGGCAGACCATCAAAGTTTTTCTCCTACGTGCGGACATGATTTGCATCCATTGCGGTTTTTCTTTTCTACCTTTGGTTTTGAGGTCTTTGAGGGCGCGAATATGGTGAACTTCAATATCACCTCTTGCCCCACAAATCTCGCATTCATCAGCTTGAAGCCGTTTAATCAGTTCATTTCTGAACGCGGGCTTTCGCGCTCGTGGCAGGTCTTCTATGATTGTTTTTAGGTTGCGTTTTAGTGGTATACCACCGAAACGAGCCACTAAGGGTTTCTTGCCTTCTCTTGGGACGGTGATTTCGACACACTTTCTTAGACCGTGTGGCAGTTTTACCGTCTTGTGATACTTCGCGCAAATTTTAGCCACGCTAGTTTTGTGTTTACAAGCAAGAGTTTTCATCAACGAACTCCACATAACCCATTGGAGTTTTTGGAGCCACGCGATGTTTTGAGCAAGGCTGTAGAATTGTACGTACCCTCTATATTCTGATTGGTAAATGTTGATGATAGTGAAATCATCATCATTTATTAATTCAGGGCGGTGAATGGGTTTCCCATTTCTCATATAGAGAGAACATTTTTCTTCTACAAAGCTTGTGGGAATTCTTAGTCCAGTAATTCCATTAATTGAGCGCTTACCATTGGTATGCTTAGTGTCGGAATATTGAACTAGAATTTCGTAACCTAAGAAGTTCGCTGCTTCGTTTCTAGCATGAGTAATTAAGGTCTTTTCTTTAGATAATTCTAGCTGAAGATTTTCCGCTAGAAATGTCTTCAATTTTTCCTTGATTTCTTTTGCCTCTTGAAATGAACCAATGAATCCAAGTAGAAAATCATCAGCGTACCGCACATAATTTAGCCTTCTGTATTTAGGGTCACGAACATCTTTGGAAGGCATTTGCTGGTATTGAATTTCCAGTTGACGCGCTTTTTCAATTTGTCCCTTCTTCCTGTAATACCAGGCAAGTTTTACGAGTTTTGAGTATTCCGGATTTTCTGCCCTTGCTTTACCTCTTGTATACTCTGGGATAAGTGTCCGTTCGATAAATTTATCGAATTTATCAAGATAGATATTGGCGAGTATGGGTGATACTATCGCGCCTTGCGGTGTTCCGCTGAGGGTGGAGTGATATCTCCATTGCTCACAATAACCTGCCTTGAGTAAGTTTTCAATCAATCTCAGGAAGCGGTTATCTTGGATTTTCTCGCACAGAATTGACATTAAGATTTTATGGTCTATGTTGTCAAAACAGCCTTTGATATCTCCTTCAATAAACCACTTGGTTCCTTGCCAAGTGCGGTCTATTACTGTTAGCGCCGTATGGCATCCGCGTTTTGGTCTGAAACCATGACTGTTGTCGGAAAATTGGGGTTCATAATACGCTTCTAATATTAAACGTACTACTTCTTGAACCAATTTGTCTTTCCAAGTAGGAATACCTAGTGGTCGAGTTTTCCCATTTTTCTTGGGAATATTAATTCGCCTCACTGGTGTCCATCGAAAGCGTTCATATCGAATCTCTTCGATAAGAGTTTCAATCTTTTTCATGGACATTCCGTCAGCAGTTTCCTGAGTTATCCCAGGCGTCATTGCTCCAGCATTTTTATAAATGCGGCTATACGCTAAAAGGTACAAGTCGGGATTGAACAACTGTCTGTAGACATCATCCAGTGGTAAACCCCGGTACCCCCTGTCTCGGATTACATTTAACACCGTTTCGGCGTTTCGCATCTCGCGTACCTCTCGGTAACAATGTAAGAAATACCTGTTCCCCTTTGCCATGTGGACGGCTTTCCCGCCCTCGGACTACTATGGGAACTCTGTAGTCATAGGACTCGCGTCCCATAGACCATCCCGCGCTTCATCAACTCGGTACGTATCAGTGTGATTTAGGTGTCCCACTCATTCGTTAAGCCATCTCATCGGTGGCTGACTTCGTTTAAAGAAGTTGTGTGGTTCAAATGCTTAAAACTACACACAAACGATTATTCCTTTTAGGCGTTGTAGGAATAGGTAATCGAGTATACCGTCAGAATTGGGCTTCAGATAGTTTAATCTTCACCTTGTCACACAAGTCTTGCCGAACAATGGTTTTAACGCCTTCTCTCCATTTCCGGCTTTACCAACATGCTGTTGTCCCTTTTGTCTTTCGACTCCAGGTAAGTTGGTTGACTTAGAGACATTCTTCTTAGTCTCTCCCAACTTGGTTGGGAATACCGCGTTAATCGTCGCGGCGCACGCATTTTTCGATATCAAGTTCGATAACTCGTTTATCCTTCCCGTCAACCCTGGAGTTTAGGTTTGTTTGCAGGATTTTCTGCGCGTCGTGCGCTGACCGCCCTGTTCTGAACCCGTAACTTCGAGCATGAAAAGTGGCAACGCGAGTCTGGTTCTAAGGCGTATTTTACTAGGCACTGCCAAGCTCTATCCGCGATAGTGGGAACTTTTAGAATCCTAATTTTCCCGTCTTTTTTAGGAATGGGAATTTCGCGTAACCCCTGATGATACCAGTTGTTACTATGGCGCTTAAGTTCTTCACTTAGCTCAAACCTTTCCTCAATGTTGAGTTTGGCTTTACCATCGATTCCTGGCGTTCTTTTACCAGCGTTTAGCTGTGATACTTGACGGATAGCCAGTAATCTCGCTGCGGTGGACTTCAGTATAAGCTTTTGGATTGACTTTGCCGAGCGGTAGTCGCCAACTTGAACAGCTTTGTAAACTCTTTTTTTGTAGGCGGAATAAATTGCGTCGGAATTTTTTCCACGGTAGATTCATCCAAGATTCACTAGCATTTCTGCTGTGTCTAATCATGCTCTGCTCCAATTCGTTTACTCTGAACACCTTGCGAAAATTACTTCGCATCCTACCCGAACTGAGGGTTTCCGCTACTCGTCCAGCCTACAAGGGGTTCGACCTATCCCTTGACCTCTCGGTTCGTTTTTATTCGTTCCCTTAATTTGATTATTTTGTTCCTTTAGGTGGAGCCACTTCAACCACATGGATTCCCTTTCATTTGACTCATGCCTCTATCTGCTTAAAGATGGGGCGGGAATTAACTCCAGTGAAGTCGGGGGTTTTGTGTTATGCCCCGCTTAGCAATAGGTTGCTTTTGTAGGCTCTGGTTTCACCATGAGAACTCTCCATTAGCGCCAGTGTCAGCCCATAACAGCCGTCTGTTTGCGCCCTGTTCCCAGCTTCGCTCTCCGGATACCGAGTCCGGTCGGCGTGGGCAGATAGGAAGTCATGCTTGAGTCTAGCAGGTGGGGTTTTCGCCCACATCAAATCAAGAGTTCAAGGTTACTCTAGGATTTCTCCTTGGGTAGCTTATGTACGGACTGGATACCGTGATTCAGCGACCAACGAATCGCACTAAGCATTTGCTTCCCAGATGTCGCCACCTATGTATCTCATTGCCACATAACTAATATGATTGCATGTTTGTGCAAAAAGTTTCAAGTTCTTCACAGCATCTAAAGATGCACAGCAAAGCGTTTCCACCCCGAACTAAAGTTACGGGGCTACCACGCTCCCGTGTTCTTTAGGTGTTGTTGGGCTTACAGGAGTTATTTCAGCCGAGTAGCGGTTAAAATCTTCAAGATTAAAAGTAAGAATGTGGCTTACTCCATAAACCAGCATTAATGCAACTAGCCTCGCATCATGAACGTTAACACCCATCACACCATACTCTAAAACAAGCCTCTTCCAGTGGGGGAAAATCTCAGCTACATCTGGGAGTATCAAAAAAAGATTCTCCAATCGCTGTAGCTCTGCCTGAGCTTGAGCTAAACTCATACCCAATCCATTTCTTTCAACAGGGCGTGTAGCACTTCGCCAAAACTCAATCAAATTCTGGTGAGCAAGATAGCAGTCATGTTTTTGCTCGCGCAGTACAGCAAGTGCATTAAGAGCATCAGCACACATAGGATGTGTTGGCTGTGCCATTCTCAGTATTATGTTTGTATCAATCAGGTAAGCCACTAATCAAAACCGTTCGTCTTCATAAATCCCCTCACGACTTACAGCATAATCTGAAAGCAGGGGGATATTGCGATCGTGGCTCTCACTCCATTCTCGAAGGGCGTTCACCCACTCTTGAGGAGTAGCAGTCTCGTAAAAAGGACGCTCTTTAGCTTCTTTCTGCTTCGATTTAACTAAACGCTCAAGCATCGCATCTAGGTGAGGCTTTACCTCCTGCGGGGAGAAGCTTGTGACTTTCGCTAGCAGTTGAACAATATTCTCTAGCTCCGCTCTATTCGCTTCTTGTAAATTTTCAAGCGAGTGGAAGCTTTCCTGCTGGTGTTTACGATCGCTAAAAGACGTATTAGTTTCCATATAACATATTTAATATAACATTAACATACTATTAGTTTAAATCATTTAATGTATTGCAAGCTTCTGCAGACAGATCGGTGACAGATGAGGTGATTTCGCAAGCTTTAAAAAAATTAATATTTTATGCAATAAGAATACAGAGCCAAGGCAATACTTGTCGGTTAAGCTTAAAAATGCGAAATTACGTAGGTTGGGTTGAGGAACGAAACCCAACATTGACAGACATTTGTTGGGTTTCACACACGGGTTTACCCAACCTACAATTTGCTCAGCCCTTGCAGTATTGAGAGCGAAGGTGTTGTTAAGCGATCGCGTTACGGCGTCTTACAGCAGTTTTCAGATTATTAGACCACATGGCGTGGAGGGGGTATCCTTGCCTGCTCTCTCATCTATAACTGGCAGGAACGCCCGTACCACAAGAAAATGCAGTAAACATAATCATTGTCTAAAGCATATACAATGTGTAAGGTAAAGAGTGAAATGTAAACTCTGCTATAGATCGCGAGCGTCCGCTAAACACTCGCTTATTGCGATAACTGAGGAAATCACTATGTCACAAAATTCTTATTTAGTAGATTGGGAATCAGTAGAAATCGCACCTTTGCCCTTGAATATATCACCAAACAGTCCATCATTCATCCAGCAAGACTTGTACTTCGGAAGCGATCTTCCTGGTGGCAATCGCGTTTCTAATGAGGAATTTCAAGCCTTCGTGGATGAAGTCATTGCACCCCGTACCGAAGGCTTAACCCAATTTGCTGTTAGAGGACAAGTACGTAACTCAGATGGCAGTATCAATAAAGAGCGTGCCAACCTGATTACTTTGCTACAGGAAGACACCCCGGAAAATAGAGCGATCGCTAGCGAAGTGCTGGATGCTTACAAAGAGCGATTCAACGGAGCTTTTATCCAGCAAGTGATTAACCCTGATGACCTCACAGTCAGTTTCAATGTAACCGACGACTTAATTGATAATGACCCCATACCAGAACTCATCCAGGTAGATTTGTACCTTGGACGCAATATTTCTAGTGGTGGACAGGTTTCTGAAAGGGAGTTTAGTCAGTTTTTAGATAACTTTGTGACTCCCCGTTTCACAGGTTTAACTGTATTTGATGCTCGAGGACAATTTTTAGATGACACGGGTTCAATTGTTACAGAATCCACCAAGGTGCTGACACTCCTGATTGAGGACACGCAAGATAATGAAACTGCACTCAAAGAAGTGATTGAGGCTTATCTCAAAGAATTCCAGCAGCAAAGCACTTTGCAAACCATTAACGAGGATATCAAAGTCAGTTTCGGTCCTGCTGAAGATTTGATTGACAATGACGCCACCCCAGAACTCATCCAAGTCGATCTATACTTTGGACTGAGTGTCCCTGGGATTGGGGAAATTTCCTCTGGGGAGTTCCAGGAGTTTGTTGATGATATCATTGCACCAAATTTCACGACATTGACTCAGTTTGAAGCGCGTGGTCAAGTCCGAGATGCATCAGGTAGTATTTTGAAGGAGAATTCCCAACTTATCTCGCTGATTCTGGAAGATACGGTGGCAAATGAAGACGCCATCAATAATATCCTCAGAACCTACCAAACCCATTATGGTGCTGGAACACTGGTGGTCATTGATGAGGAGATCGCAACAACTTTCTCAAGAGGAACAACTAGCGTCAGTGGCTCCAGTACGATGTTCCATTTGAATGATGATGCGTTCGCTCTTGATGCAAGTTAAGCGATCGCTTTTGCTTAACTCTAGTTGAGAGAAGCTTCGCACATATCTAGCTGCTGGTAAAAAAATAGGTGGAAGATAATACCCATCGCATCCTATCTTTCCACCTTATAATTCCCGAACACGCCCAGCAGTTCAAACTAACGGTTATTAACGCTTCTCAGTTCCCTGATTGCCAGCACCTTCAGTTAACTGATCGCTGCTTCCAGATTCAGGTACAGCAGAGGGCTTACCTTCGCTTTTTTCATTTATCCCCGTGCGACGTTGTTCTTCGTCGATAGGAGTTTGAGTCCCACCAGAAGCTTGAGGTGCTTGAGATTCATCGTTTCTTGCTTTTTCGTTTTCTGGATTAGCCATAACTTTACTCCAATTTCTTTAACGTTGCCACTATTTTATGGAGCTTGGCAGTGCAAATTCTTCTGTCTCAAATATCATTTTTGTCCGTTATTTTATCTGTCTCTGGGATTAATTTTAACTACAGTACACGATAATCCTTAAAAAAAAGGCGTTGTCAACCGTATTTCTACTACTTAAAGGAGTGTAAAATTAATTGATTTACAATTGCGATCGCTCATCCAGCAGTTAACAGACTTACTCAATCTCAACCCACAACCCCTCGCTTCAGTTCAATGTTGGGTTTCGTTCCTCAACCCAACCTACGCACTTCTTTATAGAGAAAATACCTCACACCCATATTGCTTTCAGAGAATAATTAACACAGTTAGTGCATAACTTCTGCTTTGACGAAATTTTGGTACTAGGAACAGAGGTCAATCAAAAATCAAAAATCAAAAATCAAAAATACTGTTTTACCACCAACTGCATTGTGTTGTTGTGTAAGGCAAAACCGTATTAGGAACCACATTTTTCTGACCTTTAAATTCCCTTCCGTAATAACCGTCATCAAAACCGCGCCCAAATTCGCCCCCAGCAGTACGAGGTTGATACTGATTGCCTTTTCTAGAACTTTGTTGTCCTTGGCGGTAACCATCAGCATAAGCTTGAGGATGATAACCTGGGTCTTCGTCTACATGCCATTGAGTGACAGGGTAGCAGTAGCTAATTCGCTGTCTGTACCGGGGATAGCCATGATAGCGATAATAGCGGCGGTGGTTTGCTTCAGCTGGTTCACTGTTAAGTAAAAATCCTGTTGTGGTGGCTAAAGCTAATAGACTGGCAATAATAATTTTTTTCATTCTGACCTCCGTTGGAAGCCCTACAAGCAGCGAACACAAAGTAAAGGGAGGAGTTTACAATTTTAAAAAACTCTCCTTATTTTTAAGATAGCGTTTAGAATTTTTCCGCAACATCACCTAATAGGGTGGCTGGTGGGGTTTGTAGTTGTGAAATCCCCCTAAAGTTAAGGTAAAGATTTCATAGAGTTTAAGACTTGTGGCAGTGTATTCCGCAGAACAAGTAAGTTTAGGCTGATGATATCTTTATAAGACTGAGGAAACAACTATGCCTGGTGGTCATGCAAATCACAAAGGAACTGCTGACAAACCCAACGTCAATGCAAGTGGTCAAATCAACTTATCAGCAGCTGATAAATCATCAGACCCTGAAGATATCTTGCAAGAAGGCGTTTTAACAACAGAAACAATCAGAACTGACGAATTTGTAGATTTTCCTCCCGCTCTTGAGCGCCCTAGCAAGAAACCTCAAAAAGACGAAGAGTAAACGCGATCGTGTGTGAGGCTGCAAAATACCCGACTTTTTACAGAAGTCGGGTATTTGAGCACATTAAGCACAGCAAACAAGTCATTTAGCTAACTGCATAATCAGTAAATTGTCGTTTAAACGGTGAATGAAATCCAATTACGATATCGTGCTTAGGGATGCCTAAATTCACTAAATCTTCACCCACTTCATTGTGAGAAGAATTTTCTACTGCATAGGAAGGCGATTAACTCTAATTAATTTACCTTTCAAATCCTCTTGTCGAGAAACAGCTTCATGAATACGTATCGCCTGATTTTCAAAATCTGAATCTGACGTGCAGACTATAATACCAGCATGTTCTGGTTGTAAACCGTGTAATTTGATAAAGTC
This sequence comes from Scytonema sp. UIC 10036, assembly GCF_009725235.1. Next base: position 18,190 of record NZ_WJFC01000169.1, read on the forward strand.
TCGACGATTGCGTGTTAAGACAGTGCGCTCTACAGTTGTCGCAAATGCTAAAACATTTTCATCAGGGATTTTTAGATTTGCATTTCCAGCATCTCTAGCTGTCAAAACATCATGTCCAAAATTACGCAAGAATTCTACTATTGGAAACGGAAAATTTTCATCTGCATAAAAAAAATGTGGCAATTTGAAATATCCTAATTTTCTAGCATGACTTCATCATTTTCTCTAATTGCTTGTTCGATTTCAACAGGATGAGCATCTGCATAAGCCCAAGCATTTACTAAATCAATAGCATTAAGGCTAGGAAAAGCTTTTAATATTTCACCATCACTCATACCTAAATTGCGGTCATTTACTAATGACCAAACTGGAATACGAGTATTCACAATACAAGCATCCCCACCACATACACCTGGTGTTTTCTCAATACCTTGCCAAGTATTGGTCAAACTTTGAACTAATATTTGTATCGCTTGAGCTTTTTCGATGGCAGTTAATGCAAGTAGTTGTTTCTCCAGTTCTTTTAATGTCATAGCCTAATCCTACTATCTTAGTTCAATCTTAGCAGCAACGTATTGAGTATGAGGGTTGGGATTGCTATTGGCAATACTTAATACTCAGTAGCGATAAATGGTTTTAACATACTGTTGAGCGATGTGAATACGGTGATTGTCGATCGCAACCCAATACTACAAGGGATCTCCAATTTTTGTGGGTTGGGATCGCCTTGGAGAAACTTAACAAAGGCATGGAAATGTTGGGTTTCGTTCCTCAACCCAACCTACGTACTGTGATATACAACAAAGAATTCTCCTTGCTTTGAGGAATTTCATCATCCATTTTATCCTGGGTGTAATCTTTTGGTTCTACCAACTTTCTCAATTTAATTTCATCGGCTTCTTCCAAACGGAAAAGAGCACGATCTAATTCTTCTTCTGAAAGGAAAGGTTGCAACTTTTCCCGGAGATGGAAAATTGGCAAACCATTGTCAGTACCTACCTCCCGCTCCAGATTTTTGATAGTGTGTAAAATTTCTTGATCGGTAAGGTTGACAATGGTTACAACAGCACCGCCTCCATTAGTATGTTCTGGAGTAGATAATGGTTCTGGCTGACTGGGGAGGAATTTCCTGATAAACTGTAGGTAATTTTTCAGCAGTTCTAAGCTCACGATCGCATTCCCCTCAGGGATGTAACGATCCCGCAAATACTCAATTCCGTGTTCCGTCAGCCATACCTCGGCGTTTATCTTTTTTATTTTTGTTTCAACTTCAATCAGCCCCTTTTCATATAAGTTTTGTAAGATAGCATCTCGCTGTTGTGACTTGAGAGATTTGATGTTAATTTTGCTTGGTGTGATGGTTTCGGAAGCATTACTTATTTTTTTCAATACCTTCAATTCATTATTGTTGAGTGGTAACTCCTGTGTCTCCGTGTTTAGGAGAGCCTCACCAGGGGGTAGGATTTTAATAGAAGCAATTTCATGAGAAAAGTCTATTAAGTTGCGAGCGCTTAAACTTTTACAAATTTTTTCCTTACCCTCAAAAGACTTAAAAGTGCTACTGCTCAGGCTAGAACGGTAATTGGAACATCCCAGTAATTTTAGTAAGAACTTTAACTCATGAGTATCCATACAGATATTTTTTCCTATATTTGAATCTGCATCACTGTAGCTGACGTGAGAAGAACTTACACCCCTCCCCAGGCTAAGTAATTTTAGTAAATGACAAAGTTATTTTCAAGAGTCATCTACCGAAAGTAGCAGAGAAGCGATCGCTAACCACAATCTAAGTATAAACTATGTAACATACCCCTAACTCAGATCTCAGTACTTGTCGGTTAAGCCTAAAAATACGAAAACACGTAGGTTGGGTTGAGGAACGAAACCCAACATTTATCAGCATTTGTTGGGTTTTATTGGATGTCATTAATATGTTATAGTCAAATTAAAAAGGCGGGCTTCACGTAAGTCTTAAGATTCATAAGAGCCGAGTATCTATTGCTAGTAAACTTTGTAAACGTTGTAACTGAGAACTGGCTAAGTAGAGCAAATCCCCTTTCCCAAGTAAGCGAGCGGCATCTGTTTGTTTACCTCCCAAAATAATTGCTGAATCTGCTTCACTTGCGGTTCGGAGTGCAACCCGTCCCGGTAAATTAGAACGGATAATGGGAGTGACAACACCTGCTTCTGGGCGTTGAGTGGCAATAATCAAATGAATTCCAGCAGCCCGCGCCATTGCACCCAACCTTTTAATGCTTTGTTCTAACGCGGCACGAGATTCTTTTTCTGCCATAAAGTCAGCGTATTCATCGAAAATGCAGACAATACGAGGCAAAAGCTGACGAGAACGTTGGTTGTAAGTTTTCAAATCCGCACACCCAGCTTTTTCAAATCGCTGGTAACGCGATTCCATTTCTACCACCAATTCATCCATCAGTTCGATCGCACGTTCGCTATCTTTAACAACTGGTGAATGCAACCACCGCATCTCCTCAAACTCTGGGAAGGTTACTCTTTTGGGATCGACGAGAGCAATTTGTAGGTGTTCTGGGGAATGACGAACTATAAGACTGAGAAGGAGCGATCGCAAAAACTCACTCTTACCACTTCCTGTCGTACCCCCAACTAAGAAATGACAGGTATTTGGATCGGACAAATCAGCTTCTAAGAGTTGTCCCTCCAAATCAACCCCAATCGAAATTTTCACAGGTGCTGTTGGAGGTAAAACTTGCGTCTTGATATAATCCTCAAATTTAGCTGTTTGCCTGTCAGGACGTGGTAAATCAACACTAACATATCCAGCTTGAGGAGAAATCAAAGGTGGATTGGCTAACTCCAACTGAACCTGCAAATCAGCTGATAGTTTTAGCAAGGCGTTAACTTTCACACCGGGATATGGTTTGAGTTTCACCCGAATAAAAGCCGGACCGACAGCCGCCCCTTGATAATCTACTCCAATTCCAAAAGATTGCAAAGTAGACACTAACTTTTCACCCAAAACATCAGCATTGACTTTTACTGGCTTATCTTGCTTAGCCGTTGTTTGTTGTGGTTGTGTGTTTGAAGATTTCTCAGCTTTAGATGTTACATCAAAATAACTTTGACATTTTTGCTGCTGCGGACAAATTTCACATAAGTGAGGTTGAGTCGCGATCGGTGGGGGATTAGGTAATGGTGGTTCCCAAATCAGCCATTGCCGCATTTGTTGTAATTTATATGGAATTAGCTGATGCACCGTATTTTCTAACTCTTCCCAGGAATACTGATACTCTTTCAACTCTGGTACAACACAGTAAACTGCTGCATCAACCCCGATTTTTTTCCTTTCCCAAAGGATATAGCTATAAAGAGCAACCTGAGCTAATTGTGCTGATGGATCGGCAGGCTGGTAAGTTTTAAACTCTACGACACACAGGCGATTCTTGTTAAAATTGAAGACCAAGCAATCAAATTTTCCCGCTACTCGTTGCTGTGTTCCATCTGGAAGATGAAAGTAGGATTCAAGATTCCGTTCTTCAGAAACAAAGGTGTTATGAATGACTGTTTCTGCTGTACAATAACCTCTATTAGTAACAAGCAATTCTGCAAAGTGTCTAATCAGTCCCCGTAATGCCTGCCACACTTTTAGCAATGCTTGTGCTTGACCGTTCTCCTTTTGAGATACTTTTTCTAGGTAAAAGAAGAATTTTTGCTCATAGAAAATTTGTTGTATTTGAGAGGCTAATTCCTCAGCCTGTAACTGCTTTGCAACTGGTTTCAATAATCCTTGACATCGGGGTTCGCGAACAATCCAAGTGACAAATTCATCAGCTAACTGATGAAATAAAGTACCAATACCAACAGCACTATCAGGTGGTAAGAATAAAGTATTCCCCCCAAAACGCTGATTTAAGAAAAACAAACGGGGACATTCAAAAGCAACTCTTATATTAGTAGCAGTTAAAGATTTATTTTTAGATTGTCCTGTAGATCCCTTTGAAGCATGAGAACCCATATCAAAAGTACTGCTTGTAGTAGATGATTTAGATATTTCTAATAAGCGCTGATGGACAGCAGCCAAATAGACTGTATCCATTGCAGCATAATGCAGTTGTTTCTGGCTGAGAGGACGCTGTCCCCAGTCACTACCTTGTTCTTCCTTATCTACATTAGAGAATCCACAGAGTTCCACTGCAAGTGTTTTCAATTGTAGGTTGGTTACTTGCAACACTTCTCGTTTGATTTTTCTAGCGAGCTTGAGAGTGCAAGTCACATTTGGTGCTAGTTTTCCTCCTAAATACTTTAAATCAAAGTCAGCATTGTGGAAGACTTTTTCTATTTGAGGGTTAACTATAACTTGATTGATAAAGTCTACTGCTAAATTTGGTTTGTCTAGTACATCAATAATGTAAGCTGAGTTGCCTGTCAAGTCTGTTGGTTCAGATAAAACTTGAATTAGGGACAACCTTGGTAATGGGGTATTCCAATCAGCTATTTCTGTATCTAGCCATAGCGTTTTAGACAAGGCGAATATGGCAATTTGTGCTTGGATTTCATCAGCTTCTGTAAGATATTTCATTAGATAAACTATCTAAGTAATAACAACTACATCTTGACGATCAGACATACTGTCTGGTCTTCTTGTTTCGCTTTAGGATTTACAATTTTAATTTTCTGGTCAGAACACAATTGATTTAAAATTTGTTCTATATTTTCTCGGCTCATTTCAGCAAACTGACTGTGAGTGGTTTGAAGCAATTGCGATCGTCCTATGAATCCTTGAGTTATGACTACATTCAACAAATAATCTTTTACAGGTTGTAAATTTGGTTGGTCTGTGTCTGGTTCTTTACTAGCTGAAACAACGTTCAAATCTTGTAGCAACCGACAATCTTGTAGAATCTTAGAATTGTAGATTAGAGATTCTAATTCCTGCAAATTTATCATCTTCCCCGCAAGTACCAATTCATTGGCTTCGGCAGACTTAACTAAGTTATGATATGTAGCCAAGTAGTGAACTGAAGACAGTGCTGGTTGAAGGTGGCGATGACCAGTATTTGTAAAAATTTGTCTGTATAATTGATTTCCTGCAAGATTTGGCTTTCCAACGCTTCCAAAACGAATCAAGTACATAGTTTGACAGACTTTTTGCTGAATTGCTTTTTGGCAAGCATTCATAACATTAAAGAAACTGTTCATATTTGGTTCTTCTGTCCAGACAACTCCTACTCGTTCCTTTTTGTCAAGCTTTTGGTAACTCAATGAATAGCTAGCAAATTTTCCACTGATAAGTTTCAACTTAATTTCTTGGACTTTTAAAGCAGTTAGGGCTTGTTGCAACATCCGAATTAAATCAGTTGCATCTAACAAAGCAATCTTAGTAATTTTTTCTTGGTTTTTTTTATACTCTTGCTGCCATCGTAATTGAAAGTCTGCTTGAATTTTTTCTATTGGTGATACTTGCGGTAGCATTGGTTCTCCACCTTCTAACCATTGCGGCTTTGGAGGTTGTTTATCTCTGAATAACCATTCCTTATATTCTTGAAATAGTTGTCTCCCTAGAACTAACACGTTACGAGGTGTAGCTTTGTGGCTTGGAAACACTTTCTCTAACACCTGCTTATTTAAAGGAAAAATTTGAGAAGAAGGTTTTGGCTCGGCAGACTGATGTAGGGGATATAGCCGAGAACCTAAAAGGGCTTCAGCTTCCTCCAATGCGATCCGTTTTAATGGAATCCGGATAGTCGCTCTATCAATGTCGGAAGGCTGAACTCGCTTATAATTAACATTCCAGGTCTCTGTCCTAATACTAATAATAATTAAGAAACTTTTCCACCTGCCGTTAACAATTGTAGAGTTGACGCTAAATAACGCTTGTAAGTCAATAGAACCATCGGGCAAACGAGCAATACTATCTAATTGATCGAAACATAACACAATAGGCTGAGTTTTAGCAGAAATTTTGCTAAAGTTGCCCAGTATCCCTCGTGCTTTATCTTCATCATCAATAGATTGCTGCACTCTTAATTTTTTCAGGCTTTCCTCATCTAGGTTATCCCCTTTTAACCATTCACAAGCCAAAGAGTATAAGTCTGGATTAGTTAAGTTATAAAGAACACCAAAAAATTCATTTGCGTTATAAATTCCTGTGGTACCGATAGTTTTTTTGAGAAGCTCAATGAAGAATTGCCGATCGCGATCGGCATCGGTAGTGGTTTTTCCAAAAATGCTTTTTACTTTGGTAATTAAACTTTGTTGTTCGCGCTTTAGAGTCCTTTCAATTGTAGATAAGCAGCTTTTTATCCAGAGAATTAATTGAGAGTCTGCTTGTCCTACAGGAGAATTGACTAAGCTATCTACGGTATGGCGTAATATATGCCGCCAGATATGGTCGCTCTGAGGAAATGGTTCAATATAAACAAAAAAAGCTGTATCATTCAACTGTTGTTTCAGTTGACCCAAAAAGTGGGTTTTTCCTGTACCAGCATCGCCATAAAGAATCAGGGTACGAGTTTGACGATCTTGAGCCACTTCAGCTAATACATTTTTGATTTGGCTTAGTGACTTTTGATGAATAGATTCAATATTGGGAGGTGATTCCTGCTCTACCCAAAAATTTCCTGCTGCAAGATTATCAAATGGATTGAGCGATTTTTTAATAACTTCTTCGATAGTTGCCATGTTGATTTCTATTTTTGCTTTCTGAAATATTTTTCTAATTTTGATTTAGGTAACCTTTTCTAATTCACTGTAATAAAAAACAAGGAACCACCACTGATTTGAGGAATTCCAGCGTCAATTTGTTCTGAACTGTAATCCCCAGGTTCTGCTAGGGAACTCATTTCAATTTGGTCAGATTCTTCTAAACGATACAGTGCCTTATCCAATTCATCTCGTGACAGTGGGGGTTGCAACTTTTGCCGCAGATGGAAAATTGGCAAATAGTTATCACTACCTAGTTCCCGATCTAATTTCTCAATAGTACGTAAGATTTCTTCATCAGTGAGATTTACATTAGTGACCACAGGCGATTCAGCATCAGTAGGTGCTGTTGTGGTAGCGAGATCAGGTTGACTGTGTAAAGATTTGCGTAGAAAGCGCACATAATTATTAAGTAGATCCAAGCTGATAATGGCGGCTCCCTTGGGATTGTAATCGTCCCTCAAATACTCAATTCCACGTTCAGTCAGCCATACTTCAGCTTTAGTCCTTTTTATTTTGGTTTCAACTTCAACCAGTCCCTTGTCATGAAAGCCTTGCAAGATGGCGTCTCGTTCTTCTGACTTTACGGATTTGACACCAATTTCGCTTGGTGGGATTTTTCCAGAAGCCTTACTTATACGCTCTAGCAACTTCAATTCATTAGGTGTAAGTGGTATCTCACCTACTTCAGGTTTTAGGAGAGCGCGACCTGGGGGCAGGATTTTTACGGAAGCAATTTCACGGGAAAAGCTTATTAACTCGCGATCGCCTAAACTCTTACAAATTTTGTCCTTGCCCTTAAAAGAATTGAATGTATTTGCGCCAAGGCTCGCTCGGTAATTAGCACATCCTAGTAACTTTAGTAGGAACTTTAACTCATTTGTATCCATGTAAGTTTTTTCCCTGTATCTAAATCAGCACCACTCTAGCTTAGGTAGCAACAATTTACACCCCTCTTTATACTAATCGATTAATAACCAGATGGCTATGGTTATCATGAACATGGTAATATCACAGAGTTAAAACGCAGCTTGCTTTTAACTAAAATTTTCACTAAGAACTTTTAGTAAGAGCTGGGTCAATACTTGTCGGTTAAGCTAAAAATTCAAATTTAAGGTAGGTTGGGTTGAGGAACGAAACCCAACATTTATCAGCATTTGTTGGGTTTCACACACGGGTTTACCCAACCTACAAAAACGCTTATCCGAGCAGTATTGAGAGCTGGGTTTAACGCTTCCGTATGGTTATTAAGAAGACATTAGGGATTTGAGTAAAGATTCAGTATGCATGAGAGCAGGACTCATTCCACTTGCGTTTTTCCAACGGTAGCCAATTAATTGACCAGCACATTCGCGTCAAGTTAACGCACATTCAGTACTGGTTTTAGACCAGCTAACACTATGCCTAGCGATAAACCTCCCGCATCGAAAAACAGAGAAACAATTCCTTTAGATATACTCACAGTTCACCTATATTTTTTGACTTTACCGCCTCTGAATTCATAACACGAGTCCGGATTTAGACGTTAGGTATCCATTATTTGGTTATCCAAAGTAAAATCGTGAGGATTCTTGAGAATAAACGTATTATTTTCTTTAATTAAATCACCTCTGCAAAGAATAGGTAATCTCCCTTGATAGGCTTTAAGAGCCAATATATAACTCTGGTCGTTTAATTTCGTTTTAATTTTTCGGAGTTTATCAATTACAACACCAAGCAGTATAATTTCTCCGCTTAATTTGTCTGCTACTGGTTGTTCAATTTGCATGATAATTCCCTGAATAGTGGTATTCGGGACAGTAGTGATAAGTTCATTAATAATCTCTAGCTGAGAGCGATTTTCTACTACCGCTAAAGTTTCTGTTGCTTCGCTAATTCTAGTTGCGTAATCTCCCAAATTTTTTCTATTGGGTAGCAATATTTCAAATTCACCTCGTTCTATTTCTTGTTTCAGCCAAATCGTGGCATTATTCATAAACGAGCGATCTTCATGCCAACCATGTGTTTGTAGATAATTTCTGAGTTCTTCTAATTCTAGATTCTGAAAAATTTCAATATCCCGCACAGTAACTTTCATGGTTGTACTCCTTGGCTAAGCCCTTGCATAATTGATTGAAGGGTGGTGACTGTGAATTGGTTACTTCTGGGTAAAGTAATGGTAACATTATTTGTATTTTGCGTTTCTGGCAATCCCCTCAAAGACACCCAATATCCACAATGTCGCAGACACAGTTCTTCTTCTGATTGTTTTAACCAGTTTGCTAAGTTGTCAGGAATTAAAACTACAATTAAGATTCTTGGAATGGCAAAGTCTGTCATTCTCAAGTCGTTGTAGTTTTTTAGTATAAGAGGATAGCGGATTAATTTCTCATTGAGAACATCCCTTGACGTAGATTTTAATTGTAATTCTAACCGAGGCGCTCGAATGCGTCCTGTTCCTCCCTTGGCTGCAATTCCCCAGTCTACGCTGTCATCATCAACCGATGGTTTGTATAGAGAATAGCCAGCAACAGCCGCGACGCTTGTAAATAGGTATTGCTAAATTGTTCTTTTTGTTGATTTATATCCACGCTTAATCTATACCTCTACAATCTTCTGAGCATCCTTGAGTAGCTGTTTGTTACTCGTCTAGGTAGTTGTTGAGTGGGTTTCTGTAGAAATTACGGATAAGAACTCGTCATTATCAAACCCAATCAGGAACTGCTCTTACAAGTCAGGACTCTTCATTTCAGGAATGTGTAATTCCTTGTAAGGTTAATGATTGGGAAATAAGATACAAGGTCGATATATTCACCCAGTTATAAACAAAGTAAATATACGGTTTGACAACTTAAATTTCTAGTATATATTATGACTGTTTGTATATGTAATTTTTTTTTCCACTGAGGAATGTGCATATAAAATAGTACAATTAGATGGCTCATGGTGCTAGTATGATTGTTGATTCCGGTTCAACTCTGCAAGATATTTTTAAAGCGATCGCATCTGACAGTAGCGAATCCTATGTAGAACAAAAGGTGGTAGTACCTCTTTTGCATACGCTTGGCTACGACAGTGATGATTGGCGAACTCAAGTTGTGATTTTAAAATCTAAGCTTGACTTCCTAGTGGGTAAATCTGACTCAGCTTTGGTGGCACCCCCCTACTTAATTATTGAAGTCAAAGCCCCCTATAAAAAAATTGCTCATAGTGTTTGGCAACTCAATAACTATATGCGCCGTACAGGAGCAGTTCTTGGTTTGTTAACCAATGGCTATGACTTTCGCATACTTTATAATTGTGATGGAAAAATTACAGACGTAGTAGAGTACTCACAAGCAACACTGATTGCAAAGTATCAGTTATTTTACAAAATATTATCTAAAAAAACATATTTGCACTTTACTTCTACTTTGTATAAAAATCAGCAACAAATTCGCACACGCTTTTTTGATTTAATCTCAAAAGCAGTAGAGCAAGAAGGTATGTCGGGTTTATCGAACCAAGGTAAGGTATCTTTCGCTCAAGTACAGCCAATTAGGGGAGAAAACACTTTGGTGACAAACACTCAAGAGGAACATAAATCAATGATTATTACTGTATTTAACAATAAAGGCGGGGTAGGTAAAACTACAACGACTATTAACCTTGCAGCTGCTCTTAATAAGTTGGGTAAGCGAGTATTACTGATTGATATCGATGCTCAAGCTAATTTGACAATGGGTTTGGGGATCGATCCATTAGAAGATGTTGAACAGCAAGGAAAGAAAGATATTTGTCATTTATTAACTGAGCCAAGAACTAAATTGGAAGACACAGTCATTAAAAAGCATTGGGGAGATGTCCAATTAGACGTAATTCCATCACATATCCGTCTGTCTCACCTGGAAATTTCATTAATACAAACAGTTGATAGCGATCGCTTACTTGCCAAAAAACTTAGAAGCAATAATTATGATTTTGTATTTATCGATCCACCTCCTTCATTTAGCAAGGTGAATGGTATTTCCCTAATGGCATCTTCAGCCATTTTGATTCCTACTCAATTATCTTCTTACCCAGTTAGAGCTTTAGAATATGTGATAGCTCAGGTTGGAAAAGTACAGGATTACAAAGAAGAAAACTTACCTATATTAGGTATTGCAGTTAGTATGTATGACCAAAAATCAGCGAAAGTCAATGCATCTATGGTAAAAAAAATTTTCTCTATTTTAGAGAGTAGTGGTGTAGGAGACAAAATAGAACTATTCCCTGAACATACTTGGATACCACGGTTGAATATTGTTTCTAGTTGTCCGGATAAAGGTTATCCTATCAATCAGGCAGAATTTGATGATAAGGTAACACATCAAGAAAAAGAATATGCACAAAAAGCCGTTGAAAGTTACACACAATTAGCTAAACATTTAGTTAAAAAAATTACTAAAGGAGATTTATAAAACGATGAGTTTAACAGAACGACAAATTCGCATTGGAAAAAACTTGGGTATTAGACCCATTAGCCATGGGCAAGTATACACATACCAAATTGCTGTAGCAGAGTCAGAAAAGCAAAGTATTTCTATAGAAAGGCTACAATTAATTGAAGACAGCTTAATTCAGCATAAAAGCAATTTAATGCCTCTTATTGTACGTCGTACAGAAGCATATAGTGAGGAGGAAGAGTATGAAGTCATTTATGGCGCTGATTGGTGTCTAGTTGCTAAAGAACTTGATATAGAAAAGCTCTGGGTTTGGGTTTATGATATGACAGATGAACAAGCATCTGCTGCAAAAGAAGAAATGCAGCAATTACTTGTTAACAGTGTAGATGAAAATGATATTAGTGCTTTAATAGACCAAAAGCTGAAACCGATTTACTCTAAGCTGAATCAAGTCACTTCTACTCTTTCTAGTAATACTGAAAAGTCCAACTTCGATCATAAATTCACAAAAATCGAAAATCAACTTCAACACCTAGTATCTATTGTTGAAGCAATTTCTGTAAGAATTGATGAATTGTTTCCTCCTCCTCGTAAATTAAATTTAGTAACAGCTAAGGAAAAAGAAATTGATAGTGCTTTAGAAAAAGCTGGCATATATTTTAAACAAAGAACAGCCGTATTAGAAGCTATTAAGTATTGGCAAAATTCAGGCAAAATTTTAACTTGGCAAAATCTAAAAACTTCAAGTACATAGTGAGAACATTAAATTAATAACTGTGGATAAA
>NZ_WJFC01000170.1:0-7500 GCF_009725235.1 Scytonema sp. UIC 10036
AACTAAACAAATTGAAGAGCAAAAAAAGCATATTACAAATGAATATTTAAAAACATTCAAAAATTATTGTGACTCTATCGAAAGTAGTACTAATGATTTTTTTCAAGTGATAATTGAAAGCTTAGATTTAATCTCAAACCAACTAATTCAAACTGAAGAGAAGTTAGATAGCGAAGTGAGGGTTCTTAATCATGCTTATGCTACAAGAATTGTTGATTGGTATCTAGAAAAACGCCAGCCATTAACTGAAGAAAATATTAACATAACTATAAATAAGGTTGAACGAAACTTTGGATATAATATCGCTATTCAAACCCAATCTAAATTACCTACTAATGAATCACGATTAAAGAAATTAAAGAAAATCCTTCAAGAAGATGTTTGTTTTATTGAGTTTGTTAGGAGATGAATAGTATGAAAAACAATAACAAGACAATTCAAATAGCAGCAATTGGAAAAAAATTTGATGATAGCCTGGAAAATTTTGAGAACCTTCTCGCACAGGAAACAACAAATGAAATAGAGACTATCCGTAGAAGGCTCAATGAGGAATTGGAAGAACATCGTAAGCGTGGTTTTCTCACAGTTGCTTTTATAGGGCAATATAGTGCAGGAAAATCAACTATTATTTCTGCGCTTACAGGGCGAAATGATATCTATATTGATTCAGATATAGCTACTGATAAAACTACCCATTACGACTGGAATGGCATCAAATTGATTGATACACCAGGACTTTGGACAGGTCACGAAGACCATGATGAAATTACCTATGATGCTATGGAAAAAGCTGATTTATTAGTTTTCTGTCTTACTCATTCACTGTTTGATTCATTGATATTAGATAACTTCAAAAAACTGGCATATAAAAATGCTTACGCTCATAAAATGATGCTAGTTATAAATAAAATGTCACAAGAAGCAGGAGAAGAACAGCAAAAAATTGCTAGTTATCGTGACAGTCTAGAAAAATCTCTAGAACCACATAAATTAGAAGAATTTCCTATCTGCTTTATTGATGCTAAAGATTATTATGAAGGTATAGAAGATAATGATGATTATTTGATTGAAGCCAGTCGGTTTCAAACTTTCATAGATGAACTTAATAACTTTGTAAAAAACCGTGCTGGTCTTGCTCGTTTAGATACTCCTATCCGGATAACTTCAAAATGGGTTGATGAAGCTAAGTTAAAATTTGCTCGTAGTTCTCCTGAAGATAAAGCTTTCTTTGAAATTTTGACACGTTTATCTTGTATAGTTGAGCAAAATCGACAGCGATTACGAACCAACATTAAATGTGTAGTATCGAAAACAGCAAAAGATATCGTTAAAGAGGGTAATACCCTAGCCAACACATTAGATATTGGTAACGAGACAGAATTTAAACAACAAGAAGAGCTAACGATAAATAATTTAAAGCTTATTGATAAACAAGCGCAAGAAAGTATAGTAGATATTTTCAAGAAGGCTGCTATAAAACTACAGAATGATATTCAAGAACTACATCAAAATAGTCTACTTCAAGAGCTAGTTTCATTAGATGATAAGAAGGTATCTCAACAGATAAATAGTAAAATAATCCAGACTAAAATTAGCTTTGGTACTAAATTAAACGATCTTATTAACTCTTCTCAAAAGTTAACTCCTTTATTTGCTTCTTCTAGTATAGCTTTCATTGCATTAGGTCAGTCTGCCATAAATAAGGAAACATGGGATAAAATGCATAATGCTCACCAAGTTTTAAAAGCTTTAAAAAATGCTTCATTAAATGTATTACAAGCTCAAGAACCATCAGTCCATGCAGAAGCCCTTAATGCGTTTCATGATGCACAGCAACATTACTATGATTCTGTACCTATCATCCTGCATCCTGAGAACGTTGAAGGTAGTTTGTTGCATCAAACTGTAGAACAAATTGGACATTGGGGAGATAGCTTAGGTATACATTTTGACCTTGTAGATTCGGTTGGTCTTACTACATTTCTTGGTAATCTTGGTCATATACTAGGACCTATATTAGGATCTATGGCTGTTTACTCAGAATTAGAAAAGATGAACAAAGAGTCTGAACAAGAAAGAAAAGTTTCAAACGAACGTGAAAAAATTAGGCAAAAATTTAGAGAAGCAGCTAAAAAATTTGAGTTAGAAATTGAGAATAAAAGGCAAGGATTTGAAGCTAATGTCTATGACGAAATCGAGAATCAGATTCAAACAGTTCGCACACAAGGAGAAGAAGAGATAGCAACTTCAAATGCTTGGATGAAGAAACTCATTGAAATTCGTTCTGATTTCGATGAGCTTGTCTGTAAAATCATGAACATGATAAACCCAGAATTGGGTAACTTCCTAACTTAGGCATCTATCTAGTGCAGTACGGAGAGCGAAAAATTTTGGGTTCTTACGCAATTTTGGTGAACGCATGTCAAACGGTTATGCATTAGTCTCCATCACCGAAGCAACGATCTGCAAATTGAAATGATAGATAATTACTTAAGCATTTCAGCCGCATCTGCCAATATAGAATCTCTCAAAGTTATATGTCAGGGTCAAGCAACAGATTTGCAACCAGGTGCCTCGTTAACAGTTAATCTGGCACATCCTTACTAAATCATACATCACAAAACCCCCACCCTACCTCAAGCAGAAAGAGTGGGGGATAGGAAAGGTGCAAAAAATCACCTTTGTACTTTTGCTTTCTGCAAATCAGAGTTTTTATCACCAGAATCTGTTTCACCTTTGCCCTTAGGAATTAGCATTTCCAGTCCACGGGCTATCAGTGGCAAAAATCCTATAACTAAAGCCACACCCATAACGTTAAACAACAATTGTGCATTGGCAATTTGACGGGCAATATCATCTCCTGCACCAGCTAAGGTAGATACCCATTTAGCAAGCCCCGCCAATTGAGCAGCAAATAAAACGCCCACACTAGCAGAAATAATGTTGAAAAGCAAATGAAAAACTCCTGTTCGCACGGCTGGGCGTTCGCGCCCTATCGTAGCTACTAAGGTATCCGCACAGGTACCAACTTCAGCACCAAGTACTAAGGCGACACCCGCAGGTAATGAAACTAATCCCTGACTAGCCAAGGTAACAACGATCGCAACAGTGGCAGAAGAGGATTGAACTAATACTGTAAATAGTGCTCCTACCAAAGCACCCAAGAATGTGTTTTCACCCAAGGTTGTCATCAAATTGAGAAACGGCTTGTAGTTTTTAAATGGTTCCATCGAATCTTCAATTTGGTCAAGACCAAAAAACAGCAAGCCAATCCCTAATGTAACTGTCCCGATTTGCTTCCAACGATCTGTCTTACCCAAGAGCAACAGCAAAAAGCCAATAAACATTGCTATTGGTGCATACTGATTAATCTCAAAAGCAACAATTTGTGCTCCGATAGTCGTGCCTATATTTGAACCTAAAACCACACCTAGAGACTGGACAAAAGTTAGTAATCCGGCACTTACCATTGCAATTACGATGATAATTGTCACACTAGATGAATCCAAAGCTGTTGTCGCCACTGTGCCAGTCATCACTCCTGCAAAGCGGTTGGTAGTGAATTTACTCAGGATACTCTTCATGCGATCGCCTGCTAGAGCTTCCAATCCTTCCGCCATCCTGGTTACACCATACAAAAACAGAACTAAACCTGCTAGCGCACCCGTAGTGATTTTAAAAACATCTATCTGACTTTCTTTTTCTCCTTTATCTCCTTCACTTTTAGGCTGATTATTTTTGCCTTTTTCTTCTCCAGAAGATGCAGGATTTTGCGCCTCGTTATTGTTCTGTTGCTGCGTTTCTTGAGCTTGTACACTCATCGATTGAGTGTTAAAAACATTCAAATGTTTTCCTACAATAGCAGGACTAACAAGCAAAACTAAAACCAGAATATTCAAACTGAGAAATTTGAGGAGTTTTTTCTTGGAATTATTTGAAAACAACGCTTTTTCCTCCATTCCAATCTACAACTTTTTCTGTAAACACAAATCTTATAACTTCTTTTTAAATGGAGCACGAGAGAAAATGAGCCATCCCGAATATGAATACCTAAGCTTGCACTAAAAAATTGCACTACAGGAATCCGGTTTGATTCTTGCTATGTATACTGAGACTCAATTGCTTGCTAAATAGGACTTGCATTTTGGTTTTTTTCAGAAATGAAATAGGAATCTTATATATATCGTGTCTTGCATTACACATTGCTGAAACTAGCAAGACTCTATCTTACAGAAATTTTCTAATTTTGCAGGATAGGTGTCTTGCTAGCTCGTTTAATGATTGCAAGAAAATAAATTATGAAAAGTTTGGACAATGCTAAGTTACGAGATAGCATCTTTCGTTTTCATAAAAATCGTTAAGTTTGTTCGTATGGGTAGATACTTCAAATTTTGTAGTTCTTCTCCTTTAATGGTTTACACCCTAAGAAGGAACTTTATAGCTAAGTTAGTTATTTTTTTGTTTTTTCATAATAAATTAATCTGTTTTTAACTTACTCTTAAACCAATGAGAAATACACTCAACCAAGTCAGACAACGATTTCAGATTCAAGCTATCAGCCTCTTTCTCGTTCAATTTTTATGTATGTTAAGAAATCTGTGGCAACTCGTCCGGAAGTTCAAGCTTTCACAAACTTCTATGTCTCTCCAGAAAATGCAAATCTCATGCTACAAGTTGGTTATATTCCGTTACCCAATATCACTTTTCGAGCAATACGTTCTCGATTCAACCAAGGTGTCAGTGGTTCTGTGTTTGGAGGTAGCGGTTCTGTTATTGGTGTAAGTCAGAAAGGAATTTAACAGAAGGAACGGTAGATTGATGCAGAATTAACCGATTGCTATCGGGGTCATAAGCATATATTTCTCTCCCATGGGATGCTGTTTTTATCTCTCCTTTTGGAGGATAACCTAATGCTGTTAGATGTGCGATCGCACTCTCCAAGTCTCGCACCTCCAAACACAAGCTCATTTTACTGTTCTCTGAGTTTTCAAATTCAGAAGCCTGCAAATTTTTTGGTTTAAAAATACCTAATTTCAATCCCTGAAGTTGAAATTCAGCATAAACATTTGGAATGATACTTGTTGGTTCTATTCCTAAAAATTTAGTATAGAACTTGACGAGATTTTCAAGCTCAATAGTTGCCAAAGTAACAAATGCGTCAGTAAATTGAATGGCCTTCATTGTATCTTTTCTAACCCAGCATATACATTGAACTTTTCGCCTCGCAAAAATCCGATTAAAGCGATTCCAAATTCCTTTGCTATTGACACAGCCAAGCTGCTAGGCGCAGAAACAGAACAGACAATAGGAACTCCAGCAGCTGCGGACTTTTGCAAAATTTCAAAACTAGAGCGTCCGCTTACCATGACAATACGATCGTTCAAAGGCAATTGCCCATTAAGTAAGGCTGAACCTATTAACTTGTCTAATGCATTGTGGCGTCCGACATCTTCATGTATGGTTAGCAGTTGTCCTTGAGTATCGAACAAAGCAGCTGCATGCAAACCGCCTGTTGCATCAAATACGCTTTGGGCTGCTCTCAGTTTATTTGGTAATGTGTAAATAATGTCAGGTGTAACCGTTAGTCCTGCGGGAATAGGCGGGTAATTTCTCAAGTGCAAGGCTTCAAGACTAGCCTTACCGCAAACTCCACAAGCACTCGTTGTATAAAAATGTCTTTGTAGCGGCTGTAGATCGGGATTTAGTCCTTCGCGAAGGGTAATGTTGACAATGTTGTAGCGTTGTTCTCCATCGACTAAGTTATCGACGCAGTAGCTTATGCGTTGGATATCTTCTCTACAGCTAATGACTCCCTCGCTGTAAAGAAACCCAGCAGCTAGTTCAAAATCTGCTCCAGGTGTTCGCATTGTTACTGCAACTGTTTGACGTGGAAATGCAAGGCGAATTTCCAAAGGTTCTTCGGTTGCAAGTTGATCGGAACGCGATCGCACTTTACCGTTTTCTATGAGCCAAACAGTGGCTTTGGTTTTGCTTCGACTTGGCATTATTTATAAACTGTACTGGGAAATAAACTGTTGGGTAACACTGCGTAAATGTTCATCTAGATGATTGAACGCCCATTCAGAGATTTCTTTTGGTACGCCACCATAAAAAGCTTGGGCAATACCACCTGTAATGCAAGCAATGGTATCACTGTCACCACCAATAGAGATAGCATTACGGATAGCATCCTCAAAATCAGTAGATTCTAAAAAGGCGATGATGGCTTGGGGAACAGAACCTTGACAAGAAACATCAAATCGGTAATTCGGTCTTAGTTGGTCAAGAGTTTGACCAAGATCGTACTCAAAATGAGATTCTATGTAAGACTTGATAGAGCTTTTATCATAACCCATCCTGGCTTGAAAGATAGCAACCGCAGTTGCTTGAGCACCTTTAATACCTTCTGGATGGTTGTGGGTTACCTCTGCACTATGCTGTGCTTCTTGTAAGACAGTATCTAGATCGTTAAAAGCAAATCCAATAGAACTGACTCGCATTGCCGAACCGTTACCCCAACTGTTGTAGGGTTCTCTGCTACTCGATCCCGCCCACATTTTAAAGGTTCCTCCGTAGCCCGCCAAGGGATAGCGACGGTAGTAAGATTTAAATTTATCGATGTATTTGCTACTGCCAACTGATAAATCCTCATTCAAGATAGTATCAGCAACTGCAACTGTCAGCACAGTATCATCCGTAAAACGGCACTCACTTTTAAACAGAGGAAAATCTTTCGTTTTGATATTGTTCGCTTCATAAACTGAGCCAATGATATCACCCGCGATCGCACCCAGCATTTTACTCATTCCATAACCTTTCAATATATCTTTAGATAGATTGATTATCTTTTCAATATGTCTGAGGTTAGATATGTAAATCCAATCACGGTATCTGTATAACCTCTAATTGAGTAATCTCCATTATGGAATGAAACCATGCTATAGAATTAGTTGAGATAACTACATTATATCTGGTGGGTACTTAGAGGGATGTTTTGAAAAGGGTCACGATTAATGTATCAAATATTTTTACCCCACCCGCTAACCCTCCCGAGGATTGGGGAGGGAACACGGATTTTTCTTTTCGCCCCTTCACGCCGTGGGGCACTAAGGGGGGTAATCATGATGATTAAAAGACAACCAACCACTTTTCAACAACCTCTTAGCATTTATGACATCAGAACGCAGTACTGGAAAATTTTCAAACCTTGTAGATAGTTGCTTTATTAATAACTAATTATCTGAAGTTGAGATCAAAAGCAGTTTTCAGCCACCGTTGAATTTCCCCGCTCTCCCGAAACCCTGAATTCTCATTATATCAACTATCATTCAATTGAGGAATTAACGTATCAAGAAATCATGAAACCGGGAAGTGTTATTCAAATGCAAGCTCCCAAAAAGATGGGTAAAACTTCCCTCACGCTCCGCCTTATGAATTCTGCTCAACATCTGGGCTATAAGACTGTATATATAAATTTTGAACAGGCAGAAGAAGCTCTCA
>NZ_WJFC01000170.1:10000-29916 GCF_009725235.1 Scytonema sp. UIC 10036
GGCTCCATACCCCCCACAAGGGGTATCTCCACGCCTCCCACCTATCCTGCGCAAGCCAAGCCCGGACCCAATTCCAGACTACAGTAAAGCTTCATAGGGTCTTTCTGTCCTGGTGCAGGTAGTCCGTATCTTCACAGACATTCCTATTTCGCCGAGTCTCTCTCTGAGACACCATCCAGATCGTTACGCCTTTCGTGCGGGTCGGAACTTACCCGACAAGGAATTTCGCTACCTTAGGACCGTTATAGTTACGGCCGCCGTTCACCGGGGCTTCAGTCGTCAGCTTTAGGGAAACCCCCTGACCAACTTCCTTAACCTTCCGGCACTGGGCAGGCGTCAGCCCCCATACTTCCAATTGCTTGTTTGCGGAGACCTGTGTTTTTGGTAAACAGTCGCCTGGATCTCTTCACTGCGACCCACTTTCGTGGGCACCCCTTCTTCCGAAGTTACGGGGCCATTTTGCCGAGTTCCTTAGAGAGAGTTATCTCGCGCCCCTGAGTTTTCTCAACTTCCCCACCTGTGTCGGTTTCGAGTACGGGTTTGATGTTTTCATCACAGCCATAACTTTTCTTGGCACTATCTTTCACAACTCGGCATCCTTAGACACCTCCCAATCCATTCAGGGCGTTGCTATTTTTCATGCGATTTATCTCTGCTCCCACATCAAAGTTCGGGATTGTTCACCCGATGTCCATCGACTACGCTTTTCAGCCTCGCCTTAGGTCCCGACTAACCCAGAGTGGACGAACCTGCCTCTGGAACCCTTGGGGTTTCGGGGCTAGGGATTCTTACCCTAGTTTGCGCTACTCAAGCCGACATTCTCACTTCCGTCTCGTCCACAGCTGCTTGCCGCTACTGCTTCTACCTATCACGGAACGCTCCCCTACCAACAGACAATGATGAATTATGAATAATAAATTATGAATTGTTTTTTCGCCATTCATAATTCATAATTCATAATTCATCTTTTCTATTCCACAGCTTCGGTACATCGCTTAGTCCCATTCATTTTCGGCGCAGGAGCGCTTGACCAGTGAGCTATTACGCACTCTTTCAAGGATGGCTGCTTCTAGGCAAACCTCCTGGTTGTCTATGCACTCCCACCTCCTTTACCACTGAGCGATGATTTTGGGACCTTAGCTGGTGGTCTGGGCTGTTTCCCTCTTGACGATGAAGCTTATCCCCCACCGTCTCACTGGTAACTCTCCACTGAGTATTCTGAGTTTATCTCGATTTGGTACCGGTCTCCCAGCCCGCACCGAAATAGTGCTTTACCCCTCAGTTTTTCTGTTACCGCTGCGCCTCAACACATTTCGGGGAGAACCAGCTAGCTCCGAGTTCGATTGGCATTTCACCCCTAACCACACCTCATCCGCCGATTTTTCAACATCGGTCGGTTCGGACCTCCACTTGGTGTTACCCAAGCTTCATCCTGGACATGGTTAGATCACCCGGGTTCGGGTCTATAAATACTGATATCTCGCCCTCTTCGGACTCGCTTTCGCTTTGGCTTCATCTTTGACTTAACCTACCAGTACCTATAACTCGCCGGCTCATTCTTCAACAGGCACGCGGTCATCCGTTGAATCGGACTCCCACTGCTTGTCAGCTCACGGTTTCATGTTCTATTTCACTCCCCTCAACGGGGTTCTTTTCACCTTTCCCTCGCGGTACTTGTTCGCTATCGGTCACACAGTAGTATTTAGCCTTACGAGATGGTCCTCGCTGATTCACATGGGATTCCTCGTGCCCCATGCTACTCGGGATGAAGCTTCTATCCTTGAGTTTTTGACTACAGGACTTTCACCTTCTCTGGTGCAGTATTTCGCTGCTTCGTCTCACCGCTAGATTCGATGTTGCTTTCCCACTACCCCAACAAGTTAACCTGTTGGTTTAGGCTCTTCCCCTTTCGCTCACCACTACTTAGGGAATCTCTGTTGATTTCTTTTCCTCCAGCTACTAAGATGTTTCAATTCACTGGGTTCGCTCTTTCGTTTTTGGGTTGCCCCATTCGGACATCTCCGGCTCAAAGCATGCTTCCTGCTCCCCGGAGCTTTTCGTTGGTAACCACGTCCTTCTTCGCCTCTGTGTGCCTAGGTATCCACCATGAGCCCTAATTCACTTGACCACTATTTTTGCTCATTGCTAATGGCTAATAGCTCATTGCTAATCGTATGAAACAATTAGCCATTAGCCATTAGCCATTAGCTCTTAGCTATTAGCTCTTATCGCGTTTCTATGCAGTTTTCAAGGTTCTGGCTGGATTTCTACCCAGCAGTCTTGTCCCAATTCTCTGACAAGTTGCTGAATTTCTTCCTCAGATGATTCTTTTGGCTTGACTGCCTTACAATGATGACGAACCAATCATAGTTTGAAAGCCAATTTTCTTTCCTCGCACGACCTGGGATGTCTGAAAATTATGAATTGTGAATTGTAAATTTCATCATTCACCATTTCTCATTCATAATTCAGTTGGTCTCCCTAAAAGGAGGTGATCCAGCCACACCTTCCGGTACGGCTACCTTGTTACGACTTCACCCCAGTCACCAGTCCTGCCTTCGGCATCCTCTTCCACGAATGGTTAGAGTAACGACTTCGGGCACTACCAGCTCCCATGGTGTGACGGGCGGTGTGTACAAGGCCCGGGAACGAATTCACTGCAGTATGCTGACCTGCAATTACTAGCGATTCCACCTTCACGAAGCTGAGTTGCAAGCTTCGATCTGAACTGAGCCATGGTTTATGAGATTTGCTTGCTATCACTAGCTTGCTGCCCTCTGTCCACAGCATTGTAGTACGTGTGTAGCCCAGGACGTAAGGGGCATGCTGACTTGACGTCATCCCCACCTTCCTCCGGTTTGTCACCGGCAGTCTTCTTAGAGTTCCCAACTTAATGATGGCAACTAAGTACGAGGGTTGCGCTCGTTGCGGGACTTAACCCAACATCTCACGACACGAGCTGACGACAGCCATGCACCACCTGTGTTCGCGCTCCCGAAGGCACTCTCTCCTTTCAGAGAGATTCGCGACATGTCAAGCCCTGGTAAGGTTCTTCGCGTTGCATCGAATTAAACCACATACTCCACCGCTTGTGCGGGCCCCCGTCAATTCCTTTGAGTTTCACACTTGCGTGCGTACTCCCCAGGCGGGATACTTAACGCGTTGGCTCCGGCACTACGCGGGTCGATACGCGTAACGCCTAGTATCCATCGTTTACGGCTAGGACTACTGGGGTATCTAATCCCATTCGCTCCCCTAGCTTTCGTCCCTCAGTGTCAGTTCTGGTCCAGCAGAGCGCTTTCGCCACCGGTGTTCTTCCCGATCTCTACGCATTTCACCGCTACACCGGGAATTCCCTCTACCCCTACCAGACTCCAGTCTCTCAGTTTCCACTGCCCTTATCTAGTTGAGCCAGACTCTTTGACAGCCGACTTGAGTGACCACCTGCGGACCCTTTACGCCCAATCATTCCGGATAACGCTTGCATCCTCCGTATTACCGCGGCTGCTGGCACGGAGTTAGCCGATGCTGATTCCTCAAGTACCTTCATTTTTTTATTCCTTGAGAAAAGAGGTTTACAACCCAAGAGCCTTCCTCCCTCACGCGGTATTGCTCCGTCAGGCTTTCGCCCATTGCGGAAAATTCCCCACTGCTGCCTCCCGTAGGAGTCTGGACCGTTTCTCAGTTCCAGTGTGGCTGATCGTCCTCTCAGACCAGCTACCGATCGCCGTCTTGGTGCGCTCTTACCACACCAACTAACTAATCGGACGCGAGCTCATCTTCAGGCAGCAAGCCTTTCACCCTAAGGCACATCCGGTATTAGCAGTCGTTTCCAACTGTTGTCCCAGACCTGAAGCCAGATTCTCACGCGTTACTCACCCGTCCGCCACTATCTCCGAAGAGACCGTTCGACTTGCATGTGTTAAGCATACCGCCAGCGTTCATCCTGAGCCAGGATCAAACTCTCCGTTTTGAAGTGTTTCTGCTGTAGACACACCATACTGCGTCTCTACAACATCTTGGCTACTTATTGTTTTTTTGTTTTGGGTTTCTACCCGCAACTTAATTTCTTGACGAGGTTTTAAATTGCTTGGCTTTCAAACTATTGCTTTATCTTGGTTCGGTTGTGTGGGCGCTTTTCTCTCTCGCTTCACACTTTATCCAATATAACAACCCGTTCTGGCTTTGTCAAGGGGTTCTGCTGATTTTTTTGGAAGTTTCTGGAGAAATAGCTCAAACCCTTATCAAGTAACAGTTTCAAAGCATTGGCAATTTTTCGGCTTTCAAACTTATCTATAACATTATGTATTGGTTCAGGATGTCAGCTTTGATTTGGCTAGCTGCCACTCCTTTTAGGATAGCTCAAATTTTTCGTGTAGAGTCAAGCTCCTGTTGGAGGGGCGTTTCTTCCACTAACCAACCCTACCTTTGACTTAAACCATTGTCGGCGATCGTCAACTAAATATTGTATTTTCCAAATTAAGGCTTGATAACTTACAAAAAGAATTTGCATAAAAAATCGAAATTTTTCTTTAAAATTCACGAAGAGCACTCCTATTTATCTTTTTCAAGTCTTTTATTTCTCCATAAAGGACGTTTTTAGAGGATTGGTTCATTTTTCTTACCCAAACAGTATTTTGTTATAGTTTTTCATCATTCAGTAGTGTAGAAAATAACTAACTTTTACTAAAATTCAAAAAAACACTAAGATTTACAAAAATTGCCTAACAATTAAGGCTTTAGGCAAAAACTGAAGTAATAAAACCTCAATTTCTTCTGCCTCTCGCCCCAGGCGCTTTTTTTTGAGACTCTACCAGACATAGGAGTAAAAAAGAGCGCCGGTGAACTCTAGTGTACCCGCATTAATAGTAATGTTGACCGCATTACCTGTTGAATTAGTTTTCACAACATTTCTAACCTAGCTGTTCTGGTTCACCTTTACAGTAGCTGTGGAATTTAAGATGACATCTTGTGAAGTTGAACTCACTGCACTCGATCTCACTCTCATGCCCGCATAAATCGCTCTCTGCCCAAAAATATTGATATTCCGAGCATCAATTACTACATTTCCCCAATCCTTACTAATAATTTCAACTTTTGCTTGCTTGACAAGTGATACATCTAATTTCTGTATATTCTCTGAAAAACGTATATTCAAATTATTAGCACTATGCAAAAGCTCTGCTGTTCTCAAGGTGCTCATTCACCAAGTTTATTTGACCATCTAAAAGCTGGATACTAACAGCATTGAAGCTAAAGTGCAAGACTGTTTGCGATCGCAAACGAGCTTCCCTGAACTAATACCTTTACAAGTGCCATGTAAGGGTAATGTCAAAGAAAATTGTGTAAAAATCAGACACTTTTGTGTAATGCAACCCCCTAACGGGTGAAATACCAGTTTTGAGTTTTAAATTTTTCCCCCTCAATGCTGAACTCCTGGTTATAAAAGATGACGCTGGCTTGATAAAAGATTACACTGTGGAATATGTTATGTTCTGTTTGTTTGCTTGTAGCAACACTTACATACATTTAATGCCATTGATAAACATCGTTAAAATCAAATTCTATATCAAAAGTCAGTTATGTCAGTTCATCAACGTGGTTGCGGTGCTACCGCCGATCTAATTATTGGTGTTCCAGATCGCGAAAGCCATGCCATGCAGCGTAATGCTACAGCAGTAGGTGCTCTCGCCAAACGCAAAGGAACAATCTCTACCTTTCTCGCGCCCTTAACTCAGGATACCTTTAAGCAAGTTGTTACCGAAGTTGAACAAAAACTACGGATCGTCAATCAAACCCTGTCCATGCTGGATTCTCAGGGATTTGAAACAATTTTGCAAGAAATGTTACACTCCATAACCCTAAAAACCGGGGAGTTATTGGGTGCCGATCGCACGACAATTTTTTTACTTGATGAGGAAAAGCAAGAACTGTGGTCTATTGTGGCAGAGACAGAGGGCAATCGCTCCTTAGAAATTCGCATCCCAGCCGATAAAGGTATCGCTGGTGAAGTTGCCACTTACAAAAAAGTGGT
Source organism: Scytonema sp. UIC 10036 (assembly GCF_009725235.1). Next base: position 16,035 of record NZ_WJFC01000170.1, read on the forward strand.
TAATATTCCTTTTGATTTTTACGACGATCCCCGTTCGTTATTTGCTCAGGAACAGGAAACAAGAACAGGCTATCGCACCTACACAATGCTAGCTTTACCACTGGTGAATGAGGAAGGCGAACTTGTCGCAGTTGTACAATTGTTAAATAAATTAAGATCTCCCAACAATCCAGATGCACCATTGTCAGAACGTATTGACCTAAAAGGTTTTACAGAAGCTGATAAACAATTATTTCAAGAATTTGCACCTTCTATAAGGCTGATATTAGAATCCTCTCGTTCCTTTTACATAGCAACTCAAAAACAAAGAGCGGCAGCCGCCCTCATGAAGGCAGTAAAATCCCTCAGTCAAAGCAGCCTTGACTTGGAAGATACCCTCAAGCGGGTGATGGCTGAGGCAAAAGAACTTATGAACGCCGATCGCAGTACGTTATGGCTAGTAGACCGTGAAGCTGGACAATTGTGGACAAAAATTACCCAGGATGACGGTTCTGCGAAAGAGTTACGAGTACCCATTGGCAAAGGTTTTGCGGGAATAGTTGCTGCAACTGGTAAAACGCTCAATATTCCTTTTGACTTATATGACAATCCAGATTCCGAGACAGCCAAACAAATAGACCAACAAAATGGTTATCGTACCTGTAGCTTGCTTTGTATGCCTGTCTTTAATGCAGATGGAGATTTGATTGGCGTCACCCAGCTAGTGAATAAAAAGAAACCCGGAGATTTTCTCCCCTACAACCATGCTAATTGGCCGAACGCTCCTGAGTGCTTCCAAGCAAGCTTCGATCGCAATGACGAAGAATTTATGGAAGCGTTTAACATTCAAGCAGGAGTAGCGCTGCAAAATGCCCAATTATTTGCTACAGTTAAACAGCAAGAGCAACTACAGCGAGATATCCTCCGCAGTCTTTCCAACGGAGTGATTTCCACTGATAAAGCCGGTCAAATTATTATTGCCAATGAAAGTGCGAAGCGTTTACTTGGTGTGAACCCAGAAGAACGCTTGGAAGGTAAACTCGTGAGCGAAGTTATCAATATTAAAGAAGGTGATTTTCGCAGGTGGTGTCAAGCAGCTTTAAACACAGCTGATTTAAAATACCGCGAACAGTACTATCCAGATCGAACGCTGCTGACTCCCAGTGAAGACCAGAACAGTATCAATTTGTCAATCAATACAATTGCCGATGCCAGCGACGCCAAACAAGTCAGGGGGGCGTTAGTGGTTATGGATGATATCAGTGATGAAAAGCGGCTCAAAAGTACTATGTACCGCTATATGACTCAGGAATTAGCGGAAGAATTACTGAAATTAGATGATGCAAAATTGGGAGGCGATCGCAAAGAAGTTTCCATCTTATTTTCTGATATTCGAGGCTACACCACTCTGACAGAAAATCTAGAAGCAGAGGAAGTAGTCAGTATGCTGAACGAATACTTTGAATCAATGGTAGAGGCAGTTTTTCAGTACAAAGGCACGCTAGATAAATACATTGGTGATGCCATAATGGCTGTATACGGTTCTCCCTTGCCTTTACACGAACATGCTTGGATGGCAGTACAATCGTCAATAGAAATGCGCCATCGATTGAAAGAATTTAATGCCCGCCGTCGTTCCACAAACAAACCAACAATTAATATTGGGATTGGGATCAACTCTGATATCGTCATTAGCGGTAATATTGGTTCGAGCAAACGGATGGAATTTACAGCGATTGGTGATGGCGTCAATCTTGGCTCTCGATTGGAAAGTGTGAGCAAGCAGTACGGATGCGATATTATTATCAGTGATAATACTTACGAACCTTGCAAAGAACAAGTATGGGCGCGAGAACTAGATTATATTCGCGTCAAAGGTAGAAATGAGCCAGTTGCTATCTACGAGCTCGTTGGTTTGCGTTCCGATTCAATTTGCAGTCATCAATTGCAAGCGATCGAACATTATCACCAAGGTCGTCGGTATTATATCAATCGTGACTTTGAGCGTGCCAGAAAAGAATTTGCTAAAGTTTTAAAGATTGACAGCAAAGACACTGCAGCAATGTTACACATACAGCGCTGTCAGCACTGGTTACAAAATCCCCCATCCGATAAAAATTGGGATGATGGTGTGTGGACTTTTAAGGAAAAATAAAATTTATTTTGTTTATGGTGCAATCTACTCAGTTAATTTTGCGGTCATTCGTAGCATTTATTTATGAGCGATCGCAAAAAGTTTTACAAAAACTGTGTGTAAATCTTCGCGCTTGTTTGGTTCTACATTTTCATTCATCCTTTATCACTTGGTGGACTAATCTCTGTGAGTTCTTGTGCATACCACTTGTGAGCGATCGCAGCAAGCCGATCTAGGACAACAATAAGGTCTTGGGCTTGTTCAGTTAAACCGTAAGTGACTTGAGGTGGGATAGTTGGCTCATAAGTTCGGTAGATAATTTCTGCCTCCTTAAGCATCCGCAGTCTTTCAGTCAGAACTTTTGAGGAAATACCTTCTATTTGACGTTTCAAAGCACCAAAGCGAGTTGGCCCATTATTACGTAAAATCCAAAGAATATAGAACGTCCAAGGTCCACTCAGTATGTTGAACAGAGTAGCTATCGGGCAAGTTACAGTTTCTTTAGATTGATTAGGCATAAATAATTCAAAAATCCAGTAAACTTGTACTGATTAGTATCCGAAACGGTATCTACATAAACGTTCTAGACAAAACAGCATTATAATTTAGTTTCTTTGGGGTGTCGCAGTTACTTGAAAGTAGCTACCTTACATTCTAAAATAGTACTGATAATAACTATTAGTACAAATTTATCTGCGTCCATCTGCGGTTAATTCAATATCTTGTACCTTACAATTGTAGAGACGCTTCAAACAAAGACTGAGACACGATTATTAGCAGAATCGCTGATAAAAATGTTCTTTGTTTCTTCTTGCACATCTATACCTTGAGGTAGAAAAAGATTTCCTCTTTCAATTCCAGGGCTACCAATACTACGCTCATAGGTTAATGTTGAAGACTTGGCTTGAGTTGCTGTTGCCAAGACCATTAACATTGCACTGACCACAGTCATTGACAACCTTTTTACCAATTCCATAATGTAGGACTCCTGTTTGTGTGACTTTTCGCAATACGAATCTCGATCGCTCGTGCTTACAAACCCATAGCAAGACAGATCCTTCAGTCTGTGGCTGTGGAGTTTTACTGAATTTGAATATTTTCAGTAATGATGAATACTTTGATAACTACCCTCACCCAGAGGACGTTCGTCAAAGAGGTCAGGGAAGCATACCTGTTCGCGCAGCGTCTCCGATAGGAGAATTGCATCCTTAACCAGTGTATGCCTAGCGACTTCACGTTTGTGACTTGGTTTAGGTTTGTTAGGATTTGGAGTTGCAATGACTCAGTAGCGAAAAGTGAAGCAGTGTTAGTAGCTAAAATCTCCTGATTGACGTAAAATCTGGTAGACTTATCTAAACCCTGCATTACCCATCTTCGCAAAACATTGTAGAGACGTTTTAAACTGTCTTTACAAGGATTTTATGCAATTTAAATGAATTCTGCTCCGATTCGCGTCAACGTTAGAATCACAGGAATAAATTATGAAACTGGAAGGAAAGGTTGCGTTGGTTACAGGTAGCAGCCAGGGTATTGGACAGGCGATCGCAATTCGTCTGGCACAGGAAGGAGCAAGTATTGTTATCAACTACCGCTCGCATCCTGAAGGGGCAGAAGAAACCTTATCTAAGGTAAAGGCTGCAGGTGGTCAGTGCCAAATGGTTGATGGATTTACAATCCAGGCAGATACTGGAACAGTCAGCGACGTGCAACGCATGATTGCAGACAGCGTTTCTCACTTCGGCAAGCTGGATATTTTGGTGAACAATGCAGGGATTGAAAAGAACGCTGATTTTTGGAATGTGACGGAAGCCGATTATGATGCCGTAATGAACGTAAATCTCAAAGGAGTTTTCTTTGCCACCCAAGCATTTGTAAAACATCGGCTCGAAATAAAGCAACCGGGCAAGATTATTAACATTAGTTCCGTACACGAAGAATTGCCCTTTCCTCACTTTACTGCTTACTGTGCCAGCAAAGGTGGATTGAAGATGCTGACTCGTAATTTGGCAGTTGAACTAGCTCCTTATGGTATTACCATCAATAATGTTGCTCCAGGGGCGATAGAAACTCCCATCAACACTAAACTCTTGAACGATCCAGAAAAGTTGGGAGTACTCCTCAAAAATATTCCCTTAGGACGATTGGGACAACCAAGAGATGTTGCCTCTATTGTGGCGTTTCTGGCTTCTGCTGAATCGGATTACGTAACAGGAACCACGTTCTTTGTTGATGGTGGATTGCTTTGGAATTATCAGGAGCAATAGAGGCGAGAGCCTTTTGTAACTTTTATCGAAGGACAGTTCAACTCATGACTCCAGAAGAAATAAGATTGCAGCAGGATCGAGAACGTGTCGCTTATTGGAAACGTTGGGGACCTTATCTTAGCGAACGGCAGTGGGGTACGGTGCGGGAAGATTACAGTCGCGATGGAACGGCTTGGGATTATTTTCCCCACGAGCAAGCTCGATCGCGCATTTACCGTTGGGGTGAAGATGGCATTGCGGGAATTTCTGATAGCCGACAGCGTTTGTGTTTTGCGATCGCTCTTTGGAATGGGAACGATCCAATTTTGAAAGAACGCTTGTTTGGACTGACGGGGACGGAAGGCAACCACGGCGAGGATGTAAAAGAGTATTATTTTTATCTCGACAATACTCCCACCCATTCCTACATGAAATGCTTGTATAAGTACCCCCAACAAGCATTTCCCTATTCGCAACTGGTGGAAGAAAATCGGCGCAGAAACAAATTTGAACAGGAGTTTGAGCTACTCGATACGGGTGTCTTTGAGGAGAACCGCTATTTTGATGTCTTCGTAGAGTATGCTAAAGCAGCACCAGAAGATATTTTGATTCAGATTGCGATCGCGAATCGAAGCTCAAAAACCAGTACTCTTCATCTACTGCCAACACTTTGGTTTCGCAACCTCTGGGCTTGGAATCCCAATTTTGAGCAGCCCTTTATCAAAGTTGTTCAGTCAGACACCAATTTCAGTTTAATTGAAGCCGAGCATTCAACATTGGGAACTCGTTGGCTGTATTGCGAAGCAGGCGCAGAACTCCTCTTTACGAATAACGAAACCAATTACGAACGATTATTTGGTGTCACCAATAGTTCACCTTATGTTAAAGATGGCATTAACGAATATATAGTCAACGGGCAGACAGCCGCCGTTAATCCAAATCGCATAGGCACAAAGTTTTCCTCCCACTACACATTATCCATTGCTCCAGGTGAAACTAAAGTGGTGCGCTTGCGGTTGAGTGATGTGCAAACGCTGACAGATCCATTTGGCGCTGAATTTGACACAATTTTCAAGACTCGTATTGCTGAAGCTAACGAGTTTTACCAGCGCGTTAATCCTTTCCCCATATCAGAGGATGAGCGCAACATTCAACGACAGGCGTTTGCTGGATTGTTGTGGAGCAAGCAATACTATCACTACGTCGTCCATGACTGGCTCAATGGCGATTCCAAACAACCATCACCTCCACCAGAACGGAAAGTAGGGCGCAACCACGAGTGGATTTCTTTGTTTAGCGAAGATATTCTCTCAATGCCAGATAAGTGGGAATATCCTTGGTTTGCGGCTTGGGATTTGGCGTTTCACCTGATTCCTTTAGCTGCCATAGATCCAGATTTTGCTAAGTTGCAACTGGATCGCTTGACACGGGAATGGTATATGCAACCTAACGGGCAATTACCTGCTTATGAATGGGCATTTAGTGATGTCAATCCACCCGTACAAGCATGGGCAGCCATGCGCGTTTATCAAATCGAGCAGAAGTTTTACGGACGAAGAGATCGCTCTTTTTTACAACGCGTTTTTCACAAGCTGTTGCTCAACTTTAACTGGTGGGTAAACCGTAAAGATGTGGAAGGTAACAATGTCTTTCAAGGTGGGTTTTTAGGGCTGGACAATATCGGTGTCTTCGATCGCAGCAAGGAACTTCCCACGGGGGGCTACCTGAATCAGGCAGATGGTACAAGCTGGATGGGGATGTACTGTTTAAATATGCTAGCCATCGCTCTAGAGCTAGCGAAAGACGATCTGGTTTACGAAGACATTGCCAGCAAGTTCTTTGAGCATTTTCTCTACATTGCTGATGCTATTGATGGCATTGGCAATGCGGATATTTCCTTGTGGGATGAGGAAGACGGCTTCTACTACGATGTGCTGCGGTTGCCTGACAATCGGCAGTTTGCCTTGAAAGTACGATCTATGGTAGGATTAATACCCCTATTTGCCGTCGCGGTTTTACAATTAGAAACTTTACACCAGTTCCCTGGGTTCAAACGACGCATGGAATGGTTTATTCGGAACCGTCCCGATCTCAAACAGAATGTTGCGTGTATGGAAACACCGGGGGTGGGTGCGAGAAGGCTTTTGGCGATCGCCTATCGAAGCAAGCTGCAACGCATACTGCAACGGATGTTTGATGAGAATGAGTTCTTTGGCACATACGGGATTCGCGCATTGTCAAAGTATCATTTAGAGCATCCCTATACGTTGCGTCAAGGCGAGCACGATTACTGCGTCCGCTACGAACCTGCGGAATCCACCACAAGTCTATTTGGTGGTAATTCCAACTGGCGCGGTCCCATTTGGTTTCCAGTCAACTACTTAATTCTTGAAGCACTTTGGACATTTCATGACTATTTTGGAGATAATTTTAAATTAGAATGTCCCACAGGTTCGGGGCAATATATGACTCTGCGGGAAGTGGCAATCGCACTATCCAAGCGCTTAATTGCTATCTTTCAACAGGATGCCACAGGTCGCCGTCCGGTATATGGAGGTCTTGAAAAGTTCCAATCCGATCCCCATTGGCGGAATTACATTTTGTTTCATGAATACTTCCATGGCGATAATGGAGCGGGAATTGGAGCCAGCCATCAAACAGGGTGGACGGGGTTGGTTGCTAGCATGATTCTCCAAATTTCCGAATACCGATCGCAGGAGGAGGATGGTGGAAATCTTTAGGAAGCATTTACCGGAATACTTAATGGAAGCAGCAGAACTGGGAATATTTATGATTTCTGCTGGAGTGTTTACCTGCATATTTGAGTATCCCGGTTCTCCCATTCATCAGGCAATTTCCAATGGAGATCTCCGGCGATTTTTTATCGGTATAGCTATGGGGTTGACAGCAGTTGCTCTCATTTATTCTCCATGGGGCAAGCAATCCGGCGCACACATGAATCCGGCTGTCACGCTTACCTTTTATCGCTTGGGGAAAATTAAACGACAGGATGCTGTTTTCTACATTCTGTTTCAATGTCTGGGTGGATTGGTTGGTGTATGCTTGGTGGCATTATTGCTGGGGAAAGTGTTCACGCAACCACCTGTGAGCTATGTTGTTACAGTGCCAGGAACACTGGGTTGGGTTGCGGCTTTGTTGGGTGAACTAGTCATTGCATTTCTCATGATGATGACTGTTTTGCTGACTAGTAACAATCAAAAACTCAATCGCTTCACAGGGTTATTTGCTGGATTTTTGGTGATGCTTTATGTCTTTTTTGAAGCTCCCCTATCTGGCTTTGGCATGAACCCCGCTCGCACCTTTGCCTCTGCCTTTCCATCTCAAATTTGGACGGCATTTTGGTTGTATGTTATTGCGCCACCAGTTGGGATGTTGCTGGCATCAACATCATATCAATATCTATTTGGACAGCGAGCAGTTAAGTGCGCCAAATTGCATCACGAAAACCACAAACGCTGTATTTTTCGCTGTGGTTACAACCGTAATGGCAACATTGATTTGAGCGATCGCCTTCCCATTTCAGGAAAAAATTCATGACAACAAACACCCATTATGATGTCATCATCATCGGTACCGGGGCTGGTGGTGGCACTTTAGCTTATCATCTTGCGCCCAGTGGTAAGAAGATTTTAATTTTGGAAAGAGGTTCGTTTTTGCCGAGGGAAAAGGAAAACTGGAGTGCGCTGGAAGTATACCAACGAGAGCGATACCATACCCAAGAGCAGTGGTATGACGTGAATAACAAACCCTTCCGTCCTGCAATGAATTACTGGGTTGGTGGTAACACAAAAGTTTATGGTGCAGCTTTATTGCGATTGCGGGAACGCGATTTTGAGCGGGTAGAACACAAGGACGGTATCTCACCAGAATGGCCGTTGAAATATCATGACTTTGAACCGTATTATACTCAGGCAGAGCAGCTTTACGATGTTCGGGGTCAAGCAGGTGTAGATCCTACAGAGCCTTTTAGAACTTCACCTTACCCTTATGCTCCAGTACATCACGAACCTCGAATGCAAGAACTGGTGGATTGTCTACAAGGGGCTGGGTTGCATCCGTTTCATTTGCCGTTGGGATTGAAGCTGAATGAAGTTGATAAAACTCTGGGAAACTGTATTCGTTGCAATACTTGTGATGGCTTTCCTTGTCTGACTCGTGGCAAAGCTGATGCTGATGTGAATTGCGTTCAGCCCATTCGCCATCATGCAAACATCACTTTACTGACGGAAGCTAGAGTTACTCGATTGCATACGAGTCCTTCTGGTCAAGAAGTTACGCAAGTAGAAGCCCAAATTAGTGGGGAGCCTCAATTTTTTACAGGCGATATTATTGTGGTTTCTTGCGGTGCTATTAACTCGGCTGCATTGTTATTGCGATCGCACAACGACAAACATCCCAATGGATTGGCAAATAGTTCCGACCAAGTAGGTCGCAACTTGATGAAGCACGTCTGTATGGCAATGGTACAATTAAATTTAAAAATTAATCCATCTGTTTATCAAAAAACAATTGCCATTAGCGATTTTTACTGGGGCGAACCTGACTTTCCCTACCCCATGGGATTGATACAAAATACTGGCAACGTACTAGCAGATATGTTACCTGCCGAAGTTCCCGCACTGCTAGCTCCATTATTAAAAATGCGACCGGGAGCAGAACTGAAAACTGTTGCCGATCGCACTGTAGGATGGTGGTTGCAAACGGAAGATTTACCCGATTCCGAGAATCGCGTGCGGGTGGAGGGCGATCGTCTTTACTTAAACTACAAACCTAATAACCTGGAAGCAGGCGATCGGTTAGCTAAACGTTGGGTGGGAATTCTTAAGAAGGGCGATCGAGCGGAACATTTAGTTCCTTTCAGTCTTTATCCTCGTAACATGATGCCACTACAGTCAGTTGGGCATCAAAATGGGACTTGTCGATTTGGGGAAGATCCAACAACTTCCGTACTGGATATCAATTGTCGTACTCATGACGTTGATAATCTCTATGTTGTTGATGGCAGTTTCTTTCCATCTAGTTCTGGTGTTAATCCTACGCTGACTATTATTGCCAATTCATTAAGAGTAGGGGATCTCTTGTTACAACGATTGAAGTAATATCTTTAGAACTAGGCGTAGATATAACGTCGCACGTCTCTAGTATCAGCTACCTTATATCTACGCTGTCGTTCCGCACCCAATGAATGATTGAGTAATATGGAAGAGTATTTGAAACCTAGCGAAGTCATCGACTGGCAGCATCCGGAGATTACGAAATCTGATTGCCATGTTTAATCCAATCAGTCACATAGAACTTTTCCCAGATCGAATCTAAATTTATGCTTTTTACTGTTATAACATGAGAGCTTCTACCAAAGGCGTGCATAAATTGAAATGGCTCAGTACAAACACGATCGCTTCTTCAAGTTTTATATCCAATCTTTATATAAAACTAAAGGAAAGACTCTACAAAATATCCCAGTCCACAATGATGAGGACCTCGAAATCGATTTGATGTTTATGGTCGAGGGAGAAAATTCCGGGTGGCTTTCTGAGAATTTAGGTTTATTCGACCAGTTAATGCAAGAACATCCAACAGTGATTATCGAACATTACAGTTCGTATTTAGAAGAAATGGATATTAATAAATCGATGACTCGCAAAAATCTGTATTGGGATAGAAAGCAGAAAGAACTGGTGGAGAACACCAAAGCCAAAACGGAATTAACAAGTTCTCAACCAAGTAAGAAAGAAGCAAAACAACAAATGGAAAATCAAAATCCATTTACGTGGATTCTCACGGTGAATTGCAGTGAAAAACTCTTGAATTTGTGTGGCGCTCAAAGAGCAACTGAATTCGGTGTAGGTGTATATCGACTCCCTCGAATTTTTCGGTTGGGAATTGTGATTATCACCCAATTGGTTGATAGTCCAGAAACGATGTGGCTAAAAATGTTGGGAGATAAACATTCTGCGACTAGCGCTTTTGAATCAATCAAGCAGCTATCGCCGGAGCGCAGGGAAAAAAATGATATAATAAGTGCATGTATAAAATACTGTGTTTACTTACGAGAGATACCTACTGATAGTTTAACTCCGGAGGATGAAGATTTTATGAAAACGATGGCACAAATCGATGCTTGGTATGAGGCTGAAATTAACAAGGCTAAGTTAGAAGGTGAATTTCTAGGTAAGCTAAAAGGTAAGATTGAGTCGGCAAGTACTATAATTCGAGCTAAGTTTGGGGCTGAGGTTCTCACGCCACAGATACTCAGTCAACTTGAACAGTTAAGCGATCAACAACTTGATAATTTTATAGTACTCATGTTTAATTGGCAACAACCCCTTGAGATGGAGTCATGGCTCTCTGGGAGCGAAAAAGTTTGAACGCTAACCTAAGTGCTTATACTCTAAACGGTTAGAAATTGGACTTTTTTGAATGTTTGAAATTTGAGAGTTGGAATACAGTTGCAAAAAATCTGACTAATGTATACGGCGCTATTCTTAATAACAGCAATATGACAATAGCCACTCAAATTTATGCACAGGCGTGACTTTTTCTCTCAAGAAACAGCTAACTGTTGAGTGCGATCGCTAGTGGTATCTTTGAGTCCTATCTGTTGTCCTTGTTCGGAACGAGTTCCTTCAAAGGCTTTACTGTCTTTGAGATCGAAGTGTATGTAATCGGCTCCTTCTCGTTGATTAATTGCGATCTTTTGCAGTGGTTCGCCAGCAGTTTCCGGTACGCTGACAGTGAAGTAGTATGTTGCACCCCACACATAAACATCCTGGCGTTGCATAATAGAGGCATGATCTGAGGGATTCTACTATGCATTGTCAGTACTGCAAGTAAAGCTGAGATTAGAAAAAATGCCGTGCGTGTTCTGCACAGCGCTTAGTAAAATCATTACCAGGATTGCACGCGGGAATACCATTCGGTTCGGGTAACGCCCTGATTGAGAAACTGGCTATGGTTGATGAAAGCGACTAATTAACTCTTCACGAGATAGTAAGAGCAGTAAACTAGTATATTCTTCGATGGGTTGTGCTAAAAGTGATGGAATAACATTAATTAACGAGCGCGTCAAGTGTACCAAAGCGAGCCAGCCAGAGGTTAGCTCTGCTAGCATTATTGTGACTATCCTGCCAGAACATGTTGCCAATGCAACTCCTGTAAAGCGTCGAGTTCCTCCTGCTTCAATGGCTGGCAAAGTTAAAATTTTAGGTGATATTGTCAGCCCTATTGTGGATGAAGAGGACTGGCAATGTCTGAAATAATTGTACAAAGTTACCTTATACAAACCTTAATAAGACACAGCTTTAAGTTTTACTTTATTCTAGTTGTCAGAATTTCGTAACAATAGTAAATATCGTCTACCCTTTTTGATACCCTAGGAACTGCAATACAAGTGAAAAACTCTTGAATTTGTGTGGCGCTCAAAGAGCAACTGAATTCGGTGTAGGTGTATATCGACTCCCTCGAATTTTTCGGTTGGGAATTGTGATTATCACCCAATTGGTTGATAGTCCAGAAACGATGTGGCTAAAAATGTTGGGAGATAAACATTCTGCGACTAGCGCTTTTGAATCAATCAAGCAGCTATCGCCGGAGCGCAGGGAAAAAAATGATATAAATAAGTGTATGTATAAAATACTGTGTTTACTTACGAGAGATACCTGCTGATAGTTTAACTCCGGAGGATGAAGATTTTATGAAAACGATGGCACAAATCGAAGCTTGGTATGAAGCTGAAATTAACAAAGCTAGGTTAGAAGGCAAACTAGAAGGCAAACTAGAAGGCAAACTAGAAGGCAAACTAGAAGGTGAATTTTTAGGTAAGCTAAAAGGTAAGATTGAGTCGGCAAGTACTATAATTCGAGCTAAGTTTGGGGCTGAGGTTCTCACGCCACAGATACTCAGTCAACTTGAACAGTTAAGCGATCAACAACTTGATAATTTTATAGTACTCATGTTTAATTGGCAACAACCCCTTGAGATGGAGTCATGGCTCTCTGGGAGCGAAAAAGTTTGAACGCTAACCTAAGTGCTTATACTCTAAACGGTTAGAAATTGGACTTTTTTGAATGTTTGAAATTTGAGAGTTGGAATACAGTTGCAAAAAATCTGACTAATGTATACGGCGCTATTCTTAATAACAGCAATATGACAATAGCCACTCAAATTTATGCACAGGCGTGACTTTTTCTCTCAAGAAACAGCTAACTGTTGAGTGCGATCGCTAGTGGTATCTTTGAGTCCTATCTGTTGTCCTTGTTCGGAACGAGTTCCTTCAAAGGCTTTACTGTCTTTGAGATCGAAGTGTATGTAATCGGCTCCTTCTCGTTGATTAATTGCGATCTTTTGCAGTGGTTCGCCAGCAGTTTCCGGTACGCTGACAGTGAAGTAGTATGTTGCACCCCACACATAAACATCCTGGCGTTGCATAATAGAGGCATGATCTGAGGGATTCTACTATGCATTGTCAGTACTGCAAGTAAAGCTGAGATTAGAAAAAATGCCGTGCGTGTTCTGCACAGCGCTTAGTAAAATCATTACCAGGATTGCACGCGGGAATACCATTCGGTTCGGGTAACGCCCTGATTGAGAAACTGGCTATGGTTGATGAAAGCGACTAATTAACTCTTCACGAGATAGTAAGAGCAGTAAACTAGTATATTCTTCGATGGGTTGTGCTAAAAGTGATGGAATAACATTAATTAACGAGCGCGTCAAGTGTACCAAAGCGAGCCAGCCAGAGGTTAGCTCTGCTAGCATTATTGTGACTATCCTGCCAGAACATGTTGCCAATGCAACTCCTGTAAAGCGTCGAGTTCCTCCTGCTTCAATGGCTGGCAAAGTTAAAATTTTAGGTGATATTGTCAGCCCTATTGTGGATGAAGAGGACTGGCAATGTCTGAAATAATTGTACAAAGTTACCTTATACAAACCTTAATAAGACACAGCTTTAAGTTTTACTTTATTCTAGTTGTCAGAATTTCGTAACAATAGTAAATATCGTCTACCCTTTTTGATACCCTAGGAACTGCAATACAAGTGAAAAACTCTTGAATTTGTGTGGCGCTCAAAGAGCAACTGAATTCGGTGTAGGTGTATATCGACTCCCTCGAATTTTTCGGTTGGGAATTGTGATTATCACCCAATTGGTTGATAGTCCAGAAACGATGTGGCTAAAAATGTTGGGAGATAAACATTCTGCGACTAGCGCTTTTGAATCAATCAAGCAGCTATCGCCGGAGCGCAGGGAAAAAAATGATATAATAAGTGCATGTATAAAATACTGTGTTTACTTACGAGAGATACCTACTGATAGTTTAACTCCGGAGGATGAAGATTTTATGAAAACGATGGCACAAATCGATGCTTGGTATGAGGCTGAAATTAACAAGGCTAAGTTAGAAGGTGAATTTCTAGGTAAGCTAAAAGGTAAGATTGAGTCGGCAAGTACTATAATTCGAGCTAAGTTTGGGGCTGAGGTTCTCACGCCACAGATACTCAGTCAACT
>NZ_WJFC01000171.1 GCF_009725235.1 Scytonema sp. UIC 10036
ACATATATGTTTTCAGTATAAATACTGAATTAACTATAAGTTTCATAAATTGTGTATTTTCTCCATATTTGTGGTGGTGTCCTTGAAGAATTTTATTATCTAACAACAGCGTGAAATTCTATACTAATAATTAAAGCTTATTTAAAGCTTGGAGATTGTATTTAAAATTTCTATGAAGTCAACAGAAATTGTGCTCTAAAAGCATTGTTTGTGTTGTGCTCTTATGCCACCCACAACTCCTGGGCAAACCGTACAGCAAGGCTAGCAAGTGGAATGGAAAGCAACGATAGAACAATGTATCCCCAACGAGGATGATGGCTAAGCAGTATACCAAGTGCTACTGACAGCGATACAATGCCGTAAGCTAGACGGTTTAGGGAAATTGTACTTCCAGAAGCCAGTAGCATACCGATCGCACATAATCCATAAACCAGTGCGATCGCGCTGAGTTCAGTGCGTAAGAGCCAAAATAGATATATTCCTCCAATAATCATCACAACGTTAGTCAAGGGATCGCCGGCTAACAGCCAAAGTAGTAGCCCCAAGAAAGCAAAGCCGTATCTTACCTTGTTAGCAACTAATTGTTTGCGGAAACGCCATAATAAGTATCCGATGATGGTAATCATCAAAAATAACAATGGATGCCAAGGGTCTTTTATATAGCCGTACTTCCAATTCATTGAACCAACAGTAATTTGCATAAACATCTTTAACCAATGCACCCAGTCCAATCCCCATGAAGGACGCCATGCTTTTTGTGCGTGGAGAAATGCCAAAGGATCGTTGTATTTCATTTGACAGTAGAGGCTGAACAAAAATAAACCGCCACCACTGGCTAGACTGGCAATAAAAACTTTGATTCCCCTGCGTTCGAGTACCGCCACCAGCAAAAATGATATCCACAGTGCAATTCCAGTGGGACGCGTTGCTGTGGCTAGAGAACCCCAAAGCACAGTCCAACCGTATTCTTTGTTATCAAAAGCCCGTAAAGCTGCTGTGCTCAGGAAAAGATATAAACCTTCAGTGTAAATAACTGTACCGAACAAAGACAGGGGAAACCATGCCAAAACAGCAGTTGTCCACCTTGCTGCATTAACCCCATGACGCTCGTTTATCCAAGCGTACAAGACTATAAGTGCTCCTAAAAATGCTAGATTATTCACCAACACGCCTGCTATTTGGAAAGGCAAGCCAACAGTCATTATTGCCCGAATAGCTAAAGGAAATAATGGAAAAAAAGCAACACTTGCAGATGGCTCTCCATTTTGAGGAGCAGTGTAACCATGAGTTGCGATCGCCGCATAGTGTCCGCTATCCCAGGCATAAAAAACATCCCAGCTAAATGTGGCTGTCATACCCCCAGGTGGAGATGGAAACAAAGGGGCAATTAACAGCATGAACACAGCAATAAATATCCGGCTCGTTAGCCACATTGTTATTGCAAAAAAAAATCCTTGGCTAAAGGTATTTTTGATTTTCATTGTATTTTTTTAGAAAATAAATAAACATCATCGCGCTCGAAATTTAATTTAAATTTTGGAGCGCTTTTGAGTTGATTAACCAAGTTAGAAGCAAACTGTTGATTGCTAGCCCAACCAGGGTGTCTAACATTAAGCAACACGTATTGAAACTGAGCTAAATCCTTTGGTGGTGAATCAGCATTTGTTAACTGAATAAATTGTCGGTGTGACAAATGTGGAGAAATTGAAGCTGTCGTGTAAACATTTTCTTTTGATTGAACTTGAGCAACCGCTTCTCGTGTGGCTTGCCAATTATCCACAGATTCTAAATATTTGCCGCCAAAGTGGGTAAATTTAGCTAAACTTAAAAATGTTATTACAGACCATATAATAATTGCTTTTTGGTTCCGCAGCCATCCTCGATTTGCAGCAAGGCTGGCAATAATAGCTAACAACAAAAATGGGAGTGCTGGTAGAGAATATTGATGGACTAAATCTTTTTGTGGTTGATAATCAGCTATTAGGTTGAGGGCGACACATGGAACGGCTCCTATTAAAGGTTTAAGACTTTGCCAAGACAGTCCCCAAGCAATCGGTACTAAGAGCAAAATTAAATATCCTAAGTTCTCTAAAGAGAAAACTTTTCCCAACACAACTCCTGGTTTCAACACCAAATTTTGAGCAATTTCTACAACTGAGTTCCCCAAATAACTGTAACGCCCAACTGCGGCTGCTTCCCTACCACTAAAAAAAGGAATCACAATTTGAGAACTGATGAAAAACCAGGCAATACCAGTACTAATAGCAAAAGCACCACAGAAACGCCGCTTCTCAATTAGCAGTAGCCAAACACCCATAGCTGCTACTGTAAGTGATAGGACGGCTTTGCATCCTAAAATAAAGACAATGCCGAAACAAAACCACCCAATCTTACCCTGTTTTGCCCACCATACTGCTGCTAATATCAAGGGAAGAGCCATGACTTCTGGGTGGAAATCAAATAAATTGATATTGTAAACGAGTGGGTACAGTAAATACACAGCTACCATTGCTATCGATTGCCGCTCTGTTAATTTAGCTTCTTGTGCCAAATACCAAGTCGGCAAAGCACCAATCGCTAAAGCTATTGCCTGTACAGCAAATAACCAGTAAACGCTGGGATAAATTTTGTATAGCAAAGCCAAGGGATAGAAAACAAAAGCAGCGTGATCCCCAAGAATGTGATAACCCATGAAAGAAGAAATGGGCGGTTGACCTTGACTAATCAAGTAAACTGCCTGGTCAAAAATTCCTAAATCAAAAGCAGTTGATTGAAAGAGGATGTGTCGTAAACTGCTAGACCCAAAGAGAACAACAGCACTAACACCAATCATCCAAACAACTGTACCGGGAATTATTACTTTTGTTTTCATGTTAGTGGTTGATGGTTAGCGGTTGGTGGTTGATGGTTAGTGTTTATTACTCACTGTTTGTGCTTTAAGTACCGACGATTGAGAAACCCCCCCTGTTTCTTTTAAGGTATAAATAGGACGCCCTTTCACTTCTTCATAGATACGACCAATGTACTCTCCAAGAATACCAATACAGAATAATTGGACAGATCCGATAAAGAAGAGCGCAATGGTAATCAAGGTAAAACCCATTAATGGAGTCGCCCGATCGAATAAGCGCCAGTAAAGCACGAGGAATATCATAAGTACGGCAGCACCTGCTGACAATAAACCCAAGTAGGTTGCTAACCGCAGGGGAACTCTTGACAAAGAAATAATTCCGTTCAGTGCTAACGCCCAAGATTTACCAAAGGTATACTTGACTTTTCCTGCATAACGAGGCTCTCTTTCAAAGTAAACAGCGGTTTGGCGAAACCCTACCCAAGCTCTTAAACCGCGAATGTAGCGGTTGCGTTCTGGCATAGTGTTCAGGACATCGACAACTTGCCTATCCATCAAGCAAAAATCCCCCGTATCCGGTGGTATGTCTACATCAGACAACCGTTGGAGAATGCGATAAAAAGCAAAAGCAGTAAAGCGTTTTAGCCAACTTTCTTGTTTGCGAGATATCCGTTGGGCATACACGACTTGGTAACCTTGTCGCCATTTTTCAATCATGGACAAAATCAGTTCGGGTGGATCTTGTAAATCGGCATCCATGACGATCGCAATCCTACCCTGAACGAAGTTCAAACCTGCTGTGACTGCGATTTGATGACCAAAATTTCTCGCTAAGCTCAAGTATCGTATCCGACTATCGCTTATGTGGAGATCGCGTATCAGAAACAGCGAGCGATCGCGACTCCCATCATCTACTAATATCACCTCTGTTTCCCCGTCTAATTGCTTCATCACGTGACACAGGCGACGGTACATCTCAGCAATATTTTCTTCTTCGTTATATATCGGTATAACTATGGAGTATATTGGGTGAATCACAGCTATAGCGGTTCTCTCTGTAAGAATAGGGGTTAGGGGGTAGGGGTTAGGGGGTAGGGGTTAGGGAATAGGACAAATGCTTATTAAATAACTAAGCATCATACAGGGCATATTGCAAGCAAAATCACTAGAGTAAACCATGAAAGCAAGTGCATAAGTCTGAGACAGTCCCTAGCCCCTAACCCCTAATCTCTAACCCCTAGTCTGTTTTCTGTGCTAAAAGCACAATAGATACACCAAACGGTAAGCTAAACCGACTCAGTAAATAGCGTTCGCTTGCAAACAAAAGACTCAAAAACCGATTCACAGGTTTCGATGGCAAAGCTATGTCACTGCTAGCAACAGAATTGCTTTCCAAGCGGAACAACTTCCGCAAGCCACGAACAAGAGCAACAATAGGGAATAAAAAAGTATTGAAGTAGCTGGCATAATGTACTGTAAAACCAGCTTTTCTGAGGAGTTGATTCAAAGCCCTTAACACGTAACGACGTTTGTGATGGTTAATTTCATCATGCTGGCTCCATAAAAATTGGTAGGCAGGAACTGTCACTAACAACCAACCACCTAGCTTAAGCCTCGAACGCAATGCTAATAAAGCTGCTTTATCATCATCTATATGTTCCAAGACATCAAGTATAACAATAAGATCGTATTTCTCTGTAAAAGGAATATTATTTGGCAAACTTCCCAACTGAACCTGGGTGACTTGACGCTCGTTGGCGATTGCACACGCAACTTCATCTAACTCCATTGCTGACACTTGACCGTGTCGAGCCAGCATACTCAAGTTACCACCCGTACCGCACCCAGCTTCTAAAATTTTGGGATTTTTTGGCAAAGTGAGTTTGCGAATCATCAGATCGACGATCGCACGGCGACCAACAAACCACCAATGCTTTTCTTCAACAGAGGCATACTGAAGATAAAAATTTTTGTCCATAAATATAAATTGTCATTGGTCATTTGTCATTAATCATTTGTTATGAGTAAGGATTTTAGTGATATTTACATTTTGTAACATAGTTCTGTGTATTTCCGTTTAGCCACTTATTCAAATTAGAACACAGAGGCTCCGCCTCTTGGAAGGTATTTCCATACTCTGCACGGGAACGAGAAACGCGATAAATGACACGCTTACCAATGACAAATGACACGCTTACCAATGACAAATAACTATATAGTATTGTTGTTTGTCGATCCCGAAATAATTGTGAAAGCAATAACACTTCTTGGTTCCACTGGCTCGATTGGTACCCAAACTCTAGACATAGTAGCTCAGTCAAGCGATCGCTTTCGGATTGTTGGACTTGCTGCTGGGAATAACGTAGAGCTATTAGCTTCTCAAATCCGGCAATTTCGACCCAGCATAGTAGCCCTATGTGCAGTAGAGAAATTACCAGCACTGAAAGAAGCAATCAAAGATATCGATCCCCAACCCATTTTACTTGCAGGGGAGGCTGGAGTTATTGAGGTTGCCAGATATGGTGAAGCCCAAACAGTCGTTACGGGTATTGTTGGTTGTGCGGGTTTGTTACCGACGATAGCAGCAATTGAAGCTGGCAAAGATATTGCCTTGGCAAATAAAGAAACACTGATTGCTGGTGGTCCTGTCGTTTTACCCCTGATTGAAAAACATGGTGTAAAATTGCTACCTGCTGATTCAGAGCATTCGGCTATTTTTCAGTGTTTGCAAGGGGTTCCCAAAGATGGTTTGAAGAAAATTTTACTGACTGCTTCTGGCGGTGCTTTCCGTGATTGGGAAGTGGAAAAGTTAGCAGAGGTAACGGTTGCTGATGCTCTTAAGCATCCCAATTGGACAATGGGGCGGAAAATCACTGTAGACTCTGCCACTTTAATGAATAAAGGGTTGGAAGTTATTGAAGCGCACTTCCTCTTCGGCTTGGATTACAAAGACATCGAAATTGTAATTCATCCCCAAAGTATCATTCACTCATTGATCGAACTGCAAGATACTTCTGTCTTAGCTCAATTGGGTTGGCCCGATATGCGCTTACCCATACTTTATGCTTTGTCCTGGCCCGATCGCATTTACACGAATTGGGAACGCTTGGATTTAGTGAAAGTTGGCAGTTTAACCTTCAAAGAACCCGATCACCAGAAGTACCCTTGTATGAAGTTAGCATACGCTGTAGGTCGTGCTGGTGGTTCAATGCCAGCTGTCTTAAATGCGGCAAATGAGCAAGCGGTAGCTTTATTTCTAGAAGAAAAAATCCGATTTCTAGATATTCCTTGGTGTATTGAATGGGTTTGCGAGCGCCACTCAAAAGATAACCGTTCAAATCCCTCTTTAGATGACATTATGGCTGCAGACCGGTGGGCAAGACAGGAAGTTTTAACAGCAACAGAAAACTTGAAATCTCGTTCTCAGATTATTTCTGCACGATAACTTTATCAAATTAAATAAATTAAATGTCAAAAGTAAAAGCATTTTTGCTCTTTACTTTTGACTTTTGAAGACTGACTTTAATTAGCTTCTACCTGAAGATACAGTACCTGAGGTTGTGCTTCTCAATGATACCCATTTGAAAAAAGAATGCGATACACGAATTCGGTATTTTACTTAAGGCTTTACGCCCCTTCGCTTTCTGAATCCAAAAGAAAGGCAATACCCCTATAAAGCAACCAACAATAACAATATGTATTCTGTTAGAAACTTTTATATTTGGTACTGAATAATACTGTTTTACAGCCACTTATCAGAGTGTGGCATCCTGAAAAATACTGAATTTTGGTATGACGATTATAGAAAATACTATCCCCAAACTATCATAACTTCTATAGCATCCATTTAAGCAAGTCAATAAAAGTTACCATTTTTTTTTGAAAAAAGTATCTACAACTTACTCAATTTTTGATTTTTTTGTTGTATATTAAGCAGAGAACAATTACAAAACTCAAAATAAGCCCATAACGCGCTACGGCGCAACGCCTTGCAAACTTCTGTAGGGACGCAAGGCGTTGTGCCCCTACGAACCACTAACAATCTTCATAAAGAATATGAGAGTGTTACATTTGTAATTGTTACGAAAGTCCGGCTTTTCTTTGTCAATTTACACATTTGTTCATCAGGGTTATCAAAAAGGAGTAGTGTGTCTATGATTGCTACACTGCTTGTAGCTTGGATTGTCTTTACAATCTTAGTTAAAGCTATGAAAACAACGGCGAATACTGCATTTATTGTTGCTGTCAGCATTGTTTTATTAGAAGCGGGTTTTGGTATTAGTCCTCCAGATATCTGGAACTCTGTCATGAATTTGCCCAAATCCACACAATCAGTAACCAGTGGTGACCAGTGACCAGCGCTCGCCTGACCAGTGACCAGTAATCAGCTGTATTCACCACTATATTGTTATGAAAAAGAAAGAAATTACATTCAAGCATGGGGGCTAATTCTTCACTGGTCACTAGTTATTGGTTACTGGTCAGGTGATTCACTTTATTGATGCAGAAAGGCGTGCTAAAACGTCCTGGACGGCAACTGGTAATTGACGCAAGGCTTTACCTCTTTCACGATCCACTGCCACTAAAGTCACTTTTGCAGTTACGTATAATTCTTGCCTATCTGGTGATTCAATTGCATAATCCCAGTTAATGCGAACTCCTGTGACTTCAGCCATGCGCGTTCTAACAACTGCTGGCATACCTAATTGAATAGAACGGTGATAGCGTACTGACAACTCTACAACGGGTAAATCACAGCCCAAGACTACAAGTTCTGCGTAATCAACGCCAATTGCTCGCAAGCACTCTACACGTGCTTCTTCCATCCAAGCTATGTAAGTACCGTGCCAAACAATACCTGCGTAGTCAGTATGGTGCGGTTGAACTCTCACTGGATATTCAAACCAGTTTTCCGACTCTTGATTTGATAATTTGTCAAGAGCACTTGTGGGAGGAAGTTGTGGCTGATTTAGCGTTTCTTCTGACATTTTCAAAACTTAAGAGACTGCCTCATTTGACATAACATAAAATTTGTACAACTTGTGCAAAGATTCTTTGAAGAAATAGGGCAGATAGCAGAGAATTGAAGTTTTGATCGTATTTCTCTTCATTTATATGAACCATAGTATCGCTATAGGGGCGCAGTGTCTTGCGCCCTTAGAGTACGATCTGGTAACTGGAAAATTGCTGTAAGCCGTGATATAGATCGATCCCCAAGTCACAGTAAAATAGTTGAAACGAAAAGGGATCGAACGTTCATAACAAGTTTGGCTTCAAAAGGCACTGCAGAGATTACTGCAAGAGCTGACTAATTGAGTAGGTACACCTAAAGAAAAATCGGTAGATTAATGTCTGATAATATACCTTATGCTTTCTGACTTTTGCAAGCAGTCTGGGAATTTGAGGAAATGGAGAGGAAACTTTTGATTGTAGTTGCTAAATGCAAAAACAATTGCTAAATCTTCTACTGTTTCAGTACGAGCTGCTAACAGTAGCTGGACCCAATTGTTAATGAGTGCATATTGCACTCTCATTGATTATCCAAACAAATTTCACAATAGCAAGTAAAAACGACACGAGCGCCAAACCTTTGAGAGGTAGCCTCATTTTGATGGCTAAGAGCTAATCGCTAATGACTAATAGTCAACAATCGAGCGCTGACCGTTTTTCAGGGAAAGCAATTAGCAATCAGCAATGAGCTTTTTAGCAATTTTCAATTTATTAACGCTTAGCTAGAGTTTTAGTTGCAACAGGTTGTTGCACGGGATGCTTGACAATATTGGCAAGTTCCTGTAACTGGTTTACTGCTTCTGCGCCTTCTAGTTTCATCAATTCGCGATCGTCCCGCATCTCAGTCCAAGTGATCCCGTAGTCGGAAACCAAAAATCGGATGAGGTGATTTTCTCCTAAGCTGACCATAAACGAAGCACTGTTCATTTGGTCGCCACAAGTATAGCAGGATGCTGGATATCCCCGCCTCTCTAGCACGATTGCTAAAGCTTGCAGGTTCATCACTAAGTCCTGGACAAATTGCCGATGTTGTTGTGCTAATCTGAGAAACACGTCTTTCCTCCTAACACCACTATCATTTGGGTCTTTTTTATATTTTCTTTAGATTCTCTCTCCAACTGGTATTGTAAGCTATCCATTACAATTTATAGGTGTAAACAGAATCCTTAATCACTACCTAGATTAGGTTAATCTATATATTTTTGGACTGTCGTATCAAAATATTCAGTTTGCTAGTCCATAATTTCGGACAGAACGGCAAAAATTTATATTGTTTTTATACAGTTCTGTTAGAGTAGACCGAAAGCACGAGTAATTCGCTATTAGATTAACTTAAATTTGGTACAAGTCAACTGAAGAAAATACCGATCTTTCCTCTCGTTCGGCTACATTACACTAGAAATGCTACCCCTGATGCTACAAATGCACCTTTACACCCTTGAAACTGTAAGAGATGGCAAGCTGACTTGGCAGTTATCTTACAGCAATTAGTATGACACAATATTTCAATTATCTGCTTCACTGTCTTGAAAATAGGGAGTAGGGAGTAGAAAGTAGGGAGTAGGCAGTAGGGAGTGCGGATATTCCTGTTTCATAGCAAGATTTGTGGGATTTTCCCGTGAATGCTTCTAGTCTAAATATGAGGCATAGATGGTTGCTTTTATGCAAGGTGGGTATTACCTACCAACTGCAAATACAGCGGACACTGCCCACCTTACTCACGCAGCAAATTGGTTCAGATATACTACTACTTTGCGTTGCTTGATTTCAAGGGAGCTGTGTATTTCTAAAAGCTAGAGTTGAAGTAAGTAATCTTTTCCCTACGCAGGCTACTGCAAAACACAAGGGTAACTATTTATACAAATTTGTCCTCTTCTACAATCTTAAGTGAAAAACCCTAATCGTTTGACTTAACAATGAAGATACCTAAAAACTGAAAAACTATGTTGCCATTTCGGCAGAAATTTTATACTGGGTTAGTGGTTGGTAGTTAGTGGTTAGTGGTTAGTGGTTAGTATAAAAAACCACCTACCACTAACTACCACCAACCAACAACCAACAACTAACAACTAACAACTAACCATTACCCAACAATTTGCCACCAGCCAAAAGCCGGACCGATAAAACGAACAGTCAACCAAGCAGTAACCAACCCGCCAATGCCAAACCAGGTTAGGCGATTTGCCCATGTAAGAAGAAATTCTGCTTGAGATTTGGTAACGGGTACCCAAGGTAGGATACGGGCTTCTTGACCGTATTTCTCTCCTATTAATTCTTTACGACGCTTTGCTTCACCCATAATGTTAAAAAGGAATCAATGCTATGGGGGTAAACTAAATCTGTGTAAAGCTTAAAATACCCAGAAATGTCTTTAATTACTGTTTTTGACAATTTGGTACAGGTTTTAGCCCGGTTGTTGAGTGTGATACTCTCCCAAACTGAAACTTAAACAAACCCTCTACCCCTGAGGTTTCATTAATCAAGACTTTCGTTATATTACCACGAGAAAGTAGTTTTGCCAAGATTTACTGAGATTTAAAGCTTACTGTTCAACCGCTGATGATAGAGCTTGGTTGGAGCCATGGGGAGAAAAAGTGATGAACTTTAGCAGTTCTTATTCAAAGAGAAAAGACTTTGGCAGTTTTATCTCCACTACCACTGGCAAAACCTTGTCCATTTGGATAAAAAACAACAGACGTGACAACATCGGAATATGGTGTAAATGTACGAATTTGTTCTCCCGTACTTCCATTCCAAAGTTTGACGGTTTTGTCCTCGCTACCACTGATTAAGGTTTTTCCGTCTCGGTTAAAGGCAACAGAGTTAATCAAACTGGTGTGCCCTGCAAGAGTTCGATTGAGTTCTCCAGTACTGACATTCCACAATTTGATTGTTTTGTCGTTGCTACCAGTTGCTAGAGTTTGCCCATCGGGGCTAAAGGCAAGCGATCGCACTGAATCTTGATGTCCGCGTATAGTGCGAATGAGTATACCTTTGCTTGGGTTCCAAAGCTTAATGGTTTTGTCTTTGCTAGCGCTAGCAATTGTTTGACCGTCAGGGCTAATAGCAACAGCAAACACTCCTTCGCTATGACCTTTAAGAGTATGGAGGGATTGACCAGTTTGCACATTCCATACTTTAATTGTGTTATCCCAACTGCTACTAACCAGTGTTTGTCCATCGGGGCTAAAAACAACAGACCTGACGTTTTTAGGATGCTCTGCTAAAGTCCGAATGAGTTTTCCTGATGATACCTCCCAAAGTTTGATAGTTGCGTCCTTCCCACTACTAGCTAACATTTGTCCGTTAGGGCTGAAAACAACTGACAAAACTCCTTTAGCATGACCTTCTAAAGTTTTCAGCTGTTTCCCGGTTTGCAAATCCCAAAGTTTAACAGTTTTGTCCTCACTAGCAGTCGCAAGTAAAGGCACGCTACCCTTTGACAGGGCATCAGGACTCACCGCAACTGACCAAACCCGGTCGGTATGACCTGTAAAGGTTTGTACAAGCTGAATCTTCTGCCAATTTATGGCTTTTGCTTCAATGAGAGAATTATGAGTTTGCCACTGATACACCCCAAATGCGGCACCAGAAAGCGCTACTACAGCCGCAATACTTCCAATAAGCAGTTTCGAGCGTTTGCGAACAGGAGCTTGGTTTTGAGTTGTTTTGTTATCTAGCATGGGAGACCTCTAACTTTTTACGTTATTTCCATATCCTCATAGTTCGATCGCGACTACCACTTACTAGAATGTGCCCCCAAGAACTCATCGTCATAGATAATACCCAGTCAGAGTGTCCGGAAAGCGTTTGATACAAATTTCCCGTTTGTAAGTCCCAAATCTTAACGGTTTTATCAACACTTGCACTAGCTAGTGTTTCGCCATCAAAGCCAAAAGCGACGGCAACCACGCGATCGCTATGTCCTGAGATTGAGCGGAGTAACTTGCCTGTTGTGATATTCCAAACCTTTATTGTGTTGTCCCAACTGCCACTGGCAAACTTTTGACCATCTGGGCTAATGGTTACAGATCTGACAGCATCAGTATGATCTTCAAGCGTGCGAATTAATTTTCCGGTTTGGAGATTCCAGATTTTAATAGTTTTATCTTGACTCCCACTGACAAGAGTTAAACCGTCAGGTGTTAAAGCTAGAGAAAAAACAGCGCTTGTGTGTCCGTTTAGAGTTCTTAAGAGTTCTCCAGTGCGGACATTCCAAATTTTAATAGTGTTATCTTCACTTCCACTGACAAGGGTTTGACCATCACGGCTGAGAGTCACCGACCAAACGGGCTGAGAGTGACCCCTGAGAGTATTAAGCAATTGCCCAGTCCGCGTCTGCCAAATTTTGATAGTATTGTCCCCACTCCCACTTGCCAGTGTTTGTCCATCTGCACTGAGACTGACTGCCCTCACATTCTCAGAATGAGATTTTAGCGTGTGTAAGAGTGTTCCCGTGTTGACTTGCCAAATTTTAATGGTTTTGTCCTCGCTACCACTTGCGAGAGTTTGTCCATCGGCACTTAAGGCAACTGACCAAACAAAACTCTCATGGGCAGCTACCACTCTTGCCAAAGTATATCCTTCTTCTTTGCTGCTTGGTTTGGGTTGTTGGCTGACGGTCGTATTGCCTTCTTTCGGTACTGGGGAGTTGGGTACTAGGAAAAAGTAAAGCCCTCCTGCTGTAGCGATCGCAAGAGTCATAACTCCTAGCCCTATGGGTAGCCATTTCGTTAAAAATTGCTGCTGTGGTGGCGAATTACTTACCGTTACAGTTAAATCCGTAGAATTACTGAAAATTGGCGATCTTGATTCAATCGCAAAAGTTCGACTGGGTTGGTCAATTTTTTGTAACTCTTGTAAGACATCATCTACTGTTTGATAGCGTTGGCGGCGATCGGACTCCACCATTTTTTCAAGAATATCAGTCAGTTCTTGACTAATTGAGGTACTATCGCGCCAATCTTTTATACTTGCATACGGACTATTAGGATCGATAAGAGTTTTTACTTCTTGAGCAGATAATCCACTTGCTGCTTGTATGCCAATGACCCCCACGGCGTAAATATCGCTGTTAAGTTGAGGGTAACCGTAAACCTGTTCTGGGGGCATATAAGCTGGAGTACCTACTGCCATTGTTAAATTTGGTACACCTTGCTCGTCTAGGGGAGGGATTTGTTTAACTGTACCAAAGTCAATTAAAACTAATTTATCGTCTGTTTGTCTCCTAATTAAGTTAGAAGGTTTCACATCGCGGTGAATAACTCCATAACTGTGAACAAATTGTAAGATTTCTAAAATACCAGTTAATAAATTGGTAACCCGTTTTGAGTCCCAGGGCTGTCCCAGAATTAGCTCTTGAGAGAGAGTGTGTCCGGCAATATACTCTTGAACGAGATAAAATTCCTTGTTTTCTTCAAAATACGCGAGTAATTGTGGAATTTGGTCGTGTAAACCCAATCTTTCCAAAATTTCAGCTTCGTTTTTAAACCAAAGCTGAATCTTTGGCATTAATTCTGGGTTTTGTTTTGTTGGTCGTAATTGCTTGACGACACAAACAGGATGACCGGGACGGTGGGCGTCGTGAGCAAGATAAGTTTGCCCAAATCCTCCTTGTGCTAGAACTTGAATAATTTGATAGCGACCACCCAAAAGTTGACCGTTCATAAGCTTGAAAGCAACGAATTTAAAGACTTGGCGTGAAGATTGTTAGTGGTTAGTGGTTAGTGGTTAGTGGTTAGTGATTAACGATCTCGCTGGTCATTGGTCACTGGTCACCGGTCACTGGTCACTAGTTAGTGGTGTGAAACTGAATTTACAAGCATTTTACCTACTAACTACTGTACAGGTGTAATGCCTTGCACCCCTACTAACAACTAACAACTAACCACTAACAACTAACACGCAGAGTCTTCTTCTTGCGTGGGGGAGAACAAGCTGGGGTCGAGATAATTTATTCGTGCCAAGGGGCTGAGGGCAGCCAAAACCTGAGCGCCGTAACTTCTGAGAATGACACGAGTATCTAGCAGAGCAACAACGCCTTTGCTTTCGCGCACGGGGGCAATAGCCCGTTGCAATTCATTCAACGCGGTTGGTAACAAGTACAAACGGAACCAATCCTGATGCGATCGCTTGTAGTATGACACTCTTCCTGACACTAAGGGATGTTCTAGGGATGGCAGGGGCAAAGTCGAGACAATCAGGAGTTGGGGGGCTGGCAAAACTTTTTGGTGTTCGCGCCAAAATTCCCAGCCCGTCACCAAAATACCTTTCTCATCCAAACAAGTTTTTTCTACCTGCACTCGCGATCCAAACTCAGCCGCCAGAATAGCACCCACTTGAGCTTTTAGCGGTACATCCCCCACAATCACAACTGTCAAACCGGGGGCTGTAGCGCTAAGACAAACCAATGTTCGCACTTTGTGAATAAATGCTGCCTGAAATTCTGGCGTGTTAGGGAGGGGGAACTGGTAAGGTACGTACAATTGGATGGCTTCTGTTTGGCTATCCGACGAAAACTTCAGACAAGTCAACTCACCCAAACCCAATCGGGCGCGGAATAAAGGTGCTTCCGTTTCTGGTTCTAAGGCAGTCCCAACCAGTACAACAGGTTGGCGTTGCCAAATTGTCTCCAGTCTCTCGCTTAATTGAAGGGCGCAGTTGTAAAGAAAACAAACCCGACCGCGACAATAGTTGCCCAAGGAGGAGGGGAGGAGGGGAAGGGGGAGGAAAGAGTTTCGTGACGTTCTTTGAATTTGCCAAAGTTTGCCAAGCTTGTGGTCTTTGCTATCTAATGCTCCATACAATCGGCTCAAAACTTCTTCTTCAGCTAAAGTCAGAAGATAACACTCGTAAGGATTGGCTGGATGTTGAAATAGTTCGTGGGTCAGTTGTACTCGGGAAGCACGAATTGTTTCGGCTTGGCTTGGGTAAGCAAGCATGAGTTCATCCCAGTCATGTGCTTCTAAACTGACTGCCATTTGTTGACGCGCCCAATCTTCTAAATCGTCTACCCCATCAATAATTGTGGGAATACCAGCAGGAAAACTCTTATCTGATGTCAGTTGCCCTTTTAACCAAGCCTCAGGCGAAATTAGGAGTAGCCCTTGGAAGTCGTGACTGGGCCAAGTGTCCCCCGTTCTGATTGGCTTGTTGACTTGAAACCACTGCTGCAATCGGGGTATTTCCACCCGCAACAAGCGTTGCTGTACGGATTGAGTGGCAACAATAATCACCGAACCGGGCCACATCAAAGCCGAGGCAACAAAACTCGTGCGATATCGCCCTTGATAGCCACTCACTGCTCCCACTTGAATGAGAGCACTCCGTCCAAGACGCAAGGCGCGTGCTACCAACCGTGCCATCGTCAAATGATGAGGCCACGAAGGAAACCCCGCCTGCGATCGCAGGAAGTTATGTAGTGATAAATGAACTTCTGCCTCAATCACTCGCTTTCAATCCCCTACAAATTCATTTTTTACTTGTAATGGCCCCATAAAAATCCATTATGTTGTTAATCGTTAGTAGATAGTGGTTAGTGGTTAGTAGCTTGCTATATTAGCAACTAACAACTAACCACTAACAACTAACCAATAACCCTTAAGTTATGCCAACTTATACAGGAATCTCTAGTGAAGCCTTTAAACATCCCCTAGACTGCCAAGCCGAGGAAGCCCTACGTAGTTTACCGGGGTTTGATTTTATTGCCCGGAAATTCGTGGAATTTTTTGTTGAGCGCCCTCAGTTAGTTTATCTAATGGGTAACACCATCCAAGTTGGGCCTCGTCAATATTCCACTATTTACCATATGTTTCACCGAATGCGTGCGGGATTTGGATATTTATCCAGAACCAACACGGTTTGCCCTTACAAAATCCAAGCGCGAATAGCTATGCGCTGGGGCAAGAGTATCCTTATATAGTTATCAATACAGGGATCTTAGACTTGCTAAGCGAAGCCGAAATCAGGGCGGTGTTAGCCCATGAACTGGGGCATATTAAATGTGGTCATACTATTTTAATTCAAATGGCGATTTGGGCAATGAATGCTGCATCTGTCATTGGAGAATTAACTTTATGCATAAGTAATTTGTTGAGTCAAGGGTTGATTTACTCCTTTTGTAAATGGCGGCGCAAAGCGGATCTGTCAGCCGATCGGGCTGCTTTGTTAGTCATGGATGACTTGAACCCAGTATTGACTTCAATGATGAAAGTTTCTGGGGGCAGTCTTAAATATGCTAACGAATGCAGCTTACAAGAGTTTATTCGTCAGTCAGAAGATTATCAAGCACTTGACGCAGATGGATTAAATCAAATTTACAAATTTTTGATTTATAATGGTAGCAAAGGTGTGTTTTTAAGTCATCCTTTCGCCGTCGAACGCGTGCATTATTTGCGAACGTGGGCGGAATCAGAGGAATATCGCAAATTAAGAGGGGGAACTATCTACGTTTACTGCACCAGAGGCAGATGAACGTAGAAGCACAAACAGCTCAACAAAGAGAGGCGGACATTTTGCGTCGGTAAGTTGAAGAATTGCAAAGAGAAATTGACAAAATGCAAAAGTCTGATTCTGGCAATGAGCAAGGTTAACTCCTAACTTGTAGGTAGAGCTATGTCGGCTATGCCGCACAAAACTCCTAACTTGTAGGTAGGTATGGCTATGCCGCACATTCTATGTTGTGGGTTAATGCCCACTCTACTGTTAAGAGAATGCGAGGCAGAGCCTCGCTGTATGCATTCCCAGGCAGAGCCTGGGAACGAGAACGGTGCAAATGGATTATGCGGTTGCTGAAAAGTGGAAATCTGCTATCAGTGGCAGTTCGACAAGAGGATGCTGCGATAATCTTTGAGAGAAAGATAGAATTTCTAAATTCTCAATCTCACCAGTCTTTGGGTTAAGACGAGCACGTACACCATAGTCGATTTCGGCTGGTTCCTGTTCTGGGTAAGGAGGGCGCTTGTTAATGTACAGGATGTCATCAGAACTATCGTATTCAAATCGTAATTTCCCTTGCATAGAGTGTCTCAAGTGTTAATTTTTAGGTGAAGACAGCGTTCGCAAGCAACAAGAGTGCTTTTGTTTCCCGTAGTGGCGAGTCGCGCAACTGTCTATCACTTAACAAACACTAAACCTTTACATTCCATCGGCGCAGTTAATCAACAACTGTTTTTTCTGTGAAGCGAGTTTGCCGTTCGTTCTTTTTATAATGAACATAATTATAATTAAATCTTGCCCTAATTAGTTCGTTAATCATGTCGGAAGAAGATATTCGTGCCACGCGATTAGAGAAAGTAGAACAACTGAGACAGCTAGGCATGAATCCCTATGCCTATCATGGGGAAATGACTCATCATGCGGCTGAACTACAGGAAAAATTTACCGATCTGCCTAGCGGTGAAGAAGTTGATGTTGAAGTTGCTGTAGCTGGACGCATTATGGCGCGTCGTGTTTTCGGGAAACTAGCTTTCTTCACCTTGCAAGATGAAACCGGCACAATTCAGCTTTACTTGGAGAAAAAGCGCATTGAGGAAGGCATGGCAGACGTTGCTAGTGCTTTCGAGAATTTGAAGCAACTTACAGATGTCGGCGATATTTTGGGAGCCAAGGGAACAATCAAACGGACTGAAAAGGGCGAGTTATCTGTATACGTAAAGAAATATACTATTCTTACTAAATCCCTTCTCCCCTTACCTGACAAATGGCATGGGTTGACGGATGTTGCCAAACGTTACCGTCAACGTTATGTTGATTTGATTGTTAACCCTGAAGTTCGGCAAACATTCCGCCGTCGCGCCCTGATTACTGCGGGTATTCGTAGATACTTAGAACAGCGTGATTTTATTGAAATTGAAACTCCGGTTTTGCAAGCAGAAGCAGGTGGTGCAGATGCACGTCCGTTCATCACTTACCACAACACTTTAGAGATAGAGTTGTACCTGCGAATTGCTACAGAACTCCATCTCAAGCGTTTGATTGTAGGTGGTTTTGAAAAGGTGTTTGAACTGGGGCGGATTTTTCGCAATGAAGGAATTTCTACCCGCCACAACCCTGAATTTACCACGATTGAAATTTACCAAGCTTATGCCGATTACAACGACATGATGGCATTAACGGAGGATATTATTACCACCGTTGCTAAAGAAGTTCTCGGTACGCTCGAAATTAGCTACCAAGGTACACCAGTGGATTTGACTCCACCCTGGCGGCGTGCCACCATGGATGACTTGGTGAAGGAATACACAGGATTGGATTTTAACTCGTTCCAGACTTTGGAAGAAGCAAAAGAAGCAAGTAAAAATGCTGGTCTTGAAGGTATAGAAGATTGCTCCTCAATTGGTAAGCTTCTAAATGAAGCCTTTGAGCAAAAGGTGGAGGAAAACTTAATTCAGCCTACTTTTGTGATTGATTATCCCGTGGAAATCTCGCCACTGGCAAAACCCCATCGTTCCAAGCCCGGTATTGTAGAACGTTTTGAATTATTCATCGTCGGGCGGGAAACTGCCAACAGTTTCTCCGAGTTGACTGACCCCATCGACCAAAGAAAGCGTTTGGAAGCCCAAGCTGAACGCAAAGCTGCTGGCGATTTGGAAGCGCATGGAGTTGATGAAGATTTCTTAACGGCACTGGAATACGGTATGCCTCCTACTGGTGGTTTGGGTATTGGAATTGACCGCTTGGTGATGGTGTTAACAGACTGTGCTAGCATTCGCGATGCGATCGCATTCCCATTGCTAAAACCAGAGAAATCTCAGGAATCTGAGGAACCGAATACTTAACGATGGGCGCTCAATCTCTAGGAATCCTATTTAATTTTTGCGCTATCCGTAAGTAGAGTTACTCCCTTCCCAATACTGCGTAGGTTTTGCTAAAAAAATAAAAATGTGTAGGTTGGGTTGAGGAACGAAACCCAACATTTACAGACATTTGTTGGGTTTCCTACAAAAATTCGAGATCCCTTGCATTATTGGTACAACTCCTGAAAAAATTGAATTATCAGTGATGACAAATAAACTGAGGATGTAGATGGAGATTGGTGGGAAACATGGGGAGAAGGGCAAAGAACCAGCACGGACGAGACTGCGGGAATTGCAGCAGAGTGAAACATTATGAGCAAGTATAATTTTCAAGCCTGGTTGAAGCAACAAGTGAGCGACGATCCAGAAGTTATTCTAGCGGGAAAACTAGAATACTTGCGGGTGTACCTAACAAACGTAATGCGCGATTTAAGAACAAAAGCAGGGCTGACTCAAACACAAGTTGCTGAAAGATTAGGTGTACAGCCAGCTGCTGTGTCTAAGTTGGAGTCGGCGCTTAAAAACCATGACTTGGAATCAGTGCTGCACTACTTGCATATTTTGGAGGCAGATTTGCTTGTAGCTGTAAAGCGGGGAGAAGATTTGTATCAGATAAGCAACAAAGAGGAAGTGTTGCTCATAGACGTGCCAGTGTCAATTGCACAAAAAGCTGAAGATTTGGGAATGAGCGTGCGTCAATATGTATATGCAGCTGTTAAGAACTACTCGCCAAAAGAGAAAATGTAAAAGGGAGCGTTACATTTGACAATCAGTACCCGACAAACCTGTATATTTTATAAGTACGATTTACATTACGGGATATAGAATATAACATGGTTTGAGGTAGAACATCTGTTGCAAGCAAAAGAGATAAAAGATAGACTAAAAGTACTCCAGAAAGAAGCGTCTTCCATCGATTCTAACTTAGCAAAAAGATTAGATGAGGTAAATCGTTGGGTTAAAGATGTCAAGCTGGGGTCGCTGACATCTAAAAAGTTTGTCATGTTCTTT
The DNA here is from genome assembly GCF_009725235.1 of Scytonema sp. UIC 10036. The sequence continues at coordinate 19,669 of NZ_WJFC01000171.1, forward strand.
CTTCAACAAATGATCGGGGATGCTCAAATTTGGTTAGACATCAAAGCGCAAACCTCAGAGGAAGAACGACAATTATATTATCAGCAAATGACTGCTGTTGAGAGATATTGGTACAGTGATTTATTTCCCAAATGGCTGGAACAGAATGATTCAAAGTTCTTAATCTGGAAACAAAAATTGATGGCTGGCGAATTTAGTCAATCGGATACCATGCTTTTGCAATCTATAGCGACTGAAGTCGTCCGGCGTGAAGGAACTTTTTGGCAGTGCTATATTGCAGATTTGTCAATGGCAACTGATATAATTGTAAGTAACAAGCAGCAAAACCCACTTTGCAGCCAAATCACCAGTCTCTCTGAAGAATTCTCTCAAGAAAAGTACGATGATTGGAAAAATACCCTACAACATTGGGGTATAGAGAGAGGGCTTTTCTTAAGTTACAACCCCAATACAATTGATGGTATAAATCAGATAGTCAATGTAGTGCTATATAACAGCGATCGTCTTGGAGCAAGCGTTTATTTGAAGTTCAATTTATAGTTACAAGTCTGTTACATTTACTTTTTTTAAAAACAATTATTTTTACTTAAAATTTAGTCATTATGGTGAAAGAAACATCTCCTGAAAGTCAAGCGAGATTCACAACATTTCTGAAACATTTAGAAGAAGCCAGACAATTACAGCTTGACTGGATGACTTATGGTATTGACTGTGTAGACTTGTACGTTGAGGATGTGGATGGAGATTGGTTGGAAACTTGGGGAGAAGATGAAGACGAACAGATGCAGCGCCAGAAACTTATGGCGGCTATAATTGGGTTTCTGGAAAGTAATGATTGGGTCGCTGTGAGGATACGCAAGCAATTCAAGGATGAATCTAAGTCTATAGCAGATATTGCGATTGAGTTAGAGAAATGTTTGAGTATTGTGGAACCTCATGAAAGAGTTTTGGCTGTTAAGAAAGTTCTAGCTGATGGTATCACAGCTACAGATAATGACTTTCTCACTAGCGCTGAGTATAAAGAGATCGAGTTACTGGATTTGGCTGAGGAATTGCAGGAAAAATTAGCAGAAAATTTCAGGTGGGGGTATGGTTCAAATTAAGGAAATAGCTAATGGTTAATAGCTACTCCTTTTCCGCTCTAAAATTCCCGATTTTTGTAGGTAGGGCTAAAGCCGAACGCACCATTATAGTCAATAAAACGTGAAAGGGCGTGTTATATTTTACTAACACACCCTTAATTTTATGGTTTTTCATAAACCGTCAATTTAAAATCTAAAATTTTACATAGTTTGAGGGAAAGTATCAGTTGCAAGCAAAAGAGATCAAAGATAAACTAAGGTCGTTGATCAAAGAAGCATCTTCAATTGACCCCTACTTAGCGACAAGATTGGATGAAATAAATCGTTGGATAAAAGACACAAAACCTGGTTCGTTAACTGCTAAAAAATTTGTCATATTGTTTTTGATACAGATAATTAGAGATGCAGATGTTTTGCTTAAAGTTAAATCTCTACCTTCTGAACAAGAGCAACAATTAGCCTTCAATGAACTTTCCCCAACTTTGAAATATTGGTATAGCCACCTATTACCTAAATGGCTAAGTAAAAACGATCCTAAATTTAATATTTGGCGACAAAAGCTGATGGCAGGAGAGTTCAATCAAGAAGACGCTAATTTAATTGATGTTATTGGCAATAGTGTGAAACTTCGTGGAGGTACTTTTGTGCAACGCTACGTTGCAGATCTGTCAATGGCAACTGATATTATTGTTAACGGTAAGGAGGAAAAGCCTTTATGTATTCAACTGACTAGCCTTTCTAATAAATTCTTTGAAGAGAAATTTAATGAATGGGAAAGTACGTTGCTGTTTTGGCAAATAGAGAGAGGATTTTTCTTAAGTTACGATCCCAGGAAAAAGGATTTTGTAAATGAAATAGTGAATTTAGCTATGGATAATAGCGAGCGTCTCAAAATAGGTATTTATTTAAAATTTAATTTATAGTTTCAGTCACGTATCATTCACTTTATTTTTACAGAAAAATTTATTGACAAATTGAATTATGAGTAACGAAAAATTAACTGACCATCAGCAGAAAGTAGCAGAAATTTTGCAAGCTGTCGAAGCAGCGCAACAACTACAGGATGACATCTTAAAGTACGGGCTTGATGCTGCACCCTTATATATTGAGGATGTAGATGGGGATTGGTGGGAAACATGGGGAGAAGACGAGGAGGAGCAACCAACTTTTGTAGAATCGGCAAAAGAGATAAAAAATAGACTAAAAGCACTCCAGAAAGAAGCATCTTCCATCGATTCTAACTTAGCAAAAAGATTAGATGAGGTGAATTGTTGGGTTAAGGATGTAAAGCTGGGGTCGCTGACGTCTAAGAAATTTGTCATGTTCTTTCTTCAACAAATGATCGGGGATGCTCAAATTTGGTTAGACATCAAAGCGCAAACCTCAGAGGAAGAACGACAATTATATTATCAGCAAATGACTGCTGTTGAGAGATATTGGTACAGTGATTTATTTCCCAAATGGCTGGAACAGAATGATTCAAAGTTCTTAATCTGGAAACAAAAATTGATGGCTGGCGAATTTAGTCAATCGGATACCATGCTTTTGCAATCTATAGCGACTGAAGTCGTCCGGCGTGAAGGAACTTTTTGGCAGTGCTATATTGCAGATTTGTCAATGGCAACTGATATAATTGTAAGTAACAAGCAGCAAAACCCACTTTGCAGCCAAATCACCAGTCTCTCTGAAGAATTCTCTCAAGAAAAGTACGATGATTGGAAAAATACCCTACAACATTGGGGTATAGAGAGAGGGCTTTTCTTAAGTTACAACCCCAATACAATTGATGGTATAAATCAGATAGTCAATGTAGTGCTATATAACAGCGATCGTCTTGGAGCAAGCGTTTATTTGAAGTTCAATTTATAGTTACAAGTCCGTTACGTTTACTTTTTTTAAAAACAATTATTTTTAACTAAAATTTAATCATTATGGTGAAAGAAACATCTCCTGAAAGTCAAGCGAGATTCACAACATTCGTGAAACATTTAGAAGAAGCCAGACAATTACAGCTTGACTGGATGACTTATGGTATTGACTGTGTAGACTTGTATGTTGAGGATGTGGATGGAGATTGGTTGGAAAAGTGGGGAGAAGATGAAGACGAAGAGGTGCAGCGCCAGAAACTTGTGGCGGCTATAACTGGGTTTCTGGAAAGTAATGATTGGGTCGCTGTGAGGATACGCAAGCAATTCAAGGATGAATCTAAGTCTATAGCGGATATTGCGATTGAGTTAGAGAAATGTTTGAGTATCGTTGAACCTCATGAAAGAGTTTTTGCCGTCAAGAAAGTTCTAGCTGATGGTATCACAGCTACAGATAATGACTTTCTTACTAGCGCTGAGTATAAAGAGTTCGAGTTACTAGATTTGGCAGAGGAATTAGTGGAAAAATTAGCGGAAAATTTTTGCTGGATGTATAAGTCAAATTAGGGGAGTTGTTAGTGGTTAGTGGTTAGTTGTTAGTTGTTGGTTGTTCTGTTAACCACTAACCACTAACCACTAACCACCAACCACTAACTCAATCAATTTGCCACTTCAGCCATCTCTATAATGCGTCCTTCGTAATCTTTAACTAAAAAATTGAGGGGTTTCTGGCTGCGAATTTTAAATTTCAAACCACGGGTTTCGACTCGCATTAAAATCATTTCTAAGCAGTCTTTGTCAAAGCAAACGTGGCGCTGCTGATTTTTAGTGCCTACACTTGCTCCCGTGATGACGTGCAATTGAGTATTTTTCTTGAGCTGATACCAAAGCCCATCACTGGCATTCGTCATTCTACTACCAGCTAATGAGGGGCTGCTAGATAGGTACAACGGATCGACTCCTGTTGCACCAATGGTTTGCTCGTAGTTGTAGTAGTAGTGCAAAGGAACTTCTGCTGCTGGTAAATCTAGCAGCCCTTCGTACAACTGTCTTGCAATTTCTAAGTCGGACACCATCACGGTATGCACTTTTGGAGCACTGGTGAGAAACATCCACATAGCACCAGCATATGCAGCTAGTAACATCACCATTATGCCCTGAGTAGAGAATATGCTGTCTAAGGGTAGGGAGGGCAAGAACGATCCGATGGTGTGAGGAACAAACAGGGACTGTAACACGTTGGCAATTATAATCATGAATACGTTGGGACTGTATAAGGATATCCGCTTTCTAACGTTTGTAGATGTAATACTTTGGTTAAATTTGTATCTCTAGTGTATCTACTACGATACATTCTAACTGTTCAGCTTTAATGGACTGACAGCAGGATATTATTGCAGTTAACAACAAGATTGCCACTTTTACACTAATTCTAGCAACATCATCTTATCTCAATGATACAAATACCTCATTTTACTGAAGCCAATCATCCATTGGTCAAGTCGCTCTTTCATCAAAGCGACCAGGAATTACTGACTCAGTTTCAACAAAACCCGGATGCGGGGAGATTCTTTACAGCAGTTTTTTGTCGGTACACTCCTATAGTTTATACCTTGATTCGGCATTCCGCCCGATCGCCCGTGCAAGCAGATTATTTGTTTGCTCTCACCTGGCGGCACATTTATCACGAACTTCGGGGCTTGGATTTAAACAGCGGTCAGTCTGCTAGGGAAGGTCTGACTTTACAAAACTGGTTAATTAATATGACTGCCTTCTGTATTAACGAGATTCAAATACCTCCCACCGAAGCCATTCATTATTCTCTGAAAACCACTTCTCCACCACTTTGGTGTTATGTGGAACAAGCTTTAGATCGGTTGCCACCTATGTTGCGATTGATTGTGGTGATGGCTCAAACGTTCCACTGGAGCGAAACAAGAATTGCTGCTTACCTGCAAGCCGAAGGGGAAGCGATCGCTCCTATTGAGGTAGCGAATTTTCTCCAAGAAGGTTATCGTATGTTAGAGGAAAAATTACCAACAGATATACGCGCTATCTACTTAGGTGAAAATTTTCTTCAACCTGGAGTAGCGTAATTATACGGAATAACGTGTTATTGGGTTGGTAAATTTTTAATTTCTTGTTAAACCGTTTACTTAAAACCGTAATAGCACGGAAAAATTTTATGAAAAGAGGGTGTTTATTGCCCGGTGCAAATTATATTTTGCTGTTGGTTATTTTGCTGTATCCATTTGCTGCAAGTGCAGGCGACATTACCGAACAACTCCACCAGCCCGTGGATCGTTCCATAGTGCGAGAAACCACAACTGAAGCAGATGAGTTGCAGCAACAAGGAGAACAACAGTACCAGCAAGGACGTTCGGACAAAGCAGTTGAGTCTTGGTTAAAAGCACTAGAGCTTTACCACTCCATTGGTGACCTCAAAGCACAAGGTCTGATTTACGATGCTCTGAGCAGGGGTTACGTGCAAATGGGTCTTTACAAAGAAGCAGAAGACGCCATGCGCCGACGTTTAGCCATTGCTCGTGACATCAAAGACTTCCAAGGTCAGATTTTTGGCTTAAATAACATTGGTAGCTTACTTTTACGCAAAGGAGAAAATAAAGCGGCTTTCCAAACCTTAACAGAAGCCGTAGAAATTGCCACTCAGTTAAAGAACATTGAAGGTCAAGGGCTATCTTTAAACAGTTTGGGGTTAGCAACGGCAAGATTGGGAGAGTACAACAAAGCCATTAAACTCTACGAAAAAGCACTGACTTACCGCCGTCAACTCAACGATGTTCTTGGTCAAGCCAATACCCTAAACAACCTTGGTGATGCTTACTCAGCAGCCAATGATTATCAAGGGACAATTGGCGCTTACGGCGAAGCACTGGGAATGGCAAAAATAGCAGGCGATCGCGCCAATCAACTGCGGGCGATTGATGGTTTAGTCATCGCCCACGGTAGTGTTGGACGTTACGAACGCGCCCTGGACTTACTAGAAAAGAGATTGACACTAGCAAAAGAAATAAACAGTCGGCGAGAAGAATTAAAGTCATTTGAGGCGTATGCTCAGCTATACGAACAAATAGGAGATCTTCCAACCGCTCGCAATTTTTACGAGAGAGCCGTTATCCTGGCGAGAAACCTTGATGAAAACAAATTAGAAGTGCAACTCCTAGATAAAATGAGACAGCTTCAACGTAAAGTTGCCACCAGCTCGAAAAAGAAAAGATAATGTTGGTAGGTTGGGTTGAGGAACGAAACCCAACGAAGTCGGTTGTATTGAGACGCGTGCGAAACCCAACGAAGTCGATTGTATTGAGACGCGTGCGAAACCCAACGAAGTCAGTTGTATTGAGACGCGTGGGAAACCCAAAGGAATCGGTTGGATTGAGACACGTGGCAAACCCAACGGAGTCGGTTGGGGTTGAGGCGCATGGGAAACGGCAAGATGTGTTGGGTTTCGTTCCTCAACCCAACCTACTTAATTTGAATAAACCTGTCCGCTTTGCTGAATTCTGATGACACCCTGTTCGTTACCGGGATTTGCTTGTTCATCTAGAGAAAACTCAATCATTCCAGATTTAGTAGAGACTGGAATCACTTGCACAAAGCCGTTATCTTGACGAACGGTAGTAATAGTCACAGGTACTGGTAAGTTTTGCAGAACAACTTCCTGTCCTCCACCAAGAATACGCCGTTCTGTGTGTCCAATCACTTCATAATTAATGGCGGCGTTTGTGTCGTTCTTGATTTTTACAGAGACTTGTCCGTTGGTAGGGGTTACTGAAGCGATAGGAGATTGCTGCTCGTTAGGTGATGGCGGTGCAATAACAGAAACTTGTCCCTGTTGTCTGCCAGAATAATTTTGATTCTCTTCATATGGTGCTTCACCGCCAACACCCAATCTTATTTGTTCTTCAGTTGGGTCAGCCGGAGTAACTCTGATAGGAATACTCCCTTGAGACGACTGTTGTCGAGTTATAGCATTTGCTGGACATCCTTGAGGAACCAAAACTCTATTATTGTGAGGTTCTTCATAGAAAATGCTAGGGCATGGGTTAACTTTGGAATTTGGTCTCGGTTGAGGTTGCTGGGGTTGCTGAGCTAGTGCTGCTTGAGGAATAGAGGACAAACCAATGAGTAATCCTCCACAAATAGCACCGAAAAAAGTAATTGATTTGTTAAAGATTGGATAGGGCTTATTCATGCTTACCTCCTGCTAAATTTTTGGCTAACATTGCGTGAAAAATTTGATAAAATTTGCCTTATGTAATAAGACAAGTGTCTCTACATTGACGCATTTATCTTATTGGAAGATGATTATTTATTGAGTTGGCAAATATATATTGCCTCACATAAGGTCTTTATTTTTTCTGAATTTAATACAATAAGAATAACAATTCCTAATTACTTAGAACTCTTACTATAGATATGAAAAGAATTAATAGCTTAAATCAGTCTTTCTATCGAAAGTTAGAATATTTTAAATAGAAATTAATACACTCAGATTTACCCCCTTAATCCCCCTTGGTGAGGGGGGATATTGGATCTCCAGTTCCCTCCCCTTTACAAGGGAGGTTAGGGTGGGGTAAAACTGCTCAAACCTTGGTCTATTAGCCATTAAGCCTTTTCCCAAAGCTCGCGAACATGGTCGGGTAACCAACTGGCAATTTCCTGAATTCTTTCTTGTGATAATTCGTCTTTGGTGGCAGAAAAAACAGCTTTGACAACCAGTTCGCGGTCTACATTAGCTTGCAATCCACCTTCATTTGCAACTCTGAATAAAAAGCGGTCAGAGTCAATTTTGAAAATGCCAGGACCTTGCCAAGGTGGACGAACACGGCTGAGGAATCCTACAATAGGATTGGTGTCTTTCCAAAGTTCTGCAATTTCTACTTGCAGAGATTTATCTTCAGTAATTTCAGCTGGTTTGTGTAGTTCTTCTGCAACTCGGTCAGCAGCTTCTGTTGTCATCAAGTCACGCATCACTCGATAAACAACTTCTGTTACGTCCCTAGCATCAAAGATGTCTTCAAGGTTACCCTTGAGCATAACCTTTTCCAAAAAAGGTAGATCTTTGGTGGCAACAGGAACTGCTGGTCCTTCTCTTAATGCTTTGGGAGGGTTTGCCTCCATTTTTTCCAACATTTTCTGACCTTTTTGTGTCAGTTCTGCCTTTTTGAAGGTAATTAAATGAGGCAAAGGACCATCTGCAGCACCAAAAGTATTGGCAATTCTGAAGTCAACTTCTTTGGGATTGGCGACATCAGGAACATCTTCCTGATTGCCGTAAGCATTGCCTGTAAATTCAGCATTGATATACTGCTTTTGATTCAGGTAATCTAAATGACCTAAAAGGTCTGTTGGGGTCATTTGTCTCCCTGCCAAGTCCGTTTCAGTGAATTCAACTTGGTGCATTCCCTGCCCGGTTTCTTGTATTTTTTTTAGTATAATATAAGCAACATCTTCTCTAATGGGTATTGTCATCTAACCCTCCTTCATGCATTGTCTTTAATGCATTGAATTTGAAGTCATTTTGCCAATAATAAACTAGCAGCTTGCAAAACTACTTAGAAAGTTAGAGAGAATCTAAAAGTAGTTGTACCAAACTGCTAGAAGTCAAATTTATGGCTCACTTCATCAAGCATTGCCATTAAATTAGTAGGTAACGCGATCGCTCTACATCTGTCACAGGAAACACCTGTTTATCTGTCATGGGTATCATTTTATGATGGTTAGTAGTTAGTGGTTAGTGGTTAGTGGTTAGTAGAAAAGCAACTAACAACTAACTACTATCCACTAACTTTCAACAGATGTTGGTAAAGTGACTGTGATAGTGGTGCCTATACCTTGTGTACTGTCTACTATAATGTGACCTTGATGGTTTTGGACAATTGCTTGAGCAATGGCTAGCCCCAAACCAGAACCAGTTGAACTTTGCGATCGCGTGGAACCTGTTTTGTGGGTACGTGCTGGATCGACTCGATAAAATCGATCAAAGAGGCGAGGTATTGCTTCTGAAGGAATACCAATTCCGGTATCGCTGACCTGAATTTGCAGATAGGTGTTACTGTGACGCAGCCCAGAAACACGATTTGTTGCTTCTATACGTGTCAGGGCAACATTCACTTGTCCATTAGGTAGAGTGTACTGCAAGGCGTTACCAATTAGATTTGTAAATAATCTTACTAATTGATCCCAATTTCCAACCAGAGTGAACCAATTATCTATTAACTCATGGTTAGTTTGTGAAGCAGGTGGATCAATTAATTCTAGAGTTAAATTTATATTTTTTTCTGTCGCTAACAGCTGTTGTTCCTCAACGACTTCCATCAACAAAGCATCAAGAGGACAAGGGGAAAAAATTTCTTTACTGATACCGCTATCTTGCCTTGCTAAAAACAGTAAGTCATTCACTAACTTCCCCAAACGTTGTGTGAGTCGTTCCACAACTTTTAGTTGTTGTTTGTAGTGAAGGGGAGTTACACCTTCTGTTTCTGCTAACTCTAGATCGGCAAGGGCAACTTGAACGTTAGTTTGAATTAAAGCAATCGGACTTCTAAGTTCGTGAGAAGCATCAGCCGTAAACTGTTTGAGGCGTTGATAGGACTCGCGCACTGGTTCCATGGCTTTACCTGAAAGAAACCAACCACTGGCTGCAACAGAAATGACCATTAATCCAGTTCCCAGTGCTAGGTCAAAAATTAACTCGCGGCTGGGTTTGGTGACTTCAAACCAGGGATGGCTTACCCGCAAATACCCCAAGACTTGGCGACCAATTTGCACTCGTTCTGTGACTTGTCGAAGTAGGAGGGGAGGGGAAGTG
>NZ_WJFC01000172.1 GCF_009725235.1 Scytonema sp. UIC 10036
GGAGTAGGGAGTAGGGAGTAGGGAGTAGGGAGTGGGGGAGAGGGGTTTCTTGCTCGCCAAAGTTACTGTCAATGAGTGCCTGTAATGCGCTTAGTGCCTCATCTGCATCAACACCAGTGGCTGCGATCGCTAATTTATGCCCCTGACGTGCAACCAATGTGGCGACTTGGTTTATACTGTCAGCACGTACTGCTGCCGTTCCTATTGTTAAATTAGATACTAAAATTTGAGATTGAAATCGAGCGGCTGTTGAAACGAATTTAGCAGCAGGGCGGGCATGTAATCCCAATCTATTACGGATAGTTAGGTGTATTTCTTTGGTAGTTTGTTCTTGGTTATTTGTGGTTTGTTCTTGGCTGCTAACAAATGATGGACTGGTGTTTACACCTAATTGAGTCGCTTTTGCTGTTAATGCCCCCCTCGCTTCAGCCATCACTTGCTGTATATTGCTGCCAGATGCGGCGGCGACTGCGGCGGCGACTGCTCCTTCAACAAGTGGGGCTTCACACAAATGGACTTTCTGTTGCTGTTCCGTAGTGAGAAACTCTAGCGCCATTTCCGCGCTCATCAAAGCGCTTCCCAAATCCATTAAAATGACGACACCTTCGTCACTGTAGACGGATGCGATCGCCTCATAAACCTGCATGGCATCTGTACCTAGCGGATTCTCTGGATCGTCAATTCCTGCAGCCACAGCTAGAGGGACTTTACCCTGCGCCATCTGTGCTGCAAGTTCCCGGACTCCTTCTGCCAGTTGTTTGCTGTGAGAGACAATGACAATTCCAATCACGCTAACCCCGTTTCACTCTCTTGATAAGCTTTAACCTAACCACCTACAGAGATTAAAGCAGAAAGAGTTCTCAGACGCATTAAAAAACTGTAACATCACTTCCTGATGTAATATTCCTTATTATGAACCACTTTGCTGCACGGGAAGTTTAATCCAAAACTCTGTTCCCTTTCCCTGTTCCGATAGACACTCAATAGTTCCTCGATGTTTTTCTGTAATAATCTGATAACTGATAGATAAACCCAATCCAGTTCCTTTGCCTACGGGTTTAGTTGTAAAGAAAGGATCGAAAATTCTTTTTTTTACTTCCTCGTTCATACCGACTCCATTGTCTTTTATTTTTACAGAGATATTTTTGGAGTCATAGATTTCAGTCTCGATCGCAATTTTTCCTTGGTTGTTAATTGATGAAGGTAGCATGACCAATAACGTTTCTATAGCATCAATGGCATTATTAAGTAAATTCATAAAAACTTGATTGAGTTGTCCGGGATAGCACTCTACTTTGGGTAGGTTACCATACTCTTTAATAATTTCAATTTCAATCTTGGGACTTTTTTCTTTAAGACGGTGTTGTAATATTAACAGAGAACTTTCTATTCCTTCATGAATATTGACAGACTTCATTTCTGCTTCTTCTAGCCGAGAAAAGTTCCGTAAGGATAGAACAATTTGACGAATGCGCTCGGAACCCATTTTCATGGAAGCTATCATTTTCGGTAAATCTTCTGTGATAAAATCTAGATCTATATTTTCCAGATATGCCTGTAATTTAGGAGTGGGTGTAACATCAGCTGTTTGATAAAGTTCGATCAGTTCTAGCAACTGTTGTACATCTTGTTTGATATGGTTTAAATTACCATAAATAAAATTCACTGGGTTATTAATTTCATGAGCTATTCCAGCTACAAGTTGACCCAAACTAGACATTTTTTCAGTCTGAATCAGATGGGCTTGAGTTTGTTGCAGTTGCAGTAAAGCTTTTTGAAGTTTTTCGGCTTGGATGGTAGCAACATCTGTGGCTGCACGGCTTTGATTATATAACTCCGCTTGGTCAATTGCGATCGCTAATTGATCTGCCACTCCCAAAATTAGTTCCACTTCATTATCGCTCCAAATATGGGCATCTTTCGTTTGTTGGCAAACAAGAATTCCCAACCGATTGGAATGAGTGTAAATTGCCACTGCTACTAAAGATGCCAAGCCCACACTTAACAAAAAGTCTCGACTAACACTATCCAACCGTGCATCTGTCAACACATTATCCAATTGCAAAAACTTTTCTTGAATAATTGCTTGGCTTAACATTTCAACCTTCTCAATAGGAGAGGAACCAAGCGGGGTCAAAAAATCCTCACGACAAGCCTCATGGCTCAGTTCAAACCGGATAGATTCATCTTCTATATAACACCATAAAAATTGACATCGATCTATCTGTAGGAGCTTGTAAACTTCAGCGACTGCGGTGCTTAGAATTGTGTTGAGTTCTAGGGAGTTACGAATATGACTTGATAGACATCTTTTTAACAAATTTTCTCGTTCGGCAAGTTCTAGCAAGCGAGCTTGAGATTTGCTTAATTCTATCTCAGTCATCTGACGATTGACACTTGCTTTTGCTAGTATCCAGGAACCAATTCCCGTCGAACCTACCAAACCTATATAAAGATATAGTAATTCAATAAATAATCCATTTGAGCTAAGCTCGAAAGCTTCTGCTGGAACTTGTGAGACAATCTTCCAGTAGTAAGAGCGATGAGCTATTTGATTTTTACTGGGTGTAAAAGCTTGTCCCGAACCAGTACTTGATTTTTGCCCTTCTACTAGTGGATAAACTGTCGTGTAAGTAAACAATCCCTCAGGAGTTTGCAATTGTCCCGATTCGCTTTGAGAAACTTGCCTCCATACATCAGGAAACACTTTGCCAAAAGTATAGTTTTGACGATTGGGAAACATAAACCCCCACTCATCAGACTTTTTTGCTCCCTTTAACCAGTAGCCATCAGCATTGAGAAGCATTGACTGACCGGGTGTACCAAAGCTTACTTGAACAAAAGAGTCAAGTAGCTTTTTTCCAAAATAATTCAGTATAACAATACCTCGTTTTTGCCCGCGATTATCAAAAATAGGAGTCCCAAAACGAATCATCGGCTTTATTGGTTGCTCAACTTCTCCTCGTTCAATATTTAAGTCTAAAGGAGAGATAAATACTTCTCCTTTATTCAGACCTAAAGTATCATAAAACCAGTAGCGCTTAAGTTGAACTTGTAATTGTTCTTTAGGGACTATATTTGGGCAATCGCTGTTAAAATTGACTCTAACAATTTCTTTACCTGTAGTATCTAAAAACCGAATTTGATCGTAAAGCTTTTTATGTTGAGAAAAAGATAAAAATTCTTCAGCAAGCGTCGAGGTTTGCTCATTAGCTCCTGCCAAGATTTCTTGGAGTTCTATTTGTTCCGACAGAACCATCAAATCCGAGACAACCAAGTTAAAGTTTCCTACTATGACTCTAGCTTGCATTTTCACCTTACGGATTTCACTGGTTTTCATGGCAGTTCTCTCCGCCCGGATTTTGCCGTAATAGAGACCCCCCAGTACAAGAGCAAGCAAAGCGGACATTGGCAAAAAAACTATCAAAAATTTTTTGAATAAAACTTGTGCATGGTTGTGTAACGGCATTTTATTATATGACGATTCCTAGCAAGTGTCAGATATATGGTTCCCAGGAATTCTGGTAACTTAACAATTTTGTTGTTCGTTCGCAATTTCCTCACCGCCATGCTGAATCCAAATAATTCTGAATAAAGGCGTTGGTTGACTTTATAAAGATTTTTCTTTAGATTAGTCTTATGAAGAGTAAATCATCCAATAAATCAGCCACTATCCGCACCCGACGGGCTATCTTGAAATTGCTGAAGCAAGAGGGACCAATGGACGCTCATGCTTTAGCCTCCTACTTGAAAGTCACAGCGATGGCGGTACGCCAGCACCTCTATGCATTGCAGGAAGAAAATTTAGTCACCTACCAGGAAGAACAGCGTTCAATGGGACGACCGGCAAAAATATGGCAATTAACTTCTGCTGCGAATCACCTGTTTCCAGAGAGCTACGCAGAGTTGACTCTCAGCTTGCTTCAATCTCTGACAGAAGCTTTTGGTGAAGAAGGGCTGGAGCGTTTGCTAGAAATTAGAACTCGCCAACAAATTGCAGAGTATCGCCAGCAAGTACCGAGCGATCGCTCTCTCCAAGAACGGGTAGAAGCATTAGCTGCAAAACGAACTGATGAAGGATACATGGCTGAAGTTCAACAAGAGGAAGATGGTTCGTTTTTACTTGTGGAAAATCACTGTCCCATTTGTGCTGCGGCGACTGCTTGTACGGGGCTTTGTCGCAAAGAACTAGAAATGTTCCAAACTGTTTTAGGTGAGAATACTGTGGTTGAAAGAACCGAGCATATCGTTGCAGGTGGGCGGCGCTGTGTTTACCGTATTTGGAACTAGTAGTCTGGGCTGTCACCTCGTTCCCAGGCTCCGCCTGGGAATGCCTTACGGGAGGCTCCGCCTCCTGTGCTCTAACCACAAAGTGCGAGGCGGAGCCTGGCTGTCTGCGTTCCCAGTTGAGCCTGGGAACGAGAGAATGTTGGGTTTCGTTCCTCAACCCAACCTACGTAATTGCGTGTTTTTATGCAAAACCTACATTGCAACTATACTTACGGTTCTGGTTCAAAGGGACAATATCGAAAACAAACGACACCTGTAGGCACTTTTCAAGTAGCAAATGTATTTGGACTATTTGATATGCACGGAAATGTTTTGGAGTGGTGTGCTACTAAGTTGCACAAATACTAATGAAGGTGCCTCCATCAAAAATAAAACTTGGGAACAATCATTAGATAATGACAATCAAGAAAATATCGTGAAATTGCTTCGCAGCGGTTTCTGGAGAAGCATTCCTAGGCATTGCCGTTCGGCGTCTCGCTATGTTGCTCATCCGGACTCCGAGGATTATCCCTTTGGGTTTCGAGTCGTACTTTCCAGAGCAATAAATTAAAGCTTCTTTACACTTTGCCCCTTAACTCTCTTCTCTATTTTTTTTTCACCTTTTTTTGCTTTTGGCGGCTCGATTTTTTTTCAAATTTGGTACGACTGAATATATTATGCGGGAAATATCGAATTTTGTCAACCAACGCCTTGGGTAAGTACAACCAAACAAATCAAAAAATCTCTGTTGCAAAAATTTACACCTAAGATTTAGAATTCTGAAAAACCCGAAACGCTAACTGGTAGCCTTATCAGTAGCAAAGAGGGGAAAGTATTATGAGTCTAGATAGCATACAAGGTAACAAAGCATTTAATGACTATGAAGCATTTGCAGAAACGTATGTCAGCCGTACTGAATCCAATGCTTACAATGCTTATTATGAAAGACCTGCTATGTTCTCTTTGTTACCAGAAGTAAGATACAAGCGTGTCTTAGATGCAGGTTGTGCGGGGGGAGTCTATACAGAATGGTTGGTAAATCGCGGTGCTGATGTTGTCGCAATTGATATCAGCAACAAAATGATAGACTTAACAAAACAAAGACTGCAAAATCGCGCTCAAGTTTACCAAGCCGATTTAAACCAACCCCTCACTTTTTTGCGTAGCAATTCCTTTGATATTGTCCTGAGTTCCTTAACCCTTCACTATATCCAAGATTGGGAAAGCGTTTTTAGAGAGTTTCACCGCATTTTATCACCCAAAGGATTGCTGCAGTTTTCCACGCATCATCCGTTTATGGATTTTCTTTTGTTTGAAAAGGAAAACTACTTCGCCACGGAGTTACTAGAAGATTCTTGGGAAGGGTACGGCGGTAAACCACTGCGCGTGCGTTTTTATCGCCGTCCCCTCAGCGCAATGACTGCTGCACTCACCAAGACAGGGTTTACTATAGAACAAATTATCGAGCCACATCCAACAGAGGAGTGCAAACGGCTTTACCCGGAAGCTTATGAAAGGTTGACGACAAAACCGGGTTTTCTCATCTTTCGTGCTTATAAGCAAATTTAATACGGGCTGCAAGATCCCCGACTTCTTTAAGGATACTGTTGGCTCTTGAAGAGTCAGACCCCCCACCTCGTTACCAATTGGTGACAACATTACCTTTTTCTTAAGTTGTCACCAATACGCCAAGATTGAGGTTGCTCAAATTTTGCTGAGGACTAAATGTATACTTAGTATAGCAATCATAGTGCGATCGCTATTAGGAGTCCCTCTTGGGCAATCGCACCCAACTATTGCGTAAGTCCACTATTCTAGAAGATGCCCAATAAAGCGAACAAACTCTTCCGTGAAAAAGCGTTAGAACACTTGAACTCACCAGAGCAGCTTGACCGACTGATGCTCTTAACAAGCCGTCACGCTTGGGTACCCTTGGCTTCTATGGGCTTATTGGTATTTGTAGCAGGTACTTGGAGTGTAATCGGGCGAATTCCACTCACCGTCACAGGTTCTGGCGTGTTGATCCGACCGAGTCATGTGGTACAATTTCAATCACTTGGTGGCGGTCAATTGTTAACCTTGAACATCAAGCCAGGAGATATCGTTAGGCAAGGTCAAGTACTCGCTACCATAGATCAATCTAATATTCAGCAACAACTACAACAAGAGAAAGCAAAGTTAGCACAACTGCTTGTTCAGAAGCAAAACATAGATAGACTGCAAAAGCAACAAATAACTTTGTCACAAAGAACCCTCTCTCAGCAGCAAAAAGACCTTTCAGAAAGCCTGCGTCGAGAGTCAGTAGCACCAACGCTACACTCCGAAACTATCAGAGCGTTAGAGCAAAAACGACAAAGCCTTGAGCAAAGCTTGTCAAGAGAAAATGTCTCGCCACTGTTGTACAAACAAACTCTCGCCGCACTAGCAGAAAAACGCAAAAGTCTTTTAAAACGCTCATCAAAAATTAGCTCATTGCTGCAAACTTTGCAACAACGAGTTGAAGCTCGTCGTCATCTCTTTCAACAGAAAGTGATTAGTCAGGATGTGGTGCTGCAATCTGTGCAGGATTTATTGAACCAAGAGACGCAATTATCAGATATTCAAACACAACTTAAAGACCTTGAAGTTCAAAAAACCTCTACGGAACGGGAATATCTACAAAATCTTAATAGAATTGACGATATCAAAAATAACATTCAAGAAATTCTTGTTCAAAAAACCAATGCAGACCGGGAATACCTGCAAAATCTAAATAAAATTGACGATATTAAAACCAAAATTCAAGATATTGAAGCTCAAAAAACAAAACTGGTGCAACAAGATTTAGAAAAATCAATCGGGAAATTAAATCAAATTCAGGAAGTTAGACGCAAGATTGCTTCCTTAAAACTGCAATTAACTCAGTCGAGTCAAATTATTAGCAAATATGATGGTCGCATCTTGTCAGTTGGCGTCCTCCCCGGTCAAATTGTTAGCGCTGGTACCCGGATCGGGACTATTGAAGCCGAAAACCCCAATACTAAACTGTCCAGTCTTGTTTACTTTGCCGACAAGGATGGCAAACAGATAAAACCAGGCATGAGTGTACAGGTAATACCCAGCGTTGTCAAGCGCGATCGCTACGGTGGAATTGTTGGGGTAGTTACCAACGTTTCTCCTTTTCCCGTGACTACTCAAGATATGACAGCGCAAGTCGGCAACGAAGATTTAGCTCGTAGCCTTGCTAATAAT
Organism: Scytonema sp. UIC 10036; assembly: GCF_009725235.1. The sequence continues at coordinate 7,501 of NZ_WJFC01000172.1, forward strand.
CACGCAGCTCGCATGCAAGTAATAGTCCAACTACAAGAAGACCCAAGTACCACCAGTGGCTACAAATGGTCTTCTTCCAAAGGTCCTGCACTAAAAATTTCATCAGGTACGACTACGCAGGTGCGGGTCAAAGTTGGACAAGTGGCACCTATCTCTTACATGATTCCAATATTACGCTCAGTGACGGGTATATATTAAAAGAATATGCCAAGTGCATTCATTAAAAGTATCCTACCCCAATCTCAAACTCCTCGCGTCCGTACCCCCACATTGTTGCAAATCGAAGTGACCGAATGCGGCGCTGCAGCCCTCGGAATTATTCTCGGCTATTACTCGCGCATTGTCCCTTTGGCAGAATTGCGCCGCGAGTGTGGCGTCTCGCGAGATGGTAGCAACGCCTTTAATATCGTCAAAGCAGCTCGGAACTATGGCTTAAACGCCAAAGGTTTCAAACCGTCTTTGGAAAGCCTCAAAACCCTTCCTCCTCCTTACATTGTCTTTTGGAATTTCAATCACTTTCTTGTGGTGGAAGGGTTTTCCAAGAACCGCGTCTACCTCAACGACCCAGCTACAGGGCGTCGGACAGTTTCTCTTGAAGAGTTTGACCGTGCTTACACTGGTGTCGTCTTAATGATGCAACCAGGACCGGGCTTTCAAACTGGAGGTCAAAAAAGAAACATTATTACTGCCTTAGCTTCACGCTGGAAACACTCACGCAGTACTATCCTGTTCTGCTTCCTAGCTGGGCTGTTACTGACAGTTCCTCGGTTAGCAGTGCCCGGTTTTACTCAAGTATTTGTCGATGAAATTCTTGTCTCTGAGCGAACTGACTGGATACGACCGCTGGTAATAGGAATGGTTGTCACTGGGATACTGCGAGCACTACTAGCTAGAGTGCGGCTTACCTACCTACGCTTGTTGATGCTGAAGTTGTCAGTCACGATGTCAGGACAGTTTCTCTGGCATATTCTACGCTTGCCAGTTGGGTTTTATGCTCAGCGCTTTGCAGGAGAAATCAGCAGCCGGGTGTCACTCAACGATAAAGTAGCAGATATACTCTCAGGTCGCCTTGCCACCACGGTCATCGACGCGGTGATGATGGTCTTTTACTTTCTAATTATGCTTCAGTATGATTTTGTACTAACAAGCGTAGCTGTTGGTTTTGCTGCTATCAACTTTTTCGCCCTCCAGTGGTTATCACAAACGCGGGTGGATGCCAACATGAAGCTGGCGCAAGAATATGGTAAGGTGAATGGAGTGGCGATCGCGGGCATTCAAACGATAGAAACAATCAAAGCTTCTGGTTTGGAATCAGACTCATTTTCTAAATTCACTGGGTACTACGCCAAAGCACTCAACGCTCAGCAGGAATTGGCTTTACAAACTCAAATTCTGACAATCTTACCCACCCTTTTAACAGCACTAACCACCGCTTCTATCTTAATTGTTGGCGGCTTCCGGGTGATGAACGGTAGCCTTAGTATTGGGATGCTAGTTGCATATCAGAGTTTAACAGCGAGTTTCCTAGCGCCTGTTAACAGTTTGGTCAATTTCGGCAGTTTGTTGCAAGATTTAGAGGCTGACTTAAACCGCTTAGATGATGTACTGCAAAATCCAGTTGATGCAGAAGCCCAGAGGGGAGAAAGAAGGAGGGAGGGAGAGAGGGAGAATTACCAATTACCACTCTCGTTTCGGTTGCAGGGTTATGTTGAGTTGCGGAACATAACTTTCGGCTACAGCCGTGTGGACAACCCTTTGATTGAGAACTTTAGCCTAACTTTGAAGCCGGGACAACGAGTGGCGATCGTGGGTGGTAGTGGTTCTGGTAAGTCTACAATTGCTAAGCTTGTTTGCGGTCTTTACGAGCCTTGGTCAGGGGATATTTGCTTTGATGGTGTACCCAGAAACCGAATTCCTCGTTCTGTTTTGGCAAACTCTTTGGCAATGATAGAACAAGATATCTTTCTATTTGCTGGAACTATCCGAGAAAATCTTACTCTGTGGGATTTGACAGTCCCACAAGCCGATTTAGTACAAGCTTGCCATGACGCAGCCATTCACGATTTGATTGAATCTATGCCTGGAGGATATGATGCCAAACTGATTGAAGGGGGAATGAACATCAGTGGCGGACAGCGCCAACGTTTAGAAATTGCCCGCGCAATGGTTCGGAATCCCTCTGTGTTGGTAATGGATGAAGCGACTTCTGCGGTGGATGCTCAAACAGAACTCATTATTGATAGGAACTTACTCCGGCGCGGTTGCTCTTGTATTGTCATCGCTCACCGACTCAGCACGATTCGCAATTGCGATGAAATTATTGTATTAGACCAGGGCAAAGTCGTGCAGCGAGGAACTCATGAGCAGTTATGGCTTGAAGGAGGGAAATATGCAAGATTGTTGCGCTCTGAAAAATGATTTTATATTTGCCTACCTGCTCAAGATAACTGCTCAATAATCGCGTCAAAATTGCACAACTGCTATAGACTTACACTATTTGAGTTCTGACCCACCCCTACTTCTAATCCCCCCGGAGCGGTGATTTTAACAGCTTCATCAATCTTGAGAAGACCTGTGTCCTTAAGTACGCGTAATGACAAGTTCAAAGATATGTTCCCCACATTCGGCACTTTGACTTGAACGTCATCATCAACACTCGCCCCCCCCACTACTGTGATTAAATCTGCATCGTCAAGCTCCACTAAAAGTTCTTGTCCCTTGGAAGCTTCAACTGCTTTTGAAGCTTTTTGTTGGGTGATTTTTTTAAGCACGTAAATTCTCCTGAATTATATTCTCAGCATATATTTGGAATCCAAAACATACCTTACACAATAGTTTTTAGTTAGTCAATCCACTGATAGCTGGTTGACAAACATCAAATATTCTAGTTATATTCTGTCAATTAACTTCCAAACTTTCTCCCTAAGTCGAAGAGCTTGTCGCCCAATGTCGCTTCTGAAGGTGGAACGTCTCGATGAGAATGGCAACTTGAGATCCGATTGTAAATATATGGAAGTCCTGTATCGCCTGAAAGCAAATGAACGACTACTGCTAGATGACCCAGAAAAAGTATGGGTCGTGCAGACTGGCTCAATAGCAGTGTTTGTCACGAAAGTCACCTCACAGATGCCAGAGGGCGACGATCCCAAAGGGATGGGAGAAAAGGGCTCTTGGCTTGACGTCAAGCCAAGAGCCGATCGCCTCACAGAAGCGGCTGAGAACGAGCATCTCCGTTATCTATTTAGTGTAGGTGCTCTCGAAGCTTTGTTTGATGCAGCAACAAGTCATCCAGAATCTTTGAGTTTAGTAGCAGTAGCCATCTCGGCAACAGAATTATCCCAAATTTCCATTCCAGATTTGGTAAGCCTAGTGGCGACGGGTTCAGCAGAAGCGATTGCCCTTTTACGGGGTTGGGTAAATCATTTAAATAAGATATTCAGAACGGAACCGACAGCAGTAAATTTTGAGCGTTATTTATTTTTAGTAAGACCAGAAAATGCTGCTTGTTTGCCAAGCATTTTAGCTGATTTACATTCTGAATTCAGAGACTGTTTAAAGAATTTCCAACAGCAGGAAACAGAGACAGCCTTTCGCCAATTTCAACAACTCGAGGAACTCAATCGTCAGGTAGTCAATTCTGCGCTCTCTAAATTAGCTTCTGTGTTGCAACCGCAGCCAGAAAGTGCATCTTTTCAACTTGGAACCCCACTGCTAGTGGCGGCGGGAGCCGTAGGAAGAGCAATGGGGATAACGATTATTCCGCCAGCGCACTCAGACGACCTCAGTCAAGTTAAAAATCCGGTAGAGGCGCTAGCGCGTTCCTCCCAATTTCGTACCCGCCGTGTAGTGCTAGAGGGTAGCTGGTGGCTTCATGAGTATGGTCCTCTGTTAGCCTACACTCAAGAAGAACAGCTTCCAGTGGCTTTGTTGCCAGCAGGCAACCGTTATATTTTATTCGATCCAGTAACGCGCACACGGACATCTGTAGATAAGGTAATCGCGGCAACCCTAGCACTCGAAGCATACCAGTTTTACCGACCTTTACCCAATGTTGTCAACAATGTCATTCAGTTGTTCCAGTTTGGTATTAACGGTTATGAAAAAGACATAATTCTAGTTTTGGTAGCTGGGATTGTTGGCTCTGTTCTAGGAATGATAGTGCCAGCCGCTACCGCTCTTTTAGTAGATAATGCGATTCCAGATAGCGATCGCAGTTTGTTAGGGCAAATAGGGCTAGCATTGTTTGCACTCTTGTTGGGAAGAACAGCGTTTGCAATGTCCTCTGGTATTATTTCACTACGAATCGAAAGTGCTGCAAGTGGCGCGTTGCAGCCTGCGATTTGGGACAGACTGCTGAGATTAAATCCGGCATTTTTTCGCAAATATTCCTCTGGTGACTTGGTAAATCGCACCTTGTCAGTGAACCAGATTCGTCAGATACTGTCGGGGGGAACGCAACGCACTTTATTGAGCGCACTGTTTGCTTTACTCAATGGAGTGCTGATGTTTGTTTACAGCTGGCAACTTGCTTTAGTGGGAGTAAGTATAGCTCTGCTCACAACTATTGTCACCACTGTTGCTAGCTTGCTAGTCATACATAAATTGCGACAACAGCAAGAACTGGATGGGGAGATTCACGGGCTAACCGTACAACTGATTAATGGGGTAGCCAAACTACGGGTAGCAATGGCAGAAGAACGAGCGTTTGCAGCTTGGGCAGATTACTATAGCAAGCGTTCCCGACTCAAGGCTAGTTTCCAACTGATTCAAGACAATGTTTCTGTGTTTAATGAGGTACTGTTCCTAGCCACTTCAGGGCTGTTGTTTTGGATTGCGATTGAGTCGATTGGAATCGCTCAAGAGTCGGGGTTGACAGTGGGCACATTTTTAGCTTTTAATGCTGCCTTGGGCATTTTTATTGGGGGAGTGAGCGATCTGAGCAATACTTTGACCAGCATTTTGGCAATAGTGCCCTTATGGGAACGGGCAAAACCCATTTTACTTGCACAACCGGAGTACGATCCAAACAAGGCAGACCCTGGTCCTTTGAACGGTCGCGTCGCCCTAGACCGCGTTACCTTTCGCTACCGTGACGATGGATTGCCGATACTTAATGAGATCAGCCTTAATGCAGAACCTGGAGAATTTGTCGCGATCGTGGGACCAACGGGAAGTGGGAAGTCAACTATATTGAGGTTGTTGTTAGGGTTTGAGACTCCAGACAATGGAACGGTGTACTACATAAAAAATCTCCCAAAATTTCTTGTGGTGCGGGCGTCAACTGGTTATCAGCCGACTCAATATCATAGTTTTTCGTCCACGCCTCGTTTGGGATATTACCTCCAAGACATTGGTAACAGGTTTAGGGTGTTACTCTCCCTTGACCAGCTGTATCCTTTAAGAAGTTGGGGGTCTGTTACAACTTACGTAGGAAAAACCTTTGCTCAATCCCAAATCCCAAATCTAAAATCCCAAATCCAAAATCCCAAATCCTCATGATTGACTTGAATCAGTACGAAGTCTTAACTTTTGATTGCTACGGAACTCTCATTGATTGGGAGACAGGGGTTATACAAGCACTGCAACCTGTTTTGGATGCACATCAAATTCAACTGAGTGAGGATGGAATTCTGGAATTGTTTGCGCGTTTTGAATCTCAACTCGAACAGGGAGAGTATCGTCAGTACAAAGATATTCTCCAGGGAGTTGTGCAAAAGTTTGGCGAACAGTTCGGCTTTACACCTTCTTCTGTTGAGTTAACTGCACTTGCTGACTCTGTTAAACACTGGCTACCTTTCCCAGACACCGTTGAAGCCCTCAAGATTCTGAAAAAGCGATTGAAATTGGCAATTATCTCTAATGTCGATGATGACTTGTTTGCTTTTACAGCAAAGCATTTACAAGTTGAGTTGGATTTAGTCGTTACTGCCCAACAGGTAAAAAGCTACAAACCCTCTTTGCAAAACTTTGAAGTTGCGATCGCCCGCCTTGGCATTCCTTCTGAAAAAATTCTACACGTTGCAGGTAGCGTTTACCATGACATTGTTCCTGCCAAATCTTTAGGGCTATCGACAGTTTGGGTGAATCGCAGGTTCGGGAAAGAAGGTTTGGGTGCGACTGTAGCTGCTGTCAGCAACCCAGATTTAGAAGTTCCCAATTTAAAAACTCTGGCTGAAATGATACAACTCTGACAGCATGGGAAATACCACCTTTTTGTTAAAACGAGTCTACAAAGTAAAACCAGCACAAACACTGATTTCAATTTTGCAATTTTAGGTGTAAACTTAGATACACACATTAGCAAGGAGTGGTGCTGCTCTGGCAATTGCCAGAGCTTATTTTATAGCTTTCTTGGTAAAAAATTACTTCTCCACAACTTCCTCACTTTTGCTCTTTAACTTATATAGCAGTGTTCCCGTAGGGACAAGTGGTTCACCACAAAAGTTTTGATCGGCTGTCACCTCGTTCCCAGGCGGAGCCTGGGAACGAGAGTGAAACCACTAGCGATTGTTGGTAATTGATAATTTTCGTAAAAAGTCAACTTCCAAAGTTATTTTTTTGAATACAACTTTGGTATGCTTTCATCTATTTTGTTTTTCTTACCATTAGTATTAAATTTTGTCAAGGTTACTGGACATACTTAAATATTAGACAAGCTAACAGAGGGTGCAGATATGAGTTACTATGAATTTAATAATCATTTTTGGTCTCCACAGATAGTTTGTAGCAATCAATCGGAGCTACCAAAGCCAAAAAAAACTCGCTCTAAAATACTGATAGGGCTTTTGATGTTACTTTGTTTTTTGATCTGGACACCTTTGGCATTCCAAATTTTTGTTGCTTTGACAAATACCAATAAAGAAACAAGAGTTATGAGTCCTACTCAATCTAGTGAGAAAATGTCAGAGCGAGAGCACTTTCTCTTCTACCGCTTTTCACAAAAACAATAGCCTTCTCTCCTCTTACCTCTGCGTACTCTGCGTCTCTGCGGTTAAATAAATGACTTTTGAACCGCAGAGGCGCAGAGTACGCAGAGGAGAAAGATGAGGAATTGCCATTTGAATCAAAATTTTCTCGACTTGTGCTGTTGTTTCTGTTGGAGTGGAATCACAATTTCAAATTTTGTTCCCTCACCTGGGGTGGAGTAACATTCGAGTGTACCTTGATGTTTATCAACAATAATTTGGTAACTGATGGATAATCCCAGCCCCGTACCTTTGCCAACAGGTTTAGTAGTAAAAAAGGGGTCAAACAAACGGGTTCTAACTGCCTCACTGATACCCAAACCATTATCAATAATGTGAATAGAAACTGCATCAGCGTTCATTAAATTGGTACGAATTATAATTGTGCTGGGGTGATGTTTGGATGCTCAAACAAAGGTAATGTAAACCAGAAGGATGTTCCTGCACCCTGGATACTTTTCACACCAATTTCCCCTCCATGGGAAGTAATAATTTGCCGACACATATACAATCCCAATCCCAAACTGAGAGAATTGCGAGCGCTCTCACCTCGAAAGTAAAGCTCAAATAATCTCTCGCACTGTTGCTTCGTCATTCCCACACCGTTATCAGAAACGGTGCAATAAATGAGATCGCCCTCATGCGTAGCACTCAAGGTAATATCTAATCCTGGGGGATTGTGCTTAATGGCATTGACAATCAAGTTAGTATAAACCCGCCACAGCTGTGTTGGATCGCCGTTGATGAGTGGTAAATCTGCGGTTACCAGATTTGTGACAGTATCTTGATTTTCTTGGAGTATCGCTTCTAAATCTGCAATCGCAGCTTCCACCACAGCAGAGAGTTGTACGGATTGGCGCTGCAACAAAATACCCTGCACTTCACTGGCATGCGCCTCCATCAAAGAGTTGATTAAACTCAATTGGCGATCGCTACTCTGTACCATTCGTTCTAAAATAGAGCGGGGTACTGGAATTTGGGAATTAGGCATGGGGAATGGCGCATCGGTTTTATTCTCAATGCCCGATGCCCGATGCCCTATTTCCCCTGTTTTTAACAAATTCCTTAGCACCATCAAAGTTCCCAACACTGGATTGCGTAGATCGTGAGAAACTGCATGGAAAAAGACTCTCAATGCTTCTTCAGTGCGCTTGCGTTGGCTGATGTCCAAAATAACCCCCACCAAACCACCAAGCGTTCCATCTGCCTTGGAAAATGTTGCTTTGTAAAATATCACATCATGTTGCACACCATCTTTGTAGACAAGATTGCTTTCATAGGTTTGAACTCCTTGTTGTTCAAGCAATACCATATCTGCTTGATGATACTTATCTGCTATGTCTTTTGATGTAAAATCATATACGGTTTTTCCAAGGATTTGCTCTTTACTAAAACCTAAAGCTTCTTCAAAAGCCTTATTACAGCCCATATAGATGCCTTGAAGGTTCTTATAATAAACAGGGGTTGGTATTGTATTCATTAAGACTTGTAAAAAATCAAGCTGTTCCTGTAGCGCTTCTTCAGCTTGTTTGCGTTTGGTTATATCCTCAATTAAACCCTCATAATAAAGAATATTTCCACTTTCATCTCGAACAGCATACGCTTTCTCAGAAATCCAAACAATGCTGCCGTCTGAGCGATATATCTGGGATTCAAACTCAGAGATATTACCGTTCTCCTCCACCTGACGCATAAACTCAGCACGACGGTTGGGATCGACGTACAGTTGGTGTTCGATATCGGTAAAATTTTCTGTCACTTCTTCAGGTAACAAATATCCATAAATCTTGGCAAGGGCAGGATTGGCTGTAATATAACGTCCATCTGGTGTACTTTGAAAAATTCCTTCAACTGCGTTTTCAAAGATACTGCGGTACTTGGCTTCTGTGGTTCTGAGTTTTTGATATGCTTCCTCCAATGCTCTCCTTGCAGAAAACTCAGAACGCTGCAGGCGATCGTACAGATATACACCAATGTCACAAATAAAACAAAACCAAAATAAGGCTAAAATCATTGCGACGTCGTAGATTGACTCCTGACTTTTGGGCGGCGGTAGTTTCAATCCCAGTGTTGTATTCACACCAAAAAAGTAAATGACTACACCCAGCTGAGCAACTAAGTGAAGAATCCATCGAACCGGTATGAGTATGGCTTGGCTTAAAAACATTAAAAACCAAGTAATCAAATCGGGTATGGCAAAACCGTTGAATGTTGCCCAAATCTGTTCTACGAGAGTGATTGACCAAGATAATCCCAAAAACACAACTTCGGGATAGCGACGTCCAAACTGTGTTCTATGTACGGTGAGACAAGTCAGCAAGCCTACCATCATGGCACCTTGCAGGGCAAAAAGCAGAGGTTTTATTTGTTTGGGAACCTTGGTTAAATCTTTCAATGAAAATAAGACGTCGTATATATTCAGGCAAATAAAGCTCAAAACTAGGATTATGGCGATCCAAAGTCCCAGATGCAATCTTTGCCACAAAAAATGATTGCGCCATGCTTTATATTCAGTAGTTATGGGGCTACGTGTTAGCAAGTCGATAGCGCAAAAAATCTTTCTCAAACTCTTTTGTACTGTTTTTAATATGGTCGCCATTTACTTTGACCAAATCTTTACTAGGGGGTTAGGGATTAGGGATTGGGGGCTAGGATGGTTGAAAGTCTATCCCTGACAGGTAGCTTTTTCCCCAATTCTCAATTTACAGCAGTCGTAGGGGCGCTCTTGCCTTGCGCCCCTACAAACGGTGTGGTTCATTTAGGTGAAAACTGCTGTAAGCGCCCCTTTCATGAAGATAGACTAGCTATAGGCAATGTAAACCAGAAAGTTAATCCTCGCTTGCGGTTACTGCTAACACCAACTTCACCACCATGTGCTTTGATAATTTGCCGACACAGAAACATCTTCAAGCCAATACCTGTGGTGCATCGAGCTTGGGGATCGCGGACGTACAAATCGAACAGGCGATCGCATTCTATTTTACTCATGCTGATACCATCATCTTGAATCGTAAATCGAATGACATCATCCTGAACTACAGCTTTCAGAGTAAATTTTAGTCCTGGTGGATTGTGCTGGCAACTATGTGTAATCCATTGGTTGACCACTTTCTGCAATTTAGTTGGATCGGCAATAACTAATGGTAAACCCTTTGGAACCAAATTTTTTACAGTTGCTTGGTTTTGTAAGAGTATTGGTGCCAAGTTTTTGGTTATCTCCTTATTTAATATACTAAATGATACTTTATTTGGTCGGAGAACTATGCCGTGTGACGAGCTAGAATGCAACTCAAGTAAAGATTCTATCATCTGTAGTTGGCGCTCGTTCCTTGTAGCATTCTCTCTAGGATAAAACGGGACACGGAATAGAGGAGGGAGGGGACGGGGGGCAGGGGGAGGGGGGAGTGAGTTCTCCTTGTCGCCAGTCTCTTGTCGCCAGTCCCTTGTCCCCAATCCCCTGTCCCCTGTCCCCAACAAATTATTCAGTACCATCAGTTACCATGACTGAGGTTTGCAGTTCGTGGGAAACTGTGTGTAAAACAACATCTTTTACCCGGTTCAGTTCTTGGAGTTCCTGCATTTTCTGCTGCAATTGTGCTGTGCGTTCTTCTACCTGACGTTCTAAATTGGTGTTGAGAAGCGCGAGTTGTTGATAGAGTTGTGCTTGCTGAATTGCGATGGCAACTTGTTCTGACATTTGTTGCAGCAAATCAATTTCCATTGCCTGCCAGCATCGCGTTTTGCTACACTGGTTTGCTATCAAAGCGCCAAACAATTCTTCACCCATTATAATAGGTACAGCTAAGGTGGCTTTGGTTTGGAATTGTTGGTAGAGGTTTTTAACTTTATCTGAAACTGTTGTTTGGGTAATATCTTCCACAACGCGCAACCGATTGCTGCCAAGCAACCCTTTTAATTCTGCCAAAAGTGTTTCATCGTCACTTTTCCAACCTAATAAAGATGGGTATTTGGGATCGACGGATTCAGCGAGAATATTAGACTGTGAGGACGACTCATTCAAAGCAATAAAAACTCGATCTGTTTCTAAAAATTGCCGCACTTCATTAACAGTGGTTTGCAGGATTTGGTCGAGATCGAGTGAGGTACGAATTCTCGCCAAGGTTTGTGCTAAAAGGCGATCGCGTTTTGCTGACAGCCGGACTAAATCTTCCGCCTGTTTGCGTTCTGTGATATCATTGGCGACGCAAAGCATACAAGGTTCTCCGCCAAGAGATATTGCTTCGGCTGAAAACAAAACGACCCTTGGTTCACCAGATTTGTTATAAAATTCAGTTTCTAAATTGCGAACAAACCCCTTTTGTTGTAAAATTTGGTGTATTGTGGCACAATCTTGGGGGTTTACCCAAATATTTAATTCCTTGCGAGTACGACCGATGACCTCTTCTCGACGAAAGCCTGTAATTTGGAGAAAGGTATCGTTAACGTCAACATAGCGTCCATCTTTAAGAGAAAGAATGGTGATGGGATTGGGACTGCATCGAAAGGCTGTAAAAAATTTTTCCTCTGATTCACGCAGGGCGATTTCTGCCCTTTTGCGTTCGGTGATGTCGTGATTGATAAATAGCAGGCATTGAACGCCATCTAAAGAAATGATTTCAGCAGAAAATAACCCCGTTCTCACCTCACCTGACTTGGGGCGAAATTCTGCTTCCATGTTGCGAACAACACCTTTTTTCTGTAATTCTTGTACTAGTGCAATGCGATCGCGATCGTTCACCCAAATTTTAAGTTCGGTAGCAGTACGACCGATCGCTTCGGTTCGCTGATATCCTGACTGTTCGACAAAACTATCATTGACTTCTATAAAACGACCTTCTGACAGCGTGCTAATTGTAATCGGATTTGGACTAGCACGAAAAACTTTAGCAAACTTTTCAGCCAAACTTCTTAAATTCACTTCTGTTTGTTTGCGGTTGGTAATATCCCGAACAATTGTCAAAACTTCATCTTGTCCGCTCACAACTAACCGTGCTTCATAATCGCGCATTCCCTGTGGTGATGGCAGTTGATATTCACAAGTTTGTAAACTTTTAGTCTCTAAAGCTTTGGCAATAGCTTGTTGGCTAAGTAAGACAACATCGGGAGGTAAGAAATCTCGCAGGTGCTTCCCAATGATTTCATGTCTGGGAATGGTGACATTTGCACCCTCACCTTTAAAGTCTAGATACTTACCATCGCGACTGAGACGAAACATCAAGTCGGGTATTGCATCTAAAATAGCTTTATATCTTGCTTCACTTTCTCGCAACTTTTCTTCTGCGAGTTTCCGATCTGTAATGTCAATAATTAACCCATCCCAGATAATGTCTCCTGATGGCTGTCGTTCCGGACGAGAAGCTGCTTGAACCCATTTCAGTTTACCACTAGGAGTCACGATTCGACCTTCCCAATGCCAAGGTTCGCCTGTTGCACAAGATACGGCTATAGATTGCTCAAAACTTGTGACATCCTGTGGATGAGCTATGTTATGTAATATCTGAAAATCTGCTTGCACCAATTCTGGTTCCAATTCAAAGAGTTCGTGACAGCCAGAACTGGCGTATATAACAGTTCGGGAACCATCTTGCCGTTTGAGGAATTGAAAAATCATTCCCGGTAAATTGGCTGCAATTCTTTCTAACCGAGAGAATGCTTCTAGTTGGGAAGTTGGTGTATACAGGGCTTTCACGGGTTCATCCACTCTCTGACCTTAATTACAAGCTACAGTTGGTGTATAAATGTAAGCGATCGGTATTTCAGCGTTCGGTTAAGATTTGAGTAAAAAACTTATGTTTTTTTGCGCTGAGAAGCGATCGCTTATCGTTTATAGCTATATTTTCAGGGTACCGTCCAAAGCCGAATTTAGCATTCACCCAATTGGATGAACCAATTGCAGGAGAGTGATTTTACAAAACAAAATACCTCTGGCTTTCTTCAGTAAGATCGAGGAAAAGAAATACTAAATGTGTATAAGACATTGTATTAACAAACTACAAACCTTCATCATCTAATAAACTCATCAATGCTTGAAAATCAAGGTTATAGGACTCTGGCAATTGATTCTCTAACTCTGACAATTGCTTCTGTAATGTTTCAGCGACGTAGATCATATTAAATTCTCGGGCAATTTTCAACTGATGTTCTTTGATTCTGATTTGTCGAAGCAGGTTGTTTTCAAGGTGTGTTAAATCGCTATCTTGAGCAATCGTAATCATGGTTGCACCTCTTTAAAACTTTGTTAAAAATTCATGGTAAAGGAGTTAACTTGTCTGCTATTATCTCGCAATTGGTACATTTTGAGCAGAATAGCTTATCTTTAAAGAAACACATCCCAATGCAGTAGAGTTGGTAGAAGCGTAACAAGGTTTAGATTTATCACTGGGGCATAGGCTGATTGGCTTCACCAGCTTTTTTATAAGGTTCATAGGCAGCTTCACCAGTTGGATTTATGCCTTGCATGGCATCTGTAAAATCATTGGTGAGTGCGTTTACTGCATTTGCATCCACCGTTTCTGGTTGTTGTTCTATTTGTGGCCTTCTTTGTGGATTATACTGAGTACGAGAGTTTTTAGCTACTGATGGTTGCAGATCTACAGGTGGTGCTACTGTTTTTGGTGGACTAGAATTTGGAGGAGTTGGTTGTTGAGACGGTGCTGGTGTTTCTCTTGAATTTGCAAACGCTGTATTTGCGGGAAGAGTTAAATAAGTTTTGATGGGAATACCTAAAAAATCCGTCGTCTCAGTTCTTGCGTCTATTCTCGCTTGTCCGTGAATTCCTACTAAGCGTCCCCGTTCATTTAAAATAGGACCACCACTCATTCCGGGTTTAGTAGGAGTGCTAAACACCAAAGCATATTCATCTTTAGGGTTTTGCACAACCCTGGTAATGACTTGCGGTAAAATTATATACTCGCGTGTTATACTAACTCTATCTGGATCTGCCCAACCAGAAATATAAACTGTTGCACCTGGATTGAGTTTGTCATAAGATACATCTGCTTTCCGATAGTTCTTTGTACTTGTGAATTGCATCTCAGCTAAATCGACATTACCGATGCGTTTTATTGTCCTAGGGTTTATCTGATGTGTTTTGCGATCGCTAGTCTGAACAGTATAGTTTCCCGCATTTTGTTCTACGATATGCCAGTTCGTCAAAATGGTATAAATATTTCCTCGGCGCTCAATAATCACTCCAGAACCTGTCTTTGCACCATCAATGCGAACTGTAACCTGCTGGGCGATATCATGGCAAGTAGTGGGTACTTGCCAAATCCAATTTATGCCTGTGGTGGACTACTACTACCGTTCCTGTCGCGCAAATACTCCCAAATCCGTCGAATTTCGGTTCTAAATTCTTGGCGATCGATTGCGGCTTGCTGGCGATCGGCTGCTGCTTCTGCTGCTAGCCGATCCATACGATTAGTTAAGTTGTTTATGTTGCTGTTGGTCTGTTGGGCTAAAGAATCTACTCTTTGATTTACTGCAGCAACACTCTCGGTTAATTGCTGTATATTCGCAACCAGCACATCAATAGTCGCGCTCTGAGCGCTAACATTTTGATTAGTTTGTTGGACGCTAGCCCCTAAAGCTGCAATTGCATTATTTTGAGCGAGTACAGTTTCCCCAACGTTAGAAAACAGTGTTTCTAATCGACTTAAGCGTTCCTCAATGGTTGATGGTTGTCCTGCATTGGTCATTTTGTTTAATCTATTTCAGTGTTTCAATCCCAAATTTCAATCCCAAAACCACTGCTGTAGTTTATTTATTGCTTACCATAACTGCCTTTAGCGACTTGTTCTCAACACCAAAACAATGCCACGCCTTGTCATCTTCAAAGTCTTCACTTGCCTCATTGACTAGAATAATTACTTTTACTTGCTGATTATACCGCAGCTGTTGCAAAACTATTAGAAGTGAACTATCGTTAAGCTATGATTTTTTACTGAGAATTAAAATAATTTCACCACGAGCGATCGTCTTGGAGTAACTGCCCTGTTGCTCCCTCCTTATCGTATATACATCTCAGTGTATAGGGATTTCTTTAAGCTTGTCTCCTGTTCCCTGAGAAACTCCCACATGGATATTTACGCGGTCAATCAAGATTAGATCTATACAGTACGGCTATAATGTTTTCAGCATCTTCGCCGAAATAGACGCAGTAGCTAGAGCCAAAGAACATTTGCAACTGTTCTTTTACCTGTAGTCAGCAGGATATGATAAAAGAAATGAACTAAGGTTAAAAATTAAAGTTAGGTAAAGCTATACATAAATGAATGATGAGGAATTGGAAGTTCTTCTAAAAGATTTGGAATCAGATCGGGTGGAACGTAAGGCTTCGATTTCTGATAAAGGTAAGCTTTGCGAAGCAGTTTGTGCATTTGCCAATGACTTGCCAAACCATCAAAAACCAGGAGTCTTATTTATTGGTGTCAAGGATGATGGTAACTGTGCCAACCTGACAATCGATGATAAGCTGTTACTAACGCTTTCAGGAATGCGATCGGATGGTAACATTTTACCTTTTCCCACAATGATTGTTCAAAAACGAACTATTGGTGGATGCGAACTAGCTGTTGTTATTGTGGAACCATCAGACGCACCACCTGTACGCTTTAATGGACGTGTTTGGGTGAGAGTTGGTCCCCGTAGAGCAACTGCTACAGCAGAAGAAGAGCGTCGTTTAGCAGAGAAAAGGCGATCGAAGGATTTACCTTTCGATCTTCAACCTCTTGCATCTGCTAGTTTAAACGATCTAAATCTAGACTTGTTCTATCGAGTTTATTTGACTGCATCTCTAGCCACTGAAATTCTGGAAGAAAATCAACGTTCCGTCGAACAACAATTAACGGCATTAAGATTTGCTACAGTGGAACCACTACCTAAACCAACGATTCTGGGTTTATTAGTGGTAGGTAATAATCCAAGGCAATTAGTCTCTTGTGCTTATATTCAATTTCTTCGGATTGACGGTACTGAGTTCACCGATCCAATTAAAGACCAAAAAGAAATTAGTAGTGCGCTTCCTAATTTACTTGAAATATTAGATGAAACTCTTCAATCTCATATTTCCGTGGTGACAGACATCACTGCTAGTCCTATTGAAGTTCGTCAACCAGATTACCCAATAGTAGCTCTACAACAACTAGCAAGAAATGCCGTTCTGCACCGTACCTATGAAGGGACAAATGCACCAGTAAGAATTTCTTGGTTTAACGATCGCATTGAAATTCAAAATCCTGGTAGTCCTTTTGGGCAAGTCAATAGGCAAAACTTTGGACAACCAGGTATAACAGATTATAGAAACCCTCATCTTGCTGAAGCCATGAAAAATCTTGGTTACGTTCAGCGTTTTGGTATAGGAATTCTACTTGCACGCCAACAGTTACAAAAAAATGGCAACCCACCACCAGAGTTTTTTATAGATGATGCCTATGTAATAGCGACAGTTAGAAAAAAATTATGAAAACTACAACTATTGCTTTTTTTAATAACAGAAGCGACGTTGGCAAAACAACCTTAGTTTATCATTTAGCATGGATGTACAGGGAACTGGGTTATCGAGTTCTTGCTGCCGATTTAGATCCTCAAGCCGATTTATCTATGATGTTTTTGGGAGAGGAGCGCCTTGAAGAACTTTGGCAGCAACAAAATACTATTTTTGCTAGTGTAGCTCCAATGCTGAGATTAGGAAATATATCTGAACCCTGTTTAGAAATCGTTGAAGATCGCCTAGCCCTTTTAACAGGTAACATAGAACTTTTTCAAATAGAGAGCAATCTGACAGAATCTTGGATAACTGGAATATATGATGTAAAAGATAATCAACGACAAAAACTTGCTTTTCAATTCATATCTGTCTTTCAGAAAATTTTGCAAGAAGCAGCCATAGCTCATGAAGCTAATATAATTCTAATAGATCTAGCTTCTAATTTCGGAGCCATTAATCGCGCAGCATTAATTGCAGCCGATTATATTATTATTCCACTAACCTTAGATTTCTTTGCCACTAGAGCCTTAACTCATCTTGGAACTACATTACAGAATTGGCGATCGCAATGGCAAGAAATACAAAATAATTTAGATCTAGAGATTCATCTAGCAAAAATGGAACTGGCAGGTTATATTATCCGACAACATCCCGTGAGATTCGATCGCCCTGTCCGAAATTACCAAAATTTACTAACTGAAATTCCAGAAATCTATCAAAAAGCCGTTTTAAATAATCCAGAAATTTATAATATTTCTATTGGAGACGATTCTAATTGTTTGGGTTGGTTAAAATATTACGCCAGCCTAATAGATATTGCAAAAGACGCTCAAAAACCAATGTTTCATCTAAAACCTGCTGATGGTGCTCTCGGTACATTCATGCAAGCAGCAAAAAGCATTTATAAAGACTTTCAAAATTTAGCT
The DNA here is from genome assembly GCF_009725235.1 of Scytonema sp. UIC 10036. The sequence goes on from NZ_WJFC01000172.1 coordinate 24,879, forward strand.
AGTGCGATCGCAGAACGAACACATTGCCAGCTCCAAGAATAAGTGCTTGTCTCTCAATATTGCGATCGATTAGAAAAGTCCCAATATTAGCAACTTGGTATCCTCTATAACTATGATTCAAATGATTACAACGAGAGTCAAATTATTTGAGTCTACGTGCATCTGCGGTTTTTATTCCCTTACATAGCATGAGATCGATCTCTAATAATTTTACTTTTCCTCGCCACTAGAACGAGACGTTCCAATCCCTAACTCCTTTTTCAGATTATCCACTTGTTCCCACAAAGATTGAATTTTTTCAAAAGCCTCAACAGTTGGAAGTTTCCCATTAGTTTCTAAACTAACAATATAATTAACCCGTTGTGTAAAGTATTGCAACATCGCATCAAACTTGAGGTTTTCTGGAGTTGTAACACCATGATAAGCATTTTGAGGATAAAGAAAATCACTTTTCATATTGATTTATCTCCATAGAAAGGTAGAAGCAGCCCTAACACAATCAATGGCTCTTCCGATATTATTGAGAATGCCCAACTTGAGAGGCAAAATTAACTTTTTCGCGTACAAGGCTAAATTAAGTTTTGTAATAGGAGCTTTATAGTTTGTCATAAAGCGGCACTCAGAGTTCTACTAGCAGTTTGCTTGCAGAAATTCAAAAATACCATACCAGTTTTTCAGAGAGCATTCCCCTAAAGATAGATACAAAAGAAAGTACATATTTTACAGAATTTTCTACCCCACAGTTACAGGAGAAACAATTAATCCATCCTTAACGTGAATCACCCGATTAGTTCTGGCAGCGACATCAGCTTCATGAGTTACAATAACGATTGTGATACCTTGATGATTTAATTCACTCAGTAAATCCATCACTTCTTGGGAAGTTTGACTATCCAAAGCACCTGTTGGTTCGTCGGCAAGCACCAACGCCGGACGATTCACTAAAGCACGAGCGATCGCAACTCTTTGCTGTTGTCCCCCAGAAAGCTGATTGGGGCGGTTGTTCAATCGTTCTGCTAACCCGACTCTTGTTAGAGCCGCGATCGCTCTCTTCTGCCGTTGATGTTTGGGAACCCCTGCATACACCATCGGTAGCATTACGTTTTCCACTGCAGTAGCGCGAGGCAAAAGATTAAACTGCTGAAACACAAAACCAATGCGCTGGTTGCGGATGAAAGCTAACTCATCATCATTTAAAGTCGTTAAATTTTGCCCCTCCAAAACATAATGACCGCTTGTCGAGCGATCCAAACAACCCATAATATTCATGAGGGTAGACTTACCGGAACCAGACATCCCCATAATAGCCACATATTCGCCTTCCTCAATTGTCAAGTTAATGCCTTTAAGGATTGGCACTTCAGTCTCACCCAAACGGTAAGTTTTAGTGATACCTTCCATCCAAATCATCGCTGTCATCTTCATCACTCTCCCTTGTCTACCGTGTCTCCCTTGTCTCCCGTGTCTCCCTTGTCTCTATCCTCAATCACTACGCAAAGCATTGATGGGATCGAGTCGAGCAGCGTTACGGGCTGGAATAACTCCTGCTATCAATCCAGTCATAAACGAGACACAAAAGCCAGCAATAATTGCCCCGAAGGACACAATAAACGGAAATTTAAACACATTAGCAGCTACAAAGGTCAAGCAAATGCCAAAACCAATACCAATTGCTCCACCCACAATAGCCACTGCCACTGCTTCAGTCAAGAACTGACTCAGAATAGCGCTTTTGGTTGCTCCTACTGCCTTGCGAATACCAATTTCTCTGGTTCTTTCCACAACTGAAACTAACATGATATTAGCAATACCAATGCCCCCAACAACCAAAGAAATACCAGCTATTGCTCCTACCAAAACGGTAAACAGCCCCACAACACTGGTGAAAGTGTTGATGATATCAACTTGATTGATGATGCGAAAGTCATCTGCTTGAGGCGGATATATATTGTGCCGAATGCGGAGCAAGTTTGTCACCTGAAACTGAGCTGCATCCAATTGTGCCTCATTTTGAGTTTTGATCCATACACCATTAATAGCTGTACCGTTGAGAGCATTGTTACCAACAATTCTGGCAGACATATTCGTAAGCGGGATGTACATTTGGTCATCTTGGTTTTGAGTTCCTGATGCCCCCTTCTCCTCCATCACCCCAATCACTGTGTAACGTCCGTTTTGAATGCGAATATTAGCCCCGATAGCCGATCCCCCAACGCCAAACAGATCGTCTCGCACTTTGCTGCCCAGAACAACCACTGGTTTGGCACTATCCAAGTCTTCTTGAGTAAAGTACTGCCCTTCTTGAGGGTTAACATTTCTCACTTCAGGGTAATTGAGATCGGTACCCAGAACTGTGGTAGAAATATTCTGTCCCTCATAGACCACCTGAACTCCACGCTGTAGATAAGCCGTGACAGATTGCGCCGCCGTCACTTGCTCTTCAATTGCCCGTGCATCCTCCCAAGTGAGAGTTGATGAAGTCCCAACACCCTGACTGATCCCCCCTGTGCGAGCAAATCCCGCCAACACTAACATGACATTAGAACCAAGCGCTTGAATCTGCAACTCGGTGGCTTTTTGTATACCCTGCCCTACAGAAGTCACGGCAATCACTGAAGTAATCCCAATAATCACTCCCAGCATTGTCAATCCCGTGCGGAGGCGATTGCTCCAAAGGGCTTCCACTGCCATTGATAGAATTTCAAATAAAGAAATTTTAGTTAATCGAATAGACTTTGCCATAAAAAAAACACTCCTAACGCATGCGCCTTGGTAGCCCGCCACCACCCCCAAAGGGCGACATCCTGGGATTCATTCCCTGCTGGGGACGCGCTCCCGGTGGAAAACTCAACAACACTTGTTCTCCCTCCCTCAAGCCAGAACGAACTACAGTTTTATTGCCCACTGTGACTCCAGTTGAAATTGGTCGGAATTGCGGTCTTTTTCTGTTTCCTTCTTTAGATTCAGAGAACACCATAACTCCACTGGAATTGTCTTGCCTTACAATGGCAACTGTGGGAATGACTAAGGCGTTTTCTAATTGCCCCACGTTAAAATCTATATTCACGTTCATTCCCGACTTTAGTAGGTTTTGCGGATCGCTAAGGGAGGATTTGACTTCAAAATTTGTAACGTTTTGCTCTACTGTGGACTGGGCTGCAACTTGAATGACCTTTCCTGTAAAAGTTTTGTCTGGATAAGCATCTGCTTTAATGGTGACCGATTGTCCTAATTTGATTTGAGAAATATTAGTTTCAGCAACTTTTGCCGTTACCTGATTTTGCGATGCGAGTGCTAGAATAGAAGATGAAGTAGCAGAAGATACATCGCTTCCTGCGGTGGTAGGGGCAACGAAAGCACCGGGGTCAGCGTATTTGCGCGTGACGACTCCAGTGAAGGGAGCGCGAATAATGGTATCGTTGATTTGTTCTTGTGTTGTCTGCAAACGCCCTTGTGCAGCTAAGACTTGAGCGCGTGCTTGGTCAATTTCCTCTGGGCGAGAACCATTTCTTTGCTTGGCAAGTTCTTCTTTTGCTACAGCTAAACTGGCTCTGACCTGTTCTATATTATCTCTGGCATTACGCTCTTCAGTTAAAGCTTCATCTAACGAGTCACGAGCAACAGCTCCTTCTGACACGGGACCCTGCAACCGCCTCACGCGAGAGGATGCCAAGTCCAGGCGAGATTTCGCTTGCAGAAGTTGGGCTTCGTTTCTTACCACATCAGCCCTGGCTTTGGCAACATCTTCACTCCGGTTACCGGCTAGTACCAACCGCAAATTTGCCTGGGCATTTGCGAGTTCTCCTTTGGCTTGGGTCAGTTGCCCTCGCAGGTTGGAGTCGTCCATGTATGCTAGAAGTTGTCCTTGCTTGATGCGATCGCCTTCCTTAACCAGGAGTTGTTTGAGAACGCCTGAGTTCTTCGGGCTGACATTAATCGAACGTTCTGGCTTGACAGTACCGTTGGCTGCGATCGTCACAGGAAGATTTGTCCGTTCAGCGGGTGCTGTTTGGATGCGGCGGCGAAATTCCTGACGCTGTGTCATCATGAATTGTTGTACCCCAAAATAACCGACTCCCCCAAGAAGCCCTAAAACCAGCAATGCCACTGCCCATTTTGGTACCCTGATTTTTATGCGCCCCTTGACAGAATCAGTTTCCTTCCAGGGTTGCGTATTGCTGTTTAATCCTGATGCTTCCTTCACTTCCGTCATCCCGTAACAATTATCCTGTAATGTAACAATAAAATTAAGAAACTCCCAAGCCCCCATTTTGCTGGGACTGGGGAGACGGAGCATGAGACATTATTAATACTTAAATGCCATATGCATATCTTATGCGGGTATCTATATAGATCGCATGAAGCAAAACTCCCAAATAGTTTGGGAAAAAAGTAACTATGGATTCATGACTTTTGTCATGGGGGTAGGGGATGCGTGGATTTTGGATTTTGGATTTTGGATTTTGGATTTTGGATTTTGGATTTTGGATTTTGGATTTTGGATTTTGGATTT
>NZ_WJFC01000173.1 GCF_009725235.1 Scytonema sp. UIC 10036
CCCTACTCCCTACCCCCTATTCCCCAGACGCTTGAGCTACCTGGCATTGGCTGCACAAGCCGAAAAATTCTAAGGTGTGGTAGAAAATTTTGAACTTATGTGTATCTTGCAACTGAGTTTCTAGGTCGTGGACTGGGCATTGATTAATTGGAATGGATGCACCACACTGGAGGCAGGTGAGGTGATGCTTGTCTTGCTGCGCTAAGCTGTAAAGGGCTTCTCCGTTACCCAATGTCCTCACTTGTACCATGCCTTCAAGTTTTAAGGCTTCTAAAGAACGATAAACGGTTGCCAACCCCATGCTTTGGTTGCGGTTGCGTAACTCCACATAAATATCCTGAGCGGATATACCCTGCTTGACGGTTTTCAGCAGATTTAGAATGCGATCTTGACTGCGCGTGCGAATGGCTCTCATAGACAACAACATACCATTGAGACTCTAGTATTTAACCAGTATTTTTTATACTGTCACCATGACTATTCTCTAGCTTAACCCCTAATAATGGGAATCTTATAGTCTCTTAGCAACAAGATTTTTTAAATTGTTACCTTGGCTAAGTTTTAGCTTAACTTTTAATAAGCAAAATCTTATATCTTCCACTTGCAGCAAAAGGATGTAGTATTACGATCGCAGTCTTTAGCTAAAGCCAGTGCAAAGGAAGTATCAAGCTAAAATTTATGTGACACTCCGTCCTTCAGTCCTAGACCCTGCTGGTGTAGCAGTGAACTCAGGACTGAAACAGCTAGGATATCACAATGTCGAGCGGGTGCGGATCGGTAAATACATTGAAATTACCCTCTCCTCACCTGATGAAACCACAGCCCGCCAAGATTTGGATCGGATGTGTGACCAAATGCTCGCAAACCCCGTGATTGAAAACTATCGCTTTGATTTGAGTGAAGTCGAAACAGAAACTAATGTGTACTAATGTTAGTGGTTAGTAGTGAGTTGTTAGTTGTTTGAAGCTACTAACCACTAACCACTAACCACTAACCCCTAACTAATTATGAAATTTGGTGTTATTGTTTTTCCTGGTTCTAACTGCGATCGCGACGTTGCCTATGTCACAAAAGACTTGATGGGACAACCAACTCGCATGGTTTGGCATCAAGACACTAACCTTTCCGATGTCGATGTCGTTATCATCCCAGGCGGTTTTAGTTACGGAGATTACCTCCGCTGTGGTGCCATAGCGCAGTTTTCTCCGGTTATGCCACAAGTTATAGAACACGCTCAAAAGGGTAAACCAGTTCTCGGTATATGTAACGGTTTTCAAGTGCTGACTGAGGCAGGGCTGCTACTTGGGGCATTGGTGCGAAATCAAGACTTACATTTCATCTGCGATCGCGTTAGAGTCAAAGTTGAGCGTACAGATCTTCCCTGGACGCAAAATTATCGAACAGGCGAAATCATTACATTGCCTATTGCCCACGGAGAAGGGCGATTCTATGCAGATGAGGATACCCTATCAGAGATAGAAGATAACGGTCAAGTGTTGTTTCGCTATGAGGGAGATAATGTCAATGGTTCGCTAAACAACATTGCCGGGATTTGCAATCTTCAAGGTAACGTCTTGGGGATGATGCCTCATCCTGAGAGAGCATCTGACTCCATGTTAGGCAATAGCGATGGGCTAAAGTTATTCCAGGGATTGTTAGAGAAAGCCGCCGCACTAGTATAGTCTCCTTTGTCTCCCTCGTTCCCAGCCTCAGGCTGGGAATGCAGAGCGCGAGGCTCCGCCTCGCACAGTGAGTTAACAACATTTCGTGGAAAGCTCGGATGTCAGTACATTGACAATGAATTATACTAAGTATTCACCGAACAAGCCATAGAAAAAGGCTAGGAGCAAGTAGAGTGAATACTATACAAACAGGTAACAACGAGTTGGTTTTTGTAGACTACAGCGATCTCCTTGACAAAATTTTACAAATTCTACGAAATCAGCAATCTAAAAACCTGTTTGGAGTATCGCCCGACGGTTTGAGACTACGCATTGATGTAGACGCTATAGCCAGTCAAGTAGCTCGGTTGCAGATTAGCAATCCCTTAGGTGCTGCAGCTAGTGGTGCGAAATCCGCTACCGTCAACTTGAGTCCGGGTTGTAAAGAATTATTTCCTGAGAAGATCCAAGCGATCGCAGATTGTGTCAAACAGATATTAGGAGATGCGATCGCCCTGCGCGAAGGCTCACCGACAGGAGAAGGTGGAGCTGCGCCCATCGCACAGCAAAGTTCTTCAACAAACGTAAAAGAGTTTGTAGAAAGTTTAGTGACAGACTTGCAAACCTTGAAAGGCGATACAGCTAGCTTAAACTTTACCTATCCGTTTAACTCCTACGAAGGTTTACAAAAGCAAAGATTAACGTTTCGAGATAAAAATCATAAAGATAAAGCCGTCTTAAGATTTCACAAACTAACAATTGCCGTACAAAAAACACGAGAATTTAACGAGCACTTAAAAAAAGGTTTAGAACAGTATATAAGAATTCAGTTTGCCTCTGTAAGTGAAGAAGAACAAGAAGAATTAGGGTATCTTCTTGAAGATTTATACAAAGATAAAGACAACCTGCAATTAGATTTTTATCGACTCAAGCGAATTATAGATACAGAAACCCTAGGGAAACTAAAGAAAAAAGCTCAAATAAACTATTTAGAGTATCTCTACGAGAATATTAACCCCGATACCAGTCGTAGCAATAGTGAAGCAGTTATTTATCTCCAAGACACAATTAGGAGATTGAGGCTGATTGAAGAATATATCAATGATGCTAATAAAGCAGATGGAGATTACCTAGTCAGCTATGCTGGTGTTTCCTTGAACTACAAAGATATTTTTTCCCGTGCAGAAGCCTATGAAATGCTACCAATTATTCCCAAAATAGAAGGATATTTGGGAGAAACAACAGATGATGAAAGAGGAGAAATCCAATTCATCTTAGGCGTTAAGCTCAAATTTGATGGCAAAGTACAAGCATACGGTGGTAAAAACGTATTTGCATACTATTTAAATTTGCTCGATCCTGAAAGCAAACAACATAAAGAAGAATTATCAGATCCTTTAAGAAAAGAAGTTTTTGCCAGAAAAATTTTAAAAATTCTCTTTCTTTACTATTGTCTGTTTGCAATTCACCCCAAAATATCGCAATTAGAGTACAATCCAATTTCTAATTTTGAGCAAAAAGTTGTACAAATCTTTAAACGAGACGATGAAAATGAAAAACAGAAAATTTTAAGCAATATTGTTAAATATTTTAAAGAATATAAAGTTCAAGAAAAAATTACTAATTTGAAAAATTTGCTTGTTCATTTGATTAAACCCGAACGAACTTTTTCTATCAAAGAATATCCCCAGCACCTTTCTATCAGTAAAGGAATCCTTGAAACAGACATTAACACAATTCTTCATCAAAATACATTTTTTAAATCGATTTTAAAAGGAAATCCAAAAGAAGTTATTAGATACATCTCTGTTGGTGATGCAAATGTTAAAGAAGATGTACTTTGCAGCCTTCCTGTCAAAATTACAATTACCGACATTCACTATGTAGCGACGGAAGACAAGCAAACCTTTAAAATGAATTACGCACCAGCAAATATAGGTGCATTGCCTATATTATTTTTACCTTTTTCAGATAAAAAATGTCAGGAAATTTACAGAAGTCATTTTCTCAAAAGAAAACTGTTATTATTTCCTTACCAATTAGAAAATAGTAAATTTGAATCTCAAGAACTATTTATTTATAGATTTACCTTTGCTTTGTTAACATACATATGTCTTAGAGTCTTATTACACCAACAAAATAGATTATTTATCCCAATTTTACGATTGCACCAGCATACAAAGGAAGATGATGCACCAATAGAAAAATTTGTTGCGTCATTTGCTCATGTTTTGTCGCATTTATTAAATGAAAGACATCGCTCTAACACACAGGGAGTTGACATTAGGGATTTACAAAGTAAAGGAAAGTTTAAAATACCCAATGTTTTGAGTTCTTTATACTCGGTATTACCTAAATCATTTTCCTTTGCTAATGCTTCAGAACTTCCAAAAAATATTGATAAGTTAGTCATTGTAATAGTTTCTAGTCGGGAAAGTGACAGAAGGTGGAATGGTTCTCAAAAAATATCAACCTTGATGGGAGAAATGTTGTTGCTAAGCTGTCAAAACGGTGCCGTCAGAGTTCAATTGCTAAAAACTTTTTCCGAGAACTACGAAAACCAACAAATTTTTAGGAATCCAACTGTTATTATTGATGAAGTTGCTAAGCTTTATCAACAAGGTTGCAGGCACTTTCTCTATATTGCAAAAGCTCCTTATACGAGTACCTTAAATCTGACAAAAACTGAAGATGATAGGCTCTTCTTTTTGTCGCAAGAAGTTATTGGAGCGTTTAAAGGACAGCATCAAGATATCAAAATTTACCCCATGTTTTTTGATAAATACTATGCTGTTAGGCTACAAAACATTGATGTCAGTTCATCCCTATATATTCAAGATACAGCAGAATTGACTAATCTCGTAGACGATCCTAGTAAAAAATCTGTTGTGTTCTTTAACTTATTTAATGGAGTTACTGTTGGAAATAGTCGCGATCGCTACTACAATGGTGTGATTTCTTACTCTACTTTTTTAAAAATTTATGAAGGCATACTGGATGATGAAGATATTTATAAGGGGCTCATATTTAAAGGGGAACTGAAAAATGAAATTTTGCAGTATTTAACTTTGTTTCACTTTTCTCGTTATGAAAAAGCGAAAGATATCAATCTCAAACTAGATCCTTATGAAAATTTGATTGGAGAGAACTCAGTTGGCTCATTGTCATTATTTAGCCATATGAGAGGTAAGGTAGATTTTAATTCTCTGGCATTTTTGACTGAGGTTAAGAAAATCTTGAATGTACATTTTGTATGAAAGAGAAATCTGTTGAATTTACCCCACCCTAACCCTCCCCTTTCCAAGGGGAGGGAACCGAAAATCTAATTTCCCCCCTTTTCAAGGGGGATTAAGGGGGGTAAATTCGACCTTAAAACCGAGGTTAAGAAAATATTGAATGTACATTTTGTATCAAGAGAAATCGGTTGAATTTACCCCACCCTAGCCCTCCCTTGGAAAGGGGAGGAACCGAAAATCTAATTTCCCCCCAATCCATCGGGGGGATTAAGGGGGGTAATTTATATGATAATAATTAACCGCAGATGAACGCAGATGCATGCAGATGTTTTTTTATACAAAAGGTTTAATGATTTAGGATTTCTATAGCTGACAAATTGCCTTGAAAACTTGTAGTAACTGCATTGCGTCTTCAGATTCCATTAAGTTAAGTATTGGCATTAACTGATACACGGGTGGATTTCCTTGTTTAATATAAACAAATTGATAAATCCTTCCATTTGTCGTTAGTCCCCAAACTGGTGTTTGCTCTTCTAGCTTTTCATATACATAAGTGAGCAACTGAGGTAACCCAGCTAACGCATCAATATCGCTGTTTTTAGCTTCAATCGCTAATACCCAAAAATAAGGCTGATTCTTTGCTAGTTTAATCTTATTGATTGCTAAAATATCTATCCTTCCAGTGATTCTGGTATCTTCGTCTTCAATAACGAGATCGGCAATATTCTCTTCCAATCCAATTTTTACAGGAGAGCGATAAAATCCAGCCAGTCGCATTAAGGGAAAGATTGTTAAAGCTTTTACCAGTCCTTCCAATACTTTGCTTTCTATTAAATAGTTATCAAAGTCTGTTTGGATTTGCAAAAGTTCTTGCTGCTCAAATTCAGTTAAAGGTTCTAAAGATAATAGTGAAGTAAATGAGTTATTATACTGTCTTTGAAAACCAAAGAATCGATGAACGTCTCCTATAGTTAGGTTTTTAGCTTGCAAAAGTGTCATAATTGAAAATTTTATGATAATTTATATTATACCCAGTTGCTAAACCTAAAAAAAAATATTTTCTTATAGATTTAATGGACATTCGCAAAGGAAAAACAACAATACAAAAACTACTCCCTTTAGTGCTATACGATTACCAATTTCCTTCTCTTTCTTTGTGTCCTTTGCGTCTTCGCGGTTCATTTAAAGAAAGAGCCAAAGAACAAGGAAAACCACTCATCATCTTGGATACGCTTGCAGACCAAGATTTTGCCACAAACCCAGCCGTTTTTCAACCCGGTGTCCGATTCTATGCAGGGATACCGCTCATCACTTCAGATGGCTACTCAGTGGGAACTCTCTGCATGCTTGACTTCACCCCACGCCAGCTAAAACATGAACAAATCGCTGGCTTACACGCTCTGAGCCGTCAAGTCATGAGTCAACTAGAGTTACGATTGGCTCTGCGAAAAGTGACTCAGACGAATCTTGCATTAACTGCTGTGTCTTGCGGCTGAGCTACCACAGTTGGGGAAACGTTTTTCTCGTCTTTAGTGCAACACTTTACCACTGCTTTGGGAGTACAGTATGCCTACATTGGGATACTCTTTATCACACAGGCAATATTTGATGTTAAATTACATATCATACATTTCTCCGACATAGTACTACTCCCTTCCCACTATAAGATTATCGATCTGCTTTTCCTCTTTTTTCGCGCTCTTTGCGACGCCCGGAGCTTCAAGCCGGGGAACCCGTCCAACGCACTGGCTCCAAAATGCGGTTCATTTAAGTACTAAAATGATTCCTCCAGTTACAGATAGTTTAAACAATGAATTTAACCAAGTAGACCAAAAATATCTTTAATAACAGGAGTATAAATGCTTATTCGCTTGGAAGCTAACGATCGCAAACAGCTAATTGATTTGCTGATAAATATACCTGAGTTACTAACCGAACGAGGGCGGCGGCAAATACTGGAAATTGCAGGTTTGGATGATTTTAGTAAAAGGATAGATTTGTCAGGAGACCCCAAAACTGTGGTCAGTCAAATTGTCAGCGTTCTATCTAGCTATGGTCGTATAAATGAATATCAAACAGCGCTGGAACTATTTTTGACAACTATAAAGGAATATATCGGTTACGAGCAGCAAGCCTTTATTGACCAACTATTAGACAAGTATCATATCGGGTTAAATAAAAACAAAATTATTTCGTCATCAGAAATTTCATTATCAGAAACATCTATTAATGATTTGAAAGAACAAAAGAGTTTATCCGGTCAGCAGCAAGAAAAACTACGAGATGCACTGATTAATACTTTTCCTAGAAAGTCATCACTGGAGCAGCTGTTATGGTTTGGGTTGAATAAAAATCTAGATGCAATTGCCGGAGGTGGTAATTTGGAAGATATTGTTTTTAATTTAATAATAACAGCTGCATCAGAAGGGTGGGTTGAAGACTTAATTCGTGCGGCAATTCAGAAAAACCCTGGAAATTCAAACTTACGCAATATTGCCCAAGAGTTATTGAGCGAGCGTTAAATGCTGGCACTTTATGCTAAAAAAGTATAGCTACCAATCTGAATGAGATTTTCAGTTACTAATAAATTACATCTAAATGGAGTGAAAGCGATCGCGGAAGAGTGAAATTATTTAGATAAAAAGGCTGAATTAGCTTTTATTACAAACTTATTATGATAATTCGATTAGAATCTAGGGACTATAATAGTTTAATTGAGCTGCTTGTAAATATACCTGAATTGGAAACGGAACGAGGTCGGCGGGTCATCCTAGAATCTGCTGGTTTGTTTGATTTTACTAACAGGATAAATTTCTCAGGCGATACCAAAACTGTTGTCAGTCAAATTGTCAGTTATTTATGTAACCATGGTCGTGTAAATGAAGCTCAAACAGCGCTGGAACTATTTTTAATAACTATAAAGAATGTTACGGGTTACGATCAACGAGCCTTTATTGATAAACTATTAGACAAGTATAAGCCTAGGTTAAAGGGGTTAGAAATCTCTGTTACTAGCTTTGATGCATCAGAAGTAAGAACAGATTACTCTAATGCGAATCCTTTTGTTCCCCTAGTAGGGAGAGTGGAAGATGCAAGACACTTTTTTGGGCGGAAACGAGAAATTCAACGGGTATTTGAGGTACTAGAAAGTGGTAGTAGCGTTGCTTTGATAGGAGAAGAGGGGATTGGCAAATCGTCTTTGCTATGGGCAATTTGCCAACAAGCTGAAACACTTCTTCAATCACCCCGCCAGCCCATTTTTCTCGATTTGAATGAAATCGGTAATGAAAGTGACTTCTACATTGCGTTGTGTGACAGACTCGATCTTCGTAAATCCAAGGGCTACGAACTAGCTCGTAGTTTACGAAAACATCCAAAAAAAGTACTGCTAGCTATCGATAATGTGGCGAAATTTACTTGGAAAGGATTTACTCGCCAAGTCCGAGATCAGCTACGTGCTTTAGCAGAAGGAAATGATGCTCCTCTGCGGTTGATTCTTGCTGCGAGCGAACCATTAGATAACTTATTTAATGACAGTCACGATGAAGTTAAAACATCACCGTTAGCAGGTATTTGCCAAGAGGAACAAATCAAGCGGTGGAATGAAACGACCATGCGTGTTTTTATTACCAACCGTCTGGCTGGAACTAGTGTCAGTTTTTCAGAAGAGACAATAACCCAACTCATGCAGCAAAGTGGCGGTCTTCCCAAACGACTCATGCAGTTGTGCTACCGAGCTTTTGCTCAGTATGTAGGAGGGGGTGTCTCATGAACCAACAACGTCCTGTTCCCCGTCTAGACTTAGCTCCCAAACTTCAGCGCCCCCTCTCCCTATGGAACCCACTAGATTATTTACACCTGTTGTACTGGGTCTTTTTCTTTCCTCAAGTATTGCGATGGTACGTAGACACTTTTGGTGGTGGATACATTCCAGAAGGAGAAATGAATTGGCGAAAGCGATGGGAGTTACTGCAACAAAATCCCATTCAACGTCAATTGCTTTTACAAGGGTTGTTGTTAACACTTTTTACGCCTCCAGTTTTAGGTTTGATTTTCCAATTAATAGGCTTTCCTATTAATTGGGTTTACGTGGTGATTGGCGTGGGGAGTGGCGTGGGGAGTGGCATAGCGAGTGGCGTGGCGTTTGGCATGGCGTTTGGCGTGGCAATATTCCGTCTAGATAATTGGCTTATTGGTTTACCGTTTGATCTGCAACACCTTCAAAAGAGTAGTTGGTTACTTCCGCGCATAACTTCGCTTCCTTTACCTTATCTTTCTGTCCGCTTACAGAATTGGCTTCAACAGGATTGGGAAATAGGTGTGCACAACGTTAATGAGCTGCTGACTTATACTTTGCAATTTATTCCTGTTGTGGAAGCTATTAATCGGGTACTTGCTAAGACTCCATCAGAGCAAATGATTTGGCGTGTTTCTCGGCTCGCTGACACTCCTTCTGATTGGCAAGTTATACGTTTTGCCTCAGCTTCTTTGGGTGCGATGCTTAAGGCGGAGACTATTAGAGGTATCTGGTTCTTACCTATTAACTGGCGGCGAAGGTTGCAGAGCAGTTTTGCCACAGATACACGACTAGATACCCCTGCTCGTGCGGCTGCGGCTGGTTTCTGGCATCTCTATAAAAAAGAAACCACGAAAGCGATCGCAGCTTTTGAAGTGGTGCGTTCTCTTCTCTACGGTGAGGAAATGTTTACACTTGCCCAAACTTTAGCTGCTCTTTATCGAGCAAGGGAACCAGCTACCATTGCTGCTTTACAAATACCCACTTTTCCACAAGAACCCCTACTACGTCCAAGAACTTGGCAAGCACTGACGAGTCTCCATCGCGTAATTGAGGATACCCAAGTTGTTCTACATAGCGTATCTCGTGCTGCTCGTTCCTTGGCTCTTAACCGCGCACAAGGAGAACTCAAAAATGTACTTGACAATGCCAACACCCTAGCGCAAGCAGAACAGGGATTAATAGTGGATATCGCCGAGACTTGGAAAGAAGCCTTACTATCAGTCGCTGGTGAGGTAGGGGAAATTTCTATTACCAAGCCTATCCGCAATCCCTACATTATTGGTGATCCTGTTGTGGGGGAACGCTTTGTTGGACGGGAAGATGTGATGAGACAGTTGGAGGAACTTTGGTTGATGGGTCAACAACTCCAGTCTGTGGTTATCTACGGTCACAGGCGGATGGGTAAAACCTCTATTCTGAAAAATGCTGCTAACGTGGTTGGATCTGGGGTGAAGGTGGCTTACGTGAATTTACTGGAAGTGGGAGATGCACCTTCAGGAGTGGGAGAGGTATTAATTGCTATGAGTGATGCAGTTTCTCTAGTCATGAACTTGCAACCCCCTCCTGATGAAGAACTTTTGAATCTTCCCCTTCCTACGTTTAGACGTTATTTACAAAAGGTTATAGAAACTTTAGATGCTACATCTTTAATTATCGCTCTAGACGAATTTGAGAAAATAGAAGATTTAATTGCTGCGGGAAAAATCCCTGTCGATTTTATGGGATTTTTGCGGGGACTGGTGCAAAAGAGATCTAAAGTTGCTTTTGCTTTCGCAGGTTTGCATACCTTGGAAGAAATGACGGCGGATTACTTCCAACCTTTCTTCGCTAGTGTCATTCCCATCCACGTTAACTTCCAAAAACGTGCTGCTACTCGCCAAATCTTAGCCAACCCAGATGAAGATTTCCCTCTTGACTACACCTTAGAAGCTCTAGATAAAATTTATGACCTGACTAACGGACAACCTTTTTTAGTTCAACTCGTGGGTTTTCAGCTAGTTCGCCGCTATAACGACCAAGTTTTTGAGCAGCAACGCCCCCGCGATCCTGTTTTTGGGTTGACAGACGTGGAAGCGGTTATCAATGAAGACTTCTTCAAGCGGGGACGTTATTATTTTGATGGTGTTTGGGGTCAAGCGGCGCGAGGTGCGGCTCATCAACAGGCGATAATTAGAGCGATCGCACCTCATGAAAAAGGGCTGAGTTTAGAGATTTTGTCTCATGCTATAGGTATTGATGGAGCTAGTTTACAGCCTGCACTTCAAACCTTAAAGCGTCATGATGTCATTGAAGAAATTGATGGGCGCTATCGAATTACCGTGGAACTCTTCCGTCGTTGGGTCGTACAATTCAGTGACCAGTAACCAGTGACCAGTGACCAGCTAAGAGAAGGTGAGGGAGCGTTACTCCTTCAAGCACAGGTCTAAGTAATTTAAGAAGCTTCAGGCAAAGGAATATCTATCTTCTCATCTTTTATAACCTCCCACGCACTGGGAACAGCAACATTTAACCACCACGACCAAAATTCCAAACGTTTCGCAGAATCTGATTTTCCAGAAATAGTCTCCCACACTGCACCATTTGCATACGCACAAGCAGCAAAGAAAGCAGCATCATTAGCTTCTGTATCTCGATTATCTGTCAGATTAAAATCAATCTCATCCGGGTCAAAATTTTCATCAAAAATTGCAGTATCAAGCGATGCAACTGCTGCACATCCAACAGTAAAAGCCATACTCGAATCGTCATAACCTAATTGTTGCATTTGTCGCCATAAATGTTGGCTCTCTTTTGCTGCGAAAGCTTTACTAACATCTCCAGAAATGACTTTTTCCGCTAGGGTAAGAATCTGTTGCGGTCTATCATCATTCTTGAATCTTCGATTCCAAATCGGGAGCACGTGACGGACTGTAGAGAGTGCTAGTGCTGTACGTCTTAGATGACCATTATCACCAAATGCCGCCCAAATAGCATGACGATAACCTAGATTTAAGTCATGCTGGGGATGACGATACACTAATTCTAAAGCCTCTTGAATCAGATTTTGTAGCTCAGAGGGAATCGCCATAAGCACCTTCCTTTACTTGCCCTAACTAATCTACCACTAGTCAGAATAAAATATATTTCTGACGCCGTTTTTTGAAAATTATTAGCTCTATCAATATCTGCCATTATTTGTGCAGCAATTACTGAATCAAAGTTGGAAACAAAATCTTGAATATTTGCTACAATTTCTACATTAGGCATATCTTTAAAGTATTTTAATATTCTTATATCTATAAAATTATCAATAATCTAAATAAAAATTAACAAAAAATAAAATAAAAAATCACATACTCTGCTAAAGCACTGGTTTAATAGAAGAAGTTGAAAAATTAGCAGAAATCTAAGTTTTTGAGCAACAACGTCCCCGCGATCGCGTTTTTTGAGCTGACAGATGTAGAAGCAGGGCTGAGTTTAGAGATTTTGTCTCATGCTACAGGGATTGATGGAGCCAGTTTACAGCCTGTACTTCAAACTTTAAAACGTCATGATGCCATTGAAGAAATTGATGGGCGCTATCGAATTACCGTGGAACTCTTCCGTCGTTGGGTTCTACAATTAACAGTGACCAGTGACCAGTAACCAGTGACCAGTCAAAAGAAGGTGAGCGAGTGTTACTCCTTCAAGCACAAGTTTAGAGAATAAGATGGATGACAAAGATTTTTACTCGGGTCTAATTCGACTTCACATTCTTCATCATGCAGTTCATGAGCCAATTTTCGGTTTGGGTATCATTGAGGAATTAGGGCGACACGGCTATAAGCTGAGTGCAGGAACCCTTTATCCAATGCTTCATGACATGGAACGCAAGGGCTATCTTCACTCAACCGTTGAACGTTCGGGAAGACATTCGCGCCGAGTCTATTGCGCGACGCCATTGGGTAAACAAGTTTTAGAGGACGCCAAACAAAAAGTTAAAGAACTGTTCGGAGAATTATTTGAAGATAGGAGTTAGGGAATAGGAACTAACACTTTTGAAACTTCAGGAAGAAAGCACATATCATGAAGCTTTATATGTTATATTATGTCCGCTTATATACTCTGAATAAAACTCACGCAAAGGCGCAAAGGCGCTAGGAAATTATGAAACTTTTATTATGGTTATGCTACCGGATATGATATCAAAGATCGGGCAATAATGGCAGGCGACGAACACGAATCCTGTTTGGCTCTACCGTCACAGCTGCACCCTGTTGCAACTCTTCCGAACATTCATTAATCACTTTTACTAATAAATCTGTCAAAGCTTGAGCACGTAATCTTTCAATGCGAATACGAATAACTGAGGGAACAGTTGCTTCATAAAGAGCTAATAACGTATGAAAGTCAGCGTCGAGCGTCACAACAACACGATCTTCCTCTATTGCTCTTTGAATAATCTCTGCGTCTTCGGCTGCGGATAGTCCAATCTCGCTTACGTGGATTGTGTCAATATTTACATTACTTAGCCTTGCTGCTGCAGAGCGTGGTAATCCTTCATCAAGCAACAGTTTCATAGCTTTGAGGTAGCTCAATAATGCGATCGTCCAAGTAGGAAGAGGCAAAAATTAAGGCTTGCTTAACGTCTTCTTCTTCCAGTTCCGGGAACTCTTGACTCAGTTCTTCTCGCTCTGGATAAGTAGCTAGTAACTCAATGACTCGACGAACTGTAAGACGAAGATTACGAATGCAAGGCTGTCCATTCATCCGATTGGGATTGCTGGTGATCCGGTCTAATTTCATTAGAATAACTATAGGCAAAATTGAGCTTTAATTACCAACATTGACAATAGTAGCGCAGCAACGATATATTTTTCCTCAAAAACTCCCGCAATTTTCAACGACACGGTTACAAGCTGAGCGCAGGAACCCCCAAAGCACGTAATGAGCCTCAACACCCAAAAAGAAGATTTTAGCTATGCTTATGTATATGCTGTCACCTCTGCTGCTGGTTATTCCCTACAAGCAGCCACACGTAGATTAGATGATAGCGGTATTGATGCCACCATTACTGTACCAGGAAAACTCAACTCTAAACGGCTGCCTCGGTTTGATGTACAGATTAAGTCAACATCCCAAGCTGTGACTAAAGAAGTATCTATCAAATACCCACTTAGTATCAAGAACTATGAGGAACTCCGCGAAGATGACCCCTTCGTACCACAACTCTTGATCCTGGTCATCATTCCAAATGATGTCAACGACTGGCTATCTCAGTCGGAAGAATCCCTATGCTTGAAACAGTGTGGTTACTGGCTATCGCTGCGCGGACATCCGCCAGTTGATAACCAAACAACTATCACCGTTGACATTAAGCGTCAAAATATATTTAGCCCCAATACACTTCGTATGATAATGGAACGCATTGCTGATGGAGAGCGACTATGACAGCTATTATCTTGGATGTAGAAAAATTTCAATATATCGATCCCCAACAAGTGGCAAGTTATCTTCAATCGCAAGGTTGGCATCAACAGCAAATTAAAGGTGACAAAGCCAACCTTTGGACTCTAGACGGTTTTGAAATTCTACTCCCCCTTAAACCAGAAATTGTTGATTTTAAGAGGCGGATGGCAGAAGTATTAGAAACCCTTGCCTTAGTAGAAAATCGTTCTCAAATTCAAGTTTTTAGCTCGCTCATTACCAATGTACCTAACATCACCATTCAAGGGTTAATCACACACATTGAAACACCATTGGCTGACACGATGAGTGGAGAAATTACATTATTTGGCGTAGTTGTTGATAGGCTGCGTCCAATCAAAACAGAATTAGCTGACCGTGATTATATACTAGCTATTAAGGCATATCAAGAGCGGTTACCAGTCCTTTGTACTGGAGATTTAATCAAAGATAAAGATATATTTCTTCTCAAAAATTCCCGCAATCTTCAAGTAGATAATATCTGAGATATAGCAATTAAGACACCGTAGGTTGGGTTGAGGAACGAAACCCAACATTTAATGAAATTGTTGGCTGTTGTTATTACGGTGGATGAAGGCACAGAAATTGAGTTCATCACCGATCGCTCAAACGGGCATTATCTGGTTATGTTTATTGGTTGGCGGGATGAAGTTCAGGTATATGGAACTTTGATTCATATCGATATTAAAGGGAATGAGATTTGGATTCAGCAAGATGGTACGAATGAAGGGATTGCTCAACAATTGGTTGAGGCTGGTGTTCCTAAGAGTGATATTGTTTTAGGCTATCGTTCGCCAATTGTTCGGCAATTTACAGGGTTTGGCGTGGGAGTTGAGAGCCAATCTGAAATTCAGCCGTCACCAGGAGTAGGGTTGACAGTGAAACCTAACAAACGTCGTCAATGTTGGGTTTCGTTCCTCAACCCAACCTACGTGTTCTCATTTTTGATGTTATCCATATATACTCCGGTAATTTGCAACAAATATCGTATTTATAATTTTTGTCAAAATCATACAACTTTTCTGCCATTGAAAATATAGAATTTCGATATCGAGTAACGATACTATTCTTTTGCAACCTCTTTAAACCAGATGTGTATGTGTTAAATAAAACGTTAACTCCGTTTGGTTAGTTCTTGCAGGGGGAATTGTAGGTTTTGTAGCAAAATTGTTAACTTAGGTCAAATTGCGCCTGAATCTAATATTTTTGCTTTCAATTCGTGATATATAAATGTTCGTAAATAAAGCAATGTGACTGCGGCAAAACTGTTAAGCAGCTTAGTCAAGTCACTGAGTATTTGTGCGTGGAAAATTTGTTTCGTAATGAAGACTAGAAAAGGATAGACTTCTGAACACTGTGGGAATAAGTCAATGAAAAAATTAGTCAAGTTAGCTTTTGCAATTGGCGCGTTGGCAATAACTACTCATTACTCCATACCAGTCAGTTATTCGCAAACCACGTCACAAAAAATTAGCGTTGATGGTTCTAGTACAGTTTATCCAATAACTCAGGCGATCGCAAAAGAATATCAGTCAACCCAAAATAGTAAAGCACAAGTAACAGTCAATGTTTCCGGTACGAGCGGTGGTTTTGAACAATTCTGTGCTGGAAAAACAGATATTAGTAACGCTTCGAGACCTATTGCCAAGGAGGAAATGGAAACTTGTAAGAAAAACAATGTCAGGTATATAGAACTCCCTATTGCTTTTGATGCCCTTAGCATAGTTGTCAACCCACAAAACAATTGGGCAAAAGATATTACATTAGCAGAGCTTAAAAAAATTTGGGAACCTGCGGCTCAAGGGAAAATCACCCGTTGGAATCAGGTACGTGCATCTTGGCCCAACCGTCCTTTAAAATTGTACGGTCCGGGGAACAAGTCTGGTACTTTTGACTACTTTACAGAGGCGGTTGTCGGCAAATCCAAAGCAAGTCGCAGTGACTACACAGCTAGCGAAGACGATGAAGTGTTAGCACAGGGAATCAGTAAAGACGCAGATGCTTTGGGCTACTTTGGCTATGCCTATCTTGAAGAACATAAAGATAAGTTAAAAGCAATAGCTGTTGATAGCGGATCTGGACCCGTACTACCATCACGTGAAACTGTAGAAAAAGCCAAGTATCAACCGCTATCGAGACCTTTATTTATTTATGTAAATCCTTGGGCTGGTGAAAACAAACAAGCGGTTTACCAGTTTGTCGATTTCTATCTGAAGAAAGCGCCCGTAGTATCAGCTTCTGTGGGCTACGTACCTTTACCAGAAGAAGCTTACCGTATCGATTATGTTCACTTCCATAAGGGTAAAGTAGGAACAGTGTTTGGCGGAAAGTCTCAGCTAAACCTGACAATTGGGGAGTTGTTACGGCAACGAAAAGAGTTTTAAGTCCCCCACCTCGTTCCCAGCCTCAGGCTGGGAATGCCTTCAAGGAGGCGGAGCCTCCTGTGTCACTCTGTTAAGTACTTATGTATAAATATTTATATATTTTTTAAAGCAACTGAAATCGCTGTATTCCAGCACTCTCCAGAGTTCAGAGTTTAGAGTTCCCTCTCCCAGTTAGATAATTTATTTTGCAAAAGATTGGCTCAATCTCTTAGAAGAGTTGACACAAACTCTGGGAATTAAACCGACGAAATTTGTGCGCCGTGGTGAGCGGGTTTCAAAAAAGCGCGTTCAACCTGTCGATCTGTGGATACTTGAACTTGACTTTTTGGTGTACTACTTTACGTTCATATGTTTGTTATACCAAAAACGGTTTAGAACCTGACTTTTCAACAATTGTCAAC
Organism: Scytonema sp. UIC 10036; assembly: GCF_009725235.1. The sequence goes on from NZ_WJFC01000173.1 coordinate 16,927, forward strand.
AATCGTAGGGGCGCAAGGCCTTGCGCCCCTACAAATGCTATAAAACCATTCCAAAAAGAACAGTTGCTAACCGTTTACAGGATATAGTAATTTTGTATTATAATTTGGGTATAGGAGATATTGCGTGTTTAGTTATATATCGTTAAGGCTGGTTTCGGCGCAAAGATCAAATCAAGGAGGGGACTATGGTAAACGTCCATGATGTGGCATCCTACATTTTAGAGAAAATAGGACCATTAATGGCGATGAAACTTCAAAAACTTGTTTACTACTCCCAAGCTTGGTCTCTTGTCTGGGATGAGGAACCTCTTTTTCCTGAAAAAATTGAAGCGTGGGCAAACGGTCCTGTAGTACCCGCGTTATACAATAGCCATAGGGGTCAATTTAAAGTTTCAGAGTTACCTGAAGGAAATTCTGGCAACCTTACACCAACTCAACGCGAAACTATTGATGAAGTCATTAAGTTTTATGGCAATCGTTCTTCTCTGTGGTTAAGCGATCTAACTCACAAAGAAGATCCTTGGATAAATGCTCGTCAAGGATTAATGCTTGGAGAACGTGGGAACCAAGAAATTACTCATGCTGCAATGGCAGAATATTACAGCAGTTTGTAATTAAGCCATGAGTAAAAATAAAAAGCCAAAAACAAAAGTTAATCCCTCTTCTGCTAAGCAACCTAAAATAGCTTCCTCACCAAATAGCTTTTATAATATGAATCCGTCTTGGCGTATTTCTAGACTTGAAATGCTAGGTCCCTATGGTTGGCACAAGTTAGACACCAAGACGCTTCTTCATGTTAAGGACAAACTTGCTTCTTTTGAAACTATGACTTGGGCAGAAATTCTTGTGAGTGGTAAAAAATTTAATCATTTAGTAAATGTCAATGATTTGTGTTCAATAGCTCAAGCACGTTTAAGTGAAATTGGACAAGATGATATAGATGAACTTGTTTCACTCCGGCTTTCAGGAAAAGAAAGAGTATGGGGAATTCTAGATTTAGGTGTATTGACTCTTTTGTGGTGGGATCCAGAACATGAAGTTTGCCCGTCTATTCTCAAAAACACATGATTTACTTCTGATGTTTGAACGTATATTTATAAAATATAATTTTCTCATGATATGACCTTTAATATAGCTGAAGAATTAGGGCGTTTGTTTGAAGTTGGATTCAATATTGGGATTCTTGCCTATATAAAAGAGAAGCAAATTAAACACAATTTTGGGAACTTGTATCTTCAGGAACTACAGCAACTCAAGTTTCCTAAAATGTTAAAACAGATTCTTAGTAAGATAGTTGGTTCTTTAGAGAGAGAAATTGTCGAAAAGTGGAGCATCTTTTTTCTACAAAAAGGATTTTTTTGTGGATTAAACTTTTTTGGAGAATATATTAGAGCTATAGACTGGGATAAGCCAAATAAATTAAGAAATCTAGAAATATTGTATCATCAATGTAAGTTTAGCGGTGATAACAGTATAGGAACTTACGAAAATAAAAATACAGAACAGTGGTTTAAGGAAGTCTTGCGCCAGTTTGACGCATTGAAAGAAGAAGATATGGATCGCTGCATTGAACAATATGTCTGGAAGGAATTAAATCTGGGAAAAAAAGGGGAGTTTATCAATGCAGATACTCTTATTTTGCTACGTAACCGGAAGCAGGTAAAAATTTTGTGTGTTGATTTATCTGTTTTTTCTATCAGGACAGAGGAAGAAGTCAAAAATTTAGATTATGTGGAAATTATCCGACGTTTGTTGCTCGGAGATATTAATTACCTACGCTCAAAAAGTGTTTTTTCTCAATTAAATATAGATACAGAATCTTTAGAGTTGGATTTTTCAGAAGATTTAAAGAGCTATTTTACAGCTTTTAAGTATAAAGATAAAGAGAGCTCTAAGCTCATTCAAGCAGCAGGTTATCTTCATAGTTTTTATAAATTTTTAAAAGAAAACAACATTTTGCCAGAAGAAGCATCAGTGGTATTGCATGCAGTAGGATATAGCGATCGCGGATTAAGCACAATGTCTGTCCGCCCAGACAATTTAGCTATTTTAAAAAATTGTTATGAAATTTATAAAAATGATGTCAGTGGGAAAGAAATTAGCACGGCTCGTCTGCAAGTTTTCAATCAAATTAAGCGAAGTGCATATAAAAGCTTTACCGATGGAAAAAACTTTGTAGATCGGCTTTTAGAAATTCAACCAAATCAAACAAATATTATTACCCATCAAGAGCAAATCAATGGATTTTTCAATTCAGTCGGTAAGGTTCCTGATGAACTGGTAAATCAATTAGGATTATCAGAGAGTTTAAACTTGAGAAAAGCCCATGCAGAACTGATAACAAAAGCTCTTGGCTCTAATGTTACTTATTTATTTTTAACAGGAAATCCCGGTATTGGTAAAACCACAGCAATTGTAAATTTTCTAAAAAAACATATCAATGATGGTTTTCTCTTCTTTTACGTTAGCCCCAGAACACAAGTAAACTTGGATATTATCGAGAAATTTAAAGACCAAAATTCTCAGAAATTGTGTGATGATAGAATATTCGCTCTCAATACACATAACACTATCATTTCAAATAACTCTGGAGAATATACTGTTCAATACCTTTGGAATCGCCAACAGGGAGATTTTTCTTCACAGTCTGTAAACTTCCGCGATAGAAGAAATCCGAATTTACGCGGAAAACGTTCCAATAAAATCAAGAGACAGACAGAGGATTCGCTTCAAGATATGGAGCAGAAAGGGAGGGGTGTTTTGAATAGTATGTGCGAAGCTGTATCTATAATTATAGAGAGTGGACGTTCCAATAATATTGTAGCTACGGTTGCAATACAGTCTTTAAAGAAGACTTATACAGATGACACTTTAAAACATTTTGAGAAAATTTTTAGAAGTGCTGTTAACAAAAAAGAAAATAAAGTTATTCCAGAGAGAATGAAAAACATTTCTCGGAAAATCAAGCATCTGTTTATTATGATAGATGAAATCACTGGAGATGACAGTGGAGTAGAGTTTTTAGATGGGATAGGTAAAATATTAACAAATTATAATTTGATGCTTCCCGAATACGGATTTAACACCAAAGTCATTGTAGCTGATGCTTCAATTGTTGATGAAAATATTATCAACCAACACCTTGCTGATAAATCACCCGAACCTAATAAAATATATTTTCGCAAGGCTTCAGATGAGTTTCAACCTCTGATGTTAAAACAGTTTAAATTTAAACATTTGCCAGCAACTCTTATTAATGCGAATTCCTATCCTGCTCGTAGTTTATCTATTACCTATAAAGTCGTGGTGGAATCTTCTCAATTTAATGAGGAGTTACGTCTTCAGCAAAAGCAGAATTTCATAAAAAGCTTGCAATTCGAAATTTTTCGAGATATAAAAATTCTGTTAAACAATCCTGACGTTGAGCAAGCAATCGTTTATATTCAAGATAAGCAAAGATTGGCTCAATTAATTGACAGAATTAAAGAGCAACAGGAAGATTTTCAGCTATTCCAAGATTACTTAGAAATACACGCCAATATTCCCGAAGAAGAAAAAGAACAGATTAATAAATATAAAAATGATGTCAAAATTATTTTTATGACAGCTTCTGGAAGTAGAGGATTATCTTTTCCCAAAGCAAAACATATTCTTGTGGAAATTCCCAGCTTTCAAATTGAAAAGAACCTCATGGAAGTCATTCAGGTGATTTATAGAGGACGTGGGGATGATGAAATTGACAATCAAGATAAGGAACTCATTTTTTACTTAGCAGAACGTTCGGTTTACTATCAAGATGAACTTCAAAATCAGCAGTTATCCATACAGGAAAGCGTACTCAATCTTTTAAATATATTGTTGATTCTAAAAGCTTCGATAATGACCAGGATTTTCGGTTCTGGCAAAATTGGCAGAAGTCATTTTATTATTATTCCGATAGGTGGCAAATCTGTATTTGCTGTAGGTGCAACTTTTTCAGAACAAATGGCAAATCTCATCAGTGAGCTTAAGCAGGTACATAGGAGAAATCCAAGCGATATTTTAGTAGAGAGTGTTTACACGCAATTACAACAATTGTTTAGTCAGGCAGAATTTGTGCTTAGAGATACTACGGAATCTAATTATTTGGATTTACGCAAGTCTTTTAATAACCAGTTTTCTCAGATTTGTAGCAGTCTTGATAAGTTATTAGATTTTGGAAAAATTGAACTGGGTTATATTAGTGGAAGCTTATTAGTTGTTCCTATTCCAGAAAATGTTTTAGAGGAAACTTACCAGATGTCAATGCTGGATATTGCTAACTATGCTAATGAAGATTTGTGGCGGAAAATGCAGTATATTAGTTACAGTAAATCTTATCCAGAAAGTTTGCGCTCTGCTATTAAGGATGCGATTGAGTTAGCGAACAAACTTAGAGATGGCGTTGATAGAACACAAAAGTTCGAGCAGAGTAGCAAGTGTTTAGATCGGTATTATGCTTTTCCTTTATTTGCATTTATGAGCGGTAAAGCTATGAGTGAATATTTTTCGAGCAATCCAGAAGAACCAAAAAATGAGTCTTTTCGCGAGATTCTTGCTACCTATATTCGGACGCTCTATTCTGTAGGGAATATTTTCCCCATCGGTCACAATTATCAAGATTTTCCTTTTGTTGTCTTTAGAAGTTATAGTTTGGAGGAAATGAGGCAAAAGATTTTTACAGACAAATATTTGTTGAGTTCTAATGAGTTAAATGTTATTAATTTGATTCTTTCAAAAGAAACAGTGTGAATTTTGCATCAGATACAGGCGTAGGGGCGCAATGCGTTGCGCCCCTACTTGAATTGGCAGAAGAATTTTTGGATAGATAATATGTTTAATGCATAATTTTGATTTTCCAAGACGTTATAGAGGTGGATAAGGTGAGTACAACCCAAATATCTTTACGACTGGGAGGCGATCTCCCTTCTTCAGAAGAGTTGACACAAACTTTAGGAATTAAACCGACTAAATTTGTGCGCCGTGGTGAGCGGGTTTCAAAAAAGCGAGTTCAACCTGTGGATCTATGGATACTCGAACTTGCCGAATTTGATACTGATAGTACTGAGGAAGAGAGAGATAGCCAAATGCTACAAGTTGCTATTACATTACAAAAAATTTCATCTAATCTCGCAATACTCGATCGCACTAATTGCAACGCTGATTTGTACATTAGCACTATTCGAGAAGAAGACCAGGGTGGGTTAACATTACCCCCAGAACTGGTTGCGGCTACTGCATCTGCTGGGTTATCTATCCAAATATCCATCCTTGTTATGCTGGATGACTACTTAGAACCAGAACCTGGTTCTTCATTATCTACCACTATGGTAGTTGACAGTTAAGCTAAAAGCACCATCTCAACCTTAATCGAGCAGCCCGGTAACTGTTTTGAATAAAGTAATCAAGCGTGGTACTACGTTAAAAGAAAAACCAGAGGAGCGGTTCCATCATAAAAAACTGACATTACTGCATCATGGAGCGTTACAGACACCACGCTTACCTATGCCATTATACGGTTCCGATCGCATGGCTTACTTACGGTTAAAAGGGATTTATCCCTCGAATATGCTGGAAGGCGATCGCCAGTTTTGGCTGTAGTTGCACACCATTTCTGAAAGCCTTACCTTTAGGGAGCATCCCAATATTAAACAAAGTTTAGTGTTGATCTTTGTTATTGGCAACCTCTACTTGATTTTCATAGTTAGAGTATATTAAGTTTTTTGTTCCTTTACTACTAAGAAGTTTTTTCATTTGTTCACTTTTAGTTTTTTCACCTAGAAAATAGGTTAATGTTGCAATCACCAAGGCAACACTCAATCCAAAGGGCAAGATTTCTCTTCCACTCTCCCACCTCACTGCCTGTCCAAGGAACACAACACCTAAGATCACTACCACAACACTGGCAAGCTTATTTTTAAGGTCATCAATGCTACGAATCTCTAACCAGGCAGGCACCTTGACGCGATTGTCAATAAAAAGTTCATAGAGTCCCAACGCTGCAATGTAGAAAACTGTTGCAAGGAGAAACACATCAATGATTTCAATAAACGATATAATCATTATCTTTGCTTCTTTGCTAGATACATTACCTACGCCGAGCGCGATACCGATTGTGGTGACAGTTTGAACAGCGCCGTATACTAAGAGTGTAAACCCTGCCAATAATAAACAAATGACAGGAAGTAGAATCGATACTTGACAGCCAAGAAAAATCTTCTGAACGATATTTCTCAAAAGCATATTATTAATCTCTTTACTCCAAAACCTTGTTATCTGAGATTTTCAGCGTTTGTAACAATTGGGTGACAAACGCGATCTAATATTTGAGGAAGGTAGATGGATACTAGGGTCTTAGCATCACCTTCGATACAATATCCCGCATACTCCCCGCAGTATGCCTCGTGTCTTTCCCCGATAACCAACCTGGATAAACTGGTAACAAATTAGCCAAAACGTATAAGAGTTTTTTCTAACCTACCTACTTAGCAAATATAATTTGTACTCATATAGGAATCATAACCTGATGTATGAAAAATTGTCAGTACTTTATGGGCAATGTCCACTAAAAACCTTATGGTTACAAGTTGTTGCTGACTTTGCCGCCTACCTTGAGATAAAGAGAGTGAGGAAGCCACTCAGGAACTTGAAGGCACTCCTGGGTTAGTTAAATCCTTTGAAAGAGGAAAAAAAGACGTTTCTGAAGGTTGTGTTACGCCTTTTAAGCAACTCAAAAGGAAGTACTCACTCATAGAATAAACCATGCAAATGTTAGCAACTATAATTAGTTATCATAGAAAAGCTATAATTGGCAAAAACTAAGGTTTGTATAATGGAAGATACAATGCAGAAAGTTGAAAACAACATTGAAGAGAACCCTGAAGCGATCGCACTTTCTCAAGCGATAGAAATTCAAGAACAAATCAACCAGTACTTAAAACAGCTATCTCTAGAGAGATTACAAGTGGTGGCTGATTTTGCAGCTTACCTTGCAGATAAAGAGAGCGAGGAAGCAACTCAGGAACTCGAAAAAATTCCAGGGCTGTTAGAAAGGCTTAAGAAGAACCGAGAAGTAACTCCCAAAACTCATTTAGTAAATTGGAGAACGATTCGCTCGGATGTATGAAGTTATCTTGTATTCCGATGCACAAGCATTCTACGCAGCCGCAGACAAAGCGCTTGCCAAAAAAATAGCTAAGTGTCTGGAGCAGTTGGAGCGCAATCCCCGCTCTCACCCAAACATTAAACCGCTTAAGGGAAATTATTCCGGTTACTTCCGTTATCGAATAGGAGACTATCGAGTTGTCTACTCAATAGATGAAGAAGCTATGCAGGTATTGGTATATACAATCGCTCACCGTGGTGAAGTCTACGATTTATAGAAGATTTCAACTGAATGAGGTGCAACTCCTCATCCGCGTTTATCAGCGTTCATCTGCGGTTCCTATACTCTTAAGTTTATCGCAAACAGCGAATAGCCTCCAAAAGACCTCTAGACTTATTCAACGTCTCCTCATATTCCTTTTCCGGATCGGAATCAGCAACCAAACCAGCACCAGCTTGCACGCTCACCATATTATTCCGAACCACCATCGTCCGAATTGCGATCGCACTATTCAACTGTCCTTCAAAATCATAATACCCATAAACCCCAGAGTACACCCCGCGCCGGCTGGGTTCCAACTCATAAATAATTTCCATGGCTCGGATTTTGGGTGCGCCACTGACTGTTCCTGCAGGAAAACACGCCTTCAGTAAATCCCATGCTGTTTTTCCTGGTGCAAGTTTACCCACAACATTACTCACTATATGCATCACGTGAGAGTAACGCTCAACGACCATCAATTCATCAACTCTCACAGTCCCACTTTGACAAACTCGCCCCAAATCGTTCCGTCCCAAATCGACAAGCATGACGTGTTCTGCAATTTCCTTGGGGTCTTGAAGTAAATCAAGAGCATTTGCTGCATCTTCTTGGGGAGTTTTACCTCGCGGACGTGTTCCCGCAATAGGACGCACAGTCGCGATCGCGTTTCCTTCTGCATCCAGTTCTGCTTTTACCATCACCTCCGGGCTAGAGCCGATAATTTGCCAATCCTGAAAGTGAAAATACGTCATGTAAGGCGAAGGATTGATTTGCCGAAGCGATCGATAAAGAGAAAAGGGGTCACCTGTATATTCTGTTGTCAATCTTTGGGAAATAACGACTTGAAATATATCTCCTGCTTTGATATATTCCTTTGCTTTCTCAACACTGGCACAAAAGCTCGAGCGCGTGAAGTTACTCTTGTACTCCTCAATTCCCGTTCCTTTTTCCGATTTGTTTGTTCCTGGTGGCGTCCATTCTAGAATAGTCTTTTGCGGCGACACGGGCAAAGACAGCTTGCTAACCATATAAGTTACGCGAGCGCACGCTTGTTGGTACTTTTGTTCTAAGGCTTTCCCATTCTTCGTTTCGACATCGCGCAAGTCAGCATATGCGATCGCCCAAATTTTCCGCTTCACCTGGTCAAAAATCAACAAGCTATCCACCTGCATCCACAATCCATCGGGAATATTTCTTTCATCAGGTGGATGAATTGGGACTCGCGGCTCTATCCAATGAATCAATTCATAGCCCCAAAAACCAAATAAACCCCCAATCCCTGGAGGTAATTGAGGTAATTTCACTGGTTTATACGGTTCCAAGCAAGCTTGCAAAGCCGCAAAGGGGTCACCTTCATAAACTTCCTGAGAACCATTGCGGTGTGTTTGAGTGACGCAATCCCCCCTTGCTTCTAAAACCCACAACGGATCGCAACCCACAAAGCTATACCGTCCCAGTTTTTCTCCACCTTCAACGGATTCCAGCAAAAAGCTATAAGGTTGACCCGCACATACTTTGTACCAAGCAGACACTGGTGTATCGAGATCTGCCACCCATTCTTGGTAAACCGGAACAAAATTGCCCTCTTTAGCTAACTCGGAAAACTCGGAGAATTCTGGAAAAATCATAATGATTGGTTAGTGGTTAGTGGTTAGTGGTTAGTGGTTAGTGGTTAGTGGCTGTAGTTAATGGTTGATTGTTACTACTAACGACCAACTACCAACTACTAACGACTAACTACTAACCACCAACCACTAACAATTAACTATGAATTGGGAGCATCATAGGTAGCCGTACCGCTAAATTTAACTTGAGCGGCGCTGGGATTTTCACCAATTCTACGGTCGTTATAACGAACTTTTTCGCGACCTTGGTTAACTTTTTCTGGAAAGACACCATCAGCTGGGTGGATATACTGAATTTCTCCGTTGGGGAAAATCCGATAAACTTTGTAGTCTGTGATTTTCAACTTCCGGAATACTTGACCGCCCAGGTAGATGCCATACTCTTTGCGAGCCAAGTATAGCAGGTTCTCTCCTTGGCGCATGATAGCAGTACCACCAGTGGGTAGTTCAAAGGGCTGTTCCTTGGGGCTAGTCCAAGTAATAGCGTACTTTTCTTCTATTTCTGCTTTTTTGAGCAAGCCGCCAGTGGTACCACTAAAAACGGGAGTTTGTCCAGAAAGTGTTTCCGCCATAGAGTTCTCTCTCAACGTTTTTAGGGCATACTATCACCGCAGCTAGCCTTATATTGCGATTACGTCATAGACTGTAACAGTTTTTGGTAATTGCTAATGGCTAATGGCTAATGGCTAATGGCTTATAGAACTTGGCAATTAGCCATTAGCAATGAGCAATTAGCCATTAGCTCTTCAATTATTTACTCTTGACTTTTGAAGGTTTTTGCTCTTGGCTGCTCTCTATGATGGGTATGGTAAAGTGAAACTGGCTGCCTTTGTTTTTGCCTCCGGATTCTGCCCAAATTTCTCCGCCCCAACCATTGACAATTTGACGGCAAATTGCTAATCCCAGACCAGTTCCACCAGTGGTACGCCGCAATGCCCCTTCTTCTTGATAAAATCTGTCAAATACAATTTCTAGCCGATTCGGTTCAATCCCCCGCCCGGTATCCGCTACTGTGACCTCAACCATTTTTTGATTGTTGCGCTCGGCCTTAACTGTGATTTTGCCATCTTCAGGTGTAAATTTACACGCATTATCTATCAGTTTTGCTAAAACTTCTACCAGCCAATCACCATCAGCTTTCACTAGGGGTAGGTTTTGTGCAATTTGAGTTTTAATTGTGGGGATATTTTCGTTGTCGAAGCGACTGCGGATGCGGCTTAAGGCTAAATCAACGCACTCCTGTAAGGTGAGTGATTCGGGATGCCACTCTACCCTTCCGCTTTCTAAGTTTGAAAGAGTTAGGAAATCTTGTATCAGTTTTCGCATTCTTTCTGAGTCAGAAAGCGCTGTGTTAAGCATCACCTGTCTCAATTCCAACGGCATATCTGGTTCGGTAGCAAGGCTTTCCAAGCACACCTGTATTGTGGATAGGGGAGTTCGGAGTTCGTGACCGGTGATTGCAATCAAATTACTGCGCGTGCGATCGAGGGCTTCTAACTGCTGGTTAAGTTCCTCTAAGTTGGCATATGCTTCTGCTTGGATCAGCGCGACTCCTACTTGTGTGGCGATCGCTTCTACTAAATCAAAGTCCCCAGTCTGCCAATCATGTATGGTTTCTTTACAATAATGGAGTTCAACAATACCTAACAACCGTCCCTGGTAGAACACGGGTTCCATCAGCCAAGACAGAATTCCGTGTTTTTTAACAAGTTTTGAAAGTGCTTTGGAACTAGTAATGTAAGAATCAGTTCGAGTATCAATAACACAAACACCATCGTTTTGCAGTACCACTTCTCGAAACAGGAGGTTGTTTTCCAAAGGCCAAGGTCCTCCTAAAATGGATGGGACTCCAGGGCTTAAAAACTCGTGTTCTATTTTGGCGTGAACATCTGTTGCTTGAGCGCGGTATATCAAACAACGGCAAGCTTCTAAATTTTGTCCGAGTTCTTGCGCTGCGACTTTGAGAATTTCTTGAGGATTGAGCGATCGCCTAATGGCAGTACCAATAGAATTGACTAAACGCTCTTTTCGTGCTTGGCCTGAAATAGAACGATAAGCTTTATGTAATTTATACTGACTTGCTTGTAAATAAGTCACCAAGCGTTGAACAAAGGGGTCTGTATCGATATTACAAGCATATTCGCTGCTGTGTATTACTGTAGCTTCACCTCTGTTCTCGGACAGCCCAAACCTTTGACGTGCTTGTTCAATTTTGTCCAACAGTTCGGGTCTGTATTCCAAAATTCTGTTCAGTAGCAAGTCGGCGGCTTTCAGACTGACACCTCGTTCTGCTGTCCAAATTCCTTCAAACCTCCGCGCTGTATCCATGTCTAACGAGGGAGTGTTCTCTCGCAGTTTTTTGTTTTTGGTTATAGATCCAACGCTTTCCCGACAAACCAGACAAGTCGCGTAGTTTTGAGCTATGACCACTAAATGCCACTCTTGACTCAAAGCATCTTCTGGTTCAAAGGCAATTTTTTCATAATACTCGGAACTATTGGTAAAGTCCGTTTCTGGTGCTGATAGTACGTATATTTGATTGCTTCGCTGAGCTAGCCTCTGATACCGATGAGCCTCTTGGCGGTAAAATCTCTCTCGCTGAAAGCTCGCGATCACTAAAGGCTGCTCCAATTTTGCAGCCAAAACTTGATCTTCCATCGCATGGGAGAGCGCCGTTAACGAAGCTTTAAAATATATCTGGGGCCGCAGGTAGGGTAGAGCCTGTAGCAATTCACTCAGCATGGAAGTCGAAATGCTCATCAATGTCTTTTAGTAGCCACAATCTCAGATAAAATCCATGTCACAGCTGCATTGTACAAATTACAACGGACTCTTTTGTTAATAAAATGGTTGCAATATGTAAAGAATTGTAAAACTCCTTTTTATAAAAACAATGAGGAGTCGGCGGCGGGGCATAGGGAGTGAGTCTTCGAGATATAAAGAAGACGCATACCACAACCATGGTACGTTTTCGTTATCCATCGGCTAATGTTGGGAAGTTTCAATAATAGCTGACTTGCATAATCTAATATAGTTCACCAGGATCTACTTTAGGTAGTGGCAAGTAATTAAACGAGGTGAAGTGTCATCCGGATATGGTAGGCAGTGTTTGCCCTACGCGTATTTCAAATGTCAAAATCTGTAATTGAGCTAGCAATTTTGTTGCTCAAAAATCTCTTTATTATTTTTTAGAACATTAAAAAAATTTCCACTTAATCTGTTAGAAATAAGTTAGAGCAAGATTCAAATCTATGCTTATATGTTAATGGTTGCTATGTTTTAGTCTATTCTGACCCATATTCACATTTTACAATTTGTGCAAATGAACACAGAAATATTGGCTCAAAATGTCATATGTCACTCTTCTTATAAAATTTGTAAGAAATAAATATTGATAAATAGGACTTACACAAAGCCCCCTACCCCCCTTAATCCCCCCTTATAAAGGGGGGAAAT
>NZ_WJFC01000174.1 GCF_009725235.1 Scytonema sp. UIC 10036
CCATAACCCTCCCCTTGGAAAGGTCCGGGAATCGGAAATTCAATTTCCCCCCTTGTTAAGGGGGGATTAAGGGGGGTAATAATGCCGCTAACCACTTTTCAAACAACCTCTTACAGCAAATCTTTTCCAAATAGAACTAGGAGAATCTAATGCAGCCATTAGCAAATAGCGAGCAACAGACGAGCGCTGAATTATTTACCACTTTTTTATCACTGATGGGCAAAAACATTCAAGCCCTGATGGACTTGTATGCAGAAGATGCAGTTGTTGAATTTCCATACGCTTCTGGTACACCAAGACGATTAGAAGGCAAAAAAGTCATTTCCAACTACCTCAAAGACGCGCTAGGGCAAATGCAGGGCTTGACTTTTACAAACATTCGTGTATATGAAACAACAAACCTTAATGTTCTGTGGGCTGAGTTTCATGGGGAAGCCGTCATTATTTCCACAGGTCGCCAATATCAACAAGATTATGTGACGCGGTTGGAAACTAAAGGAGGCAAGATCGCTTACTACTGCGAATATTGGAACCTTATGTCCGCTATTGAAGCGTGGGGTGGCACACAAAATTTGCACCAATCTTTTAATGCAGAAGATACAGAGTAAGGAGAGGAAAAGCATGAAAATTGCGATCGCCGCCGCCTCTGGCAATATTGGACGACGCACCGCACAGAACGTGATTCAGGCTGGAGCCGAAACCATTCTTCTGACACGACAGCCAGAGAAGCTCGCCGATTTAGCGGCTCAAGGTGCTACGGTAAAGCCAATCGGCAGTGATGATACTCAAGGGTTAATCGAAGCAACGCAAGATGTAGATGCTTTGTTTTGGCTGACTCCACCAAAACTAGATACACCCAGCTTACGCGACTGGTACATCCAGACAGCAACTACTGGAGCTAAAGCAGTGCGTGAAAACAGCATTAAACGAGTGGTCAACATTTCTAGTCTGGGTGCAGGTGCAAAGGCAGATCTCGGTACAGTTACATTTGTTGGAACTGTTGAATCTATTTTTAACCAATCTCTCTCGAATGTAGTGCATTTGCGTCCTGGCTATTTCATGGAGAATTTTCTAGGGCAAGTTAAGTTTATTCAGCAAGACAACGCCGTATATTTTCCCTATGCCAATGACCACGATATTCCCTGGATTAGTACAGATGACATTGGTGATGAAGCGGCAAAATATTTACTAGACGACTGTTGGGCAGGGCAATGGACTCGTAATCTGATGGGACTAGAAAATCTAACGCTTCCTGAAACCACTGCTATTCTTTCACGAGTGTTGAACCGTCCGGTTGAATATGTTCGAGTAACGATCGCATCAATTCAGCAGCAACTTGCAGTGACTGGAGCAACACCGGATGTACAACAAGAGTTAGGGCATCTGTTTCGTGCTCTTGGCGATCGCGACGGCATTTATGCAACGGCGCGAACACCTGAAGCAGTTACGCCAACTACATTTGAGCAGTTTGTAACACATAAACTACTCTCAAAAATCAAATGATGAAATTACCAGATGGACTAAAGACTCCACAGTTTATACAGTTACTACAGTCTATTGCTCGTCTACCTTTTGAGTCGCTACCTAGAGCGTTAAATACTGAACGTTTGGCGATCGCAGTTCTGAATAAGTGGTTTCTCAGCGATTTACTGGAATGACATCGAAACAGGTTCACTATCGCTGAAAGAAGCACCATAAGAATCTGATAAAGCGTTGTAAGAATTTGAAAGAAGTTAGGTAATGAAACTCATTACAATTCAGATAGAAAAAACCAAGAGAATTCTACTCAAACAGCATCGCATATAGAGCAGTATACAACTGCGAAAGACTTGTACCACAAAGATTAGAGTTGCTACAAAACCAATTGCGATCGCGTCTGGTGTGCAGGATGCGATCGGTAAAAGATCGCGCAGTTTTGAGGACTGTTCACGCGATTATGCAACGATGTTTCTATAACGAGTGTTGTCGATCGTCTGTTCAAGCACTTCATCGGAATGACACCAAAACAGGTTCACTAACGCCCTAAGAATCTGACAAATCATTGTAAGAATCTGAAAGAAGTTGAGCATTGGAACCTATTACACTTTAGAACATAGTTGTTACTCTTTTCTACAAGGACTTAGACACAATGCGAAAGCAACTTATTAATCCGCCACAACGCTATGATGGAAAACCGCACGGACTGTCTCACGCTGTTGTCGATACCGCATCGGGTATTGTTTACATTTCTGGTCAAGTTGACTGGGACGCAAACCATCAAGTCTCATCCCATACCGTCGAGGGGCAACTCAAGAATGTGCTGACTAACCTGACCATCGTCCTGGATGCAGCAGGAAGTTCCGTAGAGAATTTGCTCCACCTTCGCATCTATGTTCGGGGTGAACTTGGAGAATTTATGGGGACTATCGCACCAATTCTTGGGCAATTTCTGGCAGAATCGCGCCCCGCTGTTACTGGCATCGGTGTTTCCTCACTTGCCTCCCCAGAAACATTGGTTGAGATTGAGGCAACAGCAGCACTTAAGTGACTTACCGATCGCACCCCTGCGAACCTTGCCTTAAGCGATGAACGGCAAAAGCACAACCGCACGAATCTCCATTCGTGACAGGTTAAAACAATTGCACTTTTGTCAATTCATCTAAAGAAAGATATAAATATTTTTTAGAATGATAATCTTGTAAAAAGGAGGAGGGAGTTGTAAGCTAAGCTTGCAACTCCCTCCTCTAAGACTTGAAAATAGGTCATTTAGCTGGGAAAATATTTACGGAACTGGTCGATGAGGCGCACCAATTCTTACTCTACGTTTAATAGAAATCCAAGTTGGTAAAACTAGTTATTCTTATATCACTTCGGTTCTCGACCCAATTTTATTACCCCCTTATGTAGTTGCAGATTTATATAGGCGACGTTATCTATGCATGCGTGACCGTATTTCTTTGGAGATGACTTATCGCGGTTTATACCATTTTAGTGTTGCTTATGATAAAGGTCAGGCAGATGACCCAGTTAAGTACTTTACTGCTCAAGAAAACCAGGACTTAGGTGTGGTTAAAAGTGTCCGAAAGCCAGTCTCTCAAATGGATTTGTCTCCTTTTCCTGCACCCTCTTGACAAGTGTGCCATTTTCTTAACCTGTCACGAATGCTCTGGAGGTAGCAGGAACAAATTCAACGGGTTTGAGGGCTTCACGCAATTGAGTCAAAGCTTGACGAATGGGAGCAGCTAGCTCCAGAGCACGAGAAGTTGGACGCATTCCATCAGTCCCACGAATGAACAACTCATCTTTTAAAGCGAAACGAAGTCGTTTGAGCGTACTGCTCACCGCAGGTTGTGACATTGTTAACCGATAGCCTGCTTTGGTCGTACTGCGTTCAGCCATGACAGCATCGAAGACTAAGAGCGCCTTAAGGTCAAATTCCGTTAAATTCATTTATCAAATTTTGCTTATTTGATATTCAGTTTATCGAATAGTGCTACCAATGATACAGTAATGATATGCCGATATACTTCCCCAACCATTAGATACACCACGCAGATGCAAAATGCAAATTCTGAGTTTGTTCTTCTCAGACCGCTCGAACTCAGCCAACGGTTGAATAGAACTCCGGTGTTATCCAGTCGTCAGATGGGCTGGAATGGTATCCTGGTCGAGCAGCATCAATATTTTTCAACTCCAGGTAAAGAAGAAAAAGAACTTCCCGCTCTGTCAGATCATTGGCTTATCTTACCTCTGGGTCACCCCAGTTATCTGAGCCAGAAGTCAGACGATCGCTTGCATGAATCAATGTTTCAGAAGGGCGACAGCCTCTTGGTTCCTGCTGGACGACCGAGCTACTGGTGTTGTCCGGGAAGTGAGTCATTCCAGACAGAACTATCTATTCACTTACAGCCGGAGTTGGTCGAACAAGTTGCCCAAGCGTCTGAAATGGATACAGAGCGGCTCAATCTCATAAATCATTTCTGCAAACAGGACTTGAATCTTCAGCATATCGCAATGCTGCTTTTAGCTGAGTTGCGCTCGGATGGAATGATGGGACGATTGTATGTCGAATCATTAACTCAAGCGTTAGTCATTCATCTGCTACGACATTATTCTGAGGTTGCACAAACCAAGACATCTGAGAACAGAAATTTAACTCGTACCCAGTTGCAGCAAGCGATCGATTATATTCACGCTCACCTTGACCGAGATTTATCACTGGTGCAAATTGCACAAGTCATTAATATTAGCCCCACTTATTTTGCCAGTTTATTCAAACGTGCTACAGGTATTTCTCCGCACCAGTACGTGATTCAACAGCGAGTGGAACGGGCAAAAATGATGCTGTTGAAAACGGATTTGTCAATTTCGGACATTGCATTACAAGTAGGTTTTTCTAGCCAAAGTCATTTGACGCAACAGTTTAAGCGATTCACCGGAATGACCCCAAAGCAGGTTCGCTAACACCATTAAGAATTAGTGGTTTATTTGACCAACAAATCAGTTACTACTGTCAATCAGACCGCGAAACAGATGAACAATCGTATATTTTGGAGTTGACTCCGATTAGTTAGCTGTAGTTATGGTGAGAATATAGGTGGTGCTAAATAGCAGTATGAATTGGAACGAAATTTTAATTCATACAACTCCTAATTTATAACCAGAATCAGCAATGCCAGTATGCACGCTCATTGGTTACTGGATGAGGAAGAGCTTGCAGCGGAGGCAACGATCGCAGCATTCACAGCAGCCATCATCGCCATCTGAGCACTAGCGATCGTCTCTGACACCGCCTTCCCCACCAATTCTCCATTGGCGATCGCTTGAATGCGCGATCGGGCTTCTCGGCGTTCTTCGGGCAGAAATACGGCATTGGTGAGCCGACAGGCTTTCATCAAGCTAATTAACGCAGTTATACGGGAATCAAGACCGATGTGCTAGCGTTGACTACAACCAGATGATTGTTGTCGATCGCAAGAGCCCTAACAGCAATCCAAAAAGTATACTAGCGATCGGTCCTGCTGCTGTAGCACTTGACCACAAACGGTTGCGAATCTCATCAAATTCAATATGGACTGCTGCACCAGGTAAAGCTATTCCACCTGTTACTAAGAAGAAAGCAGGCAGGATAATACTATGTAGGGGATTAATATACTGACGCGGATTGAAACTTAAATAGCCTTTATCTTTAACCGAGCGATTGCCACCCCAATACGCTACGATTGCATGTCCATACTATTTTTCTCCAGTGGTACAGCCATATTAATGGTCATAGCGAAGATTCTGTGTATAATTTCATTCAATTAGACTAATAGTATTGACACAAATAATTTTGTCTTTACCTACCACGAATTCTAGTCTTTACTGTCACAGAGTATGAATACTTAGAATCATTTTGTTTTGGGGCAATATCGACCTATGAGTACGAAGATTATGCGTAGAGGTCAAATTTGGCTTTATAACTCCGATCCAACCATTGGAGATGAAATTGGGAAAACTCGTCCAGCAATCATTGTAAATAATGATGAAATTGGTACTCTACGACTCAAGATTGTTGTGCCAATTACTAGTTGGAATGATGCTTTTTCAGGAGTTGTGTGGATGGTAAAAATAGAACATAGTGCTGAGAATAGTCTAAGTAAGCGCTCGGCAGCAGATACTTTTCAGGTGCGTTCAGTCTTTAGTATCTTTAATTCATATGAAAATTCCTTAACAATTTCTACTCCCACAAGCGCCGACTAGAAGCTCCGTTTAATTTATTGTGAGTATCTTTTAACAAAGCAGGAATATCTAAGTTTTCCGGACACTTGGGTAAACACTCACCACATTCCGTACAGCGATTAGCTTTCATTCCAGGAAACCAGTGACCGGCATTTTCAAACATTCGATAGCGGTATTGTCCGAAATCCGTCATATCATATGCTGTAGCAAGATTGCGTAACCGAAGTACTTCTGGTATATTGATTTCTTCAGGGCAAGGCAGGCATTCATAGCACTGGCTGCATCTATCGGTTGTTAAAACAGATTTTTGGTACTGTTCTAAGCGTTGAAAAGTATCTATCTCTTCTTGTGTTAGCGGTCGATCGCGATCGCTAAATAACAACGGTTCCTCTAGCTCTTTGGAGTTTGCAGGTCCGACGCTGAGGGTGGTAATTCGGGTGTCGCTTAGCAAAAATCTGTAGTTCAACTCCAACGGAGAAAAGGGATGACACAAATCTTTTAAGGTTTGGGGAGGCGTATACAAGCGCCCTCCTTTATCAGCAGGGGAAATAATAAATATTCCCATGTCCTTTTCATATGCTTTCTCAATGGCTAGAGCATTGCGTTGGAAAAAATAGTAATAATGCAGATTGACAAAATCAAAGAAATCTGTATCTATTGCGTCTAAAATAATTTCCAGGGGTGCATGAGTGGAAAAACCAA
Organism: Scytonema sp. UIC 10036; assembly: GCF_009725235.1. Next base: position 6,403 of record NZ_WJFC01000174.1, read on the forward strand.
CATATCGTACTCTACCGTCTTCTCTGGCTTCCTCCACTGCCTTCATACAGCCGCCCTTGGTTTTTACCCAGTCGAGATGTTCCCACGTATTCAAACCATGAATTCCCAGGCAATCAAGATAGTCAAGGTTTAATTTTTCAAGGGATGCGTCAATACACTCACGCATCGTATTGGCATCTGCCGTAGGGGGTATTTTTGTCGTAACGTACACCTGAGAACGAGGAACTGGCAAACCAAGAGCGATGGCACTCCCAAGAAAGTCTTCACTCTTACCGTAACCTCTAGCAGTCTCTAAATGATTTATTCCCAAGGCTATAGCTTTTTGGATAGTTTGCCATGCGTTTTCAGGCGTGGATAAGTAGCGCATTGTCCCCAGAGAAAAGACAGACAAGCACAGATTAGTTTTTCCAAAGCGTCGGTATTTCATCAGAATAGCTGGATTTTAGATTTTTCGACAGGATATTAAGAACGAGTAGTACCAATTTGAAAAAAGAATGTGACAGATACTTGGGTGAGATTCCATCCAATTGAGGCTATCTCAATCCAAAATCTAAAATCTAAAATCCAAAATGGTATAAGTAATTGTGCTCAATAGGCTACCACCTAATCCAAAATCCACGCCTCAAAAACCGCTAGCTGTCGCTACTACCAAAACGTTTAATCAGATCCTCCGGTCGAAGATTGGAGACGAATTCTCGAAACGCTTGTTGTTCGGCTTCATCAGCATCTCTATCTACAGGGATGGAAGCATCAGCTATGACTTCTTCCATCACCCAAATCGGAGTATTTGTACGTAAAGCGATCGCGATCGCATCACTTGGACGTGCGTCAATTTCCTTTTTCACTTCACCTTGTTTGAGGATCAGTGCTGCATAAAACGTGTCTTTTTGCAACGAATGGATAATAACGCGATCTAAAGTCATATTCCATGCCTCTAAAACGTTCACAACTAGGTCATGGGTTAAGGGTCTTGGAGGCTTTTGATTCTCCAGTGCGCCCATAATTGCTCTTGCTTGCTCCTGACCAATATAAATTGGTAGGGCGCGGCGATCTGAAGAATCCTTCAGAAGTACAATTGGGCTGCGGGTTATGGCATCTAATGCTATGCCAGCGACTTTCATCTCAATCATTGGCTAAGCCTCTAAAATCCTTTGTGTGTGAGAGAGCTATGTAACAAATCGTACTTTTGTTTGGTCAATAATGGGACAAATTTAAACATAACAGTTTATTTTCTATAATTGCTTCTATTAAACTCCTAAATGAGCGTAAATGACAGACCAAGACGATTCAGTCTAGATCGACTATAATCTACTTTCCCAAGTATGCCTCGTGATGAATATCAATGTATTGATAACCTGACACAAATTTTTGTTTGAAATTATACATATTAGTTCTCAATTTGTGTGAGAATTACCAAATGATTTCAGGCAAAAACTTACCTTAAATAGAGTTAATTTAGCAAAACAGCCGTGTTTACAGGATTAATCCAGTCGTTAGGAACCATAAAACCCTTAGGGGAGCATTATTGGCAGATTACTTGTGTCACACACTTATCTAATGCCATTATGCAAGATTTAGAGCTTGGTGACAGTATTGCAGTAGACGGCATCTGTCTAACGGTAGAAAAAATTCTGAAAGAAGGATTTATTGCTACTGCTTCACCAGAAACCCTACGCCGCACCACCTTAGGACAAGAGCAAACACAACAGAGGTACGTCAACTTAGAAGCCTCATTACGAGTAGGAAGCAAAGTAGGCGGTCATTTTGTGATGGGACACGTAGACGGAATGGGTCAACTGTTATCCACCGAACAAACAGCAACCTCTTGGGAAATGACGTTAACAGCACCAAAAGAGATCGCCCGCTATATCGTTCCTAAAGGCAGCATAGCAGTAAATGGAATTAGCCTCACCGTTGCCGATTATCAGCCAGAAACAATGCGGTTCACAGTCGCCGTCATTCCCGTAACTTATGCCGAAACCAATCTCCGATACTTAAACCCAGGCAGTTGGGTAAATTTAGAAGGGGATATTTTAGGCAAATACGTCGAGAAATTTCTTTCCTTTGACAATCAAGGCTCTAAACCGACCACAGACAATGAATTTGATGGTATTACACCCTCTTTCCTAGCAGAACATGGGTATATGTAATTATGAATTATGAATTATGAATTATGAATGGAAAATTTAACATTCATAATTCATAATTCATAATTCCTAACTCCTAACTCCCAGGTTGCCTCGTAACCTGAGCCGTCTGTAACGATTGAACTAATAGACCCAAGGCATACTCTAATTGAGCACCTGGATCGGTGGCAACCCATCCTTGAGGTGTCAGTTGGCGCACCTCAAAATGTAAGTGAGGACCTGTGGAGTTACCAGTACTGCCAACTCGTCCAATCACAGTTCCCTGTTCCACACGTTGACCTGGTTGAACCAAAATCTGTGACATATGACCGTACAACGTTTGTTGGGCATTATTATGGTTGAGTACAACTGTTAAACCATAACCACCCATGTAGTCAGCAATCTCCACCAAACCAGATTGTGCTGCCACAACAGGTGTTCCCATAGCTGCACCTAGATCTGTACCGGCATGAAAACGACGATCTCCCGTAATGGGGTGAGTTCGCCAACCAAACAGAGAAGTAATTGGGGCGGGAATGGAAAGGGGAAACATCAATCCCGAACCGTTGTAGGGAACCCGACCTGCATACACACCACTGTAAGCAATTTGCGGCAATGTTGTTGCCAGTGGAATGTCATAAACCACCGTGCTTTCGCGAGGAGCAACATTTTCTGCAGTTACGGGTGGAAGCAAGGTACCACCATTTGGGGCAATAGGGTTAGAACTGACGGTTGTGCTGGGAGTGAAATCGTTAGGGATAAAACGATTGCGTCGAATGGGGCTTGGTGGCACACTAGCCGAAACCATTCTAGAAGAATTACGTAAAAAGTTGTTGGTCACTATACCAGAGGTCACTCTGGGAGTGTTGCGTATAAACGAGCGGTTTGCCCTAGTTGTACTGCGCTGAAGGGGGGGTACGGTTGCCAAAGTTGCTCTTTGACTTCTTCTGAGCCAACTTGGTGTCGAAGTGCGCTCTCGTGAAGCATTAGCAACAGAGGCTTTATCAGCAGAACGTTCCGTTATCACCACGGAATTTGGTGCTTCATATCTTTCTGTAGCACCAGCGCTGTAATCAGTGGGGTCAATATAAGTATTGTTGTAATCCTTATCAGTAGATTGAACTCTAGGTGCAGAAGAATAACTTTGCCGGGAAACCTCTTGTTGGGGTTTTTCGTCTCTTGCAACAGATACCCTTGACTGGGAAATTTCTACTTGAGGCTTTTCTTCTCTGGTAATAGCAGGAGCAATCCTTGGAGTTTTTAACCTTGTCCTGAGTTTTCTAGCAGTTTCTGTAGGTACAGAAATCTCTACCTCAGGTCTTGGTCTTGACCTTCTCACGGAGACTACAGGTTCGGAAACTTTTTGAGGTCTGGATTGTCTGATAACAACTGCGGGGTTAGAAGATTTTGACCGAGATAATCTTTGTCTCAGTCTGGCTCTACGCTGAGAAAATTCCGGTTGCTCTCGAGATGTTTCTGGTGCAGGCGCACTTGAATTTTGTCCGGATGTACTTCTTCGGACTGGATTTGGTGCTGCTTGCGGTGTTTCAATAGTGGGAACAAGATTATCCACTGTGGATTCAGTTTGGGCAAAAACCAAACCGCCACTGCTGAGCAAACCAAGACTACCCAGCAAACTAAGGCTTTGTGCGGGGAGCCTGGACGCAAAACGTTTTTTTAACAAGGGTGTTGTTCCGGTTATCCAACGGTCAAGGGCAGATTTATTGGCTGCGTCATGTGTTTTTGGAATTATGTGGTTGTAGCTTAGGGGTAGGGGGTAGGGGGTAGGGGGTGGGAGTAGAGGGTAGGGGTAGGGGCGAGAACAACAATCCACATACCATTACCACTAACATAACATTAACATGAGCCGTCATAACCAAATATGATTGTACGGCTGGAGTAATTTCTCGTGATTGTACTGTTACAATTCAATGTTTCATGCATACCGAGAGACACCTTCTGTGTCACGCTATAAGTGCTGCAATATTATTTATGGTGTATGCGATCGCCAAATGGTCAGTAATCTAGATAGCGCGTTATATATATTTGCTCCTTCTAAGCAAACACTGTATCAGATTCTATTTCAATGGAAACAGTCGCAGCGAGATATTAGAGTTTGGAATTGATTGAGAATCATTAACGTCTGCCAAGTTTTTAAATTGATGCCGTTTTCCGGACTGGGTTTGCCAATTTATGACCAAATCCATGATAGCTTGTTGATTCTTCCTTGTGTACTTGGTTTCCGTTAGAATACACCTTAGTTGGCCGATTTAAACATAAATGCTTGGGCATTTGATTTGAGTGGAATACGCTTTCTTTCTTTTTTAGCAATTCCCCAAGCCGTTCCAAAGTCTTGGTAACATTTGTTATTCAACTTGGGTGAAGCGCATGAAAGATACAATATCCTCATCATCAGATATCCTGGGACCTGACCTATGCTGTTGCGGGTAGCAATGACGTGCATCCGGTTTGCCCTTGATTAGCAAATTCAACAGATTTGATTGGTTGAAGATACTGTATAAATGGTGTAATGGAAACGTTAGGTTTGGTCTTTGCCCTGCTTGAAGAGCAGTTTCTAGCTTTTGTTTTTAATGTTCTAGGTCATGGTCAAGTGTCATTGGTAGTGTCATTAGCCATCTGATTAGCATTAGCATTAGCATTAGCATTAGCCATTAGCATTAGTCTACCTTGTCTTGTCTCCAGCCACCAGTCCCGTTTGCGTTAGTATGTTGAGGATTTCTATTTGTTTCTAGGTATAGTTAACAATGCACGTTGGACTGGACACATGGGAGTACCATACTAACTGTAGTTTATTGGAACCTTGGTATCACGGCTTTTTTACCAAGCAGTTTTCACCTAGTTCCCCTTTTGAAATCACAAAAGCATTGCATCCAGAAGCATCGGTTTACCGCTTAAAACAGGTACACGGTAACACTGTTTTCTCGCCGCAAGAAATCGAAGATTGGTTAACAAAATCCATAATCAATGAAGGTGAAGATGATTCTACTTTTGCATCAGGAGACGGTTTAATCAGTACCGAGCCTTCACAAGCTGTATGGGTAGCTACGGCTGATTGTACACCTGTACTGATTGCTGATGAGAAGACAGGACAAGTTGCTGCGGTTCATGCTGGTTGGCGTGGAACTGCGCTCAAAATAGTACCTCAAGCCATTAGTCGATTGCAAGCACAAGGTAGCAAATTAGAAAATTTACGTATTGCCATGGGACCTGCAATATCAGGAGAAGTTTATCAAGTCTCGGAACAAGTGGCAGCAGAGGTAGGGGCTAGCATTACACCATATAATAATGAAAAAACAATTCTAGACGCACTGCAAGATATACCGCTATCTCCCCTACTTCCAGATCCAGAACCGGGGCGAGTGCGATTGGATGTAAGGCGAGTTAATACTTTACAAATGGAAACGTTAGGCATTAGTTTGGAACAAATTGCGATCGCACCCTATTGTACTTACCAAACTCCAGAGTATTTCTTTTCTTACCGTCGTGAACACCAGAAAAAAGTTCAGTGGTCGGGAATCGTTAGTAAAAATCCCACTAACCACTAACCACCAACCACTAACTACTAACCACCAACCACTAACCACTAACCACCAACTACTATTGTTTCTGATAATCTCTAGGCGTCATACCTGTGAGTTTGCGAAAGTGTTTGGTTAGGTGACTTTGATTGGCGAAACCGCACATCAGAGCAATATCACAGATTGCTATCGTCCCACTTCGTAACAACTGCTTTGCTTGCTCAACTCTCTGCTGAATTACATACTGGTAAGGACTTATTCCCAAAGAATTTTTGAACAGTTGACAAAAGTAGTACTGGCTGATACCTGCTAATCTTGCTAATTCAGCTAATTTGATATCTGAATTCAGATGGCTGTGAATGTGCTCAATAACTTGACGCAACTTATACTTTGGCAAACCATCAGAATATTTAACTATTTGAGTTTTTTTGACACAATATTTTTTGAGAAGATGAATAACCAGTGTTGTTCTTAGTTGCTCGACATACAAATTATCTCCACTCCTAATTGACTCTAGCTCGTCTTTAAGAGCTAAAAGTATACCGAGAATCAGTGGATCTTGCTGTGTGGCAAAGTGAGGAATCAATTCAATATCTTCTGATGCAGAGACTTCCACACCCAATCTTTTTAAAAGAAGGGGGTCAACTGACACAAACATAAATTGAATTTTTTCTTCCCACAAACAACGGTGGAGTATATCAACTGGAATAATGGCAATGGTTCCCGCCGTTTGTTTTTCACTTTCTCCCTTTCCATCAAACCATCTCTCTGTCGATATGTTACCTAAGGCAACACTGATAGTGTGCATTGTCAGACAATGCTCGCAAGTATCGTTATCCGGTTGATGATGGTGCTCAAAATATATCCCATCCCACCCTGAATGATAACTCGTTATCAGAGGTGGGTTAGAAAAGATTTGCTCGGTAGCGCTTTCCTGTTTCAAATCAACAAGCAAAGGCTTTTCCTGTTTTAATTGCTGGCTGTTGCTCATGGTTAAGCTTGTCACAACGATCGTTTGAGATGGGAGAGGTAGAGGATAGCTATGTGACAATACGGTTCAGTTAGAGCTAGAAACCTGATTTTGCGTAGGTTGGGTTGAGGAACGAAACCCAACATTTTGCAGACGTTGTTGGGTAACGCTGTGGCTCTACCCAACCTACAATTATCCTTAACTGAACCGTATTGAGCTATGTGATAGAAGAAGCCAACTAAAGTATAAAGTATGAAGTATGAAGCATATAGTCAGATCCATAAGTAAATTTAAAGCTGGAAATTTAGGATACTTCCGGTTAATTTATTCGCATAAATAAATCTTGTTACAAATTTTTGATTGGAAGCGATAAGTGCTTATCTTTGATTTTTTTGCACAAAGAAATCTTGTTGAATGTATCCAGTTATTTTTTGTTTTGAAGAGAAAAAACGATTTCTTCATCCTTTATCCTTCATATTTCATCCTTTTTTCCACACCATTGGGCATATTAAAGGGTTTGGTATCACAATTGCAATGATTTAAATCAAGCCGCCGACGATTTCTGAAGTGTAATTTGCAAACGAGTACGTGCGATTTTACCTTCTCGTTCCAACCGAGCCAATGCTCGTGATAGGGTTTCTGGTGTTAAACCCAAATCTGTAGCAATTTCTTTAAGTGGGCGGTCAAAGCTGATGATGTTTTGCGCGTTGGACTGTGCTAGATAATCCAAATAACGCAGCAATCTCTCGTGGGCAGCGCGAATGTCTCGCAATTCTATGCGTAATTTCAAATCTTGGATTTTCTGTACTAGCATTGCTATGAAATCTTCAGCGAAATCAGGATTTGCACGAATTGCTGATAACAAAGGCTCTTTGGGATATGCGATCGCCTGAGAAGCCACTTCTGCCACTGCACTACAGGGGTAGGTGTGAGAAAACAAAGCTATTTCACCCAAGCTATTACCAGGTTCCACAGCTTGAAAAGTCACCACTTTATCGTCCCCTATATAGCGAACAAGTTTGATACGTCCTGTTTCTACAACAAAAAAAGACGATGCTGGATCTCCTTGTCGGAATAGAGTTTCTCCTTTTGATAAGTCATGACGCACGATAGTATTGTGTAATTCTTCTGGCAAACTATTCAATGTCAACAGATCCATACCAGCTCCTTGATAAGAAAGCAATTCGTTATTTAAGGACTAAAATGATTGGCAACCAAATATTTAGCCAGCTAAATAAAATTTCAAAAAAAGGAACTTCTAGCTGAGGTTGTTGTAAACCTGCAAAAGCAACCGTCGCAATAGTAGTTGCTCCTCGAGTGTTAAATTCGCCAAGATGCGCTTTTCCAGAAGATTCCAAGCAGTTTGGACTGGTTTTTGGAGCGATCGCCCCGCATCTGTTAAGTAAATCCGGCAAATTCGTGCATCTTCTTCATCCTTACGTCGTTGCAATAAACCAACTTTTTCCATACGATTGAGCATTTTTGTAAGCGTTGGGGCTTCCACTTGCATCTTAAAAGCCAAGTCAGATTGAATTAACCCATCGTTTTCCCATAAATGCATCAGTAAAATTTCTTGTCCGGCATGCAGCCCCATTTTACCCAAAACTTTACAAGCTTCGTTGCGGTGAACCTTAGAAACTTGTAGCATTAGGCAGCCAATGGTTTCTTGCATTGGTTTTTCAGTCATAGGAAAAGAGAGATTTAGCCAGCTAAATAAAATTTAAAATTTTTGGCGTCAATATTGCAAGTTATGGTTGGTGTTGAAAACCGGACAAAAGTTGGCAAGATATGAAGATTTTCAGCAATAACAGACAAGACTCACAAATTAAGGCGGTGTAATATCTCTTGCCAGTGTGTCAGAAAGCATATTTTTATCGTATATTTGCTTATTTATTACCCCACCCTAACCCAGACCGATGGATTGGTCCGGGAACTGAATTTTTCTTGTTTCTCCCCAATCCATCAAGGGGATTAAGGGGGGTAATAATGTGATAAAAATCACATCCAACCACTTTTCAAACATCCTCTAATGGTATTTTTCTTTGAAGATAAAATAAGAAAAAGACTGAAAAAGTCTTAAAAAATATGCTTGTTCGAGAATTTGTTGAAAAAAAGCTTTACATTCACAACCATTAGCGGTAGTTTTTCTTGTAATTAGTTTTCTTCGATAAGTTTTCAGATCCCCCACTTCTTAAAGAAGTGGGGGATCTAGCAGCTCCTCACATTTAATGAAACAGACTGCTAGCTACTATGAAAGCGTTCAGAATATGAGAAAAATTGTCATAAATGTTACTGGTGCGATCGCTTGCTCTTACCTAATACTTGGACATAATGCCGGACTGGCTGAGACAACTCAAAGCCAAAACACTGTTGAATCCGAACCAGTTGGCAACACGACTGAACCAATAGCAAAACCGAGCGCTCAAATACAGCCAGTTCTAAGCCAATCACCTCAACAGGGAGAACCCCCAAGTTCTGGCGCTCCTAATTTAGGCGATCGCGTGAATTCAGTGAGCCAACTCAGAGACGTACAACCCACTGATTGGGCTTTTCAAGCACTCCAATCTTTAGTTGAGCGTTATGGAGTCATTGCAGGCTACCCTGATGGTACATTCCGGGGAAACCGTGCCATGACACGTTATGAATTTGCGGCAGGTTTAAATGCTGCCTTGGCAAGAATTGACGAGTTGATTGCAGCAAGTACAGCAGATTTAGTTTCTCGTGAAGACTTGGCAACTTTGCAAAGATTGCAACAAGAGTTTTCCTCAGAATTAGCAACATTGCGGGGACGAGTCGATGCTTTGGAAGCAAAGACTGCGGAACTAGAGGCAAATCAATTCTCCACTACCACAAAATTGACCGGTCAAGTCATCATAGGAGTGAACGCAGGTGGATTTGATGGGGAACGAATTATCGATCCCACAGGTCAAGTCCGTGCTACTGAAAATCCAAACCCCACAATATTATACCGAGCCGGTCTGGATTTCAACACCAGTTTCTTTGGCAATGACTCTTTACTCATTCGTATTGACGCAGGTAGTGGTACAACTATCAACACAGGTAGCGGTCAATTTCCAGGCATTGACGATGCTGCAGGATTTTTAGAACCAACCTTTGGTAGCGTTCTAGACTATTCTGTTAAACCACCCACCAACGCTGACATTGCTATTTCACGGATATCTTACACTTTTCAACCATTCAAAGACTTGAGAGTTTCTATCGGACCTGATATTCGCACAACTGACTATGTGGATCGCAACAGCTATGCTTACCTGAGTTTCCGCGACTTTAGCACTTTAGCCTTCGTAAACAACTATATTCTCTTCCCTGTTAGCGGTCCGTCATCCGGTGCAGCAATTGATTGGAAACCTGGTGGAGGAGCATTCTCAGTCAGAGCTTTGTATGCAGCAGCTGGAGCATCCCAACCAGGGAATTTGAACATACAAAATGCGGGTGATGTTCTCAGAGGGACAGCATCGTTTATTCCCTTACTATACCCCGTTAGTCCCAATCGAAACTTTGGCGAAGCAGGCATATTTGGTGACACATATCAAGGTACAGTTGAACTAGAATATTCTCCTTCAAGAAAATTTGCTTTACGCCTTCAGTACAGTGGTGGTGAAGTTTTGGATAACCGCTACGACGTGTTTGGAGCGAATTTTGAGCTAGCACTTTCATCAAAATTCGCCCTATTTGGTCGTTATGGCTATGGGAACTACGACAATACCTCCGTTGGCGACATCAAACCCAACTACTGGATGGCAGGAGTTGCTTTTCCAGACTTGTTTACTAGGGGTGCCTTAGCTGGTGTTGCTGCGGGGCAACCCTTTATTGCTAATGAAATTGGTGATTCCACTCAAACCAACTTTGAAGCTTTTTATAATTTTCCCATCAGTTACAACATCCAAGTTACACCTTTGATTCAAGTGATTACCAATCCCGCTAACCAAGAGTCAAACGGTACGATCGTCACAGGGACATTGCGAACAGTTCTTTCTTTTTAGAGATGCGTTTTTTTCTTGAAAGTGCATAAGCAGAGCCAACTTGTTCCTATATATAAGTAAGCCCTCGGGCCACAACCATAATACGGTAACCCCCCCTTGCAAAATAAGGGGGTTTTTATTTCTCTGTATAAATGCTTATAAACAGTCAATACAAATGTATTTTTTTTTACTTTAACTGGCAATTGAATCCCAAAGCATAAAAACATCGGAAAAAACTTGCTTATTCATACTCGTAATGAGTACAATTTAAGTAAACGTATTCGTTATGAGTACGATTTATCAAGAATGCCTGATTGCGGCAATCTGTAAATTAATAATAAGAAGAGAAGCTATGGACTTATCCAACTCTAACACCGCAAAGAATTTAGCCGAAGCCTTTGCTGGAGAATCAATGGCGAATCGCAAGTATCTGTTCTTTGCAGAAGTCACCCGTCAGTTAGGAATGACGGAATTGTCAAAACTGTTTCGAGAAACAGCAAATCAAGAGACAGAACACGCTTTTGCTCACTTTAGGTTAATGCACCCAGAACTGGTTGTGAAAGATACAGCTTCCTTAACCGAAGCGGAGAAGAAAGCTATTGCTGCCCGTTGTTTGGAACTAGCCATCGAAGGTGAAACCTACGAATATACGATTATGTATCCAGGGTTTACAGAAGCAGCACGTGCAGATCGGGATACTCAAGCTGCAGTAGAATTTGAAGCGCAACAGGTAGAATCTCGCGAACACGCTCAAATATTCCGTAAAGCAGCACACAACTTTGGATTGCTGACACCCATCGAACACCATCATGCCCGTCAGTATACAGAAGCATTACAATCTTTAGACGGAGTTGCACCCGCACACAAAGCAACAAGTAGCGAGCCAGCTACCCAGAAATGGATTTGCCGTCAGTGTTCAATGATTTACGATCCTGTAGTCGGCGATCCTGATTCAGGAATTGCACCAGGGACACCCTTTGAGGCAATTGCTGAAGATTGGTACTGTCCAATTTGTGGTGCTACAAAGAAAACCTTCGTTCCCTATGAAGAAGCCGTTGCAGCTTAATTGACTGCAATGCATTCTCTCGTTGCACTGGTTCCGGTGTCTCCGGCTGGGAATGACTGCGCGGAGGCTCCGCCTCCAGTTGAAATGTACTCCTTTTCCACTCTAAAATTACCGATCTTTGTCAGTAGGGCTATGCCTCACCTTCGGCTATTGTGCGGCATAGCCCACCCTACGTGTTTAGAGAGTAAACTTCCTTATTCCACAAGCAGAGGAAACAAGCTATACCATGAAGAAGTATTAACTTCTCAACTTCTACTGCTGACATAGCCGTACATGGACTGGAAAGAAATATCTGGTAACTGGGTTCTCATTCCGCGAAATCCCATTGGCATCGTTCACTTTCTCGGAGGTGCATTTGTCGCGACAGCACCTCATATTACCTATCGCTGGTTACTAGAACAACTGGCAACTAAAGGCTATGCTGTTATTGCTACGCCGTTCGTTAACACTTTGGATCATTATGCGATCGCAAAGTCTGTACTGCTAAATTTTGAACGCGCCTTAGAACGCTTACAAGATTCGTCAGCGATTCGCAAGCGCTACCTTCCCATTTATGGGATAGGGCATAGCATGGGGTGTAAACTCCACTTGCTAATTGGCAGTCTCTTTCCCGTAGAACGTGCTGGTAATATCCTGATATCCTATAACAACTATGCCGCCAGAGATGCCATTCCCCTAGTTGAACAATTCAATCTAGCTGCTGCTGTCGAATTTACTCCTTCGCCTCTAGAAACGAACCTACTCGTACAAGAGCGATATGCAGTCCGTCGAAACCTGCTAGTAAAGTTTAGCAACGACACCCTTGACCAATCAGCTGCTTTAACCGAACTCCTAAAACAGCGATTTTCAGAAATGGTAACAGTACAAACACTTACAGGCACTCACACAACCCCTCTAGGACAAGATATTAAATGGCAAACAGGTGAATCGTTTTCGCCCTTTGATGCCTTGGGGCAGTGGTTCAGGCAAGAAATATACCGTGACCTTCAGGAGTTACAACGTACTGTTCTGTTGTGGCTAAATCCCCTATCACCTCCAGAATAATTCGTAATTCGTAATTCGTAATTAAAGGTACAACTACGAATTGGAGCGAAGCAACTTGACCAGTAACTAATGACTAATGACTAATGACTAATGACTAATGACTAATCTGTTTCAAATCTTAGTAGTTGATGATGACCCTGCTGTACAAATACTTCTGAAAAGAATGCTAGAAAGACAGGGTTACAGGGTGATGGTAGCTAATGATGGAGAGGAAGGAATTGCCAAGGCAGTTTCTTGCTGTCCTGCACTTATTATTTGTGATTGGATAATGCCCGGTTTAAACGGAATCGAGGTTTGTAAACAAGTTAAGGCAAATCCCAATTTATCCACCACCTTTTTTATCCTACTAACATCTTTAGATTCAGTGGCTGACCGCGTTAAGGGGTTAGATGCTGGCGCTGATGACTTTATCACAAAACCTATTGAACAAAATGAATTACAAGCGCGAGTTAGAGCAGGACTGCGCTTGCATCAAGTAAGCCGGGATTTACAACTTCAAAAGCAAATTCTGGAGTCAGAATTGTCAGAAGCGGCAGAATACGTAAAGTCTCTTCTGCCACCCCCAATGATGCAACCCTTAAAAATTAATTTCCGGTTCATTCCCTCACGACAACTTGGAGGTGATTGCCTGGATTATTATTGGTTAGACCCTGATTATCTGGCGATTTATCTATTAGATACTGCCGGTCACGGATTGAGAGCAGCCCTTCCCTCAATTTCTGTACTCAATTTACTGCGATCGCACGCTCTCAAAGGACTGAATTATTACCAGCCAAGCGATGTATTAAGGGCATTGAATGACACCTTTCAAATGAATTATCAAAATGACAAGTACTTTACCATTTGGTATGGAGTTTACAACCGAGTTAAGCGACAGTTAACCTACGCTAGTGCCGGTCATCCACCTGCTATTTTGATATCCAAACAATCTTCAAAAACCAATGCAGTTAAAAGATTGAGAACACCCGGCATGCCAGTCGGTATGTTTCCTCATGTAAAGTATGTTGATGGTATTTGTCATATAGAAGAATCCAGTTGCCTTTACATCTTTAGTGATGGGGCTTATGAAATCACTCAATCTGATGGCACTGTTTGGACTTTAGATGCTTTTATTCAAGTTCTTATTGACCTAGAGCACCGCTTTGACAATAACCTTGATTCTATACTCAATTACATAAATAGTTTAAACTCCAAAGATGCTATTGATGACGATTTATCTATCATCCAAATTCAGTTTGATTAATGCATTGACATAACAGTTTTATTAAATTCCTCTTCATTGGGGAATATTTCAAACACCTTATCCATACCAGTCAATTCAAACAAGATTCTGACTTGTTCGTTTATGGCACAGATAATCAATTTTTTATCTGCTGCACGCAGCGCTTTAAAGGCTAAAACCAAAGCGCCCAAACCAGAGCTATCCATAAAACTCACATTTTGGAAATCTATTAAGACAATTCTTGTGCTGTCTTGTTCCAAAACTTCGTTAACTGTTTGTCTAAACTCCTGCCCCTGAGTAGAGTCTAAAATTCCATTGGGTTTAATAACTTTCACAACTGGATTTGCCATAATGTCTTGGATTTTGTGGTTGTACTAATGATGTTTTGCGTTGGTCAATACATTTCAATAGTAATTCATTTGAAAAATGACTGCCATAGAAAAAATGTAAGATATAAGTTATAAATGTAAATTAATCATGAAATGTACGTTTTAATTTCTTATTCACATCCGGGTAAACTCTTGTTCCACTATCCTAATAACTCTACTATTGACAAACAGAACTACGAGGGCATATGGGAGTAGCAGCCGTTAGCATGGAAAAACACGCCAACGAACCACCAAATTTTTGGATAACAATCTGGTAGTTGATAGAAAGCTCCATAGCAGTATCTTGACCAATTAACTTAGTTGTGAATTAACCACACTGACTCGGAGTACCGATTTTAGCTAAAAAAAAAGAAGATATAAGTGGCTGTGTTATGTCTTTTGATATTCCCGGTCGATTATCAACAATATAAATTTTTACATAAATTTCTTAAAAAAGTTCAGTATAAATACGTATTTTGGATGTTGGGCAGGGAATAATTTTCCCATGCCTCATTGTCACTGGTCACTGGTCACTGGTCACTAGTTACCAGGCTAACCTTTGCTCTGTACAACAACTTGTCACCTTGACGGTAACCTGTGTATCGTACTTTGACTATTTCACCTGGTTGTGCATTGCCTTCCATTAACTGATGCATTTGCGGATCGTAAGGTAATTCTACTCCCACAGGAGCGATCGCCTCCACACCCCATTCCTGTAGAAGTTTGTCCAAAGGCTTTTGTATCAGTGGCAAAATATTAACCGCAGGTAATTGAGTATTTTCTCTAGCTTTGTACGCCGCTGTCGGAAACTGCAATAACAAAGATTCCAGCAGTTGCAAACTCGACTGCTGGAACTCTTGTATCAAAACTTGCCGTTGCTGTTGAAGTTGGTCTTGTAAGCGATCGTACTCTTTTCTGATATCCGTGATTTGTTTTAATAATTCTTGACTTGATGGCTCTGCTTCTTTCACCAACTCCAATTGAGAAAAAATTGCAATAAATTCATTTAAAGAAACTTTTAGCGCTTGCGATAACTTGAGCAACACATCCACTCGCATCTGCTCAACTCCCAGCTGTCGCAAGCGAAAAATTTGACGCTCTGAGACACCAGCAGAGCGACTCAGAGCTTTAAAGCTAGAAATTTCCACTCGTTGCATTAAGTTTTGCAACTTTTGAGTAAAATTACCAGGATTTGGGATTTGGGATTTTGGATTCTGGATTGAACTCACCCTTTAGTCTTGATACTTTTACTCAGATTTTAAACAAAAAAGGTCATATGCTTTTCAGCCCTTTTTACATTTTTTTACATCTTTGTTAGTAGTTGATGGTTAGTTGTTAGTTGCTATTAACCAAACCACTAACTACTAACCACCAACTACTAACTACTAACCATTAGCTTCTTAAGCCAAATGCATCTTAAGAACGCTTTTTGGGGCTTTGCGGACTCTGGCTAGGATGGTTTCTTTACCCAAACGCTGGCATGCCTCGTATCGATGGCATCCTGAAAATCCGTAATATTTTCCCTCTACTTCTAAAACGTCTATCGGTTCTTGTTGTCCAATCTCTGCGATCGATTCCATTAAAGCTAGGACTTTTTCTGGATCGTTCTTTCTGGGTAAAGGTCGCTGTATTTGGTTTAAAGGAATTTCTTGAACTCTGACCATAGTAAGTTTTGCTAGTAAATTTAATTCTCTTTTAGTAAATCATAGTCGTTATGACTTTGAATTGCAACAAGTTGTGTAAGTGAGCTCGGTAGTAGTATCATCAAAAAATTTATGGTACAAACACGACATGGTTAAAGAAATTTTATGATATGGCAGAAGTGACATGAGGAACACTGGTGGTGAAATAGCAGTCTTCATGTAGAAAATGCTGAGTTTTCATCTTTCTCTACGGATTTTGTTGGGGGTAAAATTAAGTATTTATTCTTATAGAGATTGCAGTAAATAAGGCAATCGTTTGAGTAACAAAAACAATGGTATCGTCACGGCTTGGTATCAATGAAGTGTATTCTTTGTTTATCCGGAATAATCTTGCACGTTATTGTAAGATGTGCAAAGGAGGTGATAAATGTAGCAACCGCAATACTCACGGGGTCATAACCTTTTTTTCAACCCAAATTTCAATGACGTAAGCTGACCAGCAACAATTAATCATTCGTACTCAAGAAAACAACTACCTCTAGATAGATCTGGCGGCAATACTAAAATTCATGAAAATTATCTGGCGTATTTCTTATTCCTTACTCCCCTTATTTTGTTTGCTAGGTTTAACAGGTGCATCAGGACCTGCAGGCAAAACAAAGGATGTAGAACTCAGGATTGGCATAGTGCAGCGATTTGGGGATGACCCTACAGAAAAGCTGCTACTCGAACCTACTAAAGGTGATAGTCTAAAGCTAAAATTTCAGGACGGCAACAAACAGCAAATCCTTGTCACGAACAAGCCGATAAAGCTATTCGTCAAAATGCAACCTTTACCGCAAGCCGCAGTAGAGGAAAGAGTGGTATTGGGAGTCTACCGTACTTATGAGACTGCTGAAGATAGTGCTAGAAAGTGGCGAGAACGGGGCATAGAAGTAGAGATTGCTCAGCCGGATCGCTGGCAAGTTTGGGCAAAACGGTCTGTATACAACACGCCTTTACTCAGACGCTTGCTCTTACAGAGTATACTAGCGGGCGGTCATAAGACAGCATTTGTCGATACCCAAATTTTGCAACAAGTGCCGCTTTTAAGTTGGCAAGCAAACGGCAAAAACTACACTCAGAAGAATATACAGATTAGCAGCAACCAGAATTTAATTCGAGTTAATGAAGGTCAAAAACCAGAGAATGCAAGGCTGTACGCCGGCAGGATGGAAGTTCAGCCCAATGCATACGGAAGTTATACGTTGGTTAACGAAGTTCCTTTAGAAACTTATTTGCGTGGAGTTGTACCCTACGAAATTGGTGCTTCATCACCAACTGCAGCGTTAGAAGCACAAGCAGTTATTGCGCGGACTTATGTTTTAAGAAATGTACATAGATTTGCTATAGATGGGTATCAATTGTGTGCGGATACTCACTGCCAAGTTTATTATGGTTTAAATGGAGTTACACCAAATACAGATCGAGCGATCGTCGCAACACGAGGTATGGTACTGACTTATCAGAACCAGCTAGTCGATGCTCTCTATTCTTCTACAACTGGTGGAGTGACAGCGTCTTTTAGTGATGTTTGGAATGGTGATGACCGTCCTTACCTACAACCCGTGGTAGATGCTCCCAGCAACAACCTATGGAATTTATCCGGGCAAACTTTAGCTAATGAAAATAATTTTCAACAGTTTATCAATCTCAAGCAAGGATTTAACGAGAGCCAGAGGGATTTATTCCGGTGGCAAAGGGAAACTAAACTAGAAGATATTGCTAAAGATTTGCAGAAATTTCTGAAAGTAAAGAAAAGCCCTTATGCAAAATTTCAAACTATTAAAGAGATGGAAGTCATCGAAAGAAGCAAGAGTGGACGCATTCTCAAGTTAAAAGTTGATACAAATATAGGTGCTTTTACACTACATAAAGACGAAGTGCGAAGTGCTTTTGCAGCTCCTGTCAGTACATTTTTCTATCTAAAACCTCTCAATAAAGGACAAAACAGTCTTTGGGGATACGCTTTTATTGGTGGTGGGTTGGGACACGGAGTAGGCTTGAGCCAAACGGGTGCTCAAAATTTAGCCCGCCTCGGCTGGTCTAGCCCAAAAATCCTCCAATTCTATTATCCTGGAACCAAAATGGAAGTTTTCAGCAATGCGATCGAGCAAAATAGCAAACCATCAGGGTAATGGACAAGGGATTGGGGACTGGGAACAAGGGGGACAAGGGAGACAAGGGGACAAGGGAGACAAGGGGACAAGGGAGAAGCACAATAACTTATCTTCAATCCCCTAACCCCTAACCTCTAACCCCTAACCCCTAAGTATGTGGTCACACTAGTATTAGGTCAATGAAGCACCGATACAGTTAGCGCTGCGTTCGGTGCTATGAGACGTGTATTTAGACTGATTGCCAAGTGGGTGTATGAAGCAGACGCAGCAAAGACAAAAATCTTCTGCCTGTGCTGCTTTTTTCTTATGCTGTCTTTACGACACTCATATAAAATCCACTCATCCAAAATGATATGAACAGGAGTGACCTTTAGTAAAGTTCTTCTTCTTGGTGAGTTTTGGATGGTGACATCAGAGGTTGGGTAAGCAACACAAGTCAGTACGTATCCTGCTTCAATCTGGTCATCATCCAAGAATGATTGGTCAGACTGGTCAACAGAACCAGAAACCAGTTTACCTGCACAAGTAGAGCAAGCGCCAGCACGACAGGAGTAAGCAGTTCAATACCTGCTCTTCGCAGCGTCGAGAATGTACTCGTCATCTGCTACGTCAATAGTTTTGTTTAACCTTCATTTTCATTGACAAGTGTGACTTTGTAGGTAGGCATTTGGTAATCCTCTCTTTTTCTGAACGGCAGTATAAGTTATTTTAAAGCAAATAGAACGGGCTTACCTCTACAGATCTGCCGCCGCTACAAATTTGCTTCACTTTTGATACTACGAGAAAACTAAGAGGATGCAACTGGAATTTAAGCCGATTAGTAATGAAATTTAGTTACCCGATCGTGATTAGTTTTACTTATATGAATGTGCGGCAACTTGCTAGATAATCAGATAATTTTATGACTACAAAAAAAATTTAAATACAAGTAAATTCCTAATTGGCGATCGCATTCTATTATACAATTACCTAATTAAGGAAAAAATTTACGATTGACTTGTTAATGATTTCCTTAATTATACTGAGAATGAGAGGAGTCAGTCATGTAGGTAAAGCTAGAGCATAGCACTAGATACTTCAGGTAAGCTCTAGTTACAATTACGTATATTCTGGAAATCAGCTGGGATTCTTCGTGACCAATTTATTAAGGAAAGTTATAATTTTAGGACAAAACTTCAAGTGAAAAAACGTACTTTGGTGAAAATGAAGGAGTAAGTACGATAAGCAGACAAATTGGTGACTCCAATGTACAGTAACCGGTATTTTTACAAGAACGTCCTGTGCGAGTAGGTTTAGTTGGTACCGGAGCTGCGCAAAGCTCAGGGCTGAGGCATTTTTACAAGATGAGCGTTCCCATTTAGTTGCGTGACTGGCAATACACCAGAAAAGACAGAAGCCTTGCCAGAAACTATCAAGCAGAAATGGTTGATTCTTGGCAGCATCTGTACAGCAAGAAGATGTAGACTTGGTTGTCATTTGTCATGTTAACCGAGATCACGGTGCAGTTGTACGAGAAGCGTTAAAGAATGGCAAACACGTGGTAGTAGAATATCCACTGTCTTTTGATGTGGTAGAAGCTGAAGAATTAATCGCACTCTCAAAAACCCAAACAGACTTTTACACGTCGAACATATTGAAATGTTGGGTGGGGTACATCAAGCTGTAAAACAACACTTGCCAAAATTGTCAAGCATTTTTTGTTCGTTACAACACCATCAAACCCGAACATCCCGCACCTCGGAATGGACTTACAATCACGAGCTTTTTGGTTTTCCGTTGATAGGTGCTTTGTCCCGATTGCACCGTCTTATCGATTTATTTGGTGAAGTGTTATCAGTCAATTGCCATAACCGATTTTGGGCAGTAGAAACAGATTATTATCAAAGCTGTTTCTGTGAAGCTCAACTTTCCTTTACCAGTGGATTGTTCGGTCACGTTATTTATGGTAAAGGTGAGACTCTATGGCAATCGGAACGCAAGTTTGAAGTTCATGGCGAAAATGGAGGACTGCTGTTTAATGATGATACGGGCGTTCTGGTACAGGCGGGAGAAAGAAAACCTATAGAGTGGAACTCGACGGGTTTGTTGCCCAAAGATACAACAATGGTTTTAGATCGTTTATTCAACGGCACTCCCTTGTATCTCACGCCGGAGGAAAGTTTATACACTCTCAAAGTTGCAGATGCAGCAAGGCGTTCTACTGAAGAAGGCACAACACAATAATTTGTAATTCGTAATTCGTAATTAACTTTACTAGGCGCAGAGAATACAGAGGTAGGTGGACAGATCCCCCTCTCTCGTTCCCAGTTCAAGCTGGAATGCAAGTCGCGAGGCTCCGCTCGCATCTATGGTAAAGCACAGGAGGCGTCACCCCAGTGGCTATCCAGAGAGACACTGGGGTGACGCCTCCTGTGCTTTACCATAGAGTGCGAGCGGAGCCTCGCGACTTGCATTCCCAGCTTGAACTGGGAACGAGAGAGGGGGGATCTGTCCACCTACCTCTGTATTCTCTGCGCCTAGTAAAGTTAATTACGAATTACGAATTACAAATTATTTGTGTTGTGCCTTCTTCAGTAGAACGCCTTGCTGCATCTGCAACTTTGAGAGTGTATAAACTTTCCTCCGGCGTGAGATACAAGGGAGTGCCGTTGAATAAACGATCTAAAACCATTGTTGTATCTTTGGCAAACAAACCCCGTCGAGTTCCAACCTCTATAGGTTTTCTTTCTCCCGCCTGTACCAGAACGCCCGTATCATCATTAAACAGCAGTCCTCCATTTTCGCCATGAACTTCAAACTTGCGTTCCGATTGCCATAGAGTCTCACCTTTACCATAAATAACGTGACCGAACAATCCACTGGTAAAGGAAAGTTGAGCTTCACAGAAACAGCTTTGATAATAATCTGTTTCTACTGCCCAAAATCGGTTATGGCAATTGACTGATAACACTTCACCAAATAAATCGATAAGACGGTGCAATCGGGACAAAGCACCTATCAACGGAAAACCAAAAAGCTCGTGATTGTAAGTCCATTTCCGAGGTGCGGGATGTTCGGGTTTGATGGTGTTGTAACGAACAAAAAATGCTTGACCAATTTTTGGCAAGTGTTGTTTTACAGCTTGATGTACCCCACCCAACATTTCAATATGTTCGACGTGTAAAAGTCTGTTTTGGGTTTTTGAGAGTGCGATTAATTCTTCAGCTTCTACCACATCAAAAGACAGTGGATATTCTACTACCACGTGTTTGCCATTCTTTAACGCTTCTCGTACAACTGCACCGTGATCTCGGTTAACATGACAAATGACAACCAAGTCTACATCTTCTTGCTGTACCAGATGCTGCCAAGAATCAACCATTTCTGCTTGATAGTTTCTGGCAAAGGCTTCTGTCTTTTCTGGTGTATTGCCAGTCACGGCAACTAAATGGGAACGCTCATCTTGTAAAAATGCCTCAGCCCTGAGCTTTGCCGCAGCTCCGGTACCAACTAAACCTACTCGCACAGGACGTTCTTGTAAAAATACCGAGTTACTGTACATTGGAGTCACCAATTTGTCTGCTTTATCGTACTTACTCCTTCATTTTTCACCAAAGTACGTTTTTTCACTTGAAGTTTTGTCCTAAAATTATAACTTTCCTTAATAAATTGGTCACGAAGAATCCCAGCTGATTTCCAGAATATACGTAATTGTAACTAGAGCTTACCTGAAGTATCTAGTGCTATGCTCTAGCTTTACCTACATGACTGACTCCTCTCATTTCTCAGTATAATTAAGGAAATCATTAACAAGTCAATCGTAAATTTTTTCCTTAATTAGGTAATTGTATAATAGAATGCGATCGCCAATTAGGAATTTACTTGTATTTAAATTTTTTTTTGTAGTCATAAAATTATCTGATTATCTAGCAAGTTGCCGCACATTCATATAAGTAAAACTAATCACGATCGGGTAACTAAATTTCATTACTAATCGGGCTTAAATTCCAGTTGCATCCTCTTAGTTTTCTCGTAGTATCAAAAGTGAAGCAAATTTGTAGCGGCGGCAGATCTGTAGAGGTAAGCCGTTCTATTTGCTTTAAAATAACTTATACTGCCGTTCAGAAAAGAGAGGATTACCAAATGCCTACCTACAAAGTCACACTTGTCAATGAAAATGAAGGTTTAAACAAAACTATTGACGTAGCAGATGACGAGTACATTCTCGACGCTGCTGAAGAGCAAGGTATTGAACTGCCTTACTCCTGTCGTGCTGGCGCTTGCTCTACTTGTGCAGGTAAACTGGTTTCTGGTTCTGTTGACCAGTCTGACCAATCATTCTTGGATGATGACCAGATTGAAGCAGGATACGTACTGACTTGTGTTGCTTACCCAACCTCTGATGTCACCATCCAAACTCACCAAGAAGAAGAACTTTACTAAAGGTCACTCCTGTTCATATCATTTTGGATGAGTGGATTTTATATGAGTGTCGTAAAGACAGCATAAGAAAAAAGCAGCACAGGCAGAAGATTTTTGTCTTTGCTGCGTCTGCTTCATACACCTACTTTGGCAATCAGTCTAAATACACGTCTCATAGCACCGAACGCAGCGCTAACTGTATTCGGTGCTTCATTGACCTAATACTAGTGTGACACATACTTAGGGGTTAGGGGTTAGAGGTTAGGGG
>NZ_WJFC01000175.1 GCF_009725235.1 Scytonema sp. UIC 10036
TCTCCCCGTCTATCCCTCATACTTGTCGTTGTTTGTTGTTTGTTGTTAGTTGTTTTTTGTTAGTTGTTGGTTGTTAGTTGTTGGTTGTTAGTTGTTTGTTGTTAGTTGTTGGTTGTTAGTTGTTGGTTGTTAGTTGTTAACCACTAACCACTAACCACTAATCACTAACCACTAACCACTAACCACTAACCACTAACCACTAACCCTAGACTTTTGGTTTTGGTAAGCGGAACCAAAAGCGGGAACCTTTATCGGGACGAGGTAAATAACCAATTGTACCTCCCCAACGCTCTACTGTAATACGACAAAAATAAAGCCCAATTCCAATCCTGCCACGATTAGTGTTTCCTTGAGAAAACTTTTGGAATAAACTATCGACATTTTCTGGTGGAACGCCAAATCCTTCATCATCAACAGTAAATAAAACATATTCTTTGTCCTGTTGCAAACTTACTGTTACAGTAGATGCAGGTGGGCTGTGTCGAAAAGCATTCTCTACTAAGTTTGTCAGTATCCTTTCCAAACGCGATTTATCCCCAATGACTGTCCACCCAACTGTTATGTTGGTGTTGACAGCCAATTCTAATTGCATTTCATTGAGGACAAAAGAAGGGGTAAAAAGTTCTACAACTTCCCGTACACAAGCTAAAGCATCTGGAGAAGTGGTAAGATCAGATGTAAAAGATTCTAAAGACTTAATTTCAGCAGAAAAGGCATCTAGTATTTGTCGAATAAGCACTTCCTGTTTTTGCGATTGCTTCTTACCAATTTCTAAACGTTCTTTTCCCTTCGGTGTTAAGTTTTCAAACTCTAAAAGAGCTAAACAGCAATTGATACACTTAATTGTCTGCTATATCGTGGATTACACAATGTATTAATACTTCTTTTTTTTGAGTTTCTTTAAAAAGATAATGATACTCTAATTTATTCTCTCTAGTTTTTGTATAATTGATTGTTTTTCTATAAAGAAATCTTCTTTTAATTCTATTAAAATAAATTGACGTTGGTCTACACATATAGCCAAAGCTTCAAAATGATATTCTTTTCCAGAAGTATCTGCTTGATACCATAAACCTGATTTTAAGATTTTATCTCCATTTATTCGCCATAATTCTTCAGCGTCAATTAAAAACATTTCTAAGAATGGAAAGATATCTTGTAGAACTACTATATCTGTTTCTGAAATGACGCTTTGATGATAAAATCCCCTTAACCAATCTGGTACGAAACCAATGATTTTGAATTCATTAGTATCTACTCGCTCTAATATTAAAGTCTTTAATGTGGCAAAAATTTTTTCTGTAATAGATATAAATTCACTCATACTAGCCACCTGTTTATCTAGTTAAAATTTTTCCTGTAGTAAGTTGGAATGGTTGATTTGCTGTTGAATAATAGCTATATGCATCTCATCCCAGGTAGCATCTAATAGTAACACCCAATCTCCTTCTTCTGAAGGAAATAAATGGACATCCGCACATATTTCAGAAGTGATTTTCATGCAAGGAAAAAATAAGGGCACATCTTCTAGTGGTAAAAGTCCTTCTAGAAAGAAAGCTTGTTTTCCTGCTTTTTCACCTTGTTGCAAATTCAAGAATCCATAGGTAGATAATTGACCTCCCCAAGTTGATAGATAGCCATCTTTGCTGACTAAAAGATAGGCTAGAGAGCGTTCCTGTCTTAAAAATGAGAGAATATAAGCAGTCACTGAAGTGGGGACATCAAACATTTATTCCTCCAAGATTTTGGAAGCGAGACTTTGAAAAATTTCTTCTACATTTAGACCTGCTTTAGCACTCGTTTTCAGAACTACCCAACCTTGCTGGATAAGTTTTTCAATTTCACTATTTTCTATTTCCCATTCATCGGCTAAATCCCATTTATTTAAAACTAAAATATACGGAACTTTGCCAATAGTTTCTTCTACTCTCTGCCTGAGGTTTAAAGCTTTTTCTAAAGTATGATGTCTGGTTCCATCTGCAACTAATAAATAACCAGACGAACCTCTCAGATAAGACATTCTTACTTTCTGAAATTCGTCTTCTCCATAAAGATCCCAAAGAATAAGGTTTAACTCTTTTCCTTGATAGTTAATTGTTTTTTTATCAATTTTAACTCCTACTGTTGTTTGGTATTTTTCAGAAAAAATACTATAAACAAATCGAGAGACTAAACTAGTTTTCCCTGTAGCAAAAGCACCAACCATGCAAATTTTTTTCTGTAGCATAAAAGCACTTCCTATCTTTCAGTATCTGATAAGAATACCTTAAAGGAAACTCTGCGGCTATACTTTCCGTTTTTTTCTTTTGATTTCATATTTGGAGGTTCGCGATCGCCAACACCCATGGCATTAAAATGACTGGTATTGATTCCTCGCGCAGATAGATAATTGAGGATTATACTAGCACGAGATTGGCTAAGTATCATGTTTCTCTGTTCGCTTCCACTGCTATCAGTGTGTCCTGCGATTTGAATACTTATGTTTTTACCAAGATATTGAGCAGTCACAGACAGTTTTTGGATATCTATTACCAGTTCTTGTAACTTCTTTTCCTCTCCTGATAACAACTCTGTAGTTCCTTCAACAAACAACAAATTTTTTCCCTCAATCTGTTTTTTGTACATTTCTAACTGACTCAGTTCAAACACCATCAAATTGCGATCGTGATATTGAGTCACTCCAGGAACCAAATGCCAAATTTTACGTGCATCTAAAATCCAGCGATGAGGTGCAGAACCACTAGCATTAAGCGTTCCATTTTCATCTACTTGAAATGACACTGTTGTTGGTGCTTTCAGCAATTTTGCTGCTCTTTTTTCAATTATTGGAGGTTCAAATGAAAGGTATCTTTCCCATCGACTCATGACTTCTTTAGAAGTGAAATTGAATTGTTTCATTAGCACATTAGGCTCTACAGCTGATGAGTCTCGCATTCCAGAGATAAAATACTTTCCAGAGCGAGTTTCTGCTTTAATGACAACAATTCCAGGTTG
The DNA here is from genome assembly GCF_009725235.1 of Scytonema sp. UIC 10036. The sequence continues at coordinate 2,995 of NZ_WJFC01000175.1, forward strand.
AGTGTCAAGGTTTTCTAGAAAGGCGTTCCAGCGCATTTGAGTTCTAATAGCAAAAAAGCCCCAAATTGCAATACTAAGACCCATAGTACCTAAGAGCGTTAACGCATAAGGCGAAGTCTTTTTATCCCGCTCTTTGTACTGAGATATCAAACAAGATTGCAGGAAAGGCATGCTGTCAGCAAACGGTTCTGTATCTCCGTTAAAGGCAATCAATTCTCTATTGAACTTGTGATGAATTTTTTCTATTGCATCTTGAAAAACTAATCTTAATTCACGAGGAGCATTGCCTCTAATGATACCTGCTAGGACGGCTTGCGGTCCCTCTTCAATCCAAATCGTTAGTTCTCCATAGTACAAACTATGGAGTGTATCTTCTTTTTGTGTGTTGAAAGAGTCTTTGACAAAATCCTGAATGGCTGTCAACATTGCTGAAACCAAATCTGGATCTTGAACGGTTACCTGTGGTGCGACTCCGTGTTGCAGCAGCAATCCATTCTTTTTATGAATCAGGAAAACCTGTTCCACTTGATACACCAAAGTCCGGAGCAGCACAATCTGGGCAAATGTTTTCCCAGTCACTAGCGCTTCCATTCTCCACTTTAAACTCTTTGGTGATAAGCCAGATTCCAAAGTGTTATCCAAGGATTGAATCATCTCTTGGACAGCTGCGATCGCCGCTTTACGGGTAGCTGGTCCTACAATAGGAAAAATGGCCGTTGCAAGAATATCTTGGTCTTTTTGAACAGAGGCTTGAATGGCTTGCTCAACGGTGGGAACCAGGGCATCGCTGAGTTCTTTATCCTCTGCACGTTGTGTTGCTTCTGGTAGCAATCGACTAAGATCTTCTGCTGTTATCTGAGGGTTATCTAATCTCTCATATATTTTTTCTAATTTTTGTGGTTCAACACCAAAAAGCAAAGTACGAAGTTCATTTAATTCATTTGTCATTTGTCATTTGTCATTTGTCATTTATTATAAATTACTACTAACCACTAACCACTAACCACTAACCCTTATTAATGTTGAGAATTTAAGCGAATGGCTAGTTCTGAGAAAAGATTAGCTAGAGCGTTACGGTCAGTTTTCTCAATCCGAAGTTCTTGAGTTTCCCGTTGTAACAAAGCTGTAATCTCTTCATATTTTTGCCGGATATCATCCTGTATATTTTTGGATTGGTTGAGAATCTGCTCGCGAATTTCCCGGTAGTTATTATTAGTTTGTTCCTCAAATTGGTTAACTTTTTTCTCCAATGATGCGGTTAAATTTCTATTTTCTTCAGCCAGCGATTTAAAACCTTCTCCACGTTCTCCCTGCTCGTTTTTGACTCTTTCAGACAAAGATTCAATCTCGTTTTTAATGTAAATTTCTAGAGAGTCTAAACGTTTTTTGGTTTCTTCCTTAAGGTCAGCATATTCTTTTACCAAACGCTCTTCTAAGCGGGCAAACCTTTTTTCTACTTCTCGCATTTGATTGCCAAAAAGAATATCTCTGACCTTAGCTAGATTGTTACCTTCCGCAATATCAGTGCCACCAAATAATGACTTATTTATATTATGGTTTAACCCTGATTGGTCTGATTCCGTCCTGTGATAGTTATTTGGTTCTGATTCAGAGGGGTTCATAGATGACATCCTTTAATTAAACTGTAGCTGAATTGACTCTTTGCTGTTTTAACATACTGAGACGGCGATCGCTATTTCCTTGACACTCAGCTCCATGTCTACTCCGTAGCCTAGCATCTTTAAATAAGTAGTGCTCTATTTGGAATTACTCCCTTTCCACTCTAAAATTCCATTCATCTTGTAGGTAGGGCATCCCCACCATTGACATAGCCCTATTTACGCCAAATAGCAGGCGGTTTGGAAGTCCATACTACAAGGGCTGAGAATTTTGATCTGTTGGGTTGAGGCGATAGCGTTACTCAATAGACTGGACAAAATGTTGGGTTTCGTTCCTCAACCCAACCTACACATTTTTATTTTTTAAGCAAAACCTACGCAGTATTGGTTCGAGAGTAGGATTTTACAAAGAAAATTAACAATCTTAGGCATTTTTTTAAATTTATTTCTTTTTAAGAAATTTTATTAACTTATTACAAAACTAAAAAAAGAGCGTACACAACGCTCTATTGTCTGCTTTTGCTGATTTTTAAAGCAAAAAACGAAATAGTACGTACAAGGCAGATGCTATAAGTTGTAACACCATTACTGGTAAACCGTAATGTAAAAAAGTTTGGAATGAGATACGTCGCCCGTGTTGTTCGGCTATTCCTGCGGCAACGATGTTGGCTGATGCACCTACTAAAGTCCCATTTCCTCCCAAAGTTGCGCCAAACATCATAGCGTAAAAAAGTGGCAGTACCTCAGGAGGAAATTGTCCCTGAAAATTTGGTGCTAATACTTCAGTTGGTGCCAATCCAACATTAACAACGTACTGTTTGAGTAATGGTACCATTGCTACAACAAGTGGAATATTAGGAACAACGCTAGAAAGCAAGCCAATGAAAAAGACGAGAGATAAAGAACCAATAAGAATGTTTTTGCCTAAAACAGCTGCTAAAACTCCAGATAAACTGTTGATAACACCAGTTTTTTCCAAGCCGCCAATAAGTACAAAAATACTCATAAAGAATATTAAAGTACTCCAATCTACATCTCGTAGTATGTTATTCACTGTGTCTATTTTGCTTTGATGGGATAAAAGCATTGCTAAAGCAGCTCCTAACAAAGCAACAGCAGCAGGTGAAACAGGAACGGGCATATATTCTCCCACTACAAAAAAGATTAACACGAAAGCAACTATGAACCCGCCTATTGTTAAAACTCGTGGATGGTTTATTTGAGGATGTGGTAGTTGTTCTAAATTTTCTAGCTTGGTTTTCCAGATTTTGCGAAAGAGCAATGGTAATATTGCTACTATAGTAATAATCGCGATCGCTCCTCCCAAACTCAAGCGCCACAAATAATCTGTAAAACTAATATTAATTGCATCACCGACAATAAATGTAGCTGGATCTCCAACTATTGTCAGTAGCCCAGCACTATTTGCCACAAACACCATAAGAATAAGCAACGGTACAAAATTAATTCCAACTTCCTCTGCAATTGGTGGAATTAAAGGTGCTAGTAGCATAACTGTAGTAGCATTTGGTAAAACAGCACAAATAGGAGTAGTAATTCCTACAATTCCCAGCAGCAGACGATTACCTTTGCCTTTGGCAAGGATAACCATTTGAGTTGCAAGATATTCAAAAATCTTAGTAGGTTCAAATGCTCTGACTAGCACCATGACTCCAAAAAACAAACCCAATGTTCCGTGACTGTTGCCAATATAGCTAACAGCATCTTCTAAAGTCATGACATTAGTAAAAACCAATAACAACGCTCCTAATAAGGCAGCAATTGTCAAGTGTACCCACTCTGTCATGATTAAGATTATGACGCTGATAAATGTGAGGATACTGATGAGTGCTTGCCAGTTTTCCATTAGTAGTTAGTGGTTAGTAGTTAGTGGTTAGTGGTTGGCAGTAGAATAATAGAATTATAAACACATTCTAAGAATTTTCAAAAGGGAGAGAGCAAAAGGTAAGCAGTTTTTTCATTATGTTTTTGGTAAAAAAATTATAATGACTATTACTATTAATTTAAAATTTAGTGGCAATAAATTTATATTTAGAGATGCTTCAAACAGCCCGTTTTTACAAAGTTTATTTGTCATACAATGGTGAAAAAAAAGTGCGACACATAGATTTTGTAGGGGCGCAAGGCATTGCGCCCCTACGTCCCTACACCTGGATCTGTTGCAAACATTTTTGGATTGGTATCACATTTTTTCCCAAGAGAATGACTAAGCAACATTTTGTAATCAAAAAACCTGACTTATATAAGAAGCCAGGTTTCTTCACAATTGTATTGACAAAATTCTTGCTTCAGCGTCGTTACATTAATTAAAATTGGAGAGAAAACCTAGTTTTTTTGTTTAGATACGCCATAATATGTCTCTAGATTAACAAAAACCAGGTTTTTGCAAAAACAGAAACTGGGTTTCTAAATGTATTTATTCTGAATTGAACTTGGAATCCCCAGTACCGAACAAGGGAACTGAGAACCAAGATTTTGCACGATTGGATGATGAATTGAGTTACAGCCGAGGAACAAGATATCAGCCGATTCTGAAACAACAACTCTTTTCAGTTCTGTTGCAACACAACCAAATCGTAAATGAGCTTTGAAAGAACTTTTCCATTCGGCAGCTAGACAACTGGCTTGTCTCAAAATACGTTCTGCTTGCGCGAATCTATCTACAGATTTTTCTTCCTGTTGTGGGTGTGTTGAGCGATCTTGCCATCTTGTTTGGGTTACGATCCCCGTATTTAATTCTTCCTCTGGAGGCTCTGTTAGAGAATGTTGTAGTACTTGTTGTTCGGATCTGCGACTGCTTAGAGCCTCCTGTGTTGGTAAAACTTCTGCACCGCCACACATTAGACGCTCTTCCATCACATAGACTACTTGAACTGTCACCTGCGCTTTAGTAGCCAAACGTGTTTGGTGGGCTGTTAACAAAGCAATATCTAGCGCAGTATGACTGTTCGGAGAACTGTTATAGCCAACGATTAAATTTATTGATGTTGACGCTTGAATTTCTTCAGAAACAGACATTTTTGGTGTTGAAAGCAGCACCATTTGTTCAATTAAATCGTCTCTTCCGATGGCGTTCTGTAGACGCACTAACAATGGCTTAATATTCACAGTTTTCTTCTCTCAGCACGAAACTACTTAATAAGGAGAAGCGGGTCAATCAATTTTGGATTTTGGATTTGTGATTTTGAATTCAAGAGAAAACACCTTAATCTAAAATCTAAAATCTAAAATCTAAAATTAATTCAGGAATCCCCAATCGAAACTGTTATTACAGCCAAAGCTTGGGGGTTCCTTCCATTGCCGACGGAGTTAGCTGACGGGCTAAGACTGGAAGGTGTCTCTCTTGAATTATGAATTATGAAGGATGAAGGATGAAGTGAGAAAGAGCGATTTCTTATTTATTCTTCATTCCCGATCCTTTTTCAAGATAAGCCCCAAAAATTGGTTCCTCCGCTTCAAATTTCTGAAATTTAAATTAGGCTACCCACTTTTACGGTTATCAGTTATGAGTTACTAGTTAACAGTTAACAATGATGAGCGATCGTTTGTCACTTGTCACTTGTCACTGTTCACTTGTCACTGGTAATTACTCATCTTGAGTAAAGTACTTATCTAGGAAATTCAGGGCGTGATTGCGAAGTTCAAAATACTCTTTAGAATTTCGCATCGCCGAGCGATCGCGTGGATGAGAAAACGGAACGTCTAAGATTTCCCCAATCTTAGCTGATGGTCCGTTAGTCATGAGAACAATACGATCTGACATATAAATTGCCTCATCCACGTCATGGGTGACCATCATCACAGCCTGACGATGGTTTTCCCAGATATCCAAGACTTGCCGCTGTAATTTCCCCCGAGTCAATGCATCTAATGCCCCAAAAGGTTCGTCCATCAACAGCATTTTTGGACGAATAGCTAAGGCTCTTGCGATCCCCACACGCTGCTTCATTCCACCAGAAATTTCATCGGGGTATTTTTCAGCTGCCGCATTTAAGTTTACCATTGCCAAGTGTTCATTAACAATGCTGATTTTTTCAGCTCTTGAGGCATCTTTGAGCACTTCATCCACCGCAAGTCGGATATTCTCCCGTACAGTCAACCAAGGTAGCAGGGAATAGTGTTGAAACACCATCATGCGTTCAGCACCGGGTTTGCGAATTTCTTTGCCATCAAGTCTGACGGAACCAGAGGTGGCTTTTTCTAAACCTGCGACAATCTTTAAAAGAGTGGACTTACCGCAACCGGAGTGACCGATTATAGAAATATATTCATCTTCACCTATGGTCAGATTGACATTATCCAGAACGACAAATTGCCCCCCATCAGGTTTTGGATAAGACTTGGTTACATTGTCAATTTCCAGAAACGGAGTAGCGCCCATAGTGGGCGAATTGCTATTGGTTGTAAATAGAGTTGATTTTGTCATGGTAGCTTTCAGAGAGAGTAAAGATTTGTGGAGAGAGTTGTATGCAATATCCCAATGGAGTTATGACATATAAAACCGAGTAGGGGCGTTGGCTCTAATTTCAAAACTGTTGAGATAGCCCACGGGATCGCTAGGATCGAAACCTTTGTTGTCTATGAAAACTTCAGGGGACTCTACTTTGAAATCTTCTTTGGGAGACTTAATACCCATTTCAGCCGCAATGTCCCGATACAAATCTGCTCTCCAGCCTTGTGCGGCTAATTGCTCTGCATTTTTAGGAAATTTCTTGATTTGACCCCAACGTGCTGCTTGAGTCATTAACCAAAGACTTCTAGATCTCCATAAAAATGTAGCGTGTTCGTCAGGGCTTTTGGGGATATTGTCAGGAATATCGTAGAAAATAGTGGTGTCAGCAGCTTTTATGGTGCGATCTTTACCATCAAACCCACCATAGTTATAGTTCCCCAAAATTGCGGGACCAGTAAATTTAGTTGTTAGAGCACCTAGTTTTCTGGGTTTTGCACCAGTAAATGAACGATCTGTTATCAATTCGGCAACTTCTTGACGGTTTTCAGGTTTACTGCAATACTGACAAGCTTCGATCATCGCCTTGACTAGAGAGCGATAGGTTTTGGGATAATTGACGATAAATGATTCCATCACCCCCAAAAGTCTATCTGGATGTCCCAACCAGACTTCTTTGCCTTGAGCAAAGGTAAAACCCACCCCCTCATTACCAGTAATTGCACGAGTATTCCAAGGTTCTGCCACCATATAAGCTTGCATTGCGCCAATCCGCACGTTCGTCACCATTTGTGGTGGGGGAATAATAATGACCCGAAACTCTTTAAATGGATCGACTCCTGCGGCTGCCGATATATAACGAATAAAGTATTCGTAAATGGCAGAACTGAGAACAACTGCCCAAACTTTACCTTCCGTCGGTTGTTTTGCAAAAAAAGCTCGAAAATCCCGACCAAACTCTTCCAAAGCTCGATCGCCATATTGTGCTTTGTACTCATACCACGGGCGCAAGCCAAAATCCCACATAGCTTTATTCATCGTCATGGCATTTCCATGACGATGGATTGTCATAGCTGCACACAAAGGGGCGTGACGAGCACCTTCAGCGCCGATTCTGGCATTGGTTACAGCACCAGATACAACAGGTGAGGCATCAAGGCGACCAAAGATAATTCCATCACGAGATGTTGCCCAGCTTGCCTCTCGATTGAGTTTGACGTTCAACCCGTATTTGCGGAAAAAACCTTTTTTCCAAGCAATAGCAAAGGGCGCACAATCGTTGACAGGGACATAACCAACAGTGAGATTTGGTTTTTCTAACGTTTTGGAATCAACAACAGGTTGTACGGCAGCCGCTTCTTCTGTTAACCCTTTAGCACTGCGGTCTCCGGAAATAGCACATGATGATAACGCCATTCCAGCTGCTGTTGCCCCTACTCCTATCAAAAACTCCCGTCGCTGCAAAAGATTTTCGTTATCGGCGTTGTTCATAAACGATTGTTAGTTGTTAGTTGTTAGTTGTTAGTTGCTAGTTGTTAGTGGTTGTACTAACTAATGTACGGGCGCTCTTGCAATGCGCCCCTACTAACCACTAACCACTAACCACTATCCCCTAGTTAACTTGCTGTTGTTCCCGGACGACGGGTGACTAACTCTTGAATTTTGCCTACTGCAAAATCAAGCAGTAATCCAGTTAAGCCAATGACCAATACGGCTAAGAATACTGAACTTAAGTTGAGACGGCTCCACTCATCCCACACAAAAAAGCCGATTCCAATACCACCAGTGAGCATTTCTACAGCAACGATCACCAGCCACGCAATTCCCAAGCTGATCCGCAAGCCAGTGAAGATGTAGGGTAGACTAGCGGGCCAAATAATTTTCGTAATTCGTCGCCAGCGTGGCATTTCCAAAACTCGTGCTACATCTATATAATCTTTGGGAACGCTTGACACGCCAAGTGCAGTGTTAATGATTGTAGGCCACAAAGAGGTGATAAAAATTACAAAGATGGCTGATGGATCTGCCAAATTGAAGATAGCTAGGGCAATTGGTAGCCACGCCAAAGGTGACACGGGTTTAAAAATTTGAATGACTGGATTGAGCGCAAGCATTGCTGTTTTAGACATTCCAATCAAAAACCCCAGGGGAATTGCGACTACAGCACCCAATAAAAAACCCAGCAATACCCGCCGCAAGCTCGCGATTAACAACCATCCAATTCCTAAATTCCCCGGTCCTCTCTGATAAAACGGATTCAGGATATAGTCTAAGTTTGCAACTAACGCTTCAGGCGGCGTAGGCATCAATTCATGATTGGCAAGAGCAATAACCCACCACAATAGGATAATTCCAAAAAATCCCAGCACTGGCAGTATAAAGGTTTCTTTCACCAGTAGGGGTTTTGTTCTTTTCCAGGCTGCAAGTCCTGCAACTGCAATAATTGCAGCTATGTTTAGTTGAAACACTCCACTTTACCTCACCAGACTTAAATGCGGGTACACAAAACCGAGCAGTACCAGCCAGGAATACTGATGAGATTCAATAAAGATTATTGTCTCTTCAGTCTCCTCTCAGTGCCTACGAAGTTAGCTGACGGGCTAGAGTTGAGAGATACTCTCCCTGAGAAAGATTTAAGTATAAAGATGTGAAGGATGAAGTGATTGTGCCCCCTTTCTTCACCCTTTATCCTTTATCCTCTAGCCTTTCTCAGGATACGCCCCTTTGAATGGTTCCTCCGCTCCAACTAATGCCATCTTGCAATTAGCCAGATTAGGCTGACTTACTCTTAAATTTTAGATAAATGTAACACTGCTACACAGTAGCGTCAAGGTACCTCAAGATAGAGGATTTTAATCTATTGTTCTTCACTATCTTAGGAGAACTGTCTATCTCAAGGTGTAAATCTTTAATAAGAATTATGTAATGAGTATAATTTACATATCGCCCGTTCTAGAGAATCATAAAATTAAAAGCTATTTTAATACATACTATATATAAATTTTAGGACATTCATGAAAAATTTTAAATGTAGGTAGGGCTATGCCGCACAAATATTGCTTTTGGTGGTCTTTAGCCCTACCTACGTGTGTTTCACAAGTCAAATAGAATTGCTATAGTTAAAAATTGTTTATCTAGAAGAAATGAAAGATTTTAGTCAATTACTAGAGAATAAAACTCAAACAATTGTAGAAGAGTGGGTGGAAGCTGTTCGAGAAGACAAAAAAATTTCCATCACCAAAAATCTCTCACGCTCTGCTATCAAAAATCATCTCGCTGATATCCTCGGAGCACTAGCACATGTACTTGCGAAAAGCCCACAAGAGGATGAAATGAAACAGATCGTTCAAGAAAGTTTGCATCATGGAACTCTTAGGGCTGAGCAAGGTTATGATGCAGCAGAAATTGCACGAGAATACCGTGTCCTACGAGATATTATATTTAAGACAATTGAACCGGAATTTTTACAGGCATCAGTACCGGAAGTGATACGAGCTGTACGACTTATTAATATGGTTTTAGATGAAGCGATCGCATCTTGTTTTCAAAGCTACACAGAACAGCGGTTGACAGAACTACAGCACCTACAAAACCAGTTAAGCCTTAACAATCAAGAACTGACCCGCTTGGTGCGGTCAAATCAAGATAATTTATCTTATCTAGCACATGAACTCAAAAGCCCTTTAACTTCAATTATTGGTTACTCAGATTTATTTTTACGCCTGCAACGAAAGCACACAGATGAAAAAGATGAAAAGGATACCTTCACAAATTTAGAACACATAGAGAAAGTTTTACGCAGTGGCAGGCAATTACTCCGGATTATTAATGACGCTTTGGAAATCTCTCGTTATGATGCAGGGGAGATGAAATTGCACCCTGAATTCATAAATCCACGTGAATTAGTGAAAAGCGTTTGTGAAATGTTGGAGTCTTTAGCAGCTAATAAAGAGTTACAAATGCTCATCGAGCTTCATGAAGCACCAGAACAAGTCTTTACAGATCCGTTAAGATTACAACAAATCTTAACAAATCTTATCAGTAATGCAATTCGCTATACCGATCGCGGAACTATTAAAATACAGTGTGAAATGCAAAGCGACGATCGGTGGGCGATCGCGTTTTCCCCAATCAAGAAGAATACTTTGGCTACAACAGCGACTACACGGGCTTTATTCCTATTGATAGTAGAAACCCCAATGATGGCTATCTGTGGAACAATCATGAGTATGTATCCTACCCTATTACCGCTACCGTACCTGGTTTTACAAGCGATAGCGATCTGATAGGATTTCCTACAACATATTCTTTAGTGATTGGAAGAAATTTACATGACTGGTACTCCGCCACACTCGTTCCCAGGCTCCGCCTGGGAACGAAAAGTACTAATCGCTTACCAAACCTTAGCTGTTTAACTCAACTAAGTAGTTTGCATACCAAATATTAAATTCAAGTGCATTCTTGAAGTCATCAGAACGCTGCGACAGTGCATTTACAACAGCCTCTTTACTAGTTTCTGAAAGAGCAATAATCTGAGGCTGTTGAGGGATGCGAAATTGAGTGTGGTCGTGAAACGCAATTGTGACAATGGTTCCTAATAATTTTCCTTCTGTTGACTTGATAGTGCTCCATATCCAACGCTGTTGCTCAGTTTCTTCCTGATTGCCCCACTCTCTTGAGATGCTAAAATCCCCTGGTAATCTAGGTTCGGGGCGAAACAGAGCCTGTTTAAGCTGTTTGTGAACGGGTAAAAACAGCCAGCCTAGATACATTCCATATGCCGTATCACCTGCCTTAGTGAATACGTTTCTTAACTTATCTATATTCTTCCTAATTAGGGGTTCCCAGTTAAGAGCAATATGATTGTCAATGTATTGAGCAAGGCTAAAAATATCGCTGTTGTTTTTCGTAAGAAATTCCTGTAATGATTCCATGGAAAACGGCTTCCCAATTGTGTTGCTTCCTAATTGTGACCTATGGTAAATGTATTTGGATTGTAAAAAAATGACCTCAATCAGGTAGGACTATATGGCAGGGATGAAGACCTCGTTGTTCGAGATAGGTTGTGGGAGTGCAACCAGCAAAACTCCGAAAGTCGTGAATAAAGTGTGCCTGGTCAAAATAGCCACAAGCTAAAGCAAGATCGATCCAATCAGCTTGTTCTTTTTTTGCTAGGAGGTAAAGGACTTGTCGTAAGCGTTGAACGCGACAAAACAGCTTAGGTGTCAACCCCACTTCATCGCGAAATAATTGACTAAAATGGCGAGCGCTAAGACCGATTTGAGCCGTCACAGCGCCAACAGTAGGTACGGGTGAACACTGAAACTCCCGTAGTGCGATCGCCACCGCCGGATGCTGTTTGGGCTGCTGCACTATCATATTCAGGAGAAAGCGCTCTAAAACGCGGAAGCGAATTTCTAATGTTGGTGCTTCGAGCAGGTGCGAGCGGAGTTCTTCAGCACGGTGATTCCACAATTCATCAAGTGATACTATCTGGTTGTGCAATTCGTCACAAGGTAATGCGAAGAACGGAGAACCGCCCCCTGCCCTAAAATGTACGCCCATAACGCAAACTTTGCTATCAATGTCAATAAGGAAGCCTTCTGAATGTGCTCCGCAGATCGTGCTTCCCCGTGCGTTTCCACTCCGTTTCCGAGTGTAGCGATCGATGAGGGGTATTGTATCAGAGCGCAGGTTGATGACCAACTCCATCGAACCAATGGGCAACAAGCGTGCTTGTGCCTTCGACACATTATAGCCTTCCCGAAACCACAAAAACTCGACGAACTGTGATAGCGGCGAGCATGGAAGGTAAGTTTGGTAAATCATATTCAAAAGAATTCTGGGAGATCTGTGGGGAAGTGGCTCAATCAGGTAATATGTTTAAAATCTAACAGCACTTCAGCAGCTGATTGATAGCGATCGCTAAAATGATACTGCACCATCTTATCTAAAACTGCTGCTAAATTTTCGCTAACTTGTGTGTGATGACGCCACATAACAGAACCAGTGTTTGGGTTAGGCTGAAGTTCCTGAGGTAACAATCCTGTCACTGCTTGAATGCCAATCATACCGACAGCATAAATATCACTAGACAAGCGTGGATGCCCTGCAAATTGTTCTGGTGGTGCGTAACCTCGCGTTCCAATAGCAACTGTTGCTAATTCTGTTTGTTCGTTGCTAGATGGTTGCATCATTTTAACTGCACCAAAATCAATTAGCACGAGGCGATTATCTAAACTACGTCTGAGAATATTAGTCGGTTTAATATCTCGATGAATAACACGATGCTCGTGAACAAATACCAAAATTTCTAATATTTCTTTGAGTAAAGTAATAACGTAAGATTCCTTTTGTACTCCCCTTACAGGCGGCAATTCCTCATTCAGAGAATGTCCTTGAATATATTCTTGTACTAAATAAAATTCATGATTGTCCTCAAAATAAGCTAGCAGTTGGGGAATTTGATAATGTTGACCTAAAGCTTCTAAAATTTCAGCTTCAGCATCAAATAACCTTCTAGCAACTTGCAAAAATTTTGGCTCTCGACGGGCAGGCATCAATTGCTTTACCACGCAAACAGGATTGCCGGGACGTTGCATATCTCGTGCTAAATAAGTGCAACCAAATCCACCCGAACCCAAAACCTTTGTCACTTTATAGCGTCCACTGAGTATGGAGTCACCACTTGCTTTTTCTAGTGTGTCTGCTTTTGGAGCATGAATGTGCTTATCTTTGAGTTCTGTTGTTTCGTTCAAAAGAGTCTGTAATTGTTCAATTGCTTCTTTTTGTTTTTCAACTTCTAGAAGAATTATCTTGGTTTGTTGTTGACTTTGATAGTTAATATAAACTACAACAGCAATACCACTGGCTATTAATGCCATCGCAGGTGGTACCACTGGTATCCATCCTGCTTGTAAAAACACACTTGTACAAATAACGATTAAACCAGTGAGGGTTGTACCACTTACAATAATAAGTAGCAAAGGATGCCGCAACCGCCAAGCCAAAGCAGCACCCGCAAGTGACCAAATCCATATCCATGCAATTTCTGCCCATTCTGGGAAATACCAAATTAGAGGACGCCCATCTAGCGCTGCACTTATCAACTGGCTGGCTGTCTGTGCGTGAATTAAAGCAGGCGACATTCTTGCTGGTTGATCTGGTAATGCACTATAGGGGGTGTAAAAACCAGAATGAAGGCTGGGGGTTTTAGTGCCAATAATTACCAAACGGTCTTTGAATAACTTGGGATCTACAGCCCCATTTAACACTTGTGTAAGAGTGGCTTCTGGTGCAAGGCGATCGGGATGGCGGTAATTTAGCATAATTTGATAGCCACCCGCATCTATTCTTTTATAACCACCTGAATGACTTGTTAAAGCTTTAAAATTTGCTTTTAAATTGCGATTTTTGATATGAATGAATATCATCTTTTGCTTATCAGGAAAATCCGGTTCAATCCCTTCTTTTTCCAGATAATTCATTGCCAGTACGGTAGAAAATGATGCAGCAGTTGTACATTTTTTGTCAGACTCAGAATGAGCAAACAACAAACTTCGGCGAACAATACCATCATCGTCTGTCACGAGATCGGTAAATCCTATGTTATCAATAGGTAGATTTGGTGGAGGCGCAATTTCCTGAGTTCCTACGCTGCTGAATGCACACACACTAATAATATTATCTCGGCGTTTCAAGCCGGATGCAAAATTTTCTTGTTCAGATCTAAATAAATTCACTCCAATAATTCGCGGTTGGTATGACTGTAATTTTGCCAACAACTGATTAATTTTACTATCTGATAGGGGCCATTTTTGTTTCCGAACATCATCTTCAGTTACGGTCACTAGCACTAGACGCGAATCTGGTGCTTCTAAGGAACGCAACCGCAGCATTTGGTCATATGCCTTTAGTTCTACTGACTGCAATAATTTCAGTTCTCGAACTCCCACTAATAAAGATGTGACTCCTACACTACTGACAAGAATAGTAAGCAACCACTTAAAAGGATTATTGTTGCCACGGTTACCAGAAATGACTTCTTGAGGGGCTTCAGTCGCAGCAAAGTCTTGTGTCTTGCGATCGACAAACGTATCACTATGGCGATTTTGCCTTTGTAGAGGAAATTGGGACGTTCTACGAGTCGAACGAACCCTATCTTTTGCTAAAGTGGCACGCAGTTTTTCAAAGAGTCCAGTCATCACGGGAGTGCGGCAACCGCCAGAATTTAGTGAGATAATCTCATGCTATACTGTCGATCGCAGTTAGCGTGAGTTTCTTAGTATCGCTACTAAGATTCCCTAGTTGTATAGTAGGGCTTACTTATTTTAGTAGTTCTACTCCGTTTTCTGTTTTATCTAAGGTAAGATGACTAGTGGTTGTGGCAAGCAGGCGATCGCACTATAATCCCCTTTTTCTCATATAATTAGTATTTATTTATACTGAAAATTTCATACGTAGGTTGAGAAGAACTGGATGTTTCTCGAATATACTTAAAGCTATTAGCAAGATAAACAAGCAAAGAGTAAGTATCATCAAAAATGATGTTTCCGCCTGTGGTAAAATATTAGAAATAAAAAGAAAAAACTTTTTAACCATTTCTGGTTCAATAAAGTTCAAGACTTCCTCACAAATAATAATAACTGGTAATTCCCCATCTTCACTCTTTGCGCTTTGGTGCGCCCTCTGCGGTTCGATAGTAATTTATTTAACCGCAGAGACGCAGAGTCCGCAGAGGTAAGAGGAGAGAGAGCTATTCATGTCTTGAAGTTTTTATCTACCTTGACAGGGCTAGCATTGCCCACCCTATATGTAGTTCAAAAATTAAATAGGATTCGTTGCTCACAAACGCTGTCGCAGCTTTCAAAAGCAGTAAACTGCCACAATCTTCCCAAAAAGATAAAACTGTTCGCAAAGTACCTGTCCAGATTGTGCTGTTATCATTTTGATTGCCAGCATCAGTAATTGCTTGAAACAAAGGCGTAATTTGGATGTTGTTATTTATAGGAATGTTGTAGTAAACCTCAAAATTGGTCTGTGTTGAATCCCCAATCTCACTGGCAAAAAAATCTGAGCCAAGCTTAAAAGTGATGTGCTGTAAATCGAGCAATTAGGAATTTCTTATGAAATTCTCAATGACTTCTGCAACTTCCTGAGTAACTTCAACTGAAGGTAAATGGCTTTTTGAGCCTAGTCTACGAAAGTGAAACCACGAGTGGTTTCGAGCAAATCTTTGCTGTGTATCAAAATAACTTGAGTCATCATCTTGCGCGTAGAGGTTTGTAGCCTGTGCTGGCGAGTAAAGACTCAGCAAGTTTGGTGGTGGGTTGAGCCTCTGGAGTATGGACAAAGCACTACCAAATTCTTTATATGACTTACTGATTTCTCGACCCGCACGCGACCACATATTAAAGTTGTAATTGCTCATAAACTCATAAAAAGGTTTGGCGAGGTTAGCATCGCCTAATGACCAAGCAGCAAATAATTCATCCCGCGCATCTTGCCATTCATCAGGTTTTTGCATCTTCTCTAAAATCTCAAAAAAGATTTGTGGAGGCTCAATAATAATCCATTCCAAAAAGACCATTTTAGAAATGCGATGAACTAACCTACGTCTGAGTTCGACAGCAATCCACCCAGCATGAGCGATCGATACTGTGACTAACTCATTGATTCCAAGTGAATCTACCAACTTGAGTGCCTCACGAATTATGTCCTCACTGGCAAAATCTTCCATCGGTTGATCGGATTCGTTATGTCCTAGCAAATCAACATTGATAACTCTTTGTTTCTCGCTGAGTCGCTCTGCAAGTGATGCCAATATTCCTCGATCTGAACACCATCCCGGTAAGAGAAGTAGGGTAGGTTCGCCTGTTCCTATATCATCAAATGCAAGTTTTAATTTTTCAGTTTGCCTATCCATAATATACCTTCAACGATTGGTTAAACATTCAAAGCCAGAAAAAAGTTTAACTCTGAATAAATTCCCATACAGGCTTATCCCTATAGAAAGCAGTTAGGGGCTTGCGCTCTTTAATGTTCGGTCAACCGCTTCTGTTGTTTGATCCGTTGATAGTGCAAAGCCAGTAAGGTATTGCTGACTAAAAGCACTATTCCAAAGCCAAAAAGGGTACTTGCGATGCCAATTTGGTCAGATAAAAAGCCGATAAGCATGACAGGTAAACCATATCCCAAATAAGCGCAGACAAAATACCCAGAAGTTACCCTCGCAGGCTGTGAGCCACTGAGCCTGACGACTTCAAGCAATCCACCCAGATAGGTAAACCCGTAGCAAGCTGTTCCTGCAATCGCCACGCCTGCTAAAACTAAGCTCAAGATACCGAAATTGGCTCCATACGTAAAGGCAGTATAACCCAGTACAAGCAGCACACAGCCTAACTGCAGCGATCGCCGTCCATCCAGTCGTCGTGCAAAAGGTTGGAATAACACACCAGCAATCACGATAATAAACAACATAAGCCCCGACCAGTTTGGCAAGCCGTATTGTGCTAACTGTGTGGGGAGAATCACGCCTACAATCCCCGCTAAAGACCACGCTAAGGCAATGGCTAATCCAGCCGGAAGAGTGCCAGACGGAAAGATAGGCAAGCGAATTAGCGTTTCTTTTGAGGTGGGCTGTTCTGATATACCAATAACTAAGCCAATACATCCCAAAAGCAAGACAAAGATAATCCAGTAGCTTAAAGGCACTAAAGTATTTTGCAATAACAGAGTAGCATTGGTAAACAGAGCGCCACTGGAAAAACCTAAAGATGTAGTAAGACTGACATAGGCAGCAACTTGGGCGGAATTTTTTGGCATTAGTGAGGATAAGTACGCCGTTCCTGTTCCTGTAATTAAGCCAACGGCGATTCCTTGTAAAACACGAGTGACAAACAAGGCGTAAATGGTTGGATTAACGCTCGTAATAAATGTAGCTAGTGTGGCAGATAACAAACTTGCTAGGATAGTGGTCTTACGACCGATGCGATCGGAAATGCCACCGAGTAAAATTAACGTCGGCAAAAGTCCTGCTACGTAGGTTGAAAAGGCAATTGCTGATACTCCACTGCCAAAGCCCGCCTTTTGAGCATATGCGCCATACAGTGGAATTTGTAAATTTGCCGCATGGGTTATCAGAAAAATCGCGGCTGCTACGATGAGTACAGATCTTTTCATATGAACGCTGTTTCCCTGCTACTACTAAAAGTTGGCTATTTTTGTTGTTTGGAAATTGTGTGTTGTTTGTTACTTTGGGAAGGTAGAACAACTTTGAACGCGATCGCTGTCTGTGAGTTCAAACCCATCACGAATTTATAAAGAAAAATCTTTAGTTAGTGCTATTGTTAGTCTAATATAGAGCAGCACGGCAAATTTTTACAGCACAAGGTGCAAGGCTTTTACCTATTGCAGTCGATGAATTTGGCTTAGTGGTGGAAGAACTTGCCAATCACTCAAGCGAACGTATCAAACTTGCTCTAGTTACTCCATCTCATCAGTTTCCTACAGGGGCAATTCTATCACTGCCACGACGCTTGCAACTCTTGGCTTGGGCGCAGCAAACGGGAACGGTAATTATTGAGGACGATTACGACAGTGAGTATCGCTATGGTAGTCAACCATTACCAGCCTTGCAAGGGATCGATCGCAGCCACTCCGTCATTTACGCGGGTTCGTTTTCAAAAGTTCTATTTCCCTCGTTACGAATTGGCTATTTGGTACTGCCACCGAGCTTGGTTTCTTTGTTTGCTAGTGCCAAATGGTTAAGCGATCGTCAATTACCTTTGCTCGATCAGCAAGTTTTGACTGACTTTATCGAGGAAGGGCATTTTGAACGCCACATCAGGCGAATGCGGTCTCACTACGATCGCAATCGGCTGGTTTTAGTGCAAGCTTTAAATGATTATTTTGGAAATCGTGCCACAATTCTGGGCGAGAATGCTGGGATTCATTTGATGGTACGACTGCATACAACTTTGAGTGATGAAGCAATTGTTCGACGTGCGACAGAAGTTGGGGTAGAACTAGTGCCTGCTAAACCTCACTATCTAAACACTCCTCCTCAAGGAGAGTTTATCTTCGGTTATGCGGAACTGACGGAGCAGCAATTACACGAAGGTATTTGGAGATTGGCTCAAGCTCTACTGAAATAGCAATCAAGAAGACCTACGAGAACTGTATTGGATTTCAGTGAGCGATCGCTATAAATCCTTGCATTATCTGAAATGGTATGCGACAATGTTGAAACGTTCAAATTAAACACTAATTCAATCGACTTACCGTAGATTAAAAAAACTCTAGCGGCACTTATACCAATTCTCTATGAAGCTGCACATTATTTTTACCCCAGACAACCTCCCCGATGCCTTAGGGAGGTGCCGTAGGCGGTGGGGTTCTTTGTATGCATCTTCATATGAAAACGGTATTAGATCTTCGTTACTCGTAAAGAGTAATACTTTCTGAATCTAAAATCTGAAATCCAAAATCTAAAATACCATGACTTATATCTTGGCTGTTTCAGGAAGCCCCTCTCACCCCTCCAGAACACATGGTCTTCTGGAATACGCAAGTAAAATTTTGCAGCAAGAAAGTTTTCATACAGATATTATTTCAGTTCGTGATGTACCATCAGAGGTTTTGGCGTATGGACGTTATGACAGCCCCGACTTAGAGGAACCAAAGGCACTGTTAGAACGAGCTAGTGGGGTCATCATAGCCACTCCAGTTTATAAAGCTGCATACACAGGAGTCCTGAAAGCGTTTTTAGATTTACTACCGCAACGAGCGTTATCCGGCAAAGTCGTGCTACCTCTTGCTACTGGTGGAACTGTTGCCCATTTGTTATCTATTGATTACGCGCTCAAACCCGTACTATCTGAGTTAAAAGCAAGGTATATTCTGGGTGGTGTTTACGCAGTAGATAAGCAAATTCAAGTACAGCCAGATGGTAGTCTTCAGCTTGACGAGGAACTTGACCAAAGACTAAAAGAAGCTTTACAAGAGTTTGCGGAAACTGTGAGCAAATTTCAACCAATTGCTAAAGAGTTAACCCACGCAAGCTAGTCCCTTATTTTTCTTCCTACTTGCCTGTAGCAGATGAAGAACTGCCAGTTCATCTGCTACTTTTTTTGTCAACTCATAAAGATGATTAGAGTCAGGCGAATTCAAACGCCCCAATATCGGCTCTACCATTGATGACACGAGGAAACCCACGTTGATCGGTTATGGGATCGGTCTCCTGCAAGGTTGGGTCTGCGACATCAATTGCCGGACTATCAACAAGTAGGGCTACTGTCTGCGTGGAACCACCATTAAAGTCCAAAGAAGCTAAACGAGGATCGATCGGGTGGTCACTTGTACCCACTATGTCTCCTGTGACTCCAAATCCAGAACTGCCAGTGCTGTCACCAATCAGGTTATAGCCAAAGCTTGTGAAACTGCCAGCCACATCGGGGTTAACACCGTCTGTACTTAAGAGGTTGGAGGCGATAATTGTGTTTCGTGCGCTGGCAAAACCATTAGCATCATTGAACACGCCTCCACCATTGGCGGCTAGATTTTGGGTAACGGTACTAAATACTAGAGTCAGTGTGCCATTGTTATAGATGCCGCCACCCCGACTGCTTGTTCTGTTGTTACTGATGGTGCTGTTGCTCACCGTCAGACTGCCATTGTTATTGTTATAGATGCCGCCGCCACCACCCCTTACAAGCCCGGTGCCACTGGCATTGTTAGCGATCGTACTGTTGCTTACCGTCAAAATGCCATTATTATAAATGCCGCCACCAGCACCACTCAGACTGCCGCCAATGGAAGTATTGTCATTGATAGTACTGTTGCTCACCGTCAGAATACCATCGTTAAAGATGCCACCACCACTGTCCGCAAATCCACTAGTTAGCCTGTTGCTGCTGACGGTAGTGTGCAAGAGTGTCACTTTACCGCTAGCATTGTTGTAAATACCGCCGCCACTGCCACCTCTACCGCCTGAAGAGTTGCCGTTGAGGGTACTATTACTGAGTGTTATATTACCACCAACATTATAGATGCCGCCACCTCTACCCTCATTACCAGATGCGAACGAACGGTTATCATTGATGCTGCTATGGTTTACTATAACGACACCACCAGCATTGTGAATGCCACCGCCGCCGTTGCCTCCCAAACCTGATTCAGAGTTGTTACTGATAGTACTGTTGTTTACCGTTATAGTGCCTAGGTTGTAAATACCGCCGCCACCGCCAAGACCCATGCCTGATACGAAGTTGTTACTGATAGTACTGTTGTTTACCGTTATAGTGCCTAAGTTGTAAATGCCGCCGCCATACATAGCTTGGTGATTGCGAACGATGCTATTATCGATGATGAGGCTACCACTGTTGTTAATCCCACCGCCAAAACCATTCGGCAGATTACCTCTGCCATCGGCAATAATCAATCCATTCAAGGTCACTGTTGCTTCCGCCGCAATCTCAAACACACGTGAAGCTTGGTTACCGCTTACCGTCACCGAGTTTTCACCTGTCAAAGTATCCCGTGGGGCGACGATGCTCAAGTTCTGGGTGATGTCAAGTTCTCCTAAACTTAAGGTAATGGTCTGTGGACTCGCAAACAACGAGCTGTCAAATACAATCAAATCTCTGCTAGAATCAGCATTTGCTTGATTAATAGCTTCTCGTAGAGTTGTTAGTCCATCACTCTCATCCACCAAATCGGCAATACTGTTAACTGTAATAATGGCACCAGGATTTACCTGTAAAGTTCCAGTATTGAGTGGGTCAACTACATTGTCCCAACATATAGGTGTCGAAGGTGCAGAGAATGCAGAATGATAATCTGTGGTAGAGCCTGAGAAATCCATGCCAAATCTCGCTCCAATGCATTGGTGCTATATCTATTTTACATAAACTTCCCAGTCAGTAAATTTTTTTCTATCGGTGAGTAGATTTTTAAGGAGTGTCTGAAAATCCTATATTAATTCCTCTCGCCTTTTCAAAATTAGCGAATATTCAGTAACGATAGTTTCAAAATGATCTGCTCGTGAGACCCAATTATAACATAATAAAAAAAATCTAAAAATATCATGAGATACACAAAATTGATTAACATAAGTTTAAGATAGTTAACAGTGGTAAATACCTCTAAAGAAAGAGTTTACTACTAACTGATAAATTCATCCGGCATGGTGCTGCTATTTGGACAGGTGTTCAGTTCGCTCTAAGTTGTTATAGGAGTCAAAAGTTAGAAGTCAAAAGTAGGAATACTTATTTTTGAGTTAAGTCAGAACTTAAAAGACAAAAGTTACTTTTTGACTGTTTGACTGAAAATTTTGATTTAGGAGTGCCTTTATCTAAATAGTTAGTAGTTATTAGTTAGTGGTTAGTGGTGAGTAGAAAAAACCAATAACTACTACCCAATAACTACTAACCCCTAACCATTAAGGAGAATACCATGCTTGCGTATCTTCCACTTTTGAATGACCATAATTTACCGTATCCCGATACGATGCATCCCATCGTTGTCCACTTCGTAATTGCGATGGTGTTGTTTGCCTTCTTGTGTGATGTCGTTGGATACTTTACCCGCAACTATCGTCTTTTTGAGGTGAGTTGGTGGAATATGTTTTTCGCTACAATTTCCATCTTTGTCGCCATCATTTTTGGTCAGTTTGAAGCAGGTTTGGCAGAACCTTATAATGCAGCCAGATCGGTCTTGAATATACATACCATCATTGGTTGGTCGCTTTCTGGAATTCTTGCTGCCATCACAGCTTGGCGTTATGTGATTCGTGCTCGCACTCCACAAAAGGTGTCAATTTATTACCTAGCCGCAGCTTTAGTGTTGACTGTTTTAGTAAGCGTACAAGTATTTTTTGGAGATGAACTGGTATGGGTTTATGGGCTACATACTGTACCAGTTGTTGAAGCCATGAAGGAGGGCTTACTGCAATGAATCCTGAACTTATCGACCAATTAAAAACTCACCTTGGGGCAAATGGTTTACCCTATGCCATACCCATTCATCCAAACTTAGTCCATCTCACTCTAGGTTTGTTCATTCTTGGAGTTGCCTTTGATTTTATTGGTGTGTTGTTTCCACTACAAAAACCAATCTTCAAGTTTTTGGCAATTCCTGTCATACGTTCCAACTTTTTTGATGCTGGCTGGTATAATATGCTGGCTTCAGCAGTCATCACATTTTTTACGGTAGCAGCGGGTTTTTATGAAATCATGCTGGCAGAACCAGCTACCAATGTGAAAAGTGCTTGGGGATTGCAAGCAGTAGACACAATGCTTTGGCATGGTGTAGGTGGTGTTTTTCTTCTCTCACTGATTGTCGGCATGACAATTTGGAGAGGATTTCAGCGCTTTGTTTGGCGCAAAGACAATAGCCAAGAAGTGCAGTGGACATATTTGCTTTCCGGGCTCTTCTTGATGTCCCTCATGTACGTTCACGGCACACTAGGAGCACACTTAGCTGCTGAGTTTGGTGTACACAACACCGCCGATATGTTATTGCGATTGGGCAAAGATCCTAACTTACTTCTGAAGTAGCTAATGGCTAATAGCTAATAGCTAATGGCTAATAGAACAATTAACAATTAGCAATTAGCAATTAGCAATTAGCAATTAGCAATTCACCTCCACAGTTTTGTCACTATGAAAACCCGAAATATTTTGGTCCTGAGTGCGTGTGCTCTCGCCTTAACTGCTGCTAGTCTTTGGATAGGACAACAAGCATATTCCTGGCTACCTCCTCAAGCCGCAGCAGAATCGCGACTCTTTGATGAATTATTTAGCTTCTTAGTCACATTAGGAGCATTCATCTTCCTCGGAGTCACAAGCACACTAATGTATTCAGTTCTTTTCCATCAAGCCGGGAGGTATGATACAAGCGATGGTCCTCCCATTGAAGGAAACGTAACGTTAGAAGTTATTTGGACAGCAATTCCTGTATTGTTAGTATTTTGGATTGCTGGATACAGCTACCAAATTTATGAGCAAATGGGAATTCAAGGACCTACGGAGGCTGTTCACGTGCATATGCCAATGGGGATAGAATCAGCATATGCTGCACCAGCTAACAAGGACGCAAAAAATACAAGTGTGATACCAGTTGAAGACATTGAAGTCGATGCCAAACAGTGGGCTTGGGTTTTCCGGTATCCAGAAACAGGAGTCACCAGTACCGAACTGCATTTACCCGTAAATCATCGCATTCGTCTAGCGATGCGCTCAGAAGATGTTCTCCATGGCTTTTATATTCCTGCTTTTCGAGTCAAGCAAGATATTATTCCCCAACGCAAAATTGATTTTGAGTTTACACCTATTCGCCCAGGTAAATATAGCTTGACCGATTCCGAGTTTAGCGGTACTTACTTTGCAACTATGCAAGCAGATGTGGTAGTTGAATCCTTAGAAGACTACAAAAAGTGGCTTGCTTCTTCAGCAATGCAAAAACTATCTCCTGCAAAAAACCAAGCAGCATTTGAGTATGCTCAAGCACTAAAAGAGCCAGTAAAATCTGGTTGGGAAACAATAGCCCCCGCACAACCTCCACTAGTTAATTACAGCAATTAGTTAATAGCTAATGGCTAATGGCTAATGGCTAATGGCTAATAGAAGAACAATCAGCAATTAGCAATTAGCAATTAGCAATCAGCAATTAGCAATTAGCAATCAGCAATTAGCAATCAGCAATTAGCAATTAGCAATCAACAGGTACACAATGACAAATATTTCTGTAAACGATATCAGCGTGAGTGGTGAGAAATCTCACCATGAAGCAGCTGCATCAGATTGGAAGCGATATTTTAGCTTTAGTACTGACCATAAAGTCATTGGAATTCAGTACATTGTCACCGCCTTCTTCCTCTTTTTGATAGGTGGCATATTTGCAATGGTCATTCGTGGGGAATTGATTACTCCAGAATCAGACCTTATTGACCGGACTGTTTATAATGCCATGTTCACCATGCACGGTACGGTGATGCTGTTCGGTTGGACATTCCCAGTTTTGGCAGGTTTTGCTAACTATCTTGTTCCTTTGATGATTGGGGCGCAAGATATGGCGTTTCCACGATTGAATGCTGTTGCCTTTTGGATGGTACCAGTGGCGGCTATTCTCTTGATGGTGAGTTTTTTAGTGCCAGGTGGACCAGCACAAGCAGGTTGGTGGTCTTATCCTCCTATTAGTTTACAAAATCCCACCGGTCATCTCATCAATGGCGAGTTTATTTGGTTGTTGGCAGTAGCCGTGTCAGGTGTGTCCTCAATTATGGGGGCAGTTAACTTTGTCACCACAATTTTCAAGATGCGGGCACCAGGGATGACATTTTTCCGCATGCCTGTTTTTGTCTGGGCTGTATTAAGCGCTCAAATTATCCAACTGTTTGGATTGCCTGTGTTAACAGCAGGTGCGGTCATGCTCTTATTTGACTTAACAGTTGGAACTAGCTTTTTCAATCCAGTGAAGGGAGGCGATCCAATTCTTTTCCAACACTTCTTCT
The DNA here is from genome assembly GCF_009725235.1 of Scytonema sp. UIC 10036. The sequence continues at coordinate 27,596 of NZ_WJFC01000175.1, forward strand.
GGTTCTACTCCCATCCTGCTGTTTATGTCATCATCCTGCCAGTTTTCGGTATTTTTTCAGAAATCTTTCCAACTTTTTCTCGCAAACCCTTATTTGGTTACAAAGTTGTAGCGATTTCATCCCTTGTTATTGCTGGAGTTAGCGGTATAGTTTGGGTACACCATTTGTTTGTCAGTGGAACTCCTGCTTGGATGCGGTTGCTTTTCATGCTGACAACAATGTTTGTGTCTGTGCCAACTGGTATTAAAGTGTTTGCCTGGACTGCAACGATTTGGGGAGGTAAACTGCGGTTTGATACACCTATGCTGTTTGCGTTTGGTGCATTAATACTGTTTGTCTTTGCTGGTATTACTGGTATTACTCTTTCTTCAGTTCCAATTGATGTTCATGTCAACAATACATATTATGTAGTCGGTCACTTCCACTACGTACTGTATGGCACGGTAACCATGGGGTTATATGCAGCGATTTATTACTGGTTCCCTAAAATGACCGGACGTATGTACTATGAAGGCTGGGGTAAACTTCACTTCTGGCTTGCTTTCATTGGAACCAATCTCAACTTTTTCCCCATGCATCCATTAGGATTGCAAGGAATGCTGCGTCGAGTTTCTTCTTACGCTCCTGAGTATGAGATGTGGAACGAGATTGCTAGTATTGGAGCCTTTCTTTTAGGGATGTCTACGTTACCGTTCATTATCAATATGGTAGCTGCTTGGATGCACGGTCCAAAAGCGCCTAATAATCCTTGGAGAGCAATTGGATTGGAGTGGTTAGTATCTTCACCCCCTCCTGTAGAGAATTTTGAAGAACTTCCAATTGTGGTGTCTGAACCCTACGGCTACGGCAAATCCGAACCATTAGTTGCGAATCGTCAGTAGTTAATTGTTGGTTGTTGGTTGTTGGTTGTTGGTTGTTAGTTGTTGGTTGTTAGTTGTTGGTTGTTAGTTGTTAGTTGTTAATAATTCTTCTACTAACCACTAACCACTAACCACTAACCACTAACCACTAACCACTAACCACTAACCACTAACCACTAACCACTAA
>NZ_WJFC01000176.1 GCF_009725235.1 Scytonema sp. UIC 10036
CCCTACCCCCTACCCCCTAAATTCCCCTGACGTTCGCACTTAAAACCCTGCCGTTGCCAAACATCCATCTTCACCTCTGCTAGTTGTGTGACGGAGAAACATTGGGGTTGAATGATGGGGCTTAAGCCTGCCCACAATAAGCTGCGCGTTATATCCAATCCTGTTTTCACCCAAGATTCCTGATTGCCAGGGACACCTTGCTCTTGAACAACTTCTGTTTCTACCCAAATACCTTGAGCACCAAAGAAAATCTGTGCCATCCATTTAGCTCTTGGTAAATGTGTCGGTGATGTAATCATTTTTACTTTATGTACTTTCCAATGACGTAAAATTGGAATACCATAGTAAAAATTCCCAAAAGTAGAATCTGCACATTTTTCCAACCAAACGTTTTGAATTTGGTCTGCTGCTTCCTGCTGAAAAATTAACCAAATACAGGGATCTTGGGAACCGCGAGAGATAAGAACCGGGATTTGTGGGTATTTTTTTGCTAATTTGGCAACATAAATTTCTCGTCTTATACTTCCACCAAGTACAAAAAAGGCATCTACTGGCTTGGAGGATGCAGAAATTAGGGTTATAGTGTTAAAAACCAGCAAGGTGGCTAGTATAAGGCACAGTCCAAAAACTAGTCTCTGTAAAAATTGCCACTTTTTACCGGACAGTATTGTCTTTGGGTTGAATCTACTGTTTGTTACTTTGCGTTTCATTAAAGACCTGATACCACCCTTTTTAGGTGAATTCTTCTACACCGATCTAATTAGCTAAATGTTATCTTAATAGTCATAATGCTCGCGAAATAGCACCCGTAAAAGTGCAACAGTATAGCATTAGACTCGCGGAAAACGCGAGCTATGTTATAGGAACTGGTTGCAAGGTGACCCAATATTCTTAAAGAAACATCAAGGAAAATTAATGAAGAAGGTTTACACAAACAAAAAAATCTATAGTCTCTAAAAAACCTGATTGCTACACTGTCAACAACACAATTATTCCAGCTAATATACATGAATCAATCTGCAAAACGCCACTCGCCGCTCCAAGTAGCCCTAATTGGTGGAGCTATAGCTTCAACTGCCTCTCTCTCTGTATTTGGTTCGGTTTGGTGTCATTCGGTGCGTGCTGCACTTCAAGATAGCCCGAAAGCAATAGTTGATGAAGTCTGGCAACTGGTGAATCGTGAATATGTCGATTCTTCGTTTAACAAACAGGATTGGTTAGCCATTCGCCAGAGTTTGCTAGGTAAAGATTATACCTCCCGTGATGAAGCTTATATAGCAATTCGCCAAGCTTTGGAAAAATTGGGCGATCCTTACACTCGCTTTATGGACCCCAGACAGTACGAAGCTCTGACGAGCCAAACCTCTGGAGAAGTTTCTGGAATTGGTATCCGGATGGAATTTAATGAAAAAACTAAGCAGCTTACTGTTGTAGAAGCTATTGAAAATTCTCCTGCACTCAAAGCAGGTGTCAAAGCCGGAGACCAGATCTTAGCCATTGATGGCAAACCCACACAACAAATGAAAGTGGAAGATGCCTCTAAACTCATTCGTGGCAAATCTGGCACTATGATAACTTTGCGCTTGGGACGTGAAGGACAACCCGCCTTTGATGTAAAGCTAACACGAGCAACTATTGAAGTGCCAACAGTACGTTATACCTTAAAGCAAGAAGGTAAGCGGCGTATTGGCTACATTCGGTTGCGGGAGTTCAGTGCTCACGCTTCAAGCCAAATGCGGCGGGCTATCCGCAATTTGAATGCTCAAAACGTTGATGGCTTTGTGTTGGATTTACGCAGCAATCCTGGTGGTTTGTTACAAGCTAGTATTGAAATTGCTCGAATGTGGCTCGATAATGGAGCAATTGTTAAGACTGTAGACCGTAAGGGCGGTAGTGAGGAAACTAAGGCAAATCACACTGCTATGACAAATCGCCCCTTAGTGATATTGGTAGATAACAATTCAGCCAGTGCTAGCGAAATTCTCACAGGAGCTCTAAAAGATAATAACCGAGCAGTGGTTGTTGGCAGTCAAACTTTTGGAAAAGCTCTAGTACAGTCAGTTCACGAACTTACAGATGGTTCTGGTGTCGCTGTCACCATAGCTCATTATTATACTCCTAAAGGAACAGATATTAATCACAAGGGAATTGCCCCAGATATTAAATTAGACTTAACAGAAGCACAGCAGCGTCAGTTAGCAGCAAATCCCGATTTGCTGGGAACTCAGAATGACCCTCATTATGCACGAGCACTCTCCATTCTATCCAATAACAGCCTTGCCCTGCCGATACCAGCAAAACAACCTTTACAGTCGAAGAGCTAATGGCTAATAGCTAATAGCTAATTGTAGAAGAGCCATTAGCCCGTCTTCCATTAGTAGGTAGGGAAGACAGCCCACCACTCGCTATTGTGCGGCATAGCCCTACCTACTTGTTGAGTAATGGTTAATAGCTAATTGTAGAAGAGCCATTAGCCATTAGCCATTAGCCATTAGCCATTAGCCATTAGCCATTTATGTTCTTGCCAAAAATCTCAGTAATTGTACCTATTTATAACGGGGAAGCGGATTTACCAGAATTAATACCTAATTTAGTAGATCAAACTTACCCGAGGGAGAAAGTAGAGTATTTATTGGTAGATAACAACAGTCGCGATCGCACGACTACTCTACTACAATCTGCTGCTGAAAATAGTCCAATTACAATTCGCCCTTTAAGCGAAACCAAAATTCAAAGTTCTTACGCTGCTCGTAACGCTGGTATTCGCGCTGCGACTGGTGAAATACTAGCTTTTACTGATGCTGACTGTCGTCCGCAACCGGGGTGGTTGGAGTCACTTATTGCACCCTTTGTGAATCCAGATGTAGCGATTGTGGCAGGTGAAATTGTGGCGCTACACGGAACAACATTATTAGAACAACACGCAGATCGACAAGACACATTATCTCAGAAACACACCCTTGCTCATCCCTTTTGTCCCTACGGTCAAACTGCGAACTTGGCAATTCGACGGGAAGCTTTTGAAAAAATAGGTTTGTTTCGTCCTTATCTAACGACTGGTGGAGATGCTGATATTTGTTGGCGCATTGTACAACAAAGCATAGGTCGTTTGGAATTTGCACCCGAAGCAATTGTGAAACACCGTCACCGCAGAACATTGAAAGAACTGGAAAGTCAATGGCGACGCTACGGGCGTTCAAATCGCTATTTACACGAACTGCACGGTGTGGAGTTAATGAGAGATATGCAGTCCTCAGAATACTTCTACCGTATAGGACGTTGGGTATTCAAGGAACTGCCAAGAGACACCATAAAAGCTTTTGTAGGTAAAGCTAGCCTTGTGGATATATTAGGCACTCCTATTGGGTTATTTACGGCTAAAGCACGTGCTCGAGGACAAAGAGATGCTCGGTTACCAGAAAACGCCAAAACCATTGAGTGGCTTGACAGTAAGCAGTGACCAAGTCTGTTTCTCGTTCCTAGCTAGAAGCTGGGAACGAGAGTTGAGTATCTGTCCACTTGGCGATGCCTACCCTACGCCTTTGTTAATTTTTTATAAAATTTACTTTTATGCGGAGTTATTATTGGAACTCAGCTTTTAAGAATCGCACATACAGTAAATAAATATACCTAATTTTCTGTTAATTATAAAAATTCCATAACATACTCAAGCTTAAAAGTCAAAAAAAGAGATTGCTCGTTATTCCCTTCATCTTCTTTATACTGCGAACGGCTAACAACTGTTCTTTTTCAAAATGGTTTCACCGCCTATGTAGGGGCGCATTGCCTTGCGCCCCTACGAATGCTTGGCAATTGGAAAGTCATCTTCTAAACCGTTTTTGGTATATCTCCTCCTTTCTCTAGTAGCTTATTGTCATTAAATTTCGCTAAATTGGAGAAAAGTAGCGCTAAGGATACCGTAGATGGCAGGACAATTGTTACTGGTAGATGATGAGCCGGGATTGCGTGAAGCAGTGAAAGATTATTTGCAAGAGAGTGGTTTCAGCGTTCAGGTTGCCAGTAACGCCCGAGAGGGCTGGGAGTTAGTGCAACAAAATCTACCAGATCTGGTTATTTCAGACATCATGATGCCTCAGGTGGATGGCTACCAATTCCTCAAGCAACTGCGGGATGACCCTCGTTTTCGGTCACTTCCCGTGATATTTCTAACTGCAAAGGGAATGACAACTGACCGCATTCAAGGTTACCAAGCGGGTGTTGATGCCTATCTGCCAAAACCTTTCGATCCTGACGAACTAGTGGCTATTGTAGAGAATTTACTGGAACGTCGTTCCTCTCGCACTCCTGCACTCACTGAAGACGGCGAAGCACCCAATATTACAGAACTGGCTAATCAAATTGCTCAAATTAAAGCTTTGTTGACTCAAAAAAACGCAATTGCTCAATCGCCAGCACCTTTTGCTATTGACTTAACTCCCAGGGAACAAAGTGTTCTCAACCTAGTTGCTGAGGGGTTAATGAATAAAGAAATTGCCCGACGCTTGGATACTAGTGTCAGAAATGTAGAAAAGTATGTTAGCCGTTTGTTTAGTAAGACTGGGACTAACAGTCGCACAGAGTTGGTTCGTTTTGCTTTAGAACACGGTTTGGCAAAGTAACAGTGACTGGTAACCAGTAACCAGTAACCAGTGGCCACTGGTTACTGTTTGTGGTAGAAATGATTACCCTGAAATTTAAATTATTAGAAACATAATTCCGCTAAAAGGTGCGGATAACTGCTATATCAAGTCCAAGTAGGCACCCACTGGTTTCCGTAATGCTAAGGGTGAAGGTATATACTAGCTCTAGTACTAAGGTTGGTTAGGGCAAATAAAGTAAGCCGAGTCGTTGAGAGAACAGGTAGGCTTAGGGGCAAACTTAAAAAAATTTACCTTTCTACACCCAAAAATTGGATTTAGCCGCGACATAGGATGTCTTTGACTACTGAGTGACGTCAGCCGCATTGCGTAAACGCATAAGCTGGCGTCTCATTTGTGGAGAGGCTTTTAACTCGGAGACTTCTTGCGCCTTCACAGAAGCTTGTAACGTTTCTAAGAAGTCGTCAGAACCTTCTGTTAAAGCATCTAGCAGTACTTGTAAAAGCTGATCGCGATCGCCTAAAAGACTTTTTTCCTCAATCAACCTAAATTTAAGATGTATTTCACACTCATAAACACCTACGTCGATGCTATTGACTTGGCGTGGTAATGCTTTGGAGTTCATAGATTTTAGGAGTCCTTCGCTAGTTGGTTATTTGGTTGAAGAGTGCTTAAAAGCAAGCAAGTGTTCTTTATAATTTTTTCGACATCCAAAGTGTTTGAATTAACAGTTTTTGTGTTTCAACAAACTTTGTCTTGCATTTTTCTCTCCTGTGTATTTTCCGGCTTGACTTTTTTGTCTGGTTTTTTGGTTTCTGCCCTAGCTATGGTTCAAGGAGACCATAAACTATTATTCAGTTTTTATGATTCTATACAATAAAGTTTCTGTAAGAAGTGGTTCTATCTTTTTAAAGGTTTTTACATCAACTTTATCTAAACGTCAATAACAGTTTGACTTTTTACTGAATGACTGGTGGTACTACGTAAGTAAATTCGCTGATTATTTTCTATCAAATGAAAGCCAGACATTGCTGTGACAGATTTCCGTAGAAATAACTAAAGGTACATTTTTTCATTTGACAAAAACAAGAGGCATAAAGGAACAAACCAGTTGGGGAAAAATTTATTTCCCAAGGAAGAATATTGACACAGATCGAATTATTCCAGTTAAATATTTAACCCCAGTTCTTTCCCAGCCTATGGAGTCCGATCGTGGTGGGTAGTTAAACTTGAGATAACCAGTAAAAAAGTACTACTCCTTTGCGTGAGATGACAAAACAACTGCCTTGACCAGTACAACTCCTTTGTGGTTCCAGGCGAGCCGAAAACAGCCAATCCTCAGAATATAACGTGGGAGCTATTGCCAAGTTTTGCGTTCAGCAATTCTAAGTTCTCCTCAAATCCTAGTTTAAAATGAGTGGGAGCGAGATCACCCAATTCATCACTGAACAGATCCATGGACAATCCAATGCTAGTCAAGTCCACAACTCGGCATATCAGGATTTTTGCTGCTGAGATAGATCCGGATGGAGAACTAGTTCCCAGCAGTCAGGTTTTAACCCTAGATGTTGACCCAGACAATGAATTTAATTGGAATGAAGATGCTCTCCAAAGAGTGTATCGGAAATTTGATGAATTGGTGGAAACATATAGTGGTGCAGATCTGACAGACTATAACCTACGTCGCATTGGTTCGGATTTGGAACATTTTGTGCGAGGTCTTTTGCACAAAGGCGAAATCAGCTACAGTCTCACCGGACGTGTTGTTAACTAACGCATGGGGCTTCCTCAAGTTGCTACAGACGACCAGAAAGAAGCAACGGACTGTAAGTAGGGAATAGGGGATAGGGTAGGGATAGGGGTAGGGGATAGGAAGTAGAGGTAGGATGAGGGATGAGGGTTAGGGGTTAGGATGATTATGGTCTATCTCCCTTGTCTCAGCCCCCCTACCCCTTACCCCTGTATTTCCCTACCCCCTATCCCACTCCCTTGTCCCTACCCCCTCTCCTCCATCCCCTACCCCCTACCCCCTATCCTCTATTCCAATCCCAAAATTCTCTTCATTTTTGCTCCTGTCAGTTTTGCAGTCTGCATGGATATTTCTTGTTTTGCTCAACACTTCTGTGAATGCATCTGAACTTCTCGGGCGTGCTATTTTAAGTGCTGATACTTTTGCTCCCGGACCAACTACGGGTTTGTTTAAGAAAACCAACCGCACGACTCCTTTTATCAATGCACAACCAGTGCAGGGTTTTTCTGCTGCGATCGCCTCTGCCAAAAAAGGTACATATTTGGTCATTTCAGATAACGGTTTTGGAGCAAAAGCAAATTCCCCTGACTACGTGTTGCGTATTTACGCAGTAGAACCCGATTTCACTACAGGTAAAGTTTTTCCCGTAAATGTACAAACTGGTGAAAGACTTCAAAGCTTTAATCGTCAGAGTTTTATAGAACTAAATGACAGAAACAGAAAAGTTAATTTTCCTATTGTTGCCGATTTAACTTTTTACCCAAATAGTAAAAACTCAGTCAGCAAGGTTATTAAAGATAATCGCTTGCTGACTGGGGGAGATTTTGATATTGAATCTTTTCGTCAAATTAACGATGGCACTTACTGGATTGGGGATGAGTTCGGTCCGTTTTTGCTACACGCGGGAAAAGATGGAGAACTCTTAGATTCACCGATTCCTTTGCCAATGTTTTTCAAAAATAATAAGTTAAATTTTGTTAAATCTCCAGACCATCCCGATTTTACTAATTTACTAGATGATAAAGCACAAGTAGTAACTGCTACCCTTCCCGGTTCTAGAGGGTTTGAAGGTTTGGCACTAAATAATAGCGGTACAAAACTTTATGCGATGCTAGAAGGGGCACTAGTGCAAGAGCCGCAAAAAAAACGTTTGTTAATATATGAATTCGATCCAGCTAGCAAACAGTATACCGGGAAAATTTTTCCCTATCTTATGGAAGATTCCAGTCACGCCATCGGAGAGCTAACAGCTATAAACGATTTGGAGTTTATTGTGATAGAACGGGATAACACCCAAGGAGACCCCAACAAACCAGAATTTAAAATGCCAGCTAAGTTCAAACGCCTATACAAAATCAATATTGCGAAGATGAACAAAGAAGGTTTTGTAGAGAAAGAGTTATTGGTAGATTTATTAAAAATTCGAGACCCTAAAGGAATCGGCGGTCAAGACACTGTCAACGGTGTATTTGCGTTTCCCTTTGTAACTATAGAGACTGTGCTGCCTGTAGATAATAGAACATTGTTGGTTGTGAATGACAATAACTATGCTGACACCAGGGGTCGGCATCTCAAACAGATTGACAACACAGAGTTCATTTTAATCGGGCTTGAGTGACGCTCTTGTTAATTTTTGATGAAGCTTATTGAATTGGTGCCATTTGCTGAAGGAAATTTAGATAAACTTTCATTAAGATCACTTACCACAAAAATGCTAAGGTTTTGATAATCTGGTAACAATAGCTTAATATCTTTATGTTTTTCAACTTACAATCATTAATAAAGAGGTGTCAAAATTAACTTTATGCCTCAGACAACAGGGGTTATGCAAGTAAACTCAGTTCATATTGTTGCATACAGTCATGCAGACAGGGTACCTATTCCCATAATTGGGGAAATTTTTCAGAACACTTTGCACCCTAGTTTTGTCCACAATTTAAAATCACGATCCAAAATGGGATATATCAAGAGTGGTAAGAAGTACCGCTAAGTATATGCTGTTGAGAAAATGCCAATAGAGCCGATCGGTGCCTTAGACTATGGAAAATGATGCGGCAATGCTCTGCCCAAATGAATCCTGTCAGACTCCAAACTCCCTGACATCAAAGTTCTGCCAAAAATGCTGTACACTACTGCCCAAGCGCTATCTTTGGGCAGTAGCAAATGGTGCAAGCGTGGGTCAGCCAAAAGAGTTATTAGCCGATCGCTATTTAGTCATCAGCAAATCTGTTCTTTTAGACACCAAGCCTGGTTTACCGCCTCAAACACCAGATGTAGAAAGTGTGCCAGCAATAAAACCATACTTAAGGTTATTTCCTCACCGATTGTATGTACCGCAAGTGTATGGAGTATTACAAATAGAAGGAACGGTAACCAGAGAAATATTACTGCTAGAAAAACCTCCACTGTGTGTCAAAGAGACATCAGTCTTGGATGTCCAATTAGAAAGTGAGCTAACCACGGCTTGGCAAGCGGCAACATCAATGCGCCAACTGAATTGGTTGTGGCAAATAGCTCATTTATGGCAACCATTAGCAAGTGAGGGCGTGGCTTCAAGTCTACTGACAAGAGAAGTTATGAGAGCAGAAGGTCCGTTGGTGCGATTGCTAGAACTGCGCTATGACCAACAGACTCCGAGTTTGGCAGCATTGGGGGAATTTTGGCAGGAGCAATTATGCCACAAGGCAAAACCAGCGATCGCGGAATTTGTCAAGGAAGTATGCCGTTCTTTAATAGCCCAAGAGATTAGATCGGGAGAGCAACTCGTTGCCGTTTTAGACAGAGGGCTAGCAGAAGTAGGCAAGTGGCAAAAACCTACAATCAAAATTGCTACGAAAAGCGACATCGGACCGAATCGCCCGCGAAACGAAGATTCCTGCTACCCGCCAAGTGGAACTGTTGTCAGCAAACCACCACAACAAACAACAATAGCGATCGTTTGTGATGGGATTGGCGGACACGAGGGAGGTAGTGTAGCATCAAATTTGGCAATTGAAACAATCTACCAGCAGCTGCACGATTTGGTAAACATTCCTCCGGATCGCATCAGCCCCGCAAGCTTGTTAGAGGATTTAGAACGAGCAGCAGCAGTCGCCAACGACAGAATTAGCCAACGGAATGACAGCGAACACCGACAGGGGCGTCAACGCATGGGTACAACCCTTGTGATGGCATTGCCTGTTGCTCACGAAATGTACATCGCTCACGTAGGTGACAGCCGCGCTTATTGGATTACGCGAGCCGGTTGCTACCAGGTAACCCTAGATGATGATGTTGCTTCGCGAGAAGTGCGCCTGGGCTATGCCACATACCGGGACGCCGTGCAACAGGGAGCATCAGGCTCATTGGTACAAGCTTTAGGCATGAGTGCTAGCAGTTCGCTACATCCAACTTCCCAACGGTTTATCATTGATGAAGATAGCGTCTTTTTATTGTGTTCGGATGGATTGAGCGATTTTGACCGTGTAGAACAGTACTGGGAAACGGATATTTTACCAATTTTAGATAGGAATTTGGATATAGTCAGTGCTACAGAAAAATTAGTGGAAATCGCCAACAATCAAAATGGACACGATAATGTCACGATCGCTTTAGTCCACTGTCAAGTTCAGTACTCAGAGCCGCAATCAGTTATTAAACCGACAAAGGTGGATCTTTCCACAATAGGAGTCAACAATCGCCCAACTGTATTGCCACAAGAGGGCGATCGCAATCAAAAAACTGAAGTAGCGACTGCCGAACGGCATCCAACGTTTAACATTTCGCCACATCTGATAGTTCTTCCAATACTACTGTCAGTAGCAGTGTTAGTGGGATTACTGACATTGCAGCAAGATTGGTTGTCTCTTCTAGCGGGAAAAGTAAACATCCCCAATCTTGGTGGCATCCCATCTTCCCCTGACAATTCCAACAGCCCCATTAGTAACGAGGCTCCCGTTATTGTGACCGATCGTCAAGAATCTTTCAAGACAATTACATCGTCAGAGAGTAATGTTATTGTCCCCGCAAGCAGTATTTTGCAACAAATTCCGCCACAATCGGTAACAGATGACAATCCAACAGATAGAGGTTTGTCTTGGATTTATTTTAAAGTTTGCGCTGTTGGCAAAACACAAGATGGGTCAACTTCTTTATCCACACCAGGTTCTAGCGATGTAGTGCCGAATTCCCCATCAGGGCGTCCCAACAGCCAAGTTGTGAAAGAGCAAAGAGTCAAAATTGAAGCCTCCCAACACAAAAAGTTAAACTTTAACTCAGCTACACAAACTCAAAAGAAAGAATGTAGCGCTGAGTCATCCAAACCAAAATCCTCCCCAGAAGGAGATTTATCGGGTGAAACGAATGCTCCTGTACCAACGGCTTCTACTCAACCAAAACCATCGGCAGGTGCGAAGAATTCATCAGAACGGTAGCGCTGAGTCAAAAAATCGATAAACTGGTAGAAGCCTGAAAAATAAGGGTAATAACTTTAGATAAAAAACTTGAAAGGCATTCATAAATTGCCTTTTAAAATTGTTATTTGAACTTATTGGACTCGACCTGTTTAGATTAACGAAGATAAACGAATCCATGCCATCTTTAAACCTGGCGATCGCCCGCCTTAGTACCGGCACCGACAGTTTTGCCATTTGGGTGGTGAATGCTCCCAACCCCAGTGGCTATGTTTTGCGTGACTGTCTGTGGCCTCCTCTTCTCTCCCAAGCATGGCAAGAGTGGCAGGCGATGTTTTCCGGTCATAGTCGCTTGGATATTTCCCCAGGAACAACACCTCCACCAAAAACTCCACTCCCCCTTGATGGGATGACACCGTCTATCGGTCACAGTACCAGTTACACCAGTCGTCTGATGCAATTCTTGGGCATTAGCTTGTGGAGTTGGGTGTTTGATGGAGCTATTCTCAATAGCTTTGAACACAGCCGTGGTTTGGCAGCAGGTCAACACACGCGGCTGCGAGTCCGGTTGGAAATTCGCGACCCGGATTTGATTGCTTTACCTTGGGAAATCATGCAGCGTGAAGCAGGTCAATCAGCCATTTCACTTTCCCAACAGATAGTCTTTAGTCGTACCACCAGTCAAGTTGAATCTCTACCGTATTTACGAGCCGACCAAGCCCTTAACATATTGTTGGTTTTAGGTCAAGATGAAAAGCTAGAATTGGAAAAAGAAGCAGCCATTCTAGAACAAACACTCTCTAACGGTTCTCTCATCGGTAGTCATTACAGTGGCTATGCGCCTTGTATGGTGACAACCCTCCTGCAACCCACTCCACAAGAGTTGATTCAACAACTAGAAACGAAAGCATACAATATCTTGTTCTATGCAGGACACGGGTTGCCCGAACCCGATGGAGGATTGCTCTTTTTACGACGAAAACCAGATTTAACTCTCAATGGTATGGAACTGGCACAGGTTCTCAACCGTACAGGAGTAAAATTAGCAGTGTTTAATTCCTGTTGGGGAGCGCAACCTGCCCAAAGCAATCACCAAGCCATTCCTTACAGCAGTTTGTCGGAAGTACTGATACGTCAAGGTGTACCAGCTGTTTTGGCAATGCGGGATGAAATAGCAGATCGTGAAAGTCACACCTTTATTCAGGCATTTGCCCATGCACTGCGAGCGCGAAAACCCATTGATGAAGCGGTTGCAGAAGCAAGACAACAACTGCTGGCCGTTTATAAATTCAATCAACCCGCTTGGACATTACCAGTACTTTACCTACATCCGGATTACAATGGCGACCTGATTAGAAGTTTTGACGAAAGTATCACAGAACTCCCAGAAACCTCGATCCCCGGTATAGCTTCTATGCTTCCCAATGCTTCGTTGCGATCGCTTTCTCCGGGAGGAAAAACTTGGTCACTTCGACCGGGAGTGACTCGTATTGGTCGCACTACAGAAAATGATATTGTCATACCAGAACCTTCGGTTTCCAAACGGCATGCCGAAATTTTGAGCCGCAATACATTTACAGGTGCTACCCCAGTACGGACATATTACCTGCAAGATTTATCCACTTACGGTACAACCTGGATTTTACGCGCCAATGGTTGGCAACAAATCCACCGTCAGGAAGTTCCTTTACAATCTGGAATGCAGTTAAAGTTCGGAAGTACGAAAAGTCAACCTTGGGAATTTATTGTAGACAATGCTTAAATTTGAACTGAAGTACGCATTCTCAACACAACATCATTTGCCAGAAAAAAATTCATTTTTTGGGGAAATCTAATTCTTTTGCGGAAATCAGACTGAGGCAGCTGTAGCTGTCATTACCACAACAAAACAACAAGGAAGGCGACAAATGGTTAACAATATCAACGGATCTAACACTTTCAAAACCTCTCAAGTAGAATTGGAACTCCTACAAACACTTTTAGAAGATGACGATGCTGCATATCCTTGGAACCCCTGTGACGAACAATCTGATGACTACTATTTTCAATTAGAGCAACAATTCCAAATGGAAGATGTCCTCAACGAAGAACTCGCAATGCGTTCAAAATCTTTTTATAACAAAATAGATACACTTTGGTCTGGCTTATTTAATTCAGAACACTACAAGCATAATACAAAATCTGCTGTTCTGTCTGCTCTGCAACAAAATTTACAAGCAACTTTTGCAAATCGTATACCTCAAGACTGGCTCAAGAGTATTGCCCAAAAAGCAACCGAGATATTCAATTCACAACAATCCATTGGGGATCAACTTGTAGAGTGCGTTCAAAGTGTATTACCTCAATGGGGTGCAGATGACTTATTTGTGATGGCACGTCCCCTAGCATTTGCAATGAGAAGCGGCGAAACTCAAACAGAAAATTCCGTGATGGATATGGTAGGCAACCGAGAATGGATGAATCTCTCAGAAATTGAAAAAGCAAAAGTGAGTATGGCGATCGCTTACTACGCTATCAACCAACTCAACAGCATTCAGGAAGAAGTTTAAAAATACAATTGTACTTTGTTTGACGCTTTCTTTGACAGGGGGCAAGTTGCTCGATTTACAGACGGCATAAACAGGATTGTTCTTTCTCAACACAGCAATTGCCTATTATCTGCAAGATCAAAGCCCCTTTTCAAAAACAGTGACCAGTGACCAGTAAATCAGAGAAGAGTATTACTTTCCGAGAAAACGTGTAGCAAAGTTTTGCGATCGAGTTGGTGAAAGTGCGCGAGCTTTAAGAATCGCTGCCATTAAGAAGGCATAAGAGAGCACCCCAACAACCACTAATAGAAAACCATTCAGCACGCCTGTTGCGTTCCATAAAGCGTGCAATCCAGATGCAGTCAAATATCCAACAAGTAGAATTTGCCAACTTTTAGAGGGTTTGAGAACTGCCAATCCAATAAAGTATCCAAAATAACCGCTATAAGCCATATGTCCGGCGACAGAACCTAAGATGCGTGGAATCAGCAGTTGTAAACCTACAAGTTGACCTGCATCTTGACCTGATTCTTCTAAGAAGGTTTGAGTAATTTGAGGCACGTATTGCCTGAGAGTTTCCGTCATAGTGAAACCAACAGCTGAAGCGGTTCCCAGCAAAATCCCATCAAGAGGTTCTGAAACACCTACACGTTCGCGCCATGGGGAAGGTAAAATTTTGCCGATAAAATACGCTCCAAAAATCGGGATTGCTTTGAGCAACTCTTCCATCAAGCCTGCACCAAAAAACATCCGTACTAGCAATTCTGTAAAAGTGACAGATTCTTGTTCTGTTGGCAAGTTACCGGGTAAAATACCGCGAAACACAAATATAAATAAATCTAATATAGGAGTTCCCAAGTTTTTCAAGGGATATCCCAAAACTTGTGCAGTTGTTAAAGCTGAAATCATCAGCACCCACCAAGGCTTTTGCTTACCACACAACTGATAGATAAAGTAGTAGGCAATAAAAGCTATGTAAGTAGCCACGACTTTTTGGTTCATGTTGTTTGGTTGACCGACAGTCGCAAACATCAATACCACGAATACAACCGTGATGATTCCCGGTATGAGGTAAGCTTTACGAGTCAGATCTTTACCAGTAGAAATAATGGGAAACAGTTGTGTAAAACTAAGATAGTCTTGGTTGGGTGGGGGACTGGGATTGTAATGAGTCGTTGGCGATTGGTACTGATTGGCAGGAGGAAGCGGGCTTGCACTTGTTTGAAAAACGACTGTAGTTTGGGAGTTAAGTTCGTACTCAAAGAAGAATTGCGGACCATCTTGACCTAGAGTGATGCGATCGCCTGACATCAATTGCTGGCAACCCTGCAACCGCTGTCCGTTGAGATAAGTACCATTCGCACTATTTAAATCGCAGATTACCCAGCTACATTCTGTATCTGGCGATGAGGAGAGAGGACGAACAACTGCATGGCGACGGGATACCATGCGATACATCATGGCATCTAGAACAAGCTGGCAACTTGGGTCACGTCCAATGACTACTTCTTGGGTGGGAAGTAGCAAGTGTTGAACTTCTGACACAAAAGCAGCTCCAGTGCCAGTTACTTGCCGCAGAATTGCTTTCTGTCTTGCGTTTTTGCCTGTCATCGAGTTACAGGGTATTTTAATCTATTATCTAAAATAATCTGGCAGTAAGACGGGACCATAACCACCCAATACCAAAATTTCTAAATACAATTTGGCTTACTTCATACAAAGATCGCAAGCTATAAACTGTATGCTTCATAATATGGTTCATCTTGATAGAAGATGAAGGTGGAACAGCTAATCCACTGATGCCAATTCTAGATGCTCGATTTTAGTACCCAAAACCTTGAGAAATGCGGCTAACCAACGAGGATGAGCAGGCCAAGCTGGGGCTGTTATCAAATTACCATCAACAACCACTTCATCAACTGGAACATTGACATAATTCCCACCAGCAAGGTGTACGTCCGGGCTACAAGCTGGGTAAGCAGTGCAATTCTTACCTTTTATAACATCAGCAGCAGCCAATAACTGCAAACCGTGACAGATGGCAGCAATCGGTTTATTTGCTTCCGCAAAGTGACGAGTTATGGCGATCGCCCTTGAATTCAGGCGGATATACTCTGGTGCGCGTCCTCCAGGAATGACCAAGGCATCATAAGTGCTAGGGTCTACTTCTGCAAAAGTGGCATTTAAGGTAAAGTTATGACCGGGTTTTTCACTGTAAGTCTGATCTCCTTCAAAATCGTGAACAGCCGTTCTGACTTTCTCACCAGCTTTTTTATCAGGGCAAACTGCATGAACCGCGTGTCCCACCATTTGCAACGCTTGGAAGGGAACCATTACCTCGTAGTCTTCTACATAGTCTCCTACTAGCATCAGAAGTTTTTTGGCAGCCATTGTTTGGTGTCCCCTGTGTCATGTTATTTGTCAATACTATGCTAAAGTCCAATTAACTTGCAACTTGACTAGGTTGAAACCCTTTTTCTTCTTTAGCATATGTTAATCACTTCCTTCTCACATCTCACTTTCACAGATTTACAGTGCATTATACTCATAAAATCATCCATAAGCTCCTGATGAGGTATTTTGTAGGAATTGTTTAACACAACTTTCTTAGCAGTTGTTCAAACTGCAAAACCATTCAATAAAATCAAATCTAAACTGAACGCTCGCGATCTTTATGAGCAACAACGATAGTATCTATCTCTCCACTAGCAACGCGCTCCATATTTTGGAGATAAAAACATAAATGCTAGCTAATGATTCACGTTAGCTAGCATACACAGATTTATTACGTTTTCTCAAGAAAAACTACGTTATACCGCTTTTAGATTATATGACAAATTGGTCAATCTCCTCTGAGGTGGGCATCCTATCCGCCAAAAGTCTGCAGGTTTAACGTTTCGGCTTATTGCTTACACGAATTATCCAATAACTGATAGACAGAGCCAGAATAGCAATTCCCAGACCTATAATATCAATACCCGTAACTTTTCCTAAGTCAAGAATAATAATCTTTCTAGCGACAGCTATTAAAGAAGTCACAACGACTAATTCGACTTGAAAAACGTGCTTCCGAAGATAAGCAGTGATATTTTCTAGAATTTCTAAAGCAATTAAAATATTTAAGAATAACCCAAATATTTTATACAACGTAGCGTTAAACTTTCCGTAATCTGTCACAAAGAGTTCGTCAATCAGAAGTATTCCTAAATCCCCCACTGCTACCAGAATAACTATTACCAGTAAAAGAGATAAAACTTTAGATACTATCACTTCTATATCTTCAACGAAGCGAACAAAATTCTCTTCGCTCAAGGCTTCTTTGATCAGTTTAATAGCTCTCCTCATCTAAAAACTCCTGCTATGTTGGAAACCGCGCCTGTATATGGGGCGGAGGAAAACTGAGTTCAGGGGTATTATACGTAGGGGATAATTGGTCTTCAGATTGTTTTAACAAGCATCACTTGGAAAGTGACTTGCTGTACCTAACTTATGTGTAAGATGAGCAATGCCCATCAAAATCCGTATAGAGTAGATATCACCTAACCTATAATACGTCAAATTTGTTATGACAAATTTAGGATTACTATAAAATTTTAGGGCTAATTTATCAAGTAAATTTAAAGATGACAGGATTGAAGCAGGCGATCGCATTATATAGCAATCCTATTTGAGCTCCAAACAAGGGAGACAAGGAAGACTTGGAGGACTTGGAAGACTTGGAAGAAATGTTTGTAAATCATTTAGGACTGCTATATATGCAATGTGTGAGAGTAGATAAACATAAATAAGATAGCAATGACTTGAATAACATATAAGACAGACTTAACAGATGCATAATGGAAAATTATTGAACCATTGATTCCACCAGCACTCAACAGGTGAAAGACGCAGAACTGTTAACAAGTATGAAATAGCCAAAAAAAATTGGTTGCACTTAGGGGAAGATAAGGGTTCTGACATAACGCGATCGCTATTTCGCAAGCAACACCCCCCACCTCGTTCCCAGCCTGAGGCTGGGAATGCCTTCTAAGAGGCTCCGCCTCCCGTCTCGATCCAGCCTCCCTCTGCAACAGCCTTCCCCTTATTGAAAAGATGTAAGATATCAGCAAAGGAAAGTGATTACAAAATTGACGATGATTTGCCGATCGCGTGTCGTCGCTTGCAGGCTCAAAATACCAATGCTCTCCTCTGGACAGAGAGAATTGGGTTTAACGCAGTTTATGCAATCGGCGGCACTTTGACAAGGACTGCATCGTGATACATGGAACTCTAAGTAGATTGTTTCCATGACGCCAATACTTTGCTCTCTCATACAACAGCTGCTTGAGCCTTATTATCACCATCATCTGGTACATACTCCAAAAGTTCTCCTGGCTGGCACTTCAATACCCTACAAATTCCATTAAGCCTTTCTGGAGCCAATCTTGGCATTTCGTCAACTTTACGCAATCTATAAACAGAATTTTCAGTGATGCCTAACGCTTCAGCTAAATCCTTATTTCTGACCCGCTTTCGCGCCATCACCTCATTTAATTTCCAACGAATCACTTAAGGAGATTTTTCATGCAGCATAAAAGGAATGCCGTTAACAGTCGCGTAACCCACTAAAGGGTCAGTATTAGAAAGGATTGCTTTGGGAGCAATGGTCACTATTGTCCCCTCATAGCTTTCATAGATAGAATTTGGCAGCAGAGATGGAACCGCGATCGCTTCGGTGCAAGCCGTACCCGGCTTATCGCCATCGCACTAGTCCCTTCTTGCTTCATTTCCAAGATGCGATCGCTCTGAAGCTAGGAACAAAGAGTGCTTTTGCGGCAGTTCTAGGAGAAACCGACTCTTAGCAGTATTAGTATATATGAACTATATTGCACTTCAATTTAATTCTAAGGGAAAGCTTGGTGTTTTCTCAGTTGGCACTTGCTTCCAAAGGTCATAACAAATACATAAAACTCTAAAAGTACAATACTATACTTTGAAGAAACCCTTTGGCAAGACGCCGACAAGCAGCGCGGTCACATGGATGCTGAGTACAAGCACTGGCGACGAACAGCACCAGCTAGAAGAATGACATCTTCTAATGAATGTTGGCTTTCTGACCAAGCCTCCATACAATAATAAGCAACACGTGCGTACCTCATCAGGCTGGGAAGCGCTATAATGCTGTTGGACTGTGGTACGAAACCCACAAAGGAAATCAAGCTGATTCTGGCATCCAAGCTAAATATCAGTCCAATATCAATCGCATTGCTAGCAGTAGTTATGGCTCACAAATGACTAATGCTCCTACCGCTCGATAAAGTCTACTCAGATCTACTCACGTATGAGCAAATCTATTCAACCGGAAAGATAGCGGTCAATCAAACCTACCTTGAAGGGTTCACGCCTTCACAGACGGATGGAGAGAAGAACTCTCGTGCTTGTGCCGAAGCTTTGTCAACCCAAGATTTCCGGTGTTCGCCAAGCCGTCACCCGCAGACCCTGTAAGAGTAGGTGTACCGAACCAAGCATTACGAGAACCTACCTCCAAGTAATGCTTATTGAAACCCTGCCAGTGTGCAAAGACGTGCTGACGAGGTTCGGGTTGAATCGAACTCTGCAAGGCGTATCTCGCTGGCATTCTCTCATAGTAAATGTTCATCCCACGACGCGCTAAAACTAGACCCGCAGCGCTATCACTTCCCATGCCATAGCGTCTCATATATTTGACAACGCCGATTTGAGATGAATATTTGGGACTTACCTCAATAATTTTGATGCCTAGTTTTAAGCATCTAGCTTTTAACAATTCTTTGAACTTGGCATAAGCAAAACCTGATAACATCCGATTATATTTGCGACCGCGTTTACCTTGCCGCTTCTTTTCAGAAAAGTCTAATTTCTCAATAACAATTGGTTTTTTAGTAGCTAGCGCTCTGTTGGTCAGTTCTGTAATAGCACCAGCCAATCTGGCTTCAGTTTGTTCTGTTGAGCATGAATGTAAATCTAAATTGACTTTTCCCCAAGCTATAGGATTCCCGTGACGGTTGGTCGCACACCATCCAATAGCTCCGGGATTAATATCTAAACCTATGCACCCGAAAGCTCTGTCATTACTAGTGATAGAAAAGTTGACCAAACAAGTAATAGCGACTACCCACTTCCCTTTTTTATTTCTGCTAAATACATAAGTGAGAGCGTTGTTTAATGCCCAAGCGGTAACTATATTGTCGTATCCTTGCTTGTTAATTTTGTAAAGTGGTAAGGTCAGATATTCTCCATATGTTGCTTCTAAAAAGTAAGGGACACGGATTTTTAGACTTGGGATAACATCCGGTGTTAGTTGACATATTTGATTCCCGCTAGTTTCGTTGGTACTCCCAACAAATGTTACCGTTCCTAAGTTTCCCAACTTCGGCTTGACACCGCGAAGGACAAATGCAGCTCTCCGGTCTAAGTACATCTTCAATTGGCGTTTTTTCTGGTGTAACTGCTGTTTAGCTAATTGTAAATATGTCTTACCATGAGGCTTACCGTTAATAGGGCAAGCGTTATCAAACTCGGGAATTTTCTTAAGTACAGGTACTTTCTTTAACGTTCCCGTTTTAGTTTTTTGGGGATATTTGATGGCTAAATTATACTTCTCTACGGCTTGGGCATATTCCCTGTGATTCTTCAGTCGTTTGTTCAACCTTTCAATTTCTGACTTAACTGATTTTATTTTGGTGTCTAGTGTATCTAGATGTCTTTTCTTGCATTCAATAGCCGATTCCAATTCCCCCGTCACAAAATTAATGACACTATTAGCATGACGCTTATTGACGCCAAAAGTGTTTTGAATTTGGGAGTTTAACTTCTCCTTTTTCATATCACTTTGCAAGCCTTCTAATGCTATTTGTGACATCTCTGCTGCTACTGGGGAGAACTCCTCTAACATCTCAAGCGTCCGCGTCTCACCAGTCAAGTTATTCTCAATCTGAGTCACATATGTTTGATAAACTTGCGGCATCCGCTTCACCTCCTTTGCTGCTATTTGTTAAACTATTCGCATGACATTTAGTATAACAGGACAAGTCCTAAAATGGCAAGAGATTATAGATTAGTCGTTAGACTTACCAACCGAGAGCGGCAAAAGGTGGAGAATCTTGCTCGAACATTGGGAGTCTCTATGTCAGAAGTCGTTCAGGACTGGATTAAAACTTTACCGGAACCGGAGATCGATCGCCAACCTCTACTCAAAAAAGAGGAGGAATGAGTAGATCAGAGGAGAAATTTGTTTACAGTTACTAGCCCCTGCTCTCCATTGTGGATAATAGCCAACGACGACGGCTGTACTTCTGGTAGTTGCTCTGCCTTATCAGGAACGAATTTCAAGCAAAACTGAATTTTTCCTTTACGCCAACCACCGCCGGTCTGAGCAATTAGTACTTCACATTCCACCCCACCGTCGGAAAACCATTTTAACTGTTCAGATGATACACGATCTTTTAGCGCTAGCTTAATTTCGCTAACCTTTGCCGTTGTACCTTTGGTAAAACCTTTTTCTGAAGGCATAGAAATCACATCATCACTGTTCAGGCTAACTTCACTCACAATTTTTCTCCATTGAAGATATATCATCCAGACCAAGCCTAGTTACTTTGAGTGTTCCCCTAAGTGCTTGGCAAGCTGTCACTTGGAGTAAGAACATTCAGTACAGTTAAAAATGCTACTTGTGATAAAATGTTATTAAAAATCATTAATATTAAACGTTTTATCACATAATAGAATCCACAAGAGATTTTACACGAAATAAACAGCAGTATGACCAGGATACAGAAGGTGTTAGCTCTGTCTCGTGAAATGGGTGTTATTCGGGCAAAAGAAGCACAAGAAAGAGGTATTCACCCAGAGTACCTAAAGCGTCTTGAGCAACAGGGACGACTTATTCGTTCTGCTCGTGGTGTTTATACTTTTGCCGATGCCGATATTACCGCAAGCCATACATTGGTTGAGGCGGTTAAACGAGTCCCGCATGGGATTGTTTGCCTACTTTCTGCCCTTAGCTTCCACGAACTGACCACCCAGGTTCCTTTTGAGGTTTGGCTAGCAATTCCACCTAAAACTCGTGCGCCTGTAGAGAATCTGCTGCCATTGCGGATTGTGCGTATGTCAGGTCAGTCGCTGGAATCAGGCATTGAAAAGCATGAGATTGAAGGGGTAAGTGTTGCCATTTATTCTCCTGCTAAAACCGTGGTTGATTGCTTTAAGTTTCGCAACAAAATTGGTCTTGATGTTGCACTCGAAGTTCTGCGGGAATGTCTCCGGGAAAAACGTTGCACGGTAGACCAACTCTGGCAGTATGCTAAGATTTGCCGAATGCAGAATGTAATGCGTCCTTACCTTGAAGCTCTCACATGACCCAAAAGCAGCCCCAAAACATAGCAGCCTCTGTGAAAGCACGGTTGCTTCACCTCTCAAAACAGCAGAAAGAAGATTTTAATTACCTGTTGACGCGATATGCTGCGAATCGCCTTTTATATAGGCTGAGCCAATCATCCTACAGACAGAAATTTATCCTGAAGGGGGCAATGCTGTTCGCGCTCTGGAGTGGTGAGCCACATCGAGCGACAAAAGATATAGACTTGCTAGGTTATGGCAGTCATGACATGGCTTATTTGCAAAACGTCTTTCAAGAGATTTGCGGTATTTCCTTTGCAGAGGATGGTATTATCTTTGAACCCGACACGGTGACAGGTGAAAAGATCAAGGAAGATCAAGAATATGAGGGCGTTAGAATCAAGCTTAAAGGGAAATTGGCTTCTACTACTATTCAGGTTCAGATAGATATTGGCTTTGGTGATGCTGTTACGCCAAGAGCGCAGGAAGCCGAATTCCCCTCTATGTTGAATCTGCCCGCGCCTTTGGTGCTTATCTACCCGCGTGAAACAGTCGTTGCGGAAAAGTTTCAGGCAATGGTTGCCCTGGGCATAGGAAACAGCCGCCTTAAGGATTTTTACGATATTTGGTTTCTCTGCCAAAAATTTGAATTTCAGGGAGAACTTTTGAGTAAAGCTTTGAAAAGTACCTTCGAGCGACGCAAGACACCCTTGCCCACAGTACTACCCTTTGCCCTAACAACAGAATTTGTAGAAGATGCAAGTAAACAGAAACAATGGCAATCCTTTGTGCAGAGAGGACAACTAAAGACAGCACACATTTCATTGTCTGATGTTATTGAGGTGATAGGGGAATTTTTAATGCCACCAAGTTTTGCAGCAGCATCAGAACAAGAATTCTCCAAATATTGGACTTCCACAAAACAATGGTTTGATACTTAACACAACGAAATACATATATAAAGTTACAAACGGAATAAACAACAAAAACATACAAGCGCGACACGGCTAAAGCTGTTAAGCCTCGGCTTACTGCATTATTAAGATGATTGATAACCCTATAGAATGAAAGTATTAAAGTGTAACAACTTAAATGAGCAAAGTACTCCTATGCCTTATCCTACTTTCAGTGACGAAGAAATTGCTCAACGTGGCAAAGAGATTTACGAAAAGCAAATCCGTACCCACGTAGAAACAACAGAGAATATTGGCAAAATTATTTCGATTGATATTGAATCAGGTGATTACGAAATTGACGATGATTTGCTGACAACGTGCCGTCGCTTACAGGCTCGACATAATAACGCTGTTCTCTGGACAGAGAGAATTGGATTTAACGCAGTTTATGCAATCGGTGGCACGTTGACAAGGACGACATCATGATGCACGGCGCTGTTGTCGGACTTCAGGCAAGAATCAATATTATTCTTCGTTCTTCAGGACGATCGGATGTAGAAATAGAGTGCGTTGTCGATACGGCTTTTGAAGGAACTTTAACCTTACCGCCTCATATCATTGCTGCTCTCGATCTGCCCTATGTTACTCGTATCAGTACCAATCTTGCTAATGATATGAATGTCATGACATAGGTTTACTTAGCATTCTAAAAAGAAACAGCCAGAACTGGTTGAGATTTTATCAAAAGGTTAATAGTATCGCCTACCTTAAGCATTAATAGAAAAGGAAACGAACTGGCGAAAGCTTTTGCTCTGTGCAGTTCCAGTGATAAAAAGTTTTTATCGCCCTATGGCACTTTAGGAGTCGAAATCTGGATAAATTTTATCCAAGCTAAATCCGTTTTCTTTCAGTTGAAAAGCTTAATATCTCATTGGCTCAATAAAAAAACTGGGTTTTTGGGATTACTGTACCGACGCTGAATGCACAGCCTTCCTTTAGAACGTTGTAAAAAAGCTATTGAACTTGGAGGTCTTTATGCAGGCTAAATACATCAAAGTTCTAAGTATCAAGCGAGTTTATGCTGAACGTATTGTTGATGGTACTAAAAAAATTGAATTGCGAAAGCGTTCAATTGGAATAGAATTAGGGGATTTAATTCTTTTGTACGAAACTACACCTGATTCTGTCATCAAGGGAGGCTTTGTCGCTGATAAAACTATATCCTTACCTGTTTCGGAAATGTGGAGTAAGTATCATCCTATTCTAGGAGTAGACAAAGAGTTCTACGATCTGTATTTTGAGAACTGTGAATTTGCATACGGTACTTTTATATATCAAAACTTTCTTTTCCCAGCACTGTCTCTGAAACAAATACAAGAACTTTGCTCTGGTTTTACACCACCACAAGCCACAATAAACTGGCGTAAAATTGTAATTCAGCCGATGGATCATGCACTTAATCAGGGAGAAAGAGTTTAATGGAGGAAGGAAGACTGTGTAAACAGTTAGATCTATTTGCCTTAAAGTAGATAAAGCTAATTAATATGCTTCCACTTCGTGGCTACTGAAATGATGCTACGCTCACTGTATTGTAAGGTTAAAAAGTTTTAAATTATAATAAAAAATCTTGGAAGTATATAGAGCATCTATTTAATTTTAAGCTATAGTTAGTACATTGTTAGAGAAATGCCTTGTTGATAGCTCTCATCTTATAAGTTTTTCAAGCAAAACATAATTTTTTTTCAATTTATTATTTCTATCAGCTTTAAAAAATAAACAACATGAGAAAACGTAAACTTATTTTTGTTGGTGGAGTACATGGTGTTGGAAAAACAACTCTTTGTAAAGAGATAGAATCAAAATTTCATGTTAAGCATTTTTCAGCAAGCAATTTGATTTCAAGAGAGAAGCAAGAAGAACATCTTCTTAACAAACTAGTTGAGAAGATTGGCGAAAATCAAGATATTTTATTAACAGCAATAAATAAGTATTTCAAGAATGAAAATTGGTATTTGCTGGATGGGCATTTTTGCTTATTAAATAAGGATAATGAAATCACCAAAATACCAGAATCAACATATGATGGCATTTGTCCCAATGCTATTCTTCTCTTAGTTGACAAACCAGAAGATATTTATGCTCGTTTAAGCTCAAGAGATAGTATTAAACATGATTTAGCTCTGCTTAAATATTTTCAAGAACAAGAAATTGGTTATGCTGAATACATTAGTGGTAAATTAAATATTCCTTATCTAATTTATCACCTTACTGAAAGTAAAAACAAAGTATATACTTTTATTGAAAGTTTAGTGACTCAAGCGGTATCTGAATAAGAATTTTTCTGTTTTTTGTGATACGTCAGCAATCGCTTCCAAAACCTTCCCAATCAACTTTCCTGTAAACAGCAACAAATGGCTAAAGCGATCGCCTCTGTCTTTTTTAGTATTAAGATCGCTCAACTACATCCATTAGAAAGCGAGTGTCAATCTCATACACGCCATAAACCCTTTCTGACTAACTCTGGTAAATAGTTGAGGTAACTTGATAAGCTATGACTTTTACCAATAAAATCTGTAGCATCTTCATTTCTTATCTTTGAATGATATTCTTTGATTGGCTTCTGTCCGCAAGCGTGATTACCTGCTTCTGCTAACTTAAACTTCGTTTTTAAGTCTGGATCGTTATCGTTATAAACATTTATTAAAGTTCCATTTATTTGAGACGCTACATATCCCCAGTCTTTACTGGTATCTCGACGCACAGCGCCAGCTAGAAGAATTATGTCGAACAGTGAATGTTTGTTTCCTGACCAACTCTCCATACAATAATAAGCAACACGCGCACCAAGCGAATGAGCTAGAAGACAAATGTTCTGTTCGGGAATTTGGGATTCAATACTGATAGGTAAACTTAAGCACAACCTATCTGTATTTGATACTAAGTTTTCTGAAGCTAAAGCAATGAAGCCATTGCTCAAAGCACGGTTGCTTGCTGCTAAGGCAGCAGCAAACACACAAAGTATGGATTGCGGTTCCAATACCAGTAGTGCAATGGCTGCCTTTGAGCGGATGGAAGAAAAAATTTTGATGCAAGAAGTCCGTGCTTTCTCAGCAGCAGAATTAGCTGGAGCCGATTTAGAAACCCAATTTGCAGCTTTGGAAGCAAGCAGTGATGTTGATGATGAATTAGCAGCACTGAAGGCACAAATGCTACTTCCTGGCGGTTCGTTGGGTAAATCCCAACTACCACAACACGCAATTGCTCTAAAATCGAATACCGATTGTGAAGTTATTGATACCGAGTTGGAAGCGCTTCGCAAGGAATTGGATCGATTGTAGTTTTTGAATGAAAAGGTGAAAATCTCCAACTATTACCGCTCATGGTGCTCTTTCACCTACCAAAGTTAAAGAATGGGGTCTCCGAGAGGTGTTTCTAACCCTACCCGATAATTTAGCGGAGATTGTCGTGGCTGGTTTGCGAAAATTAACGAGTTACTAAGTCTGCTGAGATACAAATTTATCCGCGTCCATCTGCGTTCATCTGCGGTTAATTTTTCTTTCCATACCTCACGAAAGTGGGAATTGCCATATAATACACTGAGCAATTACAAGTTTGCGGATTGGTGCAATAGCTGACGTTGATGACCAGCAACTGTCATATCAACACTCACTGGAACAATCTGTACTGCACAAGCCTTTAATTCTGGTTGTAAGGAGTCAGGACAAGATTCTGGATGAGTTAAAGCATTGGCTTCAGCATTATCCGCCCACAGAGCACCCCAATGCATGGGAACGAAGACTGTACCGGGTGCGATCGCACGAGTCACTTTCACTGGAAACTTAGCTTTGCCACGACGCGATCGCACTTCAACAAATTGATTATCACTCACGTTGAGAGTTGCTGCATCACGGGGATGGATTTCAATAAACGGTTCGGGATGCATTTGACGGGTTTTTTCAATTCGACCTGTACGCGTTTGGGTATGCCAGTGTCCGTAAAGCCTTCCGGTTGTCAGCACAAAAGGATAATTGGGATCTGGGGGTTCAGCCAATCCTCGCGAGTGATATGCTGCAAATCGGGCGCGTCCATCTGGAGTGTGAAAACGTAAATCGGTGTAAAGACGTTTGGATTTTGGATTTTGGATTTTGGATTTTGGATTGTTGGACTGGTTGTTGGGATTTTGGATTTTGGATTTTGGATTTTGGATTGTTGAACTGGTTGTTGGGATTTTGGATTTTGGATTATTAGACTGCTCCTGAGATACTGCAATCTCTGACTTCTCACCAGTAGGCTCCAATCCAAAATCGGCTATCGAAAATCCAAAATCAGGGCATGGCCATTGAAGTGGACCGTCCGCTTGAAGTCGTTCGTGACTGATGGCTGTCATATCACAAGGGCGATTGCCAGTCAATTTGACAAACTCAGAATAAACTTCACTTGAGTTAGCAAAAGCAAACTCTTTCACGAAGCCAAGCCTGCGTCCAACTTCTGCAAAAATTTCCCAATCTGCTTTGGCTTCTCCCGGTGGCTGACGAAATGCCGGACATAACGTGACTCTCCGTTCGGAATTAGTCATGACACCAGTTTTCTCACTCCACTGAGCAGCAGGTAACAAGACATGAGCGTAAGCAGCAGTTTCTGTTGGATAGTAAGCATCCTGGTAAACAGTGAAAGGCGATCGCAACAACGCTGCTTTAGTTCTCTCTAAATCTGGCATACTTACAGCAGGATTGGTAGCAGCAATCCACAACAGACCTACAGCACCATTTTCCAGCCCAGTTATCATATCCCAAGCCGTTATACCGGGTGTTGGACAAATTCGTCCTGATGGGAGTCCCCACAGTTCCTCAACTTCCGCTCGGTGCTGGGGATTTTTTACCAATCGGTAACCGGGTAATAAATGCGCTAAACCCCCCGCCTCGCGTCCCCCCATTGCGTTGGGTTGACCTGTCAGAGAAAATGGTCCCGCTCCTGGCTTACCAATTTGCCCTGTCATCAAGTGGAGGTTAATAATTGTTCTGACTTTAGCCGTCCCTTCTGAGGATTGGTTTACACCCATTGACCACAAAGACAGGACTTTCTGAGATTCACCCCAGTAACGAGCGGCTGTTTCTAAATCTTCAACACTAATCCCGCATTGATGAGCAACGATTTCTGGGGAATAATGGCGAATGACTTCTGCATATGAAGAAAATTTACTCGTGCAATCCTCAATAAATCCAGGATCGATATAGCCCCAACGCATCAACAAATGAGCAATTCCATTTAATAAGTCGATATCTGTTCCAGGGCGAATTGCTAAATGTAAGTCTGCAGCTTCTGCGGTTTGCGTGCGGCGGGGATCGACCACAATCATTTTGACTTTGCGATTCTTTTTGTGGTATTTTTCCAGCCTGTTAAAAATAATAGGGTGACATTCTGCTGTATTGGTACCAATTAAAAACGCACAATCGGTTAATTCTAAATCTTCGTAACAACAGGGAGGCCCATCCGAACCAAAGCTTTGAATGTACCCAGCTACCGCACTGGACATACACAAGCGAGAGTTAGCATCAAAATTATTGCTCCCCAAACATCCTTTCAAAAGTTTTTGGGCGATGTAGTAGTCTTCAGTTTGAAACTGACCGGAACCATACATACATATGGCTTCGGGTCCTTGAGTGTAGCGTACTGTTTGAATGCGTTTAACGATAATATCAAATGCCTCATCCCAAGTAGCACGACGAAACTTTTGGTCTAAAGATTCTCGTACCATTGGGTAGTGGAGCCTATTTTTGTCTAAAGATTCTGCTATGGTAGCACCTTTAACACAAACCATTCCCTGGCTGGATGGGTGTGCTTTATCTCCTCGCACTCGCCAAGTGGGGTTTCCCTGACTATCTCTATGAGTTGCTTTCCCAAGTTGTGCTGGAGGTGATACTTCTAATCCACAGCCAACACCACAGTAAGGACAAAGTGTTTTGGTAAATTCAGTCATGATAAAAATGAATAATTAACCGCAGATGAACGCTGTTGAATTTTGGATTTTGG
>NZ_WJFC01000177.1 GCF_009725235.1 Scytonema sp. UIC 10036
CTATATTTCTATCTATAATTACTGGTCAAAATTTTCAAGTGATTAAAAATGCAGTTTTATCGAATGAAGTAGGAGAATTAGTAATAAGAGAAGCTATTAAAGGAAAAGTATATCGAGTCCTAATCAATGATGTAGGGCAAATTTTTCTAGACCTATAGATTTAGAAAGTATTCCCGATAATCAACAATGGCTGTGGCAAAATCCAGAAGCGATTCTTCTTATTATGGGTTGCTCAATATATACTGTGGTTGGTTCTGTTGTAGAATTCTCAGAATTGTGGGGCATAGAAGCTGACTGTTTCATCAAGGATAATCTTGGACACAAGGGAGATATTGAATTGGCAATGTTGAATTCCCATAAATACGAAGCTCTTAAACATACCACACAAGTGTAAACAATCCAAAAAATTATTTATAGAAATAACTAATTAAAGAATTCTTGCTATACCAAGTAAATAATCATAATGTAAGCAGTAGATTTGCTAAAAACGTAATTTTTTGTAACGTCGTTACCTACATCGACCGAAGCTTGAAATTTATGCTGCCATCCATCCGCCGTCAAGTATCATTTCTTGCCTGCGCTATTACCAGCAAGAGCACGTGGTGTTGAGTTCAGTTTTGCAAATCAAGCTGTTCATGCCGATGTCATGACATTCACTCAGCTTTAGGAATTTAAACCAGTTATTTTTGTAAGGGGGTCTAACTTAGAATGGTTGAACTACTAAAAAATAAATTGACAGCTTTCTTCCGAGGCGTAGATGTCGATAAAAACGGATTCGTAGAGCGCTCAGACTATGAGAAAATTACTAATAATTTTGCCGATCTCCGTGGCTGGAAACCCGGTTCACCTGATTATGAAAATCTTCAGAATCGGGTGCTTTTTTTGTGGGAAAAGTACTGGGTTAGTGTCGATCTTAATAAAGACAGCAAAGTCTCTTTAGACGAATTCCTGGAAAGTTGCACCACGCAATTTGCTGTAGATAATGACTCTTCAACAGCAGCTTGGTTTGAGTCGATGACAGCTTTGTTTGACGTAATAGACATGAATGGTGACGAGAAAATTGGTCCAGAAGAATACAAGCAGTTTCTCAAGGCATTTGGTTTTAATGTGAACGGGTATGAAGAAATTTTTCAACGACTTGATGCCAACGGTGACGGTTATATTTCCAAAGAAGAGTATTTACAGCTTTTAGAGGAATTCTGTGGGGTAGACCCTGAAGCTGCAGGAAACTGGTTTTTTGGTTCTTACTGATATCGGTGGGAGTTTTTTAATCGCAACTCTGTGAGTATTAACAGCTTTCTCATGCAGGAGTGAAGGTATTCCACTATACTTGAGCCACTGGTTTGGATGAACAATTTGCCACCATGAGCTAAAGCAGGAAGGATTGTTGTGACCAACCAAGGGCTTGTGAAGTGATGAAGTTTGGTGCGTTTTTTGCAAATATGTTGCGGTTAACTACGATATACGTGTAACAACTTATTCAACCGCCACTTACAGGAGGAATTAACACCACTTCATCACCATTTTTCAAGATAGTCTCTGGTTCTACGAATTGAAGGTTAACTCCAAACCGGGTGATATCCCGCAATTGAGAAAGTTTGGGATGTTCGGTAATTAAGCGATCGCGAACTGCAGCCACGGGTGTACTCTCTGGGAATTCTAGCAACAATTCTGGTACACCGTATGCTTCTTGGTAAGCAGCAAAGAGTTTAACGGTTATTGTAATTGTAGACATAAGATGATGAACATGGATTCTTGTAGTATGCCATGCCAAATCTATCAAGGTAGATAAAAAATTGAGAATGTTAATTGTAATTTTTGGGAATACTAGGCTTGTACGTAAAAGTTTTGCCTATCTATTTCTAACCTACTTAATGAAGAAGCGTCAATCCCTCACAGTTAAAGCGTTCCCATTACAGTTTGTTCTCATTGTTCCGTTTGTCTTACAAATCTTTGGCGCAGTGAGCTTAGTGGGTTATCTTTCTTTTAAGAATGGACAGAAAGTGGTAAATAATCTAGCAGAGCAGTTGATGGAGCGAACTGGCAATATAGTAGATCGACATTTAAATTCTTATCTGTCAATTCCCCATCAAGTCAATGAGATGAATGCCCGTGCAATTGAGATGGGATTATTGGATGTACGCGATCGCCAAACCGTTAGCAAGTATTTCTGGAAACAAGTACAAGTCTATGACTTGAGCTACATCGGTTTTGGACTGACGACGGGTGCAGGAGGAGGAGCGGGAACTTACGACGGCAAAACTCTAGTCATTGATGATTGGCCAAATTCTATTTTACCAAAAAATGCCATTAGTTATGCCACCGATACTGAAGGTAATCGTACTCACGTCGTAGGTGCTTATGATTGGAACAACTTCACGGAAACTTGGTATACCCAACCCGTAACAACCAGGAAGCCCGGTTGGTTAAGAATTTCTACCATTAATTATCCTAATTATCCATATATTGTTGCTTCAGCAAGTCAGCCGATATACGATAGGCAAAAACGATTGTTGGGTGTAGTGGGTGCAGACATCCATCTGTTGAAACTGAGTCAGTTTTTACGACAATTGGATATCAAATGTCTTGTTCTTGAGTACTTTTATCGCGATCTTTTAGTCTCCACCACCTGGGGGTTGAACCAAAGTCAATTTGACTTCCTTAGTCATCCAGTTATCAATATTGTCAATTCTCAGACGCTTTGCTTGACGAGAAGAAATGTTTTCCATTAAACGGTTGAGAGTACCTGATAATCCTCTAGAACGAGTAGAACGAGTGGGAGGAGGAGTATCAAGCCCCTTTTGTGCAAGTAAACTCGCATCGAAATCTCTTGTACTGACAATTAATTTGAAAATCTCATTATATTCCGTCACTCCACTATTTAAATATGCTCTGGGAATGACTAGCTCTAACGTATCACTTGTTTTGCTTGATAACTTGGAGTCATTTTCAGATTTTTTCGATAAAAGAATACTTCCTCTCTCGGTGAAAAATTCCGGAATACTTATTGAATAATCACCTGCTAATTCTACAATTTGGAAGTAAATATCTCGCTCGCTGTGATTCGTCACAGTGATTTTGATCTCTGGCGGTATCCACCTATTATTTTTAAAACTGTATTCTCCACGCAAATTGGAACCCATCTGTTTTGATGAATATTCCTGACCATTAAAGATAATGATAACTTCTAAATCCACGTTGCTTGCTGGGATTTGGCTGGTGGGTGGAGTTTTCAACTCTAGAACATTTACCCAACGCGCAACGTGTTCTAATCGTTTGATGATTTGCACCGCACGTTGCTGAGTGTATCCTTGAGTATCTGGTGCGGGTGGAATCGGTGCGACTATTGAACGTTGATCGCTCACTCGTTTAATCAAGTATTGACCCTGATGTGCTTCTAATTCGTAATTGGCATCTGAAGATGATTCTACTTCTCGAATAAATAAAGATGGTTCGCCCTCATTAGCTCTTTCTAGAGCCGTTCGAGCGAGTTCTATGCCTTGCTCGTCTCCTACAAAATGTACTTTCATTTGAGGAATGGGTACGCTAATGACAATTGCCCAGTAAGGTTCTTCTAATGAAAGTAGTGAACTATCAGTGATAACTTTAATTTTGCTAATCTCTGGCTGTACCTCCGTCACGACAGCCTGACAAATGGCAAAATCGATATCTTCCAACTGTTTTATTGGGGTTCCTTGAGGGAAAATAGCTAATAAAGTCTCTCCTTCTGGAACTGGGTGAATACCATGTAAAGTACCGCCATTAATTACCCAATCATCATAAACTTCAGTGTTATGAGTCAAGGTAAAGTAATTCAAACGCTCGTTTGCTGAACCTCCTAAGAAGGTTTGTTCTAAATCTTCTGCAAGTGCTTCTATTTGAGGTGATTGATCTTTGACTTTAGTGAGGATCAAAGCATTGACATCTTGCACTAAATCAACATAGGATAAACTACCATGAGTGCGTTGCAAAGCTTGGGTAAAAAAGTAAGAAAAAGCACCTCGTGGTTTACCATCGTCACCTCTATACTCTTTTGCTGTTTGATAAGAACGACAAGCTGCGATCGCAACATATCTTGGTGGCTCGTAGATCGAGCTCAAACGGTATTTAAGCCACTCTTCGGGAAAAATAAAATCTTTTAAATCTCTGACTCGTCCATCTGTAGAGGTTTGACGTTCGACCATTCCTTGATCTCGCGTTGCTGTACTGGAGTGGGAGGAATCTAAAATAATCAGGATATGTGGATTGTTCTTTGCCACCTGCTCTATGAGGTAGCTTAATTCCTTATCTGCTAGGTCACGACCTTCTTTTGTTCGGCTATCATAGCAAACTAAGGTTTCAATTTGGTCGTCTGAATCTTTAATGCGAAACGCCTCCGGTGCTGGTTCAAAGGAACCATGCCCTGCATAGTAAAACAAAACGACATCTTCACTGCCTGCTTGACACAAGTGTTTTTGAAAGCCATCAATAATTGCCTGACGTGTTGCCGATTCATTCTTGAGTTTCCAAGGAACGTTTGAGTTGTTAACTATTCGGTTCCGTAAGTATTCTTCTATTACTTCAATATCGTTAACACAACCGTTTAAATTACTGACTCTCGATTCTGGATGGTACTTATCAATACCAACAAGTAGAGCGTAAATTTTTGGACCCTTTGGTAGAGGGTTAATTTTTTTAGCCTTTGGAGAAAATCGAACTTGAAAATCTTGTTCTAATTCTTCTGCAAAACTGGCGTATTCTCCACCAAGGTTTTTCAGTGCCTGAACACCTATAATGGCTATGGGGTCAGTTTGTTGAGTTGTAGAATTTAAGAGTCTTGGATCTTTTAAAAATCCAGCAAACGTCTTGCTTGAAAGACCAATTCGGTCTGCCACATACTTTGTCATTCGCTGGAGTAAGGTGATTTTAACAGTAGCTTTATCGCTTGCAGGAAGAGACTCTAGAAGTATTTCACTTACTCCTTCTATAAACTGATACTCAACTTCATTGGGATTTGTATCAGTTTTAATCTCTGTCGGTGATTTCAGCTTTAATAATCCTCCTAATAATACCTCAGCAACATGAACTTGCTGTGACTCTGGCAGCATCGTCTCTTGAATTAAGCGAATAACTGGTAAGCTGACAATCGGGGCTGCTGCTATCAAGCCTGCTAATCTCCGTGCCATTGGTGAAGCAGTCAGTCGGAAACTTTGGAAACGCTGTTGTGCGGTTAATTCTTGCGTAGAGCTAGTATTGGGATCGTCCTCTTCATCTACAATTCCAAAATCCGATTGGAACATGAAGCCAGAAACCCAAATTGTTCCCATACCCGCAATCATTTGACTCCAAGTTGCAACCATTGCTGGTTCTAAAGTTAGAACGGGTACTTTGATATCCCTTGCTTCGTCAATTTCATCCCAAGCTGAAATCTGTCTGAATAACAATTGCTGATTTGCAACTCCTGGCGTTAGTCCACATAACTGTACTGCTGCAGCTAAACCAAGCGCAGTTCTGGACCATAACCACTTTGGCAACATTTGCACAATTGCCATTGGACTAGTGTTTGCCCAAATATTTAGCGCTTGTATAACTTCATTCTCTTTTCGCTGTTTTCGCCACATGGGAGATACACAATCGCTTAGAACTAAAATCAGGCGACGTCCGTTGGGATCTACGAGTTCGCGAGGACTACGAGCAGATTGGTTACGCGCTACTGAACCAATTTCTGGACGAATTTGCACTACTCCTTTTGGATTGGTGAATAATCCCCATGTTCGTACATCGCGAAAAATACCAAGGTGTTCTAGTAATCTTCGCAGTTCTATGATGGTATCTCTCCAGATCAACATTGATGGACTTTCATCAACTACCAGAGCCAGTTCTAACCAAGGTTCTAAAGCTGGATTTAGTACTGGTATCCAGATTTGCTTTTCGGCAATTTGCTCTACAGTTGCAACTTCATCCAAGACAGTATAATGAATAGATGGAACCCGATGCATTAAAGATTTTAGGGAGCGTGACACTTTGAGTTGCTCCCGCAACGAAGGAGCATTTGGTACTCTAATCGATAGTTCACCCGCACCCTTTGATTCTTGAGTTTCACTTGTTTTCTTAGGGTAAATGCCCGTTTCCTTTAGCTGAGTATCTGCTTTCTCCGTAATTGCTGTCTCTGTTGCTGGTTGATGATTTGTGTTCTCATCATTACTTTTTTGAATCGGTATAGTTAATTCTTCCTGATTACTGTTAGTTTCAGAGTCTTGGTTGCTCAAACTATAGCCTGGAGCTTTAGATAATTTTTTTGACCAAAGCCAAAGAACATCTGCAAACTGTTCTCCTGTCAGTTCTCCTGTCAGTTCTTTTACTTCCTCAATCTGTAGTGCAGCAATTAATTTTTCTATCATGCATCTTGAGTGTTTGTTAGGTTTTGCAAGAGCAGTTTTTTCAATCTTTCTATATTATTTTCCTCAAAGTTAAGCGAGCGAGTTACCAAATAGATCGTATTGAGAAGTTGGTCAATTGCTAGATGATCTCCATCGTGTAGTAATTTTACAAAATTCTCGATCAATAATAGTTCTTGGCTATCTTGAGTAATTTCCATTCCCAACTGAGCTTCGACAATATCTTTTAGGGTTTCTTGATTGGGTTCTGGCACATTTACTCGCAAACATCGTCGTAGAAAAGCAGGAGGAAAGTCTCGCTCCCCATTGCTGGTCATAATAATAAATGGAAAAGCACGACAACGTACACGACCAGCTTGAATAGGTGCTTCAATATTGTCATCTTTAGTCCGTACCTGAACTGTTCGATCGCCTAGCTTTTTAGATAAACGAGCCAGCTATTTATATCTCTAAACTTCCTAAAATCATCTAAGTGTATACGTGCATCTCTAGGTAAAATTTCGTAACATATTTTTTTGCATATTTCAAAATCAATACTTTCAAGAATAGGTATTATTTTTTCATAAAAGAAACCAGATAAGGGATGATACAGTTTTTTATGAACTAATATCAAATCTGGATTACCAGGATTTCCTCTCCGCGCTCCCTCAATTAATTCTTTTATGCGACCTAGGCTATCAAGCTGTTTTACTAAATTGTAAACAGTGACATCATAGGTTGAATTGTCAAGAAGATTTGCTGCATTTATATTAAGTTCATAGTCCAGCATCATTACTAATTTGTTTCGGTCTATGAAAGCAGAATTTATTGCTTCGACTATTTCCTTTGTTCTCTTTCCACTCAAACCCATTAATAGCTACTCCATGTCTAATAAAAATTAAATTTTATGATTACTAACTATATTCAAGGTCGGATTGCTATTTTACTCGTTTTGGCAAATTCAATGGTTTTTTGTTTCCAGTATTTGACTGAAGAGTAACTAAAATCACGATAAGAACCTTCCTTTGGTTATTGCCAAATTTTAAGTTAATTTTTATCTGGCACATAGAAAATATGAGACAAAACAATAATATCACCATTGTTTGCGCTGTGCAATTATAGCAGTTCTCACTTGAATGAAGTACAAATTTATCTGCTACAGGCTGCGGTTCCATAACTTTTTTATGTATTGCACCTAACTGAAAACCGCTATAGTAAATTAAAGTACCCCAAATTGCAGCAGACTTAATAGTAGCAGTAACCGCAAACCATAGAGCGCTAATACAGTAGTTAACAAATGAGAAAATCCGGTTGTTCTTGTTCTCTGCTGGACACCTTGGTATCTCGTATCTCAACTCGAACAAACCGTTTTTTTTGCTCGCTGTACTATAGCGGTTCTCACTTGACTGAACCATGTATTTATCTGCGTTCGTCTGCTACAGGCTGCGGTTCCATAACTTTTTTATGTATTGCACCCAATTGAAAACCGCTATCAGAGTTTCACACGTTTTCGACCCCCCAACCCCCCTTAAAAAGGGGGGCTTTGCGTGTTGTCCTTAAAAAGGGGGGTTTTGCGTAAGTCCTATGAAATTTATACCTCCTCACAGAGCGCCTTGACCAATGCGTCTAAACCAGATTGTGTGGTGAAATAAGTGACA
This sequence comes from Scytonema sp. UIC 10036, assembly GCF_009725235.1. The sequence goes on from NZ_WJFC01000177.1 coordinate 8,015, forward strand.
TGGTCGCAAGCTGCATCTGGAGAGATAATTCTGGGTTTGGGAGAGCGGTTTTCACTCACGCTTTTAATGCTTTCAAGTGATACCGCTATGTCGTTTGGTTGCTGGAAAAAGACTAGATTGACTACTCGCTCTCGAGCCGAGCCAAATAATTTTTCCATCAGTCGCTTTATAGTACTGGATTGTTTACCGGGGTCGGGTTGTAATGCTTCAGGAAGAACTGAGCGATCGCCTGCAATGATGGTGTAACGCACGTTAGGATCTGGATTGGTAGCAATGCTTTGGATAAAATTGCTGCTGGGACTCATCTGCTCTACAGTCTTAATATTCGAGTCCACAAATTTTAAGATTCCTGCAATCACGACAGCAGGCCAAGCCACTGAGGAAAGTTGGTTTAATCCAATTCCCAGAGCGGCAAAAGCCCAATCTTGAACAGTAGGCCAGGGAGAACCGCCATTAGGTGTACCTAACATGACTAAGTGTTGAACAATTTTATTTCCACCTTCTTTTTCGATAAAGGTACGAGATATTAAGCCCCCCATGGAATGGGCAATGATATCTAATTGTTTGCCGTGGTTGGCTGTTAACCCAACTTCTTCCAATCTTTGTTTGAGGAGTTTGGCATTTTCTTCAATGGTCGTATTGAGATTTTCGTAGTCAAAGGCAAGAATTAAGTCATATTTATCTTGCAGTGTTTTCTGTTGTCCGTTTTCTGTCAACGTTGCCTTTTGAGCGCTTGCCACGGACGTTTCTGTATCGCCAATGATACCATGAACATAAAGTAAAATATTCTTGGCTTCGGTAACTTTTGCCGTGATGATTGCCTTATCCGCTTGATAAGATACACGTCCATCTGGTGAAATTTCCGCACTTCTTAACAAAGGATAAGCAAATTTTTGTCCAAAAGGTTGAGTCACCAATTTTTGGAAGAGAATCTTAATTGAACCTTGTAAGCTTCGGCTATTTGCTACTGGTTCGGGTAAGCGTTCTAAGGTAATTGCTGTCTTACCATTTTCTGCTTTAGCTGTGCCTAAAGGTAAGAAAAATTCCCCATCAAAAGCAAGTGGCAAAACATATTCGTTGGATGACAATGGCTTGTCAACGACTATCTTGATAGGATTTTCTGGCGTGACGCTTTCGTGATTCTGTATGCCAGTGATTTCTAAAACGCTTAATTTCGAGAGACCGCTACGAGTGGTGTTAAATTCAAAGGGTTGAAACAGCTTTGGATCTTCTATGAGAATGGGTGGGAGTAAGTTACTGTTAACATCCCGGCTGTTTGGTGGTAAGGAGTTGATTTCAACTTTCCCTTGAAAACTGGAATTATTGTGCAGTACAACACCCGGTTGTAGAGTCGTTGGTTCAGATTGTTTAATTTCTACTCCAAGAGGTGGCTTAACTAAGGTCAGTTTAACTTCCTTGGTCATCCAGTTATCAATACTGTCAGCTCCCCGTTTCTGCGCTTGACGAGAAGAAACTTTGTCCATTAAACGGTTGAGAGCGCCGGATAATCCTGTAGAACGAGTAGAACGAGTGGGAGGTGGAGTATCAAGCCCTTTTTGTTCGAGTAAACTCGCATCGAAATCTTTAGCACTGACAATTAACTTGAAAATCTCATTGTATTCTGTCACTCCACTGTTTAAATATGCTCTGGGAATGACTAGCTCTAACGTGTCACTTGTTTTAATTGACGAAATTGAGTCATCACTCGATTTTTTCAATAAACGGATACTCCCTCTCTCTGTGAAAAATTCTGGAATACTTATTGAATAATCGCCTGCTAATTCTACTATTTGAAAGTAGATATCTTGCTCGCTGTTATTGGTGACTTTGAGTTTTATTTCTGGCGGTGTCCATTGATTGTTTTTGAAAGTGTATTCTCCACGCAAATTGGAACTCACCTGTTTTGAGGAATATTCGCGACCATCAGATATGACAATAACTTCGAGATCGACATCACTGGGTTGGATTTGGCTGGTGGGTGGCGTTTTCAATTCTAGAACATTTGCCCAACGCGCAACGTGTTCTAATCTTTTGATGATTTGCACCGCACGTTGCTGAGTGTATCCTTGTGTATCTGGTGCGGGTGGAATCGGTGCGACTATTGACTTGCGATCGCTTGCTTGTTTAATCCAGTATTGACCCTGATGTGCTTCTAGTTCGTAGTTGGCATCTTCAGATGATTCTGCTTCTCGAATAAATAAAGATGCTTCGCCCTCATTAGCTCTTGCTAAAGCCGTTCGAGCCAGTTCTATACCTTGAGCGTCCCCTACAAAATTCACTTTCAATTGAGGAACAGGTACGCTGATGACAACCGCCCTGTAAGGTGCTTCTGGATCTATTTCCGTAATACTATTGAATTCAATTTTGCTAACTTCTGTAAATACTTCGGTAACTACAGCTTGACCAATGGCATGAGAAATATCGCTCAATTGTTCTGTTGGAGTTTCTTGTGGGAAAATTGCTAATAAAGTCTCTCCTTCGGTGACTGGGCGAATACCATGTAAAGCACCGCCGTTGATGACCCAATCACCATAAACTTGATTGTTATAGGTGAGAGTAAAGTAATTCAAACGCTCGCCTGCTGCACCTCCCAAGAAAGTTAGTCCTAAATCTTCAGCAAGTGCTTCTATTTGAGGTGACTGATCGTTGACTTTACTGAGGATCAAAGCATTGATATCTTGCAATAAATCAGCATAGGATAAACCACCATGCGTGCGTTGCAATGCTTGAGTGAAAAAGTAAGAAAAAGCACCGCGTGGACTACCGTCTTCACCTCTATGCTCTTTTGCTGTCTGATGGGAACGACAAGCCGCGATCGCAACGTGTCTTGGTAGCTCGTAGCTCTCACTCAAACGCCGTTTCACCCATTCTTCGGTAAAAATAAAATCTTTTAAATCCCTTCCTCTTCCGTCTGCAGGGGTTTGACGTTCCACCACTTTTGGATCTCGCGTTGCTGTACCGGAGTGACAGCAATCCAAAATAATCAGGATATGTGGATTGTTCTTTGCCACCTGTTCTATAAGGTAGCTTAATTCCTTATCTGCTAAGTCTCGACCTTCTTTTGTGCGGCTATCATAGCAAACTAAGGTTTCAATTTGACGGTCTGAATCTTTAATGCGAAACGCCTCTGGTGCTGGTTCAAAGGAACCATGTCCTGCATAGTAAAACAAGACTACATCTTCACTGGTTGCTTGAGACAGGTGTTTTTGAAAGCCGTCGATAATTGCTTGACGTGTCGCCAATTCGTTCGTGAGTTTCCAAGGAACCTCTGAATTTTCAACTAATTCCGCCGTTCCCTCGGTAGCAATTCGTTTGCGTAAATATTCTTCTATTGCATTGATATCGTTAACGCAACCGCTTAAATTATTGACTCTGGATTCTGGATGGTATTTATCAATACCAGCAAGGAGTGCGTAAATTTTTTGAGCCATAGCTGTTGACCTTGTAAAGCTGTTCGATTTTAGCTTCTAGATTGAGGATATCAATCCTTTTCTATATAGGTGTAAGTAAAATTAACTTATGCACAATTGACACGCGGGTCGCAACTATCGTTATGAGGGATTGTCCCTCCCGTCATAGCGAAGGACTTTGTAAAGACTAGCCATGCTAGTCTCTATATTTTTGCCGATATTATTGTGAGACAAAACTCAACCAGTATCGATTTAATAGGAAGAATGTCAAGGATTCCACTCGGCTATTTTGCTGAGCAAATCTTCTAACTGCCTCCTATCTTTAATTAGTTCCAAATCTGGGTCAGTTTTAACAAACAGTTGAAAATTCGGATTGATTTTTAAAGCTGTTTCTAGGGTTTCAATTGCTAACGCTTCGTTTCCTATTTGGGCTGCACAACAAGCCGTGTTGTATAAGGAGTACTCATCAGCTGGGTTGAGTTCTGTTGCTTTTTGATATCTCTCAAGCGCTTCTTCATATCTACCTAAATATCTAAGAGTGTCTCCTTGCTTGTAATATACCCAAAATTCATCTGGGCGAAAATATTGTGCTTCATCATAACTTTTAAGTGCTTCTTCGTAGCGATTTAAATGTCTCAAAGCATCTCCCCGCCGCAACCATGCCCAGTAATCGTTGGAACGTCTGGACAAAGCTTTATCGTAATTGGAAACTGCATCTTCATAGCGATCTAAATGTCTTAAGGCTTCGGCTCGACGAAACCATGCCCAGTAATCACGGGGGCGGATTTCGAGTGCCTTATCAAAATTTGCGATCGCATCCTCAAACAAGTCCAAATCATCTAGTGCAATACAGCCCCGGTTATACCATCCCCAGTAATCATTGGGCCGAATAGATAGTGCTCGATCGTAACTGATAATAGCCGCCTCGTACTGACCTAATTCCCGTAAAGCACCGCCTCTGTCATACCACACCCAATAGTTATCGGGGCTAACTGCCAAAGCTTTATCGTAATACACGATAGCTTCTTCATAACGCTCTTGTTTGTCGAGCTGCTTGCCCTGCTGATACCAGTATTTGTAGTCCTCAGAGACGAGCAAAGAAGTATCTGCCCCCGTCCTTACCGCTTGACTCATGGTCAATTCCTCAAACAGTTACACTCGTTACAGACAACCACACTTTATTATGAACGATTTATCGGATAAACAGAAATAGAATCATAAATACTGGAATGACAGCGATTAACAAGATGACGAAAACTAGCGAATTGTTCTTTTGATGCGTTTGGCTGCTGCTTGCAAGTGCTGACTCTGCCAGGTAACTTTTTTTATAGGGTTCAAGCCATCCCTCCCCCTGTACTAAATTAGATAACCCACGCCAGACATTTGCCTGTTTTAAAGCATTTGCTGATTTGATACCAGTGACAACGACAAGGGGAATGTTATTGAAGCCATTACCTTTTGGCAAACAGCGTTCTTCTAGCTCATAAGCTATATCGTTTCGTAAATACTCGGAATTTCTGCCAATTTTACTTTCTAATTTGGCATCAAAATGCCTGACTTCATCTACCTTGAAGTAATTTATGGTATCAAAAGCAACCTCAAATCCAAACTCGCCACCAAATTTTACGGCTTTATCAAGATCGGTATCCAACAACCCGCGTAAGGAATAAGCTGCGATCGCACGTAACTTTTGCTCGTTGGCTTCACTATCTTCACCAACCCATGCTACAGAGTTACGAATTCTCCTTCCTTGAAAATCTGTCCTTTCACTAGCCTCAAGACCGGTAATCAGTAATAGCAATTTATTATCATAACGCCCTAAAACAACTGAAGGTGATTCACTTTGAATAACATCGCTAATTCGGTATTGTTTGAGAATAGGTGGCACTTCTGGCAACCAGCAGTAATCATATTCTTGTGAAAAACCGCGACTTTGTACGTAAATCTTCATAATATTTTGGATTTTGGATTTTGGATTTTGGATTAGGAAATTTTTGATTTTGGATTTTTGTTAGACTTTTAGTAAGTCTTCTCCTTGTAAAATGGCAAATCCATTGTTAGTTTTACATTCACTGGCAAACTGCCGAATAGCTTCTTTCAGATAATAATCTTTCCCCAATAAATCGCGAAGAAAATTAAATACTCCCCAATTACGCGTATCTAAATGAATTTTTAATAAAAATCTCAAAAGATACCGCAAAGGTTGTTCGCTATCTATAGGGCTATAGGCTGCATCATGACTGGTTTTCCGAAAAAGAAAATGGGGGATGTTACTATCTATCTCTACTCTGGAAAAAACGACACTTCCCACAGTTTGTACGGGAGTGACAACGACTGCGACTTTGGGTAGTAATGCTGCTGAATTCAACAGATCTATTAATTTTGCATATCCTTCTTTAATACGTGTTAACAGTTGTTGAGCCGTTTTTTCATCTTTTAAATACTTCTCACATTTCACAGGCGCAAATATCACCAATCTTGGAGATTCTAGCTCTTGATAAGCTGTTTTAAATAAGTCTGTCATTTGTTGCACTCTATTAATTTGCTCGTGCCACTTACCTTTCTGTTCCATTAAAGCAGGTGCATCTATAGCAATTAACACCGCAACACATTCTGTCAGCATTTTCTTAACAAATTGCTTTTTTTCTGGAGTGGCTTTAGCAGCGTGGTAACCTCCTGGGTAATCCTGAAAGTGGAGTTCTAAAGAAGGTTTTTTAGCTTTCTTTCCCAAACCAAAAACAAAAGACCGAAGATGTTCGGGTTCTCCTTCTGTTCCTCTGACTCCTCCTCTAGGTTCAAAATCATTCAACAAACTTTTGAGTTCCATTAAACGTTCTTGCAAAATTGCCGAACTTTCTTCGTCAGGTGTCAGTTGTAAATCTGTTTTACCAATGGTGTTTTCAAATTGTTCGTAGAGAGCGGTTAAAAGAGTGGTTTTGCCTACGCCACTCGGTCCAAGCATTGTAATTTTCAGTTCGTCCATGTTTCCTGGTATGTTATTGCAAAAATCGCAGAGAATTTATTAGATCCCCGACTTCACCTCGTTTCCAGGCTCCGCCTGGAAACGAGAGGGATCTAGTGATTTATGTGATTAGCTATCATTGCCTTGTCTACTGAGTGAAGCCACTCCCGACGCAATCGAGTGCGATCGCCAAGCTGTTCAAATTCATCATGCCAAACAATGGCTCTGATTTCTTCTAAAAAGATGCGCCATTCTGTCTTTGCTCCCTCAGCACGCAGTACGCGATCTACAAACTCTTCTACTATGGCAAATGCTGCTAGGCTGGGTTCGCATAGCAAATCTTCTAAAGCTGTTTCACAACCGTATAAAGCTTCTGCGTGCAGAGTTTTCAGGTTGGTGAAGATTTCTTTTGCAGATGGAGATTTTGACAATTGCAGTGAGGTTTCGTCTGGTGTCAAACCATCTAAGTGTTTGCGGATGCGGTGCTGGATGAGTCCCCGATAGGAAATATCAAATTCCGCGAGGATTTGAAATCCTAACTTTAATTTTGGTAAGGATTCGGGTAACTGTTTGGCTATTTCATTCAAAAATTCATAACCTCTGGTTTCTGTCAACCCCTCCAACCTTCCCTGGTTTACCAGAACTTCTGCAACTTGAGATTTGACTTTAAAAAGCAATTGCTTCAATCCGCTATCTAGGGCTAAGAAATGTTGTGACACGTGGGCGCGAAGTTCATTTAAGTATTCGTAGTAGGCGTTGGGATACCCACCAACGCGATCGCGTCTTTTCTCAATGTCTTCTAAACTAGGGATAGCAGTGTCTGTACGACAAGCTTCAACAGCTGCTTCTACTTGCTGTTTAAAATGAATGTCTTGAGCGTTTCTTTGTTGTTTGAGATGTCGCAGCAGTTTTTCCAAACCACTGGTGACATCATTCCACAGCTCGTCAAACAGCTGTAAGAACATGGGGAACCAATTGTCTTGTTGTGCTGCTTCACCCAAGGCTTTTCGTGCTTTTTCTAACTCTGAGCTCGCACCATTTTGAAGTTGCATTAACCTCTCTTGACAAGAAGAGGCATATTGCTCATCTAATGAAGTAATCTTTTCAGCTAAATAATTAAGTACCTCATCCAAAACTTCACTTGCTGCCTCTATATTGGCACAGTTAGCAGTCAAACATTGAATCACCCTCAGATGTTTTTCCTTTAATGTATCTGCTAGGTCCTGACAGTTGTTGTAATTATCTCCATTTTTTGAGTCAGCATTTGTCCGATTGAGAATCATAAAAGACCATAACTCAATTGGTAAATCCACGAGGGAAGCACGTGCTGTGTCATACAATCGCACATCCACATCTGCCCAGTAATCACCAGATGACTTTGGCATCCGCACAAAGAGAATGCCATCAACATCCTGTCCCAAAGTTTTCATGAGTCGTTCTTCATCTCCAACACCCGTATCTCCCAACCCCGGCATATCTACCAAGGCAATTTGTCCAACATCTGTGTTGGGAAACTGACAAACAATTTTCACTTCTCTGACTGCTAAATAATTGAAAAATACCCTTTGACCATCAGGGGTATCTTGAGCAACGTACTCGCGAATTTCGTTACGAGAAATGAGACGGGGTGAAGGTTCTTGTAAAAGATAGCGGTACTTTTCTAAATGGGTATGGTATCGACTTAAATGTTCGTACATCGCCCCCGGTTCGGCATATCCGGGAAGGTTGTGAGGGAGTAGTGGCAAAGGATGCTCTGCAAATTCAGCAATTGTTATTGGTTTTGCACCTAAGTATAGCTTTTCGTAATAGGGAGCAATGACCTCATCTAAAAACGAGCGATCCGAATGAAACCACACTTCACCATAAGTTTCTACATTCGGATTATGATGAATGATACTGCGGACACCCGTACAATGCTGCCGATCTCCATCGGGAATTTCAGCAGCCGTAAGTCCTGTTAAGCTTTGTAGCAAACGACTTTTCCCTTGCCTTGCTCGTCCCACAACTCCTATATTGAGAGTGTCCCGGCAAAAACGCACTTTGAGCTTGTTTAATACTTCTAGTTCAGCAGTAATGCTGAATTGAAGCCTCCCCAAGTCAATTTCTTTCAAACGCCCGATGGCATTTGCGTCATCCACTCGTGTTAGAAGTTGATTGCGATGGTTTTCAAGAGAACGAAGTGCAGAGGCGAGAGATTTTAAATTAACTTCCACCTGTTCAATTTTTTGGGCTAGGGGACGGCGTTTTTCAATAATGCTGACAATTTTTTCAGCCCGATTTGTTGCGTTTGTCATTTGTCATTGGTAAGCGTGTCATTGGTAAGCGTGTCATTGGTAAAGATTTTAGGCGTATTTACATTTTGTCATGTAGTTCTGTGTATTTCCGCTAGCTACTTCTATCAGTTGTTTAATTTGCGATAAACTGTATTAATTATACGTAGTTAAAAGTTCTTTTAACGTGACAGAAGATTTAGTGCTAGTTGCTGGCGCTACTGGTGGGGTAGGTCAGTTAACGGTGGGCAAACTATTAGAGAAAGGTTGGAAAGTTCGCGTTTTGACACGCAATTCTACAAAAGCGGAGAAAATGTTTGAGCGCAAAGTAGAAATTGCCATTGGTGACATACGCGATCCAAGTACACTTCCCACAGCAGTACAGGATGTTGCTTACATCATCTGCTGTACTGGGACAACTGCTTTCCCTTCCGAAAGATGGGATTTTGAGCCGAAACCTAACTTAATTGAGTGGGTTCAGCTATTGCTTAACAGTAGCGATCGCGAAACGAGGGCAAAAAATAGCCCCTTACAAGTGGATGCACAAGGGGTCAGCCATTTAGTAGCAGCTGCGCCCCGCAATTTGAAACGTTTTGTCTTTGTGTCTTCCTGTGGAGTTCTCCACAAATCTCAATTTCCTTACAGCGTTCTCAATGCTTTTGGTGTATTGGATGCCAAACTTCAAGGGGAAGAAGCTATTATCAGTTCTGGATTGCCTTACACTATAATCCGCCCAGGGCGTTTGATTGATGGACCATATACTTCTTATGACCTCAACACTTTATTAAAAGCAACAACAGCAGGCAAATATGGTGTTGTTTTAGGGACGGGGGATACACTGACAGGACAAACCAGCCGCATTGATGTATCGGCAGCCTGTGTGGAGTGCATTCAAAACCCTCGTTCTGAAGGAAAAGCGTTTGAAATCATCAATAAAGGAAAAAGACCTTCTGTGATTGACTGGGAAGCGCTTTTTGCTCAACTTTAGTGTTCCTTGCGGAAATTACTACTTTGGATAGAGAATTTTCCGGAACTACTGAATGGGCAGTGGTAGATATTATCAGAGTAATCACTTATGTCTAAGCCTATAACGAGCCGAGGGCATCTAGCCCAACTATTTATTATTACAAGCCCGGTCATTACAGATCGGGCTTTCGGCATTTTAACCTTTCAGGATAGCACCTTCACCTCGTTCCCAGGTTCTACCTGGGAACGAGGGTGGGGGAAAAGACAATAGTTTGACTCGACGGTGTGAGGAACTGTAGCTGTTCTCCACCGCCTGTCTTCTTACTTCCCTCGTAAAAGCCCTTTAAAAAACAGAAAAATGTTGACAAGAATCCGTTCCAACCAAAGTATGGCACGGTCTAAACATTCGAGTATGAATTCTAGAGGGTGTTTTACATAACCAATTGTTCTGGCATTAGTTTCTATCCAATCAGGCTTTGCCTCAACAGTCTCAGTTTGGGGGTAGGATTTGGTGGCTTCCCCTTTCATCTTTTGACTGTCAAATTCTGTGATTTGGGATTGAGAATTAGCCATGCTTGACTTTTGAGAGGACGAAGAGCTATTTGTCCCTATTCTCAATTTTCGACTACTTTTTTGATGCCTACGTTTTTTAGCTGTTTGTGGTAAATCAGAAGTGGATTTTTGCCGATTTACGGAACCTAATATTTCCTTCAGCTTTGAGGTTTTGCTCTGGAAGTAATGCAAGATATTTCCCGGATAGAATAAAGTTTCAGGAAGAGTGAAATTTGTGTTTGAGAAAGATTCTCTTAAATTTGGGTCTCCATTAACTTCACTAACCTTTGATGAATTATTAAATAAGTCATCCATTGTCAGCCAAGGATCTACTGTTTCATCATCTTGGAATTGAGATGTTTCAGGTAAAGCTTTAGATGCAATAGACTGTCCTGAGAATTTAAGTTGTCTGTGAATTTTATGATTCACGGGTAATGCTTTGCGATCGCCACTCTTTGATGAAGGGTTTTGCTCTAATTGTTTGGTAGTATCTTCTCCAAAAAAGTAATGAATGGCTTCCCAAATTAAGGACAATACATCTGATGTTTGATTTTTGTCAACTTCAGTTGCTAAGACTTTTTCTTGGCTGGTAATTTGCTGCTTTTTTCCATAGAAAAATATGTTGAACTGACTTTGAGCGGCTTGCAGCAATTCCGAACTAGTACGAGATATTGAAACTAAAGTATTGGCTTCTAACTTGGCAATAGTTTGGTCTAGCATTGCTAGTCCTGGCAGTGGAATTGGCAAGTTTTTCAGTGTATTTTTGTCTTCTGCGATCGCATCTTGAGGTAATGCAGGTTCATTTTCTTTCTGACCTGAAACTAGCTTATTTAACAAGCGTTCTATCTCTGATACTATTTGTGTCTCATCCAATGCTGGTTCTATAAGTTGCACCTGCTGTAATTCACGAGTTCTCAACTCCTCATGAATCCTGTTTTGCAATTTTTTCTGCTGCTGAAGTGTCAAAATGTCGAAAATTTCATTATTAGCAGTGACAAGCACTAAATTGCGGGTTGCCAAATTTGAAGCAACTCCCCGGATGTGTTGGGGATTGGCGATGGGGTACTGGGAACTGGTGCTTGGGGATTGGGGAGTCGGCGAATGAAGAACAAAGGGATGGGGGTGGTGGAAAATCGGGATATAGCGAGATTGGAAGAAATGCTTGTCCCTATCTTTAGATTCCTGCGTCTTGTTATCGTTTATTTTCAGAGTCGGTACAACTTCTAAAACTCGTGCAACAGCATTATCAGCAGATTGAGGTGACGGCTGTTGTGAATCAGTTGCATCACCTTGTAACTGCAAACTCCGTTTTTGCTCACCTGCGTTTAGCTGTCTGCTAGATGACTCGATAGCTGTTTGGATGAGCATATATACTGAATGAAGGAGACCCTCTATTGACCAACTGGCAGTGACTTGTATCTGCCGTATAGTGCGCTCGAACTGTTCGCCCCAACGCTGGGATTGTTGGTGGAAGAAGTTAAACAGCCTACTTTGATAACGACCAGAAGAAGCAGAAGGCATGGTAGTTAATTTTTGTTGAGAGAATTGTGAGTAGCCCGACTCCCACAAAACAATAGACGGAAGATTGTTGATGTTTGTGAGTTCTCTCATATTAGCGAAATATGACATCTCCCGTATCTCAAGCCGATACTAATTCAATAACTGATGCGATCGCAAAACTGCGCTCTTGGAGTCAGGTGAATATTCTGTCTTCCTGGCGATGCTGTGAAGGCGATCTGAGTGCATCGGAGGTGAGTGCATCGGATTTATCTTCTTGGAAGTTAGCTGAGTTGAATGCAAAAGGACAAATTGCTTGGGCTGGTGGTCAAAAGGTTTTATGGCTTTTACAAAAATTAATAATTCCTCAGGATTTACAGGGTTATCCCTTGGAGGGTTTGTCTTTGCGGCTGGCGCTTGTTTGGTGGGCTGATTCTGCTAAGGTTTATGTGAATGGACAGTTGATGGTTGAGGGGGATTTGTTTGATTCTTTTCCTAGGGTGCTTTTGAGTGGGGGTGTAACGCCGGGGGAGGAATTGACTGTGGCGTTACGTTTGGTGAGTCCGGGTCATTGTGATGGTGCTTTGGTGAGGTCACAATTGGTTTATGAGTCTAATGATGATTCGGTGGAACCTGGTTTTGTGGCTGATGAGTTGGCTGTTGTGGAGCGTTGTTTGGAGTGTTTTGCGCCTGATAGGTTGGATGCTTTGAGGGTTTTTGTTGAGGGGATGGATTGGAAGGGATTGAACCGCAGAGGCGCTGAGGGCGCTGAGGAAGAGAGGAGGAGGGAGTTTGAGGAGTTGTTGTCTGTTGTTCGTCAACAACTTCTAAAATCCAAAATCCAAAATCCAAAATCTAAAATCTTCTTGTTGGGTCATGCTCATTTGGATTTAGCATGGTTGTGGCGTGTGGGTGATACTTGGGAAGTTGCTCAGAGGACTTTTGAATCGGTTTTGGGGTTACAGGAGGATTTTCCTGAGTTGATTTTTTGTCATTCTACTCCGGCTCTTTATGCTTGGATTGAGGAACATCGTCCGGATTTGTTTGGTGCTATTCAACGGGCGGTGGCTGATGGGCGTTGGGATGTGGTTGGTGGTTTTTGGGTTGAACCGGAATTGAATTTGATTGCGGGTGAGTCTATTGTTCGTCAGCTTCTCTATGGTCAACGTTATGTGTTGGAGAAGTTTGGTAAGTTTTCTAGTGTGGTGTGGGTTCCTGATAGTTTTGGTTTTTGTGCAACTTTGCCTCAGTTTTTGGTGAATGGGGGTGTTGAGTATTTTGTGACTCAGAAGTTGCGATGGAATGATACCACTCGGTTTGAGCATGGTGCTTTTTGGTGGAAGTCTCCTGATGGGAGTGAAGTTTTTAGCTATATGTCTGCGTTGATTGGTGAAGGGATCGATCCGGTGAAGATGGTGTCTTATGCTTGTGAGTGGTGGTCTCAAACGGGGTTAGTTGAATCTCTGTGGCTTCCCGGTGTGGGGGATCATGGGGGCGGTCCTACTCGTGATATGTTGGAGACTGCTCGTCGCTGGCAAAAGTCTTCAGTATTTCCTAATGTTGAATTTGTACTCCTGCTGAAAGTTATTTGCAGTCCATCAAAGCAAAGGACAAGAGGACAAGGGGACCAGGGGACTAGGGGGACCAGGGGGACATGGTAGAAATTTTCTTCCTTGTCTACCCCCTCTCCTTGTCTACCCCCTCTCCCTGTCTACCCCCTCTCCCTTGTCTACCCCATCTCCTCTATCCCCACCTGGGAGGACAACTGTATTTGGATCCATTCGGGGTTGCCTATACAACTCACGGCGACCAAAAACGTTGGAACCGTCATTGTGAGGGGTTACTTTATCAAGCAGAACTTTTTGCGGCTTGGGCAACTTTGAGTTGTGGCGTGAGTTATCCGAAGAATGAGTTAGAATTGGCGTGGAAAAATGTTTTGTTTAATCAATTTCACGATATTTTGCCCGGTTCTTCGATTCATGAAGTTTATGTGGATGCATTACCAACTTGGCAAGAAGTAGAACGAGTGGGTGGTAAGATATTGCAGCAGTCTGTGAATGCGATCGCATCCCAAATCTCTCTACCCACTCCTCCACAGCCGGAAGCACAACCAGTGGTTATTTTTAATTCTCTTAATTGGGTGCGATCGCAGGTTGTTGAGATTGAGTTTCCAGAAGAGGATGATGGGCAAAACCAGGATTGGGCAATATATAATTTGGATGGGCATGAGGTTGAGTCTCAGAGCCGTTTTATTGGATTTAGACGCGAACCGAGTGGTGATGAAATAGCAGTAAACTCAGTCTCGTTTTTTGCCAGTGAGATACCTGCTTGTGGTTATCGTGTCTTCTGGTTATGTCCGTGTAAGCCTACTTTGCAGTCACTTAAACCATTTGAAGAGTTTGTTTTAGAAAATGAGTGTTTGCGAGTGACAATTGACCCTGAAACGGGCGATTTGTCCGGTGTTTTTGATAAAACCAATCACCGTGAAGTTCTTAGTGGATTGGGAAATCAACTCCAAGCATTCCAAGATAGCGGTCAGTACTGGGATGCTTGGAATATTGACCCAAATTATGCTCAGCATCCTTTACCACCTGCAGAATTATTAAGCGTTCATCATTTAGAACGGGGTACGTTGCGAACCCGCGTGCGAGTGGTGCGAAGAATAGGTCAATCAACTTTTTCTCAAGATTACATTTTAGAAAAAGAGTCTGCTGTTCTTAAGATAGCTAACAAAGTACACTGGCAAGAAAATCAAGTCTTGGTAAAGGTGGCTTTTCCGCTAAACTTGGAAGCAGATTTTGCAACATACGAGATTCCTTGTGGGGCTATTCGTCGGACAACCAAACCTACCACCCCAGCAGAAAAAGCAAAATGGGAAGTCCCCGCCTTACGTTGGGCTGACTTAACGGAAATCCCCAATCCTCAATCCTCAATCCTCAATCCTCAATCCAAAATCCAAAATCCAAAATCCTCAATCCTCAATCCAAAATCCAAAATCCAAAATCCAAAATCCGTATGGTGTGAGTTTGCTGAATGATTGTAAGTACGGTTATGACAGTCAACCTAACCAACTCCGCTTAACCTTGCTACGCAGTCCTAATTGGCCCAATCCGGAAGCAGATCGAGGTTATCATGAATTTACCTATGCTTTATATCCTCATGCTGATAGTTGGGAAACAGCGCATACAGTACGACGGGGGTATGAATTAAATATTCCCTTGCAAGTGCTGGTACTGAACCCACAACAGCAAAATAGTCAAGGTTCTTTACCACTAAGTGGTAGTTTGTTGAACTTATCAGATGACAATTTAATCTTGATGGCTTTTAAGCAGTCAGAAGATGACCCAGAACAGTGGATTCTCAGGTGCTATGAATGTCATGGTAAAACAGCAGAGTTAGAATTGCAAAGTGACTTGGGATTGAGCTTGGGTGAGCCAGTAGACTTATTGGAACGTTCCTTGAATCCTAACGAGCTAAGCGATCGCACTGTAAAACCCTGGAAAATCATCAGCTTTAGGATACCGTTTTCAGATGAAGATGCATAGAAAGCTCACCATCCAATACTGCGTAGGTTTTGCGTAAAAATACGAAAAATTGAAAATAGCCCTAGTAATAATATACCCACCAGTAAAAAAGCCCTAGTACTAAAGCTGATGGGGAAACATTACTGGTAGGTACTCAACTCTATTCCTCCCAATCCTCAATCTGCAACCCATTCACCCGACTAAATTCACCAGTATTGTGCGTTACCAATATTAAATTATTCACAATGGCGATCGCAGCAATTTGTGAATCATAAGGACCAATTGGCTTTCCCAATGCCGCTAACTCGGCACGAATTCTCCCAGCCACCCTTGCTGATTTAGGGTCTAACGGTAAAACAGCAAACTGGCTAAAAAACCGTTCCAATACTGCAAGATTGCGTTCTACTTGTGCGCTGCGATATGTACCATAATATAGTTCCATCTGCGTTACAGTAGATAGATAAATATCTTCCGGTTCTTTGTCAGCGAGCCGCGCACTCACCGCAGGACTGGTATTGTTCAACAGACGAATGCAAACATTGGTATCCAAAAGATAGCTCACTCCAGCGTCTCCCTTGTTTCATAATCTCCCTGGTCGGGTCGTTCTAAAGGTTCTCCCACCCAACCGCCAATGACTTCTTCAAAGAAACCAGGCATCCAACCTTTTTTAGTGGGTGTTAGCGGTTGAATTGTTACGGTCACTTCAATATCGCGATCGCTCATTCCTGTTGGAATGTCAAGATGCAGTACTCCGTCAATCCCCACATGAGAACACAATTTAATACTTTGCATAGCTGTTTATCCTTAAGAATACGATGGATGAGTGCATCATGCTTTCATTCTAAATTGTCCGTTCGCTTATTATAAAGGAGCGATCGGGAATTATGTCTCATGTTGCAACTATCTTGTCTCCTCCGTGTTTTTTGCTTGTAGCGAATGTAATTTCAATTGGGTTTAGAGAACGTCCTGTAGGCTTTCCATCTTTTGACTCAGCTGGTGTATTGTAATGAACTTTGTTCATATAAAGAAGCGATTACCATTCCTACACTACCCTGGGCTGTCATTCCTGTAAAATCTGCAATCACATCCTCTACCATCCATTCCTGGGGCAGATATTTGTAGATTTTTCTGACTTCTTGATAGAACTCTAGAGGATCGTAGATATCGTTGATAATTACTGGTTCTGGAATCGTTAGATTGGGAAAATCTTGTTTTAACTTTTTTGCTAAATCAAGGGTTTGGGAAGAACAAATTAACCAACAACGCTCTAATTGTGGGAGATGATATTCTATTGCTTTTCGACAAGGTTCTTCCCGGCTAACTAACAACATGAGTCCCTTGTGCTTTACAGGAGGCAATTTGTCTAAATCAATTTGGGGCGATCGCCTGAAGGTTAACGATCTAGCTACCCCTAATACCGAGAAGAGCAAAATCAATACAGATCCCACAATAATCTTTAAGGCGGCTGGTGTGGAAGTACCAACAACATTAGATAATATTTGGGTGACAGCATTACCTAAAACGGATAGAAAAATGCTGCCAATAAAGAAAGGAATTAAGGTTTCTGGGTTAAAAAATATTTTGGCTGTTTGAGCAATATTATTTCGCATAGCCTTTTAATATGGCAGTAGTGGTATTGTGGGTCAGACTATAATAAAATACTTAAACAGTCAGCATTTATCCGGAGAGATTTTCTGAAAAATTTACAATCGAAAAAAGATGGAAAAAGCAATATCCACGCTTACGATACGATGCAAGTGTTGATGAATTCAGAACTTTGAAAACTGAATACTTCGGAGATACTTATGCGTTACTCAAAGCGTCGCAAGCTATCGGTAATAAATCATAGCAAGTCTTTTGAAGAAATGCATCCAGAAGTCCCTTTGTGGAAATCACCGTTTGTCTGGCTGTGTGGTTTGGCTGGTTTGTTGCTAATTGGTGTTCCTTTATTGCTTGATGGGTTCACTCATCGAGTGGTTGGCGTGTTGATGGTAGACGTTTCTCAGTCAAATCAACCTTTTCAAGACTCCTTAAAAGCGCTTTGTCGTCAATACAGTGAGTCTTTGGTGGAAGGTGATATCCGCATTCAAGGGAAGTTTGCAGATGTAGCAACGATATTGAGCAATCAGAAATTTGCGGAACGCGATCGCTTACTTTTACAAAAGCAATGTCAGCAGGTGATGGTTCTTCCTGCTGGAGTTGGTAAAATTCCTGGAACTTCTTTACTAGATGCACTTTCACGGATGGAAACGGAGATTCAGCACCAGCAAAGCTTGGGTAACACTCAACCTGTAGCAGCAATTGTAGCGATTAATTCAGCAGAGCTAGTGAACCAAAAACCACAGAGTTTTAGTTTGATTAAATCAAAGATTGAGCGCATCGTACAAAAGGGGGGTGCAGTAGCCATTATCGGTTCATCTGTTAATTTAGAAAACCAATTGAGTCAGTACTTGATGCAGGTAAAAAATACTCAAATTTGTACCTACGCTGATAGTCAGACTTGTGTTGAAGATCTGTTTGAAATAGCCAGGAAGTAGTCTTTTTCTAGTGGCTTGCTGAATATAGCAATCCTATTTGATATTCAAACAAGGTAGACAAGGTAGACAAGGTAGACAAGGAGGACAAGGAAGAGGTGTTTGTAACTTCTACACGGACTGCTATATTAACGCTAAAAATAAAAGGAGAAAAATATGTTACCGGATATGTCACCCAAACGCAAAGCTAGACTGGAAGCTTGGCTGAGACTCCCTCTGAAAATTTTTCAAAGGATACCCGATCGCGATCGCGCTGATATGAAAGCTGCAATTGAAAAATATGCCAAGTTGAATTTAGCGCGATCGCAAATTTCTAAATATGACAGCATTCGCTCTCATCGTTTGGGACGCGATCGGCGTCAAATCACCCAATTTATCGTAGTTCTAGCAGGTTCTTTAACATTTTCTGTAGCTCCGCAACTGCTTGCTAAACAATCAGGAAGAGGACCAATTGCAATTTCTGCAGGTTTATTAGGTGGTGGTTTAGCTAGCTTTTACGCTCACGCAAATGCGACTAAAGTGCTTACAGGAATCAAGCTGAAAAATCAAACTCAAAATACTCGTAAAGCGATTGCTGAGCAGAAGAAATAAAAGAAAATTATGTACTTAGAAGAATTTGAATTACCAGAAGATAGCCTTCAAGAGACTTATACCAAAACTCAACTACAGATGCTTGATGACTTGGAGGGTTATCACACTAGCAAACCAGAAAAAGAAGCCTTAGTCATCAGCATAGGATTGAGCATCATTGAAGCAGCAGTGGCTTATTCAATGTTAGCATCTGTAGGTGTTTTTATTGCTGCAATTGTAGCATCCTTTCCTGTAGTTCTACTGTGGGCTATTGCTAATTATCATGCCGAGAAAGTCGAACTTCCCGAAGTATATGATAAGTTAGTGGAGGAATATTGTGACCATGTTCAATGAAGACCAAGATAATTTGTCTCCAGAACGATTCAACTCAGCTAAAATGAATGATGAGGCTGTACAAATGGTTACTTTAATTACCGACGAGCAAGACTATCGAGAACAGTTTATTGATTGTCGCCTGCAATGGATTTCTGATAATGACCCTCACAGCCATTTGAAAAACTTTTATATGGTTGACTGTCAGTGTGAAATCAATTTTTTTCTCTCTCGCCAACAAGAACTAGTTAACGAAAGAGACGAACATATTCATCAGATCGAACAGCAATACGATCGGGAAGTACAAGAAATACAAACTATCGAGCCACCAGAATCAGTTGTACCGAAAATAGGACCGGAACATTTAGTAAGGGAAAGAATTCAACAGTGGAGAGAGCAAGAAATTCACACGAAAACAGAGAGATATCACAAAGATATTCAAATGATTGCAGATAAATACAATAGCTTGCACGAGCAATGCGAGCAACGAATTCATCGAGCTACTGCTAGTTATCAAGAAGCATTTCGCGTATGGAGAGAAGAACATAATAAAGATATGGGCGATCGTCTGGGATAATCTTCATCGACGCATCTCCTTAAATCGCTGAAACCCTATATTTTCCGTTGAGATGCGTCGATACCTTGTAGAGAGAGGGTTTGAGCTATGTGTTGTGAGCAATTTTTGGGAGAATGTACTATACTTTTTCTAGATGCGTCGATTTGGCGTCTGAAACCCTTACTGGGTAAGGGCTGCTAGACGAACTCCCCCCACCGATTGGGTCAATTCGGATTAGCTGGAAACGTTCCTACGGTTCCATTTAGCGTAAGATGCACTCCGGTACTTCCTACCGATTGAGTCAATTCGGATTGGTAAAAAACAAAAAAGCTCTCCAAAATATGGAGGGCTTTCTAATGACTAAGAGGTTGTTTGAAAAGTGGTTAGCAACGGCATTATTACCCCCCTTAATCCCCCCTTGTTAAGGGGGGAAATAAGAAAAATTCGGTTCCCTCCCCTTTCTAAGGGGAGGGTTAGGGTGGGGTAAAAAATATTTGATACATCAATCATGACTTTTCAAACAT
>NZ_WJFC01000178.1 GCF_009725235.1 Scytonema sp. UIC 10036
ATAGCTAATTGCTAATAGTGAATAGCATATAGCCATTAGCCATTAGCCATTAGCCATTAGCCAATAGCCATTAGCCATTAGCCATTAGCCATTAGCCATTAGCCATTAGCCGTTAGCCATTAGCCATTAGCCATTAGCAAAATTATTATGTCAAAAGCAATAGATGTCCGCAATCCTCGGACTGGAAAATTTGATTATGTGATTATACCACCACCTGCAAAGCTTCTCGCACAGCAATGCAGTCGCTTGAGGCGATCGCAAAAAAGTTGGCAACAGCTTAGTATAGAAGGTAGAGTCGAAGCCCTTCAGCAGTGGAAGCAAGTCATATTATCTGGGCGGGAGAAACTGACTGAGGCTTTGGTGAATGATACGGGAAGGTTATCAATATCAGTCATGGAAATTGACTCATTCCTTTCTAGTATCGATCGCTGGTGTAAATTAGCTCCAGAACTGCTCCAAGAATCGCCAAAAAATACAGCTATTCCTTTTATTGAACTGCAACAAACAGCAGTTCCGTATCCTTTAGTAGGTGTCATTAGTCCATGGAATTTTCCCCTATTGCTTTCAACAATTGATACTATTCCCGCCTTGTTAGCCGGTTGTGCTGTCATCGTTAAACCTAGTGAGATAGCACCTCGGTTTGTTGCACCTCTATTAGCTGCACTGAATAACGTTCCCAAGTTACGAGATGTATTAACTTTTGTAGAGGGAGCAGCAGAAACTGGAGCTGCTCTGATAGAAAATGTAGACTTGATTTGTTTTACGGGAGGTGTAGAAACGGGACGAAAAGTTGCCGAAGCAGCAGCTAAACACTTTATACCTGCTTTTTTGGAACTGGGAGGGAAAGACCCAGCGATCGTTTTAGAATCTGCCGATTTGGATTTGGCAACATCAGCTATTTTATGGGGTTCGGTGGTAAATACGGGACAGTCCTGTCAATCCATTGAGCGAATTTACGTTGCTGAATCTATAATGGAACCATTCGTTAAACAACTTGTAGACAAAGCGCAACGTCTTGAGTTAGCCTATCCCACACCAGATAGCGGAGAAATCGGTCCTATAATTGCAGAAAGACAGGCGGCGATCGTCAGCGACCATCTGTTAGATGCAGCAGAACTCGGTGCTGTTGTGCATTGTGGTGGTGAAATTGAGACCCATGGTGGAGGTTGGTGGTGTCGTCCTACAGTTCTCACTCAAGTTAACCATGCGATGAAAGTTATGACCGAAGAAACATTTGGTCCCATTATGCCTGTAATGTCTTTTTCCACAGTTGAAGAAGCAATAACTTTGGCAAATGATTCTGTGTATGGATTGAGTGCAGCAGTTTTTGCAGGAGCGGATACAGAAGCGTTAGAAGTTGCCCGTCAAATCGATGCAGGTGGTATTAGTATTAATGATGCGGCTCTCACTGCTTTGGTGCATGAGGGAGAAAAAAATTCTTTTAAGTTTTCTGGTTTAGGTGGATCGCGTATGGGAAAAACAGCACTGACACGGTTTATACGAAAAAAAGCTTTTTTGGTAAAAACTAACTCTGCACCTGACCCTTGGTGGTTTAAATAGGGGGTAGGGGTAGGGAGTAGGGGGTAGGGGCGCAAGGCCGCCGCGCCCGTACAGTAGTAGAACAATCCCAAATCTAAAATCCCAAATCCCAAATCTAAAATCCCAAATCCACAATCCAAAATCTAAAATCCAAAATCTAAAATCTAAAATCCAAAATCCAAATCAAAGGAGTTTTGTTATGTCATTGATTCGAGAAGAAATGCCTGTTCTAGTACGTCATGAAGGAGATTGGGTAGGTACGTATACAGTGGTTGATGTAGAAGGAAAAATTATTGATAAGCATGAGTCTCATTTGACTTGTCAGTTTCCAGAAGATGATGCTTACTCCTACTATCAAATTAATCGTTATAAGTGGTCTAATGGTAAACAAGAAGAGCATCAGTTTCCAGCAAGTTATCGAGACAAAGCAATATGGTTTGATACAGAACGTATTGAAGGGAAAGCCTGGGAAATCGACAATGCAACAATTATTTTGTGGTTTTCTTATAAAACTGCACCGGATATGTATTTGTATGAAATGATTAATCTCAGCCCCTGCAATAACTACCGTTCCCGCACTTGGCACTGGTTTAAAAATCATCAACTCTTCCAACGGACTTTGATTCAAGAAGAACGGTTGCGGTGAAATTAGCAAAACTTGCTCTTATAAAGTGGGCAAAGAGTAATATGATATGTAAGAATTATACAAGAGTTCTTTTAAGTTAGAAGTTGAGGAGAAATTATGACTGACACTAAACCTTTGCGGACAGCACGTCGGGGAAGAATATTCCCAGAAATTCAATGGACAGAAGAACAAATAGCGCAATGGAGAGCTAAACAGGAGGCATTCTATCAACGCTGTAAAGTGATTTTTGATAGAGTTCAACCAGAATTAATCAAAACTCACTACAACTGGTACATGGCGGTTGAACCTGAGAGTGGAGATTATTTTATTGATAAAGATGAAATAGTTGCGATGAATATGTCTCGGCAAAAGCATCCAAACAATCTTTTTTTCCTGTTTAGGATTAATGAAACAGGAATATCGGGGACAATATGATTGAGGGCAGATTTGGTGATGGGGATGAGTTATTCTTTGAAATTCAGTTAGTTGCTAACGAGCAATTAGATCTGCCTGTTGATGCAATGCTGGATACAGGTTTTTCTGGTTGGTTGGCAATTGATAAACAAGATTTGGATGGTTTTGATTGGATTTTGATTGGTGAGCGCGATATGCTCTTGGCAAAAGGAGAAACTAAATTTGACATCTACGCTGGAAAAGTGAAAATAGAAGAGCAAGAATTTGATGTTCTAGTTCATGTTGGTACAGGATTAACAGAAGTTTTACTTGGTCGTCAGTGGTTAAAAGATAGACGCTTAGTAGTTGATATACCGTCAGGAATTTTAACACTTGGACAATGAAAGTGGATCGTGCAATGCCTGCAAAAACATATCATATCCGTTTAATTACATCATGTCGGTAGCATAACCATGCGGAAAAGTTTCTTAATTTCTTAGCGCCTTAGCGCCTTTGCGTGAGTTTTATTCAGAGCATATAAGCCGACATGATATGACTTATTGAATAATTAGCTCATAGTTTTGGCGATCGCGCTAAAGCGCAACTACGAACTTAATTTATTTTAATTTGATTTGACTGGCAATTGGTAATATATTTGATGATTGTATAACATAGATTCTTAAGTCTCTATCAAAAATTTGTATGTCAAAATCTGAAAAAATTAACTTTTCAACTCCCAGTGGTTTTCCAGAATTTCTTCCTGGTGAGAAACGTTTGGAAGTATATTTACTCGATATTATCCGGAAAGTTTATGAAAGTTATGGATTTACACCTATAGAAACTCCGGCTGTAGAACGTTTGGAAGTTTTACAAGCAAAGGGTAATCAAGGTGACAATATAATCTACGGTATCAGCCCCATCTTACCGCCAAACAGACAAGCAGAAAAGGATAAAGCAGGAGAAACAGGTTCAGAAGCACGAGCTCTAAAATTCGACCAAACGGTTCCTTTAGCAGCATATATTGCTCGTCACCTGAACGATTTAACTTTTCCTTTTGCTCGCTATCAAATGGATATTGTGTTTCGGGGAGAAAGGGCAAAAGATGGACGTTTCCGTCAGTTTAGGCAATGTGATATTGATGTTGTAGGGCGTCGCGAACTGAGCTGGTTTTACGATTCTCAAATGCCTGCTATTATTGCTGAGATATTTGAAGCGATTAATATTGGTGATTTCCTCATTCGTATTAATAATCGTAAAGTTCTTACGGGTTTCTTTAAGTCGCTCGGTGTAGAAGCAGAGAAAATCAAAGCTTGTATCGGTATTATTGATAATTTAGAAAAAATTGGTGAGGCAAAAGTTAAACAGGAGTTGGAAAAAGAAGGAATTTTATTAGAGCAAACTCAAAAGATTATTGATTTCATTAATATTAAAGGTTCAGTTGAGGAAGTTTTAGACAAACTTAAATATTTAGCTCAATCGGCATCAGACGCTGAGATATTTAACTTGGGAGTTACGGAGTTAGAAACAGTAATTTCTGGTGTTCGCAATCTGGGAGTTGCGGAAAATCGTTTCTGCATCGATTTATCTATTGCTCGCGGTCTTGATTATTATACAGGGACTGTTTACGAAACAAGTTTAGTTGGGCATGAAGCGCTAGGAAGTATTTGTTCCGGTGGTAGGTACGAAGAATTAGTGGGTGTCTTTTTAGGGGAAAAAATGCCCGGAGTAGGCATTTCTATTGGTTTAACTCGCTTAATTAGTCGTTTGTTAAAAGCTGGTATTCTGAACCCGCTTGCAGCCACTCCAACTCAGGTGATAGTGGTAAACGTGCAAGAGGATTTGATGCCTGTTTATCTGAATGTTTCCCAAAAGTTGCGTAAGGCAGGAATTAATGTTGTCACAAATTTTGAGCAACGACCTTTGGGCAAACAATTCCAACAAGCTGAAAAACAAGGAATTCAATTTTGTGTCATTATTGGCTCTGAGGAAGCTACAGCACAAAAGGCGGCTCTTAAGGATTTGAAAACACGAGAGCAAATAGAAGTACCATTGGAAAATTTAGCTGAAGCAATTAAACAGAGACTCGCTCCTTAAGTAAGCATTAAGCCCTTTAGCAAATATAGCGGAGCGGGCTTTTTGTGCAATATAATGAGCGACTATTAGCAGTATAGGTATCTTGCCCATATTATAAGCGGGCAAAATACCCGCAATACAAGAGGCGTACTTTGTAAAACTGAAAACTGTTATATGCTTAAAGGTTATCGGTTCTAAGTTTATCGGGGGACATTATATGAACACACCAACAAAGCGAGCTTTTTTAGATACAGAAGATGGTCAGATTCTCTATTGTATCAGTGGGGAAGGAGCTGCTTTGGTGTTACTGCATCAAAATTTCAGAAGTATTGACGAATTTCGCGAGCTAATACCAATTTTTGCTCGAGAAAGACGTGTCATTGCTATGGATTTGTTAGGGTTAGGAGGTTCTGACAAACCTCCACGAATGTATTCAGTTGAAGAATATGCTAAAACTGTTATCTGGCTTCTAGATGAATTAGGTATAAAAACAGCGAGTATTTTGGGAAACCACACGGGTGCTTACATAGCAGGAGAAGTGGCAGCTACATATCCAGAGCGCGTTGAAAAACTGATAATATGTAACGTAGATGATTTTAACGAAGAAGAAAAAGCAGCTATATCTAAGGAATTTACTCAAGGACTATTGACAATCAAAGAAGATGGTGAACATCTGATAGAAAGATGGTTAGCTCGAGCAAGCTACATAGGTTCAGCTGAGTTAAATCACCGTTGGGTTTTGGATGATATGAAATGCTTTGGTTATCCTTGGTATGCTCCTTTAGCTGTAATAAACTACAGCTCATCTATGAAGGAAAGATTTCGTTTAATTAAATGCCCAACCTTAATTTTGTCAGGAATTGAGGACGTAAAACAATTGGAAAAGCTAGGTTTTTCAAAAGCAGACAATCGGCGTTTTATTTTAGAAGTCATTCCTCATGGAAAAATGGTTGAAATTGAAGGCGGAACTATATGTATGATGAATCAGATACCTGAAGAAATATCAAAGCAAGTTTTGGAATTTTTATCTGAATAACGCATTCTTCCTTCCCCGGATTTCAATTGAACGGCAACCCCAAACAATACATCTAAAACATTACCCATCACGCATAGATTGTGAAGCCATGGATGAAAAGAACACATATTTGATTCTCCACATGACGAATCTGATGACTTTTTGTATGCAACCGAAGAATATCGAACAAGTGACACAACCTCGAATTTATCAAAAGTTGTTTTGGAAAGCAGCGTCGGTAAGAGGGTTTCTCATGCCTCTTTATCAAGAGTACATGGTTGAAGCACGCGAGCGACTGTTCAGCTTGTTTTACGAGCGCAAACTCAAAGTTGCCGTAGATCCAAGAAAATCAAAGCTTATATCGGTATTATTGATAATTTAGAAAAAATTGGTGAGGCAAAAGTTAAACAGGAGTTGGAAAAAGAAGGAATTTTAGTAGAGCAAACTCAAAAAATTATTGATTTTATTAACATTAAAGGAACGGTTGACGAAATCTTAGATAAACTTAAATACTTAGCTCAATCGGCATCAGACGCTGAGATATTTAACTTAGGAGTTACGGAGTTAGAAACAAAATTCACCGTTTTCAAAATTCTCTCAAGAGTCTTCCATACCCGTACACTCGATCCTGAATATCGTTATGTCGTAACGCATACCACCAGGTTGCCGCATTGATCGCAATAATCGGCTTTCCGAACCATCGCTCCGCTTCATCAGCGAGCCGGAGTATGCTCAAATTGGTACCCAGCTGCACGAGACAGTCTACGTCATCACCATCAAGTTCCTGAAGATGATTGCGAAGAGCATCCTCGGAGATCTGGGTGATCGAGATTGCAGTGGGGCACCGGAGTCCCTTCAGACGGACAACCTCGACCCCAATATCACTGAAGAAGCGGCTACCGTCTCGTTGACCACGGGCTGATAAGGGGTGATGACCCCAATCTTGTTTACTTTGAACGCTTCGAGAGCTGCCTGACATGCCGAGGCAGCCGAAGCCACTTTGAGGTCAGTATAGTCTTCGAGTCGTCTGACAAACGCCCTATTCCCCTCGATCCCTTCCCAAAAAGTCTCGGCACTCATTGCCACGATCAAGTAGTCGATACCCGCCGTCATCACCCGATCGATTGCGAAGAGAATTTCGTCGTCGATTTGCTTGAGAAAATTCACCATCTTTTCGTTACTACTCAAGTCCCGATCCCGAATATGAATCCGGGACATATGAGACGTAACGCCCCGTGCTGCCATCGCGTGAAAATCGGGTTCGACGATTGTGTTCGTGCTTGGCGCAAGCACCCCGAATTTCTTTCGCCATCCTAACGTGTCCGTCATTGTAAAAGTCAATGTATCCTGCTACTGAATAACAAATAATTTTCATGATTTCACATTTTTGAAATTTTTAGCTAATTTATGAGCTTTTATATCATTGTTTTAAAACCAATTCGCCAATAGTATCCTAGAAGGAGATGGGCTTTCTGCTCTCATACTGTAAATACTAAATTAAAAACAGAAATGGTTAAAGCACACGAAGACAATAAAAGCTTAGATTCACTCCATAATGATGTGAATCTTTTACACACAGACACAGGTATTCAAATGAACAAGAATATCTCTGTAGGGCGCAAACATGTAGAAAGTGAAGAGTCACTTAACTCAGTTCTCAACTTTCCACAAGTGCCGTTTGAGGTCAAAAACTTTGTTACTGGTAAACACGCTACTGCTCAAGTTTTATCCGTCAACGAAGGTACAGGTGAATCTACACAGCGAGTAGTCCTGAAAAAGGGTTGGAACGCACCTGTTGGTCACTTTACTACCGATGTGGAAATTTTTGTGTTAACGGGTGTACTTTGCCAGGGTGGGTTTTTACTACGCAATCTCAGTTACTCTTTCATCCCGGCTGGCATACCTACTGGTCCTTGGAAAACAGAACAAGACACTATTCTTTTGTGGATGCCAGATGCTACCCCCACTTACATAACAGAAGATTACGCAAATCTTCAGCAAACCCCGGAAAATTCTGTATATCATGCGAATATGCAGACTCATGAACGGATGACTGAGTATGTTCCATTGCAAGAATTCCACGCAATGAAATGGGAAAGCACAACCTTTTTACCTCCTGGTTCAGCGCGTAAAAGCCTGTATACCAATAAAAAAACTGGACGCGCTACCTGGATTCTCGGTCTAGTACCTATGTGGACTGAAGGCAACTTTTATGCTGGTCATCCTACTACTGAGGAAGCATATGTCATTTGTGGAGATGTGCTTGGACATTGGTCTATGAACGACGATCCTTTTAATAGACGCTACACAGCAATGTGCAAAGACGGCTATTACTGGCGACCTGCACATATTCCACACGGGCCGTTCTGGACAGAAAATGGAGCACTACTTTTATTTCGTACTAATGACCGCCTAGACTGTTATTGGATACTGCATAACCCAGATATTACTCAGCAAGATCAGTCACGTCTCCAGGCTGCACTTGATAAGGGACTTCCAAAGAATTAATTTCTATGCATTGAATAAACAATAATAATCATTATGAGGGGAAGAAAGCGGCAGCCGCTTTCTTCCCCAAATATGCACATGAAAAGTCTACACTCATAATCAAGTCATAAACATCATTATGATAGAAAATACTTTAAAAGTTGCTCATCAAGCATTTGAACATTTCAAGCACGGTTTGGCAACAGGCGATTGGAACCAGTTTTTAGATATGGTTACCGATGATTTTAGTTTCTGGTTTCCAATAGGAAAATATCACGGCTTGCATGAAGGAAAAGAAAAAGCAAGAGAATTTTTTCAATATGTTTCTGAAGCTTTCAAAAGTGGGCTGGCTGTAACCTTAGATCGCGTAACTAGCAATGAAACAACGGTGGTTTTTGAATTTCGAGATGAAGGGCAATTATTTGGAGAACCTTACAAAAACCGGGTAGCTGTTTCTTTTGATGTGCGAGGGGATAAAATTTGCAGCTATCGGGAGTACTTTGGCAGCGATGGCAAATCATATTGATAATTAGAGCAGTAGGATACATTCTCATGTCGTCTGACAATACACCAAAAAGTAATACAGCCCAGAATAAACAATTTGCTGATGCTGTACGTGAGATTGAAAGGCGTATAGGGCGTAAACCAAGGCTTTAATATTTTTCTTATTCTCATTGAAAAACAAGAAGTTTCTAAAATGGTTATAGCGAAGACAGATATTCAGGAAATTCAAGCAAAAATCAGTTCAATACTGGGGAAAAAAGCTTGGGGAGTATCCTTGGGTGTAGGGAGTTTCATAACACTAGAGTTTGGTAATCCTATCGAGCCTGATGAAGAGAACCAACGAACTCATGGAGAATGGCACTTATGGATTTACTGCTGCGAATGGCTTTTAGAAAAAGGTCTGGAGGTACTTGCAGGTTCGGAAGATTAAAGAACTAAGATAGAAAATGCTATTCAAGTATTGGAAGGGTTGGTATTACAATCCATCGATATTTTACCACCTGCTTGGGATACCATTTTCAAATTTGAAAATGACGTTATTCTACGCTTGTTTTCAGTATATTCAGAAGATTATGAACACTGGATGTTATATACACCAGATGGAAATGTTCTGACAGTTGGTCCAGGTGCTAGTTGGTCTTACGAAAGCAGTAGATAATTTTGTGAGTCAGTCTTAGTTTTTTGCCAACTTGTGTACGGGCGAGGACGCCCGTACCACAAAACCATCTACTAATCACCAACTACCAACAACTAACAACTAACAACTAACCACCAACCACTAACCACTAACCACTAACCATTCCCTCTTTTTGCCTTTGATACCTTTCTTTAAAGAGTCGTTGTTGTTTGTTGTGATCCACAATGGGGTCGGGATAGCCCACAGCACGACGTTCTATAGGAGTGATTTTACCTGTCACCAAATATTCTGTGTCTATAGACCGCAATTCGGGAACCCATGTCCTTATATATTCGCCCTCGGCGTCAAACTTTTGTGTTTGGCTAGCTGGGTTGAATATTCTTATGGGTTTTGGATCCATACCGCTAGAAGCACTCCACTGCCAACCACCATTATTTGCGGATAAATCACCGTCGATTAATCTCTGCATAAAGTATTTTTCTCCCTGTCTGGGATCGATGAGCAAATCTTTAGTCAGGAAATTGGCGACGATCATTCGACATCGGTTGTGCATCCAACCCAGTTCGTTCATTTGACGCATCGCTGCATCAACAATTGGGTAACCAGTCCTTCCCTCGCACCAAGCTTGAAAGTGTTCTTCGTTATTATCATAGGGAAAGTTTTTAAAAGATTGGCGGAAAGCCCCATCTGCTAGTTCTGGGAAGTTATACATTGCGTGTTGATAAAATTCCCGCCACGCTAACTCCTGTTGCCATGTACGAATGCTAGTTTCTGTTTCTTCGCTGCGACTATTTTCTAACGCATCTACAGTTGCTTGCCAAACAGTGCGAATGCTAATGACACCAAATTTCAAAGCTGCACTCAGTCGGGATGTACCGTCAATGGCTGGAAAATTACGCTGCTCTTTATATTCTTCAATAGCACGGGTACAAAATTCTTCCAACCGTTCTTGCGCTGCTGCTTCTCCGGGTTCAATGATTAATTCTCCATCCCAGTGTTTGCCTAAATCTTTTGCTGTGGGTAGTTCTATTGCTCCAGCTTGTTTTGCTATTTCCTGTTCGGCTTGTGTTAATCCTGTCATGTTGTGTTCGGACGCGCCACCTCTTGTCTCTAGGGGGGATGATTTTGGTTTGCTACTCAAATTTTTCCAAAAGGGTGTGTAGACAGTGTAGGGTTGGTTTGAACCAGTGCGTATACTCTCTGGAGGATGTAATAGCTGATCCCAGTTTTTTTCAAGAAACTCAATACCGTTTTCCTTTAAAGAGTCTATTATGACGCGATCGCGTTCTTGAGAATAGGGTTCTACATCCCAATTCCAGAATACAGCCTTTCCCCCCAAAGCTGCTGCCAATTTTGGAATGGCTTGGGTAGGTTCGCCATGAAGAATGAGCAATTGGCTACCCATTTGAGTATACCGTTCTTGGAGCGATCGCAAACAACCAATCATGTAAGTCACTCTGACTGCAGCAACATCATCCCTTTCAAGAATATTGGGGTCGAGACAGAAAACACCCACAACCTTTGGGCTTTTTTGTCTTGCTGCAGCAAGTCCCGTGTTATCAGAAATGCGTAAATCGCGGCGGTGCCAAAACAGAATTAAATCAGTCATTCCATCCTAATGGCTAGTTCGACCGTACTAGCTTAACAGTTATTGGTTAGTGGTTAGTTGTTAGTGGTTAGTTGTTAGTGGTTAGTTGTTAGTTGTTAGTGGTCACTGATTGAAACTGCACTTAGTCTATCGGGTATGGGTGGATTTTTTGCTTGTATTTAATTATAATTTTTATAGTAATTTAACAAATATATAATGGCTATCTTACTCTTAGAAGACGGTACAGTCCAAAGCAGTTTAGTTGAAATCTCTCGCGAACTCTCTCCGCTTGGAATCTATCTCAGACACTACGATCCAGGCACTTCTATATTTTTGCCAGACCTAATTTCACAAGAAATTCTCACAAATAAAGAGAAAGATTATATTTTAGAAATTCATGACAGTCTTTTTGAATTTCTTAAAAAAGAAGGAAATTATCTTTGGAGTGACCTGCTAACCTTGCACCCTGGGCTATCCCAACTTCAGATGCTGATAAACACATATAACCGTTACCATGTACATACTGCTCCTGAAGCTCTCTACATATTAGCAGGGGAAATGATTTTCGGATTTGTGCGTCCTGATGGCACTCAGGTACAACTTTTAGTTCAATCGCAAGATTACATTCAGATTCCTGCCCGTGTGGAGCATTGGTCAAGTCCCGCGGCATCACTACATTGCAAAGCAGTACGCTATTTCACAACCGCAGACGGTTGGGTACCACAGTACACCGGAACTTCAGTAATCAGTGACCAGTAATCAGAAACAACTAACAACTAACAACTAGCAACTAACAACTAACAGCTAACCACTAACCAATTATTCAACATCTTCGCATCGGACTAGTAACTGTTCCATAGCTTCTGCCAAAGATATCAACTCTGTCCAAGAAGAACCGCTAACTAAATCTTGAGCATGAGCTAATCGGTTTCGCAAGTGTTCGGCGGATTTTAAAAAACGCTCTCCAGAACGCTTCGATTTCAGCCCAAGTTGTTTGAGCAGTTCTGGTTGCTGCAAAACTAATTCTCGCTTGTCACAAAATTGAATGTAATCCAGTAAATCTGTGGCTTCGTTTCTTTCCTGACTCTCTTGCCACAGCCGTCGGGCAATTTCCAACCTTTCTGATTTTAGCACTTGTTGCCAGGAATCTTGGGAATAGTAACGTCGTACTAAACGAAGCAGATTCATCTCCAACAGGGTTAACAAACCAAACAGGAGCATTCTGACTGGTGCTTTTTGCAAGTCTCCACAGGTGACAATTCCACTGACTCTGTTGCAATCTAGCACAAACAGTCTGGAAGTTTGTTGCAGGATAGGTAATAACTTCATCAGAGGTGTAGAGATAGCAATCAATTCTTTTGGATGAAAAACTTGCTGGTAATCGCTGCACTTACCTTGTTTACCTTTAAGACTGTTCCGTTCTATATAACCACTAACAGCACCTTCTGACTCTACTCCAACGACATCAAAATCTTGCATGACCATCCAATGCCATACTTCTGCTACGTCTGCATCTGCTGGAACTGCTTTGAGGGGTTCAGCTACATATTCAATGGTAATGTTGTTTTCAAACAGGTTTCTTAAATCTTGAGAACGGGATTTTAAATGTTTCATTTTGATGGTTAGTGGTTAGTGGTTAGTGGTTAGTGGTTTGAAGGTGTACAGTCTGGAGTTTTAACCACTAACTACTATCTACTAACAAATAACAATTTTAAGATAAAATTGCGATCGCTAACAAAACGTCAAGCGCCCAGGTCAAAATAACCCAGGCGCTTGAATATTAGGTTGCAGATAACCTTCTGCTAGGTCGAAAGAATTAAGCGTGCATCATTCCCATCATCTTGCAGCTTTCAGCACACTTGTGGCAGGCAGCTGCACATTCCATCATCTTGGAATCGTCGCTCATTTGTTCGCACATCATTGCACACTTCTCGCACATTTCAGCACAAAGCATACAAGTACGATGCATGAACTCAGAACCACTCATCATCATGTTCATTGCCATCATGCACATTTCAGAACAATCACGCATCATGCTCATCGTGCCCATGTCCATGTTCTTGCCACTTTTTGTCATGCAGTGAGTCATGGTTTCCATACACATTTTGTGGCAGTCCATGCAAGCCTGCATGCAAGTTTGCATTTCAGCAGTCATGTTTTCATTCATCATCATCATCATAGGTAAATTCCTCCTTCAGTGGACTTATTTCGTACATTAATGGGATTTTTTTCAAAAGTCAATCAGGGAATTATGACAGAATTTTAAACATGACCTTCTCGATAAATTTATGGGTGATTTATAGGAAATTCCACACAATTAAGTGTGCTTTTTTTTATTAAAATATGACCAATGCTTACTACTTAGAGAAAAGAATCTCCCCTGAAAACAAGGAGATTAATAGAACAAGTCATTATATTGGAATGTACGGTAAGTTTGAGTTGAATATTTTGTAATATTTTCTTGACAATAAAGCTATTTTTGTAAACAATAAGGGCTTCTCGATCGCACAAATCTTAAATAAATTTAAACTAAGGTGGTGATAGACTGCGGGAGTTGGGGGAAACTCCGTTAATATTGAAAATGCTGTGCGATGTATTTTTTCAAAAACAGGAAATTCCCAAAAGTCGGGGAGAATTATTTCGTCAGTTTGACAGTACAGTTAACAAGCTGAAAGAAGAAAAAGAAACTGTTCCTGTTGCGTCCGGGTTGCGATGTTGAAAAGGAGAATTATTGCAGCATCTTGCATTTGTGATGATGCAACCCGAAAATTATCAAGCTAACCCTACAGATTTTCGACTGTCAATTTCCCGTAGCAAAGCCGAAACTCTCACCGATGGGACATTCAAGGGAAGTTTGCACTGAAAGTATTACACCATCACTCCCCCTCCATCCTTTACCACGTATTACACGGGGTGGGTTTTAGCCGATCCATAATTCCTTTGAAACCTTACCCAGTCCAGTATTAATTCCTCTCTCCCTTCAATCAGGAGCGAACGTACAGCCAGAAGGGCGACACCTCTGACTTGGAATGGTTGCCTCAAACTGTAGTTAAGAGAGTTGAGGAGTTGCTAGGTCAACAGGTAGCTGCTTAGCTTGCTAAACTTTGTACGCTAGCGGTAGCATACTCTAGGACACTACGTCCCTATATCCTAAGAGAGGGTAGGAACTTTTGGCTTGAGTACCCATAGCTTTAGAAGGACTGCCCTAACTTGCAATCAGCAATAGAGGCATACAATAGAGGATCAGTCACAAGCAATCAAGCCAGGGTTTGTGGACAGTAGCCCAATCCCCTAATGAAATTTTGCCGAAAGGCTTCTATCTCCTCTTTTTCTGGCTTACCATGAGAAACTACAGCTACCTGGTAGCGACGCATGACATCTACTGGGGACTGTCCGCCAGCCAAACCCCAAAGTGCCAATTGTATCCGCTTTGATGGTGAGTAGCTAATTCCTAATTCACTTAAGACTGCCCTCAAGTCACCATCTTCTTTAGGTGAGACTTGATACTTTAGTCTGATTCGCACCACCCAACCGTCTTGAAGATGAATCACGGTAACGAAGCTGACTCTGAGTTGAGGCTTACTATGCAGGTACTCAATCAACCGCAGTGTTAGGCTGGCATTGGCAAGATAGTAGAGGTATTCCATATGGGTGCTAATGAATTGGAGTTAATTCACTCTGAAGATAGGAAAACAATGTGAGGAAATTGTGAGCTTACGGCAAAGCTTAGTTAGTGAAGGTACTTTGACAACGTACCTTAATGTGTCTAGTGAGGAAACCAAAGCCAAAAGGGTAAAAGCCTTTCTGGAACTGAGGTGGAGCTAAGATACAAGCTCTAGTGCTTTAGCCTAAAGTGTTTGACACTACCGTTGCACCGATAGAGTTTACCTTGTCCTGTCCGAATCTACCTAGTTAAAAAGAAAGTCGTTTTCATAATGTTGTACGTTCTTGCTCTCCGCAAAGTGAAAATGATTTTAGTCGGAAATTTCAGTCACCATGAAAAACTTTTTGGTTTCGGTAACTAAATATAATAATCATTATTTATAGAAATGAAAATTTTCTCATTAACGTAAATACTGGATAGATATGCTTCGGTTCCACCTCATCCAATAACTCTCGCGCTCTGGTTATCACTTGGTATTTGATGTATGCCAAATAGACGCGTGAGCATTGTTGTGCCCTTTATTGTGTGCCATTGCACGCTGGTATGCCAGAAATGAAGGATTTTGTAGAACGAAGTGACACCCAATAATTCGATTAAATGTTGGGTTTCGTTCCTCAACCCAACCTACAGTTTTCTTAATGTTTACTGCTTCGCAATTTCAGTAAGCGATTTCCTGCCTCGGCTAGAGTTTCTGGTTTTTTACTAAAACAAAATCGAATGTATTTTTGCCCAGCCTCTGGTGTGGAAAAAAAGCTATAACCTGGAACCACTACCACTCCAATTTCTTTAATTAAGAACGTAGCAAATTCCATAGCGGTTTTGTTAGTCAAGGAAGTTATATCTGAAAAAATGTAGTACGCTCCTTTAGGAATAAAGTAAGGCATTCCTACTTTGTCTAAAATCTGAATTATGGTGTTTCTCTTTTCCTGGTAAAGGTTTGCTAGTTCTTGATAATAATTAATTGGAAGCTTCATTGCTGCTACCCCAGCCCGTTGCAGGGGTGCGGGGGAACCTACAGTCAGAAAGTCATGAACTTTGCGAATGGCTCCAGTTAATTCTGGATTTGCTATGATATATCCAACGCGCCAACCCGTTACACTGTAGGTTTTGGATAAACCATTAATGGTGACTGTGCGATCTTCCATTCCCGGTAAGGTTGCCATTGCAATGTGCTGGGTTCCATCGTAAAGAATATGCTCGTAAATTTCGTCAGTAAATGCTAGCACGTCCCACTTCTGGCAAAGTTCGGCAATTAAAGTTAGCTCTTCACGGCTAAATACTTTTCCGGTTGGATTGTGGGGTGTGTTAATCACGATCGCTTTTGTGCGATCGCTAAATGCTTGTTGCAGTTCGGCTTCATCAAATGTCCAGTCAGGTAGATGGAGAGACACGTAACGGGGGGTAGCACTTGCTATGATTGCATCGGGACCGTAATTTTCGTAGTAAGGTTCAAAGATAATGACTTCATCACCTGGATTTACAGTAGCAAGCATTGTAGCTGCCATTGCTTCTGTAGAACCACAAGTTACTGTAATTTGTCGTTCGGGGTCAATATCTAAACCTAGATACCAACGAACTTTTTCTGCCAAGGCATGACGGAAAGCGCGATCCCCCCAAGTGATGGCATACTGGTTAATATCTGCTGTAATTGCTTCACACGCAGCTTGTTTCAACTCTTCCGGACAGGGAAAATCAGGAAAGCCCTGTGCTAAATTTACAGCATTGTGTTGCAACGCTATTCTAGTCATTTCACGAATGACCGATTCTGTAAATTGACTTGCTTTGATGGAAATTTTTGGCTTTTGCACCTGAGTCACCTTATCACTTCATTAATGATAAATCTCAAATTTAATATACGGTTAATTGATTTAGATATCGTATTCTTTATGTGAGATTGTCCCCACCTCGTTCCCAGCCTGAGGCTGGGAATGCCTAAAGGGAGGCTCCGCCTCCTGTACTGTTTGTACTGCTACGCTCGGCGGAGCCTCGCAGCCTGCATTCCCAGGTTCTACCTGGGAACGAGAGAAGCCGTTAGCTTTTATACAAACTTTGTATACATCAAGTTTTCATAAAACCCACGCTGTAGGAATCTACCGATTTATCTCAATACTGCTTAGTGCAAGCTTTTTAACAAGATGCTTGACGCATGCGTATTTTCTACAATAAATTACCTAAACATGATAATTTATAGGCAGTACAGGGACTACAATTGAGACACAAGAATCGGAATTTTTAAATGAATTAATACATGAAGCCGTGGAACGAGTTATGCACAACACAACAAAAGCACAGACTACAGGACTGAGTTTAGAGCTTTTTCACGTTCAAACGAACACTTCGTTTGACTTACCACTCAATTTTACTGTACTTCGTATTGGCAAGCCAAAAGACCAAATAGTACCAGATATCAACGTTGTTAACTTACCCAATGCTGACTTTGTTTCTCGTCTTCATGCGGAACTTCATGTAGAAAAAGGCACATACTATCTTGTGGATCTGGGCAGTGCTAATGGCACATTTGTCAACAACATTAGGCTAAAGTCAGGAAAGCGCCACAAGCTCAATTTTGGCGACAAAATCGATTTGGGGTCTGGGGGTAACGTAACATTTTTGTTTTTAAATAAACAGAGTACGGTTGCCCAATCAGAGAAAACTGCATTGAACCACTTACCTACAGTGATTCAGGTTGAGTTGTTGGTAAACACCAAACCATCTGTTGGGGAGCGTTCTAACAAATTTATAGGCATAGTAGTGATGCTTTTAGGCGTATTGGTTTTAGCAGCGAATATGCCGATTGGAATTCAAATGCGTCTTCCTGGTGTTATACTATGCTCTATAGCCGTGGTAGCTTTATCTTTGCCTCGTATCAACCAGAATGTAGGATGGCTTTTGATGGGCTTGGGAATCTCAATTATGTTGTTTACGGAAAAAGCCTTTGCACCAACACCCATGCTATTTATCCTTGCAGGTTCCATTTTGATAATAGCCGGGTATCGCTTGTATACGAGTGAAAAATTGTTGAATTTCGGTTTCCCAGGGAAGGGGCGCAAAAAATAAACTACTGAAAGATAAAGTTAGAAGGATGAAGTGTAAAGTAAATACGTAAACAAATTTGAGGATTGCTATTCATTTTCTTTGTAAGAAAGGTAAATTGTTGATCCTTTATCCTTTATCCTTTTAAATTATGTCTTTAATTTTGACTAACACCCAACAGTGGTGCCTTGACTACGAAGCTGCTTCTGCTAAAGATAAACATTTGTTGATGGTAGAGGCGCTAAACAACCCAATTCCATCAAAAGCGATCGAGGAATGCGATTTGGGAATGTTGCTCGTAGAACTGGTGGATGAGATGGTTAGTAATAATCTCATTTCAGATGCTCTAGCACTTATGGAAAAAGTGCAGCGTCAACAGCCAGAACTTTATGCTCGAGAATTTCAATATCTGGATAGCCTGCGGGTAAAGTATTACCTTTTTTCCAATCAACCAGAACTCTTAAGTGACTGTCTTGCTCAATTTAAGAACGATCCTATTAGCAGCATCGACCAAATGATGTCTTCCGTTGTTGAGTATTTGCGATTTTATGGTGCAACACGGGAAATTGTCGATTTATGCAAAAGTACTTATCAGCCTATCAAAAATTCACAAGAAGTGCTTCCTGGCACAGAGGATGAACTAGCTAGTGTTATCCTCATCGATCTTATGGAAAAAGTTTATTGGCAGTTGCAACAAAGTGAATCAGTTGATTGGGATGCATTTGGTGATGTAGCCAAGCAGTATGTGACAGAAGAACCTCAACTTTGGATTGCGGAAGTTCGTCGCAACTTAACTAAAGAAATAGAAGTCAATCAACAGTTTTTTAATGATTTTAAAAAAGAGCAGAAACGAGATGATAATCTACGTGCTTTGTCATTGGCATTTTCTAGGTATATGGCGGTTCAAAAACAAGTCAGTTTTATCACAAGTCAAAGAATTTGGGGATCTGTTTTTGAATTTTTAAGTACGCGAGAGTTACCCCACAACGAATTGAGCTATCCCGATCGATTCTTTACTTTTTCTGAAGAAACACTAGACAAACATATTGCCCAGTTAGTTGGGGGTTTATTATCTGATGGTCAGGTCGAAGCAGCAGCAGTACTTTGGGGAATTCCCTATGTCTATGACTTTTTATTGAATAAGCAAGTCATTGGACAAGCAGTACATCAGCAGGGAATTGCTGTGACAAATGTACTTAAACCAAAAATGATTGAGTCTTTTGATAAGTACTTGTGGCAGTTAGATTTCGTCCATCGCTGGCTACCTCCCGATAGTGTAGCTGAGGCTGATTTCACTGCTGAAGCTGCCTTGTTTTCCAGCAGTATTGAAAAAGTGACCCCTCTTGCAACTGAACCAGGTAAAGGTAATCTTGAGTCGTTTTACAATCAATTTAAAGATTTTGATTTGAATATACCTCATGAGCAAGAATCACCATTTTTGCCAAATCCAAGACTATTCGAGCCACCTGAGATAAAACCAGAAAAGCCACCGAAGAAGCGTAAGTCTCCCCTCATGCAAGCAGCCGATCTGTTTGATAGAAATAATTCTTCCAAGGGCAAGCAGAAAAAGAAGAAGCGGTAATATAGCGTTTCCCAAATCAGTGAGGTACGTTGGTAGGGGCGCAAGGCAATGCGCCCTTACAATTGGGTGTACTGACTTTTACAAATGATAAAAGTATGTGTAGTCGCTTGAAAAACAGTGGCTATCATATATTCTTATAGTCTTACTTTATATCATGTTCGGCTAATAACTTATAAATTAATTGGTTTGTAGTTGCGCTGTCTTCGCATACAATCTAAACTACAAAAGTAGTATAAGTGTTTATCCGAGCATGATATCGCTTAAGCGATCGCATAACAATCAAAAATAATATACTGAGTGTTGTGCTAATCATAGCCTGCAATGTATTAGTATATAAATTTGGAGTCTAAATATGGTGAGGTTTTTGTGGAAACAAATAAGTTACCTGGTGATAGGAATATCGCTGTTTGCACTACTTGCTTCTTGTCAACCAACAGCACCAACAGCTGAGTCACCGTCTCCTACAGAGACATCGACAGCAGCATCTACAGCCACACAAGCTCAAACCACACAAACTCCACCTGCAGGCTATGTCGATCGCGAGCTAGAGACCCCCGCAAAGTTAGCGCCATTACCCTATCCTTATGAAGCCCTAGAGAAAGTTATTGATGCAGAAACTATGAAACTGCATCATGACAAGCATCATGCAGCATATGTCAACAATCTGAATGATGCTTTAAAGAAGCATCCAGAACTGCAAAACAGAAGTGTAGAATCTCTACTGCGTGACTTAAACAATGTACCTGAGGATATTCGTAACGCAGTACGCAACAATGGGGGCGGACATCTCAACCATACTATTTTTTGGCAACTTATGAGTCCTCAAGGTGGTGGGGAAGCAACAGGCGCAATAGCAACAGAAATTAATCAAACTTTTGGTAGTTTTGATGCCTTTAAAAAACAATTTAACGAAGCAGGAGCAAAGCAATTTGGTAGTGGTTGGGTTTGGTTAGTACGCAATCCCCAAGGTCAACTGCAAATTGTATCAACACCCAATCAAGACAACCCGATTGCTGATGGCTCTTACCCGATTATGGGTAATGACGTGTGGGAACATGCATATTACCTCAAATACCGCAACCGTCGTGCTGAGTATTTAGAGAAATGGTGGAATGTGGTGAACTGGTCGGAAGTCAACAAAAGAGCACAAGTAACATCACAGAAACAGGCTTAGGATCGGTGAGAACGATGTAGGTTGGGTTTTGTTCCTCAACCCAACTACGTTATAAGGAAAGATCCGGATTCGTAGAAGGTTCCGTTTCGTTGTTAGGTGTTGGAGTAGGACTCACATTATTAGGCTTCTCCCAACAACACCCACTATCGTAAATTAAAGGCAAGGACTTAACGCCAAGCCTGCGTAGGCACGTTACGATCAAAAAATCAGCTAATTGGTGACAGTAATGCCTGCTACATCAAAACCTCAACAACAAACTATTGAACTTGGAGAGCAGGGGAATCTCGTTCTTCCTGAATCGATTCGTCATCACCTCAACTTGCAACCGGGCGAGAAACTCATTCTCACCCTGGAACCAGATGGCAGTTTACGCTTGACCAGTTTGCGGATTCAAATCCAAAACCTGCAAGGAATCTACAAAGACATCGCTCCAGGAATCAGTCTTGCTGACGAACTAATTCAAGAGCGCCGAGGTGAATCTCAATCATGAGCATACAAGCCACAAGCGTTCTAGACGCTTCCGCACTCCTTGCTTATCTTCAAGGAGAACCCGGAGCCAAGATCGTGGCAACAGCCCTCATCCAAAATTCAGTAATAAGCAGTATCAATTGGGCAGAAACTCTCACTAAATTGGCTGAACGAGGACAAGACCCTGACGTTGTTGCGACTCAACTGACTAATCAAGGCTTGCTCAACAATGCTCTCCAAATTTATACAACTGACGAATCGTTAGCTCGGTCGATCGCAAAACTGCGAGTTCCCACCCAACCTTTGGGGCTATCACTTGGAGATCGCGCCTGCCTTGCCCTTGCCCTCAGTTTGAATTTGCCTGCTCTGACTTGCGATCGTGTTTGGGCAAATCTAAATATTGGCGTACATATAACTTTGATTCGGTGAATAACAAACGCTCCTTACTCAACTTAATACCATAAAATGAGCGTGCGATCGCACTAGCTATGGTGTAGTTTGGGGGGTGCTTAAGTCCTTTTAAGTAAGCCGTTATTTGTCAGTCAAATTTATGACCATCACAGAAAGCTCCCAGAGGCAATCAATTGGGCATAGGGATAGCATAAATCATAAAATGGCCAAACGCTCTGTGGGAGACAAAAATGCCTGAATCGTTTGCATCGCCACCGATTATAAGCCCTGTAAGGCTTAATTAAATCTTGCTCTTTAAAAATGAGCGAACGTACAGTAAAAGAACTTGTGCCACTAAAAAGTAGATACAATAGAGCATGACTTGACAAATCAAGTTTTTTTGAAATAATAGATATGTCTTCGTAAAAGGGAACAAGAATAAATTTATCTGTATATTATTTAACTTTTTCTTAACTATCAATTTTTTTAAATGAAATTGATGTAATTTCAGCTATAACCATGTATAACTATATAGTGTTAAAGTCATTTATTAAAGAAATTTCTCAGTGCAGGCGAGAAGCTATTATTTCAGAAGCGATCGGCACCTTTATTTTGGTATTTGCAGGTACTGGTGCAGTTATGGTTAACGCCATCAGCAATGGTGCGGTTACCCATATTGGAATTAGCTTTGTCTTTGGTTCTATTGTGGCAGCGCTCATTTACGCTGTTGGGCATCTAAGTGGCGCACACTTCAACCCTGCTGTAACTTTAGCATTTTGGAATAGTGGGTTTTTCCCCAAACGCCAAGTGTTGCCCTATATTTTAGCGCAACTATTGGGCGCAAGTACGGCTTCGGCTTTGTTACTAGCTAGTTTGGGATCGGTTGCCAATTTAGGAGCAACTGTGCCATTGAATGGGAATTGGGTACAATCTTTTGTTTTGGAAACTGTTCTCACATTCATTTTGATGTTCGTGATTTTTGGGTCTGGGCTAGATCGCCGCGCTCCTATTGGCTTTGCGGGGTTAGCGATCGGGTTAACGGTGGGAGTAGAAGCGGCGTTTATGGGACCAATTACAGGAGCAAGCATGAATCCGGCTCGTTCCTTTGGTCCAGCTTTGATAGGAGGAATTTGGCAGCATCACTGGGTTTATTGGGTTGCACCCATTTTAGGAGCGCAATTAGCTGCGATCGCCTACCGACAGATTTCTAACGGATTTCGTGATATTAAATAGTAGCGTTGTTTGGGAGTAGTTCAATTGTTTGCTTTGGACAACGCACTGCTCTCCGTACTAGCTGAAAACTGCTGTATAGCCTCTCATAACGCTCTTGATTACAACAAAATAATTTTTTATAAATTTTTATGAATTTTAATAACATAGGAAAAAATTTTCCTATTATATCAATTTTTATTAAAATGATTGATAGGCTTAGTTAAGCAGTCAAAGGGTTAATTTCATCGAATTGAAATCCAGAAACAAGCAAATCTATAGTTTTTGGCAATTTACGTCAAAATCAACCAGAAGCCAGTTTTCTTTAGTTTTTAGAAGGAAATTTTGATGGGTACACACCAGCCACAAGTCCGTACAACCCAAGTAAAAGCTGGGAGCAATCTCAGTTTTTTTGAAAAGTACCTTACCGTCTGGGTCTTTTTGTGCATTATTGCGGGAATTGCACTGGGAAGATTGTTCCCTGGAGTAGCAGTGGCTCTCGATAGCATGAGCATTTACCAAGTCTCTATTCCAATTGCTGTTTGCTTGTTCTTCATGATGTATCCCATCATGGTAAAAATTGACTTTTCTCAAGCTACTCATGCCATTCGTGCTCCCAAACCAGTTATTCTCACCTTGGTAGTGAACTGGTTAATCAAACCTTTCACAATGGTGGTATTCGCACAGTTTTTTTTAGGATGGTTGTTCCGCCCTTTGATTGCTGGCACTGAAGTCATTCGCGGTACAGACGTTGCACTTTTTAATTCCTATATTGCGGGTGCCATTTTACTGGGAATAGCTCCTTGTACGGCAATGGTATTAATGTGGGGATATCTTTCCTATGGCAACCAGGGGCATACTTTGGTAATGGTGGCAGTGAATTCTTTAGCAATGCTGTTTTTGTATGCACCCTTAGGTAGATGGTTGTTAGCTGCAAATGATTTGACAGTACCGTGGCAAACAATATTTTTATCAGTGCTCATTTATGTAGGGTTGCCGTTAGTGGCTGGAATATACAGCCGTTACTGGATCTTAAAGAATAAAGGTAGAGAGTGGTTTGAACGGCGATTTTTGAAGTACCTCACCCCTATTTCTATTACTGCCTTGCTGATTACATTAGTACTGCTGTTTGCTTTTAAAGGAGAACTTATTGTCAATAATCCTTGGCATATTTTGTTAATAGCTGTACCGCTCTTTATTCAAACTAATTTCATTTTCTTGATTAGTTATGTAGCAGCGTTAAAGCTCAATCTCGTTTATGAAGATGCTGCACCAGCAGCCTTGATAGGAGCAAGCAATCATTTTGAAGTTGCTATTGCTACGGCTGTGATGTTATTCGGTTTAAATTCTGGTGCAGCCTTGGCTACTGTCGTTGGCGTTTTGATAGAAGTACCAGTGATGTTAATGTTGGTTGAGTTTTGCAAACGTACAGCAGCTTGGTTCCCACGAGACCCGGAGAAGGCAACTTTACGCGATCCACGCTGTTTAACAGTGACCAGTAACCAGTGACCGGGTTTCAACTTCAATTAGAACTTTATTGTTGATTTTCATGACTAATTTCGATCATCCACCCAGAATTTTGTTTTTGTATGGCTCTTTACGAGAGCGTTCTTATAGTCGTCTTTTAGCAGAAGAAGCCGCTCGAATCATAGAGGGATTTGGTGCTGAAGTGAAGTTTTTTGACCCTCGTGAGTTACCTATTCACAACAGTGTCCCGGATACCCATCCGAAGGTACAGGAATTACGCGAGTTGAGCAAGTGGTCTGAAGGTCAAGTTTGGTCTTCACCAGAAATGCATGGCAATATTACTGGGATTATGAAAAATCAAATTGATTGGATTCCCCTTAGCATAGGCGCAGTTAGACCAACTCAAGGTAGAACCTTAGCCGTGATGCAAGTGAGTGGGGGTTCTCAGTCTTTTAATGCTGTAAACACCATGCGGATTTTAGGGCGTTGGATGCGAATGTTTACAATTCCCAATCAGTCTAGTGTTGCGAAAGCTTATCAAGAGTTTAATGAAGATGGAACCATGAAGGATTCACCATATCGCGATCGCGTGATTGATGTCATGGAAGAGCTCTGTAAGTTTACTTTATTGTTGCGCGATAAGGTTGACTATTTAACAGACCGTTACAGCGAACGTAAGGAAAAAGCAGCCAAAGAGATAACAGCAGTAGCGAATAAGGCTCTTGAAATGAACTTAAATAAAGAATAATTATTGTTTGCAGTTGCACTGTCTATGCCTGCGGCACGCAAGGGCGGCGAACGCGCATGCATTGCAACTACAAACGGAATTTAGAGCCTTTACAGTTTGTTACATAATTGTTCAATACTTCCGCAAATATTCATTAGTGAGGAAAGATCCATGAA
Source organism: Scytonema sp. UIC 10036 (assembly GCF_009725235.1). Next base: position 24,752 of record NZ_WJFC01000178.1, read on the forward strand.
ACGTGTTATGTTTGTTTGCAAGAAAAATTCCCGTCGTTCCCAAATGGCAGAGGGATTTGCTCGTACTTTAGGAGAAGGAAAAATTGCTGTAGACAGTTCGGGACTTGCAGCAAGTGAGGTCGATCCTATTACGACTCAAGTTATGTCTGAAATTGGTATTGATATTAGCGATCAAACTTCCAAACCTTTAAGCGATTTCAATGCTCTTGACTATGATGCGGTCATTTCTCTTTGCGGTTGTGGAGTGAATTTGCCCGAACAATGGGTTTTAAGAGAAGTGTTTGAAGATTGGCAGCTTGACGATCCAGAAGGGCAAGATATAGACACTTTCCGTCGGGTTCGTGATGAAGTCAAGGAACGAGTTGTGAAGCTAATCACATCCTTGCAGTAGTTTTTAGATAACTGCGGAACGGGCATCCTCGCCTATACATTCGAGAGGGCAGGCGGGGACGCCTACCCTACAAGAGTTTTGCAGTCTAAAGAAATTACAATTCTTTAAAGCCCACCAATTATGCCCCCATCATCCCGTGTAATGACTACCGTTGAAGAGCGCGGACGTCCAGAGGGACCATAGCCTTGGCTGTGTGGCCAGTTGCTATACTGGGTTGGATTAGAAGCAACTGCATCATCGCCAGGGTGCTGAATGTTGATGAACATGGCTTTGCCGTCAGGTGTAGTAATAACGCCAGTGACTTCGCAGTTCGTCGGGCTAGTTAAGAACCGTCTAATCTGTTTGGTATTGGGATCGGCACACATCATGACGTTGCTACCGATGTTTTTCCAATCGCCAAGACCATTACCTTCTTGGTCGGTTTGAATCCAGAGGCGACCAAAGTCATCAAACCAGAGACCATCTGGTGCGCCAAAGTCGTCACCATTAATGTTGCCAACGTGATTTGGATCGGGATCGAGTTTGTCACCACATTCAACAAAAAGATCCCAGGTAAAAGTGGTGGCTGTAACAGTTCTTCCATCCTCGCGCCAACGGATGATATGACCGTAACGGTTGTCAGGGCGTGGATTGGCAGCATCAACTGGAGGACGTGCGCTACCTGCACCTGTTGTACCGTCTGGCTGGTTGGAGGAGACTGGAGTTGTTCCACGACGATTGTTATTTGTTAAAGTACAGTAGACTTCAATCTCCTCAAATCCTCTTATCCGGGGACGCACGGCAGTCCATTCCGGACGATCCATCATGGTCGCTCCAACTCGATCGGCTGCTTGTCGTGTATTAATCAGCACTTCAGCTTGGCTTTTGAATCCATTTTCGGGTGTTAAACCGCCTTGACCGTAGACAAGGGGAATCCACTCACCAGTACCATCGTCTTTAAATTTAGCAACGTATAAAGTACCGTAATCTAGCATATCGCGGTTGGCGTTGCGATCGTATTTGTTCAAAGGTCTGGCACAAACGAACTTGTAGATATACTCGTTGCGCTCGTCATCGCCCATATAAAAAGCTACGCGATCGCTATCATCAACTACAACTTGAGCGCTTTCGTGTTTGAACCGACCAAGCCCAGTACGCTTCACAGGCGTACTCGTAGGATTATACGGATCGATTTCAACGACCCAACCAAATAAATGAGGTTCGAGTGGATTTGTGCTGGCATTAAAGCGTGGATCGACCTCATGCCAACGGTAGCGAGTCTCAGTTCTCGCAATACCGTATCTATTTTGCCCTGCTAAGATATCAGCCTTGTCTATACCTGCAATTGCCTCTACATCTCCTGCGGGGCTTGCAAAGTAACCGTTCCAGTTTTCCTCGCAGGTCAAATAGGTACCCCAAGGCGTATATCCGTGAGCACAGTTGTTGAGGGTGCCGTAAGCGGTGTAACCGTTGTTCACCCGAACGGTATAAATTGAACCGTTTGGTGTAATGTCGAACTTTTTAGATTTTAAGAGTGCATCCCCTGCTGCTGGTCCCGAAACGTACATCTCAGTGTTAGCAGTAATACGACGACCATAAGGTGAGTAACGATCTACACGCCACTTATTAACACTCTTGACAAGTTCTACAACAGAAACACCGTGAGCAGCTTGAGACTTTCGTACCTTTTGAATTGTCACCTGTGAACCAGGTAACCCTTGCTGTGCAGCAGTTGCCGTTGCTGGAACAAAGGTCAGACCATCAGGATGCAGGAGTTCTTCATGGGTGTACTCATGGTTAACACACAACAAACCACGTTCTTGAGAGCGACCAAAGAAACCACGTTTTCTCAGAGGGAAATAGTGCATACCATCCCCATGCATCCCAAACTGCTTTTCTTGTGCTGCCGCATCACCAGATGCATCGGATTTCCACTGTGGCCCATCAGGTGCAATGGGGTCACCCCACGCAACCAATACTTCGGCTTTATAGCCAGGAGGAACACTAACGAGATCCTTTTCCAGAAGCCCTGTACTTGGGTTATTTAAATTCGGTGGGATGCTCTCGAAGCCAATGCCTTCAAAGCCCGTGTCTGGTGGAATTGGTGCTGCCTCGACAGTGCGGAGAAAACCGCCAATAGAAACCTCACCTATAACGGTCAGTGCTGAGCTAGTTGCTGCTGTTAGTAGAAACCGCCGCCGATTCATACCCATGCGGCCAATCACATCAAGAATTGACTCGTTGTTGGATGGGTTAATTGTGATATTATTCTTAGGGTGAAGGGAACCTTTCATTTCAATCGCTCCATGTAATGGTTATAAGACGGCTTGTTTAAGTTCTTTTGTTAATGGTTGCCTTCGACTCAACGTTAATATCAAGCTTCTTAGATTAAGTCTCCATTAACCTAGTACATCAATTGCTTATCAGCTTTTCTAAAATTGCCGATTGCCAAGAACTAAATTTTGTGTATACTCAAATAAATATCATTCTCAATTACACAATTCCTGTTATAAATATAGGCAAAAAGCTTCTCCATTC